>JAITDU010000011.1 GCA_031282405.1 Coriobacteriales bacterium | reverse complement strand
GAATTCGTACTCCTCACCGTCAATCTCAATGATTCTCTGGTAGAGGAGGGTGTGTCGGTCGTCCATTTTTCTGTCGGCGTGCAGATGGCCGAAGTACCAATGCTTGAAGTCAAGCTGCTCCTCCAGCTCTTTGAACCAGTCGCACAGGTAGTCGGACTCCCTGATGCGGCAATCGAAGAACTGCTCCAGTATCGGCGTTGACGCGGTGTGTGTGAGCACATAGTCCACTTTCATACCGTGCGCTTTTAAGTTCTCCTCTGCCCTCTGGTACTCTTCTTTGTTGGGGAGCTCCCTGCGCCACCAACTGATGCCCTCAATGCGCGCGCCTTTGTCTATCGAGTCGGCCCCGCCGAAGGTAAAGAAGGTGTAGCCGGCAATCTCAAAGACCTCGCCACGCATAAGGTGCAAAACCGAGTCGTTGATGCGATGGACGGCGCCGCCACACCACTGTTCGGTGGGGAGCGAATCCAAGAGGTCGTGATTCTCATGGTTGCCGTCAACAAAAAGCGTTGTCCAAGGTTGCTCATCCAGCCACTTGAGCGGCCTGCCGTCTGTTAAGTCCTGCTTCTCCCATATAAAGCCGAAGTCGCCGCAGATGATGACAAAGTCCTCCTTGTCGAGCGTTTGCCCAATAGTGAAGTAATCGTTTGTCAGCTTCTTGATGTCGTGTGCCCGATGTGTGTCGCCTGTGATGAAAATGCGCCTGGCCATGCTGCTTGCCTGCTTTCGATAAAACGGGTAAAGGCCGAGGCCTTTTCCGATGATTAGAATTTGTGAGAATGCTCTATTCGGCGGACTTTTCGGCTCGCCACACCTAAACTTACGCTCGGTAAGTCTGTTTTTTCGCGCGCTGCGCAGAGAACCGGTCTTGCTGGAAGGCAAGTTCGGCAAGTGGTCGCACAAGTATATGTCCGCACCTCAGAATCATAAACCTCATTGTATCAGATTGCCCGTCGCATGCGTGGGGGAGGGGGCAAGCAAGAAGGCCAGCCGTTTGGCCAGCCTTCGTTTTGTTTTTTGGGGTGGGTGATCGGACTCGAACCGACGACCTCCAGGGCCACAACCTAGCACTCTAACCAACTGAGCTACACCCACCAGGTTCTGCGTTATGCGCGAGGAGAGAGTATACCATGTAATGGTGAGGTGAGTGTGTTAGAATACCCCTTGCCCTTTTTTGGAATCGTCTCGACCGGTTTTAGGGACAGACGGCCAAACCAGCGGATGTTCGCGGTGTCCGCAAGGCACCCAACACAACTGAATATGGGGATGTAGCTCAGCTGGGAGGGCGAAAGGTACTGAAACGATAGTCACTTTCCTTGCGAACCGTTTGGCGGTAAAATAGCTGAGTTGCTTGAAAATGCAGTACGGGGCTTTAGCTCAGCTGGGAGAGCGCGGCGTTCGCAATGCCGAGGTCAGGGGTTCGATCCCCCTAAGCTCCACCAAGACCTGTCGGGGATTTGGCTCATGCCGAATCCCCTTTTGCATCGTAACAGTGTGACAATCCGGCTCTGTTATGCTGACTTCTCGCCTACGTTTTCCGCATTGTTCCTGAGAGCCTGATATTGTTCCATTGTTACGGTCAGTGCTATGTCAATGTTGTAGCCTTCACGCACATCTATCCTATCAATCAGTTCGCAGATAATCATCTTCTTCACGCTTTCATCACACACATCAAACATCTCGGCGAAGCTGATATAGCGACCGTGTTGTTCTTTGAAGCTGTCAAACATTCCCTTAGCGTCTTTAAGTGCTTCAGAGAGTGCTTGGATGGTTTGCTCGGCTTCATCGCGTTCACACTCTGCTTCCACTATCGTCGCGCTTAGCAAGTCTGGAGTAAAGCTGCTCTCACCACGTATTGACCTTACGACTTCTGCTTTCAGCGCGCCGAGGTCGTCTGTCTTTTTGCTCAACTCGCGTTCTGCAAGCGAAAGTTTTGTATTAATTGCTTTGATTTCAGTGTCAAGCCGCTTATCTCCGATGGAAGAAAGTGGAACATCTTTCAGATCGGCAAGCAGTCCTCGAACGATTCCGGCGATTGCTTCATCAAGACGCGCTGCTGAGTAGCTCGTTCTTCCGCAACACTTGCCCTTGTGCCGTACTTTGTTGTAGCAAAGATAGCGCCACGTTCGTCTGTCATTGATCGAACCGTCCTTCCGAACGTACTTCTTACCTCCCGTAGACGTGATAAGCCGCGCCCCGCAGTGTCCGCAAAAGATATTGCCCGTGAGTAGGCAGTTCTCGGTTGTCTTTTTAGGTATCCGTCTGTGCTCCTGATAATTTTCGGAGCGTTGGAGGATAAGTTCCTGCGAACGAAAGAATGTCACATCATCAATAATACATAGATGTTCAAACGGTTCTGATGTGCATTCTCCGCTTCGCATGACGCCACGATACATCGGATTTTTTACCATGTTGCGTATTGTCGGGGAGACGAAGCATTCACCTGAGCGGTTCAGTATCTTTTCCTGTGTCAGAAACGCTGAAATGGTCTGTGGCCCCATACCAGCGTTGCAATGTCTGTCAAAGATAAGGCGCACGATTGCCGCCTCCGCTTCATCAACTACAAGGTCGTATACTTCCTGTCCCTTTTTGTTGGTGCGCCCAAGCCGTTCAAGTCGGTATCCAAAAGGCGCGACACCGCCTCTGAAGTGTCCCTCCTGAACAATCTGACCCATACGGGTCTTGGTGCGGATGGAGGTCTTTACGCTTTCACCAGAGGCTTGCCAGTAGCGGATGTAGTTCAGCAGCTTGTCCACATGATTGTCAAAACGCTGCTGCCCCTCGTGCACGCTCCATACTTCAATGCCGTGCTGGACAAACCACTCGACGACAAACGGCGTTTCGTCCTCCTTGCGTCCGATGCGGTCAAACATAAACACAAGCAGAATGTCGAACTTTCCTTCAATTGCTGCCTTTTGCAACTCTTGTATCGCGTCACGGTCTTTTGCTGACACCTTAAAGCCCGACACGCCTTTTTCTGAATACTCACCGACTATCTTCCAGTCCTCATTTTTCGCTACAAACTCGTGGCAGGACTGCTTCTGCATGGGGATGTCGTCTTTTTCGACTTGCCCCAATGTGGATACGCGATACAAACACAATACTCGTTTCATGTACATCACCTTCCTTTGTGTTTTCAATTCGGATGGCGATGTATATCCACTCAATTATCAAGGTGCGACCGCAGGCTTGCCTGCAATATCCATCCTATCGCCAATCTCAAGCTACCGCAAAGGTGCGAATTGCTCTATCGCAGATTTGGGAACATTTTGGAAAGAAGATAAAAGTTGTTCTATAACATAGGGGAATGCGTCTTTTCCAAGGCTTTCTGCTGCGAAGAACACTCGCACATTGCAACCGTTGTCCGTCACGCTCTGCGCGTCATGCTCGTTGCTGCTTCTCGAAGCGAAGCAGGTTGTGCTCTCCGATTTGCTTTTGCTGTTCACTCCAACACACCTCGCTTCAGTCCCATGCTTAGGGCAAGAGCTTGGTCAACATTTTGCATATCTTCCGGGTTAAGGGTACCGATATAGCCTTTAAGTCGCCGCTTGTCGATGGTGCGTATTTGCTCGAGCAAGATGAGGGAACCACGATCAAGCCCAGCCCTGTCGCCCAAGGCACAATGGGTTGGCAGAATGGCTTTTGTATTCTTGCCAGTAATAGCCGCGACAATGATGGTAGGGCTGTGCCGGTTTCCCGTGTCATTTTGGATTACCAAAATAGGGCGACACCCGCCCTGCTCGCTGCCGACAACGGGGTTCAGGTCGGCGTAGTACAGATCGCCCCGCATTATGGATTCGCTCATACAGGCTTAACCTCCTTTGATAACTTTCATCTACTCAGACTCGCGTATGTAGGGGGCCAGACAGGGAAGGGTCTTACGATTGAGGTCACATAAAACGTGACGCGTTCGGTTTAATCCACCTTTGTGTCCAGCCCCGAAAATCTCAAAGCATCCTTATTTGTCCTCGACACCCCAAGACGCCACGGGATTCATCAGGCGGCCTGCTGCTTTTGGCGACGCGTACGCCACCGCAGGCTCCACGGGGTTTTACCCCCTCAGCTCTTGCCGAGACACTCCGGCTGCGGGCGACGGCTCACTGGATATATCCAGCTTCAACGCTCAAGCTACCGGTCAGTGTGAGTATCGCCCACCACTGGTCAACGCCTACCGGAGCAACCCGGTTTTTGAGGAAGGGCTTCGCTCTGCCTGACTGCTTACACAATCAGATGTCGTCGCGGCCTCAACCTTACGCGGCTCGGAGCTTAAAGCTCCTGTGGTGGGAATGTACCTGATGAATGTTTATACGGTTTTCAAAGTTCTGCGCCTGCCAAAAAGAGGTGAGACGCACAAGAGGAAAAAACACCCTCTAATAAATAGGCATCGAGAAAGGCGTTTGTTAACGGTCTAATCGAGAAGTTTTTTCAGTTTCTCCAAAACTCGATTGAGGCGCTGTGTGATGGCAGCCCTGCTGACCCCTTCTTCTCTTGCGATTTCGCTTTGCTGGATGTCCTCGAAGAAGATGCGGTCTATAAGCTCTTGTTGCTGCGGAGACAGCCCTTCTACGGCTTTGCGTAAAGCGGCGCGCATCTCGGTCTTTTCGTATTCTTGGGCTGGGAGATTATCGTTAAGACCTTCAAAGCCTTCGGAGTTCTCAATCGTTTCCAGTGGTATACGATGTCGTCTTGCCGTGCGGTTATTGTTGTATTCTTCTCGGTCGAAATCTTCAAGCAGCTCTTTTCGTGTAGCGTCGATTTTGATGGTGACCTCATCACCATTGACGAAACGGTAGGTGTATTCGACTTTCATTTCGTGACTCCTTTGGGTTTTTGAACCCGCAGGAGCCGCCTTCAATCTATCCTCAGATACGACAAGACGGGCATGGTGAACACATCAGTGTTCACCCTGTCCGTCTTGCGGCACTGCGGGCTAGTTGGCTATACCGTTTTAATGATTGATTTGTTTAGGCAATTCTTGTGTTTGTAACTATGACTGCCTTTTTAGGTATGACTCTGAGAATTGTCTTGCACCCCTTGCGCCTTATCTCACAAATACCTGTTGTCCTGTCGAGACGACAGACTAATTTACCGTCCAAATTGCGAATATCCATCACGTTGATTTCACCTCCAATACAACCCTAAGCTGAGATTGACACAAGACATCACTATAGCGGGAGCCAGTGGGACTATGGAAAGATTGGTAGCCACAGCGTGACAATGAAATGCCTGTTTACAGCTTTGTTGCGCTGAGCCGACACAAAAACGGCCAGCGTAAGCAGGATAAATGTGGACACGACTTGACGCAAAATGTTATGCGCTGGGTAACGTATTAACTGCTGCGCATATTCAGCGGCGGTAGTCCGAGGGCCACTAATATTTCATTACAGGCTTTTATCGAGTGTCCGATATGAGTGGATAGCAGTTTTCGGTAGGCCATATGTAAGGGCGATGAAGTAAGCCGGTATCCTGCTGCCTCCAGCAAACGTAGACTGTGCTCAAAACTAAGTTGCAATCCAATGCAGATTGCTATGACTGTTTCTAGCGCAGGAGCGGGGATTTCGTTATTCATGATTCGCTCATATGTCTTGATCGAGAGCTGTGTTTTTTCGACAAAGACTTTGCGGTTGTAGCCTTTGCGTTTGATATGTGCGGCAGCAAGCTGCGCGAAGTTCAGTTCAGTTATGGCATGAAAATGGGCATCTTCCATCAGTTCATCGTAAAACTCGCGAAGTTTGCATGATCGGTTGAAAACCGCCATATTGTGTGAATTCGGGTTGAACGATGTTTGCCTGCGAAAAGACTTTTTGCGGTCTGCCGAATCAAAGGATGCTTCTTTAGCGTTATCAGTTATTGAGCCGTCGAAATCTCTGTCGAAGTGCAAGCTGCACTCTTTAAGATGGGTCTTAGCGTAGTCGGTTAACTTAATCCCGGTTTGGTCATGTGTGACATATTTTGCATCGTTAACGACGAAACAGCCGGAAGGAAGTGAGGTAAAGTTCCCGTTTTCAAGTACTAAGCGGAAAGTCTCGTTTTCGCAGTATTCCTCAAATGATGCAATAGGGCCAATGAAAAACGACTTGCCAGCATCAAGAGAATTTAAGTCTTTCGACTTGCCGAACGAGACTTCCTTTTTCATATTTTTCTATAAGTATTTTTCAATATCAGCCTCAAGCGATGCAGGCGTTTTTGTCGGCGCGTATCGCCTAACTACCTCGCCGTTCCTATTCACTAAGAATTTTGTGAAATTCCATTTTATATTGTCACCGAATTGACCACCTTTTTGGCCTTTCAGCCATGTGTAAAGTGGGCTTTCGTTTTTGCCGTTTACCTCGATTTTCTTAAAACGGGAAAACGTCGTGCCATACTTCACCGTACAAAAAAAGTCGATTTCGTTGTCTGTGTTAGGCGCTTGGTTGATGAATTGGTTGCACGGGAAATCAAGGATTTCGAAACCACGCTTTTCATATTTCTTATACAACTCTTGCAAACCATCATACTGTGGTGTGAAACCACATCTCGTGGCAGTGTTAACTACAAGCAGGACTTTACCTCTATACTCCGACAGGCTTATGTCATCGCCTGTTATGCCTTTTACCGTAAAATCATAGATTGACCTCGACATACTGACCTCCGAGTTTTTTCTCACTTGTCACGCTCCCCCCGTCATTTCCGCATTCGCGGAAATGACGGGGGAAAAGAGGGGGGGGGATGACTGGTTACGTAGGTAACGGTGGATAATATGTTGATATGTTAAAAAAAACCGATAGATGCGGGCATAACAGACGCCAATGAGCCGATGGTTCCATCCTATCCATTGGTTAGCTTAAATCCGCAACATACAATCTGGCTGTCAGGCACCGGTGCTACTGCCGCCGCTCGCTCCTGTGCCAGCATCTTCGCTGTCGAAGCCGGGCATACCTTCAGGCATGGTGCGCTCTCCGCCTGAGGAGTTGAAGTTGCCTCCGCCCATGCTTGCCGTCCGATTGATGGAGAGGATGTCCATTACCAGACCAGCGGCACTGACAATCAGGACGCAGGCCAACAGGATAGTGATAATGGTGGCCTGCAGATTGCTGACCGGTTTGAACTGCCGGGCCTGAGGCAGCGGCAAGGACGCACCACCGTTCGGGACTGTGCCTGCTGCTGTTGCCGCGGCCAGAGAATCCGCTTGGTTGGTAGCGGACACAGTGCCCGGCATAGGGTTGAGGTTTTTGGGCATTTTACTTTCCTTCCTTTTACTTTTCCGACAAATGCTTTTGTTTTATACACAGCGCTACTCGTAACGCAGGGCATCAATGGGATTCATACGGGCGGCTTTGCTGGCTGGGTAAAGGCCAAAGCCTGCGCCAATGAGGGTGGAGAAAGCTACCGCCACCAGCACAATCCACCAGGCGATGCGGTAAGTGGAATCTTCAACCACAAAATTGACTACTGCTAGGCAGACGGTGCTGATGAGTACGCCGATGGCACAGCCCATCAGACAGATGACCAGGGCTTCCACCAAAAATTGCAGCAGGATAAAGCGGTCAGTGGCGCCAACGGACTTACGGATACCGATCTCACGGGTGCGCTCGGTGACCGAGACCAGCATGATGTTCATGATGCCAATACCGCCGACCAAAAGCGAAATGGCGGCGATGCCACCCAGCAACAACGCAAAGGTGTTGGTGACGCTTTCCATAGTATCGGCCATAGTGTCATTGCTGCGGATGCTGTAGGCGTCGCTATCACCGAAGCGCGCCAATAGCCAGGCCTCCGTCTCAGTTTGTGCCGCGTCGATAGCCGTCTCGTTGGCAGCGCCCACATACAGCGTGGAAATACCCGAGCTTACCGAACCAGCCCAGCCACTGGAAGAAATGCGCATCGCCGTAGTGTAGGGGATGTAGACGCTGTTGCTGGATGCAAAGGAACTGGTGAGGCTATCGCTGTCGGCCAGTACGCCGACTATGGTGTATTTGATGGAGTCTATGCTCAGCTTCTGCCCAACGACATCGGTGCGGCTGTAGAGCGTGGCTGCGGCTTCGTAGGACAATACAACCGCATAGGCGTTATTGTCCAGATCGCTTTGCAGCAGGTACCGCCCGGCCTCCAACTCGTAGCCCTGGATGTGGAAGTAGGCGTTGTTGGTGCCGGTGATGGAGACGCTGTAGCTATCGGTGCCGACCTTGGCAGTAGCACTGGAGCTGTTGGATGGTGCCACCAACTCCACGTCGGACAAAGATTCGATCTGGCCAAGGTCTTCCAGCTTGATGGGGTCAGTGCCGCTATCGGTGATCTGCACAGTGATCATGTCGTTGGCCATGCTGGATATCTGACTGGTGACGCTGCTGGTGGCGCTGGTGACAAGGGAGACCAGCACCACCAGCGAGACGACGCCGATGATAATGCCCAGCATCGTCAGCAAGGCACGCATCTTGTTAGTGGCAATGGACTTAAAGGCCATACGAAAGGACTGCAGGATGTTCATCATATGAGCGCTCCTGTCAAAGCAGGCCGCACGAGGGGCAATGTCGCGCCCACAGTTTCGATAGCCTCCTGCGCCACCGGCGACAAGGCCACTTTGCCCGGCCCGGATCGGTCGTCTTCGATGATTCGTCCATCCATGATGCGTACGCGACGCGGCGCCTGACGAGCGATTGAGTCGTCATGGGTGATAAGCACGATAGTGCGACCTTCGGCATTCAGATCGTAGAGCAGTTCCATGATCTGAGTACCGGTTTTGGAGTCCAGGTTGCCGGTGGGCTCGTCGCCGAGAATCAGCGTCGGCTCGGTGACCAGGGCTCGGGCGATGGCGGCGCGCTGCTGCTGGCCGCCACTGACGGAGTTGGGCGTGTGCTTGCGGCGCTCCCAAAGCCCCACGCGGTTTAGCGCCTGCTCCACGCGCTCACGGCGTTCGCTGGCAGGCAGACCCCGGTAGATCAGCGGCATCTCGATGTTTTCCTCTAAAGTCATCCGACCGATGAGATTAAAGCTTTGAAAGACAAAGCCAATCTGCAGGTTGCGGATCAGTGCCAGTTCACTGCGGCTGTAGGATTGCACCGGTTGGCCGCCCAGATAATAGGTGCCGTACGTGGCGGTATCCAAGCAGCCGAGTATGTGCATCAGCGTGGATTTGCCAGAACCGGACGGTCCAACGATGCTAACGAACTCTCCATCATCAATCGACAGACTGACGTTGTCCAAGGCGTGAATCACCTCATCACCCAGTTGATAGAGCTTATAGACCTCGACTAATTCCAACATGGCCGTCGCCTCAGTTACTCGGCATGGCGAAGCTGCGCTGGCCACCGCCGCCGGTGGGCATATCACCAGAACCTGAGAAGCTGGGCCCGCCACCGCCCATACCAAAAGATGTGCTACCACCCTGTTGGCCGGAGGAAGTGGATGCGTAGGTGGAGCCCGTGGATTGGGCGTAATAGATTACCTGGCCTTCGCTCAAACCGGAGGTGACCTCGATGGTCGTACCATCCGAGAGGCCGGTGGTTATCTGCGTTGTACCGGCCAGCGTGCCATCCTCGGCCATTTCGGTGTAGACATAGACGCTGTCCCCGTATTCTTGCACGGCCGCTGCTGGCACCGTCAGCACACCTGTGACGCTCTCTTTGGTGATGGAGGCCGTGGCACTCATGCCGGTGTATATGCCCTCAGCTTTAGCGAAGACGATGTCCACGGAGTAACTTGCCGAGCTGGAGCCCGAACTACCAGCTCCACCCATACCGCTGCTGCTGTCGCTGCTGGCGTTGGAGGTGTTGATGCTGTCCACGGTGCCGCTGTAGCTGCCACTCAGGGCATCAAAGGAAAGCGTGGCGCTTTGGTTCACCGCCAGGCTGGAGATGTCCAGCTCATCAACGGTGAGAGTGAGCACCAGGTTGTCGCTGGATTCTATCTGGATGGCCGTACCTTGATAACTGGCGGCAGTGCGGGTGGCGATTGTGTCAACCTCGGTGGTCTCGGACCCCTCGGCGGCCTCCTCCTCGTCTGCGGCTGACTCGTCCTCTGCGGCGGTTTGGTCGTCCTGAGAGTCCGTATCGCCAGCTTCTGCCACCTGGACCAAGTAGCTCGTGCGGCGCAGATTGGCTTTCTCGGTGATAGGCGGCTCTGTATCTGATTTATCGCCGTCACCGCCTGGACTGTCTTCGCTGTCACCCGGACTGTCTTCGCTGTCCGAGTCGCCGTTACCGCCCGGACTGTCTTCGCTGTCCGAGTCGCCGTCACCGATGAGTGTCCAGTTGGCGGTAAAAACGATGTCACCTTTGCTGCCCCTGGGTATTTCCATACGCACGCGAGGCTCGCTGACTGGCACCATGATGCCACCCTCGGCTGACCAACCAATGAAGCTGTAGCCCTCGCGACTAGGGTTGTTCAGGGCAAAGCTGGGATAGCTGGAAGTATAGCTGGAGGGGTTTGTTGCGCCGGATGACATCATGCCGCCGCCCAGGTCATAGAGCAACACATAGGTCTGATTGGTAGGGGTAGAGGGAGAGGAATTTGAACCGCTGTCGGCAGTGCTGCCGTTGGCACCAGACAGGCTACCAGTACCGCCGCCAACGTTGGCACTGACACTGCCGGTGCCGCCGCCAGAGCCACCACTTGCAGAACTCCCAGAAGTGCCGGTTGTTGCTGACGATGCGGCGTTTTCGCTGGCAGCGGAAGACGCGGAGAGGCTGTTGCCGTCGCTGATTTGGACGGCAGCCACTGTGCCGCTGGTGCTGGCTACGATCCGGTTGGTGGCTTTGAGTTCATTGAGCACTTGCAACTCGATCATCAGGTTGGCGCGTTGCACCTCCAAAGAGGCTGCCGAGCTTTTTGAGGACAACACCGAAAGCGAATACAGAGCGGTGTCGGCGGCCACGCTTTCGCCAACGCTGACGTAGATGTCTGCCACTGTCCCCTCGCTGTTGGTCAGGTTCAGGGTTTCGCCGTCAGCTAATTGCAAGCTAATCACCGAGCCGTACTCCTTGGAAACAACGGCGGCATCGTCACCACCGGTAGCATTGATAGCCATCACGCTGGCAGCCAGCGGAGCCAAAATCTGAACTGTCTCAGTAGTGTCTGCACTGGCAATCAGCTCGTCTACCTCGGCGATGTCATCTTCCACTGCGGTGATAGCATCGTTTAAAGAATCGCTGTCCAGAGTGGCCAATACATCGCCTTTGGTGACATAGTCGCCGACCTCGACATCAACGGTTTCTACATCCACACCGTAGGCCAAAAGCACATCGACGACATCCACCGCCACAGTGCCGCTGCCGCTGACCGTAGTGGAGACATCGCCAACACTGGCCTGTGTTTGGGCGATATTGGTCTCGGCCTCAGCACCTGATCGTAAGAACAACACAAAGACAACAATGGCGGTAATCAACAGCACCACAACGCCCGTTAAAACAAACGGCCATTTCCGTCGTCGTGATGCCCCAAAAACCTTCTCCATAATGTACCCATCCTTCCCAACCGCACAAGAACACCAGAGAGAAGTCTAACCGCTGATACTGAAAGCACCCTGAATGCTTTTGAAAAAGGCAATCCTGGGTTAAGTAACACCGCGCAGCACGAATCGCTCAGGGGTACAGGACGTAGGCGCACATCGACATCAAGTGAATGGCCCCTATAACCTTGGAATGGTTTTTGGGCGCAGATAGAACAAAGCGGCTTTGCTGATGCCCGAGGAAAGGCAGAAGACAAAGCCGCTTTGCTGTCGCCGAGTCGAGCGGAAAGGGGGACGTTCAGACCAGGCATGGCGGTGGGAAGTTTTTACGAAGTCGGGACGGAAGACAGGAAAGAAAGGATAATGGGATGAATCACAAGGAGGAAGAACCAACCCAGGGGACACGCTGTCTTCCGACCCGACTTCAGTGAAAGGGGTAAATCGTTCAAGTTCCTTCCCACTGCACATGATAGTACACGCTTGCTACGGGGCTTGTGGTCAGGCAGGTGTCATGAAGTTGTAAAATCAATCCTGCGTCTTACAACTTCTGATTTTTGTCCACATAATGGAGCGGACGGTGAAATCAAGGGGGGGGGGGGGTGAAGTATGAAGGGGCTACGCTGTTCCCATGACTGCCCGTTGTTTACAGGCAAGCGAAAAAGTGTCTGGAAAGGGGCCTTCGGCTTTCGACGCATTTATCATTACAAACGATGTTTGAAGGCGGAACAGTATCTTTTGCGGGATCTGGCGCGGGAAGCAGCGTATCCTTCAGGTGGCTTTCAGCCCTTCTGTTTATCATAGTGCTGTTTGAGAAACACCCTATAGAAGCATTGGAGCTTGAAAGGAACAATCATGTCTTACGAAGTCAGTATGGCCCAAACATGGCTAAATGAAACTTATGGATACCACCCAAAATACGCATACATTACAAATGTCAATGGTTTGCCGGGCAGTGCCTTTTCGGCAGCTCTGGTGTCAGCAATGCAAATTGCATTGGCGATGGATTCAGATGACATAACAGGTGTCTTTGGCAGTATAACGAGTGCTGCCTGTGACGATTTGCCATTATCCCAAGGAGACAGTGGCCCGCGCGTCAAGATAATGCAGTGTGGCTTGTACGGTAAGGGCTATTTTGCAGACGCATTATCAGGTACCTTTAGTCTTGAAACGCTAAATTCCGTGCAGCAAATCCAAGAAGACGCTGGACTTACGGGCGCGCAAGTCGCCGATGTTGCAGAAGGGCTGCAGTTGCAAGCGATTCTTGGGGTCGATGAATACAAATTAGTCGGTAACGGCGATACAGCCATTAGATCGATACAACAAGACCTCAATCATAGGTATCTCCCTTATACGGGCCTCAAGGCGTGCGATGGGCACTACTCTCGCTCAACCAATGAGGCTCTAATCCTTGCGTTTCAAGCGCAGGAGGGGATGCCTCCCTCTATGGCTACTGGCTATTTCGGATCAGCAACCACCTCATATTGTCCAGACATTGGCACCGGCGAGACGCAGTGGGGCATGAACGGCGCTTACAGCAACGCTGATCTGGCCGCCTTCATTAAGCTGGCCCAGTATGCCCTGTACTGTGTCGGCAGGACCCCTTACTACAATTGGTCAGACGATGGCAGCGACTATGACCCAGGCTCATTTTCTGGAGGCTTCGACACGGGCACTATGGCCGCTTTGCGCAGATTTCAACAAGACGTAGGCTTGCCACAGCGTGACTTTATCGGTCTGGATGAGTGGATGGCCCTATTCGTCAGCACCGGCAATCCTAACCGTGACGGCTTGGCCGCAGACTGTGCCACCCGTCTGACAACTGCTGCAAAGGCTACTGCTGTTTACAACGATGAGTATCGGATAGTTGGCAGATACTTAACAGGCTCGCTTTTCTTAGAGGACGGAACAGAGGTTTCAAAGGCCCTCACGCGCAGCGAGGCCGAGAACATCCTAAACTGCGGCCTTAAGCTGTTTGTCATCTATCAGGACCCGACCGCTTACTATGAGCAACACCCAAGTGAGGATAATGAGTATAACTATTTTACTTGGACACAGGGGCAAGCAGATGCCCAACTGGCAGCAGGGGCGGCTCTCGAAATCGGAGTACCCGCAACAGAGTACATATACTTTGCAGTTGACTATGATTTCATGCAAGACGAGGTCTACGACAAGGTAGTGCCTTACTTCCAAGGTCTGCAATCCTACGCTTCTACGGAGTATTTCCCTTATCGAATCGGTATCTACAGCTCACGGAACACCTGTGGGATCGTATCCAAGAGAGGACTGGCCACAAGCAGTTTTGTCGGAGACCTCTCTACGGGCTACAGCGGCAACCTCGGTTTTCCGCTTCCACCAAACTGGGCCTTCGATCAGGTAAAAGAGTATCCCTTGTGGAGTGCAGATGGGACATTCGACATTGATAAAGATGTGACATCCGGGCGCTACATGGGATTTGATCACTTGGATGATGAGGGCTTTGCAACTGTGGCGAGCTTCGACTTCAAGTGCTCGTTGACTGATGAGACTACCACGGTCTACGGCATCAGTTGGAGAGACAGCTGGTTCGCTGAACCGGCCTCTGAGTACAACCCCAAGCTCGCAACTGCGGCAATGGCACTCAGCGCGCTAGCGTACTCGAGCGTGGCGCAGGTATCAACGGGTTTCCAGAAACTCGGGTTTTCTAATAATGACATCGAAACAGTGGAAGTCGGTGGCACCGGCCCAATTGGCTATACTCTTGCTGTCAAAGAAATCAGCATCGACAATACAACGGAGAATCTTATCGTCGTAGATGTCAGAGGCACCGCAAGTGAGGACGAGTGGAAATCCAACATGGATATGTCAGGGGGTGCGGCAACCGCTACTATCCACAAAGGCTTCGACGATGCGGCGAACAATGTATATTCAGGGCTTATGTCCTGGTTGGCCGAAAAAGACATCAGCCATAGCAACGGGTCTGGGAAGATACTTGTTACCGGCCACAGCAGGGGCGCGGCAGCTGCGAACTTGGTTGCCGTTAGGCTGATAGCGAACAATGTTTTTTCTGCTAATGATGTTTTTGGGTATACGTTTGCCACTCCGAACACCAAAACGTCTGTGAACAGCTATGCGAACATCCACAACATCGTCAACCCGGAAGACTTCGTTCCCAGGGTGCCGCTTGTACAATGGGGTTTTAGCAAGGACGGCCAGACGTACGACCTCCCCTCAGTGTCCACCTACGATAGTCTGGCATACCGGCAATTGTACAACCGCACAAACAGCTACTTCAACTTGCTGGCAAACGATGATTATAACAATTGGCCAACAGGAACTGGGCCAGTTGAAAACTTCGTTACCAGTGTCTATTCCTACGCTTCGGATGTTAATACATATTACACTCTTGAGTATGGACAAGACCCACCTGTGACTACGTATGATTTCTTTGATTTGCTCGCAAGTTTTTTGGGAACTGAGAATCCTGTCTATGGGGCAGTACTCGTGACGTGGCTGTTTGGCGCATTTCCTGGTTTCGTACCTTATCTTTCAGCAGAACCTTTGGATCACCATATCTTCCATGCGCATTGCCAAGAAATCTATCTCGCCTGGATGCAAGCATTAGAAGAAACAGACGTGTTGGGATAAGTTGTCTACCGCTTAAAAACTTAGAAGGAAATGTCGATTACCGCAGAGTCGACATTTCCTCCTCTATGTGATTGGTTCAAAAAGAGTTACCAGAGAGGAGTTTTAAAAATATCAGGATTGAAGCTCATGAGAATTGCGGCACCTACAACTGTAACGATAGGAGACAGTATAATATAAAGTGTCTCAAACACAACTGAAAAGCCAAAAAAGGAAAGTACCGGCCTTTCTTCTGTTACTGGAAAGTTTGACCATCTTCTGAAAATGAAAAAACACACCGTAAAGACAAGAAAGAAAAGACTGGCAAACGTAAAGGGAGACCAGGCGAAAAGCCACCACCATGCAAAAGCATAAGCCTTTAGAGGACTGGCAAGAAAAATAGCAAACGGAAATACGACAATCAGATTGAACGTGGAAGCAGCAAGAAGGGCCAACAGCTTAGTTTTCGAAATCTGAACCTTGCCTATGGGCCGGTAAAACGCACCACAGAATACCAAAAATACCACGAGCAGAAGCGCCAGAGCAGAAGCCACGCCTCCCACTGAAAAAAAAGTTTTGCTAATACCTGATAGTGAAAAAAAATCGGGAATCATAATCGGTGTCCTTTCCTTCACAGGGTTTGTTTAAGTGATCACGTAAGTGTAAATGTAGGTGGGAAACACAACAAGAACGGGGCATCCCACCAAATAAAGAGCCTCGAAAGCAATTGAAAGCTTTAAGTAGGAGCGCAAGGGTCTTTCCTCTGTCATCGGGAAATTCCTCCATTTTCTGAGGACGACAAAGCCCACGATAAGGACTATGAAGAAGAGACTGGAGAATATAAAAGGAACAAAAGAAAGCATCCACCACAATGCCAGCACGATGCTTTCCAAAGGTTTGGCAAAAATGAAAACGCAAGGAACCACGACGAGTAGATTGAATAGAGAAACAGTTAGAAGGGCTAATATCTTAATTTTCGGAACTTGGGCTTTATGGGCCGACCGGTAAAACGCACCATAGAATATTGCTAAGGTCAAGAAGAGAAACACTAGGGCACAAACCAGACCTTCGGCTGAAAGAAGAATATCAATCACGCCCGGAAGCGTAAAATAGAGGTACTCAGAGTTTGGCCAAGCCATAGTAACTACTCCTTTCCACAGCAGCAGGACAAGCCAGAATCCAAATACAACTCCCCATCCTACAACAACCTACCACAACTGTAACAGCAGGCGTACAGGCGTCTGGACAACAGCTTGCACTTTGTTGGGATGCCGCTCTTTGCATTCTGGGGTTTGCCCGAAAAACTATAAAGCGAAGAAGATTTCGCATATCAGACTACCCAGCAGTGTAAGACCTGGACACGCTATGGCATAGAGACTTGCGTACGCAATGACTGAGACAACAAAAGAGCGCATCGGCCGTTCCCTTGTTGCCGGAAAGCTCTCCCACTTTCTGCAGATGATAAAACCCGTAGTGAAGATAAGAAGGAGTCCACTGGAAAGCACAAGAGAAAACCCCGAGAGAGGCCACCAGACTAAAGGCACGGCAAAGACCCACCAAAACGTCGTCAGGAAATCTTGCAACGGTTTGACGAGGAAAATGAAACAGGAGGATACAGCGATCAGGTTGAAGGCGGAAACAAAAAGGATGGCCGACAGCTTGACTTTTGAAACTTGGGTTCTATTAGCCGACCGATAAAGTGCAAAGGAGAATACCAGCGAAACCGCTATGAGGACGACGATAGCATTAACCAAGCCTGACAGTGAAAAAAAAGTATCAATCAGATACTGGGTTGAGAAAAAATCCGGAAAAGGTGACCACATAGAAAACCAATCCGCACCATAATAGATAATGAATTCAGGCTAAGGCAGCTAATATTCTATGATAAACAAGGAGGCTTAAAAGAACCTGAAGGCTGTTGATTCCCCTTTACGGGCTTCTGTACGGGTGTCCCTCCTTTTCTTTCCCGCTCAAAAAAAAACAGTCCTTGACACAAGAATCCCTATCCTTTTCGGCTTTTTGCCGAAACAGTATGTACTTGACAGGTGCGCCGAGGAAAAGAGTTGCGATTAAGAAGTCCTTGACAAACTGCCGCAGGAAATTATGCCAAAACACGCGAAAATCCCAGACACCTCGTTCGCAGCGCAAGGCAGAGTGAATTGCCCCAGGTTGACTGGACAGTTATGCTTCCGGTAAAACAACCTGAGGAGGTATTGTTCAAAAATTCTGTTCTTGCAATATCAGTACTTGCAAACCCGAACTTTTGAAAACCCGTCTCTACCTTGGTCATCCTTGAGTAAGCCAATGCGCTAAGCGCCATTGCCGCAGTCGCAAGTTTGGGGTTGTACGCAGCAGTTGATTCTGCAAACCAGATGTCTTTCCAACTGATGCCATATGCAGTAGTGGTTTGCTCAGTCAAAGAATACTTGAAGTCAATGCTTGCAACAGTCGCAAAGTTATCATTATCCAAATGGTCAAATCCCAGATAGCGCCCAGATGTCACATCCTTATCGATGTCAATTGTTCCATCCGCACTCCACAGCGGATACTCTTTAACCTGATCGAAAGCCCAGTTCGGGGGAAGTGGAATGCAGCGGTCGTCAGACGAGTAGCACAGTCTACGACCAACCGTCACGATTGAGGTTGCCGGTGCTGACGAATAGAGCCATCCACTCGTTTAGGCCGATAAAATCACGTTGGGGCAAGCCTACATCTTGCTGGAATCTGCGCAAGGCGGCGGAACTGATATTCGTTTAATAGAATGATATAGTGACTTGAAGGTGACTTGAAAAGTCCCGTCATGCTGCGTTCGGCGCAGCCGAATCGCAGTATCAACATAAGTGTTACCTGTGCAAATGGACTAAAGCGACTGCGCTTCGCACAAAATGACGGGAAGAGGGACTTTTCCAGTGGTTTCGAACGTATAGAAGTCATCTGCAGTTGCCCCGCCCCCACCACCTACTGTGGAGAAGACTGCCTGTCCAACCCTCGCAATGTGGGGGCAAGCAGGCCGAGCAGTGCGATGGCGGCCAGCAGCGATCCGGATATGACGAACAGAGCGCCCGTACCTACGGCCTCGGCGAGAGGGCCGGCAAACAGCAAGCCAAGGGGAGTAGCCAGGCAAAACGCACTGTCATTGATCGCCAGCACCCGCCCGAGCTTGGACGGGACGATGCGGCGCTGGAACAGCGCACCAATAGGGCCGCCGTAGAAAGACTCGGCAAAAGCCATCAGGGCGGCCAGCACCACGAAGGTCAAGAACCCACTCGACGGCAGCAACCCGCAGCCTGACGCGATGAGACCAGCCGCCAAAGCAGCCGCCGCTATCAACGCAAACAGCCTGCGACCACCTCCCCAGACGCCCAGTACCACTGAGCCGGCAAGATAGCCGATCCCGAAAGCTGCTTCCACCAGGGATGCCTCCCAACCGCCAAGTGAAAAGTGCTCGTAGGTCATCAGCGGCAGGAAGGATGCCATGGGAGCCAGCGCCGTGCAGGTCAGCGCCACAAAGACTATAAACATACCCAGACCGCGCTGTTCGCGAATCGATGCCAGTCCCTCGCGCATCTCGTTGAGCAAGCCGCTACGCTCAGCCTTGGTCATCTGGGCTGCTGGAATGCGCACAACTGCCAGAAGCGAGCAGGCCACTATGGCCCCGAACGTGTCGGCCAGCAACACGAATTGCAGGCCCAAGGCGGTATAGAGAAGTATACCCAGGGCCGGGGCGACGATATGTGCGGCTCCTGCCAACCCCTGGTTGAGGCTGGCCAGGCGGACCAGATGGCGGTCGGGAACCAGCAACGGCATTGACGCCCGCATGGCGGGCGAGTGAACGGCCTGCCCCACGCTGCGCAAAGCGAGAATGGCGACGGCCAAAGGCACGCTCATCATACCTAAGGCTATCAGCAAAGCCGTCAGCGCGCAAACGACAGCGATTCCCATGTCGGCTACGATCATCAGCACCTTGCGGTCCAACCGGTCGACGATAATACCGGCAAAAGGCCCGAAGATGCCGTAGGGCAGGTATATCGCTATGCTGGCAGCCGCCAGGACAACGGCGCTACCGGTGGCCTCAGTGAGGTGCCAGACAATGGCGTAGCCGGCTGCCCCAGATGTCAGGAAGGACACCGCCTGTCCGCTCCAGACCAGGGCGACCGTGCGTTTCCAGTGTGGCGGCGGCTGGTAGTCAGATGGCATCAGGCTGCATCGACGGCAGACGTAACGGTGCAATCACGGGCGTCGCAATCAGTTGGTTGATGCTTCACACGCGTTTTGGGCAGAACGACCGGCGAGGCCGACTGTGGGTCGCTGATGACCACAGAGTCCAGAGAGAATACCTCGCGCATCAGCTCTTCGGTGATTATCTCTGCTGGTGGGCCTTGGGCTATGAGCCGACCGTTGCACATGGCGAAGATGCGGTCGGCGTAGCGGGCGGCAATATTGATGTCGTGCAGCACCATAACGATGGTGGTCTGACGGGTGCGGTTCAGTTCGCTAAGCAGATCCAGTATCTCTACCTGGTGGGCTATGTCCAGATACGTGGTGGGCTCGTCCAATAAAAGGATGTCGGTGCGTTGTGCCAGGGCCATGGCTATCCAGACGCGTTGGCGCTGTCCACCCGACAGCTCGTCTACGCTGCGGTCGGACAGGTCGACGATGTTCATCATCTCCAGCGCTTCTGCCACCGCCTCCTCATCCTCGCTGCTCCAGCCGCGCAGGTAGCCTTGGTGGGGAAAGCGCCCCCGTCCGACAAGGTCGGCAACGGCGATGCCCTCCGGGGCTATGGGTGACTGTGGGAGCAGGCCCAGCGTGCGGGCCAAGGCGCGGGTGGGCAGCTTGTCTATCCGCTGGCCGTCCAAGGTCACGGCACCCTGGGAGGGGCACAGAAGCCGAGCCATAGCCTTGAGCAGCGTGGACTTGCCGCAGGCGTTGGCGCCGATGATCACACTCACCTGGCCCGTCGGTACCTCCAGTTCTACTCCGTGTACGACAGGGACGCGCCCATAGCCGACCACTGCCCCCTCAACCACATAACGATGCATAACGCTCATAGCGAACTCCCCTTCCTGTTTAAACGGATAAGCAGTACCAGCAGGTAGGGGGCACCAAGGATACCTGTGATTACCCCCACCGGGAAGCGAGTGTCAAAGGCGAACTGGCCAAGCAGGTCGGCAGCCAGTACCAGCGCGGCGCCTACCAGCGCCGCTTGGAGGATATGGGGTTTTCCTGTCCCCACTAGACGACTGGCAATGGGCCCGGAGAGAAAGGCCACAAAGGCAATGGGCCCGGTGGTGGCGGTGGCAAAGGCCACCAGCCCCACGGCACAAAGAATCAGCAGTATCCGCGTCCGCTCGACACGCGCGCCCAGGGCGTGGGCCGTTTCATCACCCAACTCTACGGCCTCCAGGCTGCGGGCCAACACCAGCGCCAGTGGCAGCAGGATAGCCACGGCTATGGCCAGAGACCCCATCTCGTCCATGCGCATGGCGTTGAGACTGCCGGTAAGCCAGCGGTAGGCGGCGGGGATGTCGTATTCTGAGCCTTTGAGCAGCATATAGGAGACCACGGCATCCATCAACGCGCCCACACCGATGCCCATCAGGATCAGGCGGCCGCTGGCGCCCTCACGTCCGTAGGCAAGCAGGTAAATGAGCGCCGCCACGGCAAGGCCGGCCAACACCGAGATGGCCGAGACCGCAGCCCCGCTCATGTTGAACAGCAGGATACAGGTCACGGCGGCGGCGCTGCAACCGGAGTTGATGCCAATGATGTCCGGACTGGCCAAGGGGTTGCGCAGCATGGTCTGGAACGCAGCACCGGCAGCGCCGAAGGCCAGCCCGGCCAGCACGGCAGCGATCATCCGCGGCAGGCGCAGTGTGCCGACCGCAAAGGAGGCCCCCGTGACCTTCTCACCCATAATCACCCTGAATACGTCTTGCGCGGGGTAGATGGTGTTGCCCAGCATCAGCAGGGCAGCAGCCAGCACCAGCGCCAGCGCCACGAGGATGCCCGTGACCAGAAGCCGCCGCCGCCAACGCCGCCGCCGGCCTTGGCGCAGTATGGCCAGGGCGTCGCTCATAACTCTCGCACCCTGTATCTACGGACTATAGCGATAAAGACGGGCGCTCCGATGATCACGGTGACAATGCCGACCTCCAGCTCGCCGGGACGTGCGACGATGCGGCCTATGACGTCGGCGGTCGTGAGCAGCACCGCCCCGTAAAGCGCTGAGAGCATCGCTATCCAGCGCTGGTCGGGGCCGGTGAGCAGACGTACCGCGTGCGGCACCATCAAACCCACGAAGCCGATGGGGCCGGCCACGGCGGTCACCGCCCCGCAGAGCATGACCCCTGCCGCTGCCGCGGCCAGTCGCAGCCAACCGATGCGTACGCCCAAACCCTTTGCCACCTCGTCGCCCAAGGCCAGGGCGTTGAGCGCCGGGGTGACGGCCAGACCCAGGGCAAGCCCCATCGCCAGCAGAGGCGCTATGACAAGCAGACTCTCCCACTCTGCGCCGCCCACACCGCCCACCATCCAGAAGCGGAAGGTGTTCATCACGTCGATGCGCGGCAGGAGCAGGGCGCTGATCAAAGAAGAAAAAGCGGCGGTGGCAGCTGCACCGGCCAGGGCCAGCTTGATAGGCGTGGAGCCACCGCGTCCCAAGGCGGACACAGCATAGACGAATACGGCGGTGAGGAAGGCTCCGAGCAAGGCCAACCAAACGTATTGGCCAAGGCTGCTGATGCCGAAGAAGGCCAGCCCTGCCACCACGAATAGCGCGGCCCCGGTGTTCACCCCGAGGATGCCGGGGTCGGCAAGGGGGTTGCGGGTCACGGCTTGCATGAGCGCCCCAGAGACCCCCAGGGCCACTCCGGCGGCCAGGGCCAGCACGGTACGGGGCATCCGTTCGCGGACGGCCAGCTCGGAGAAGCTGTAGGGCTCCGAGCCGAAAAGGGCCCGGACTACATCGGCCAACGGCACTTCGCGGGCGCCGACAGCCAGGGAGGCCGCCGCCGCCAACAGCAGCGCCAGCAAGCCCAGCCCTACCGCCAAACGCCTGCGCCCCCGCGCTGAGAACGACGCGGGGGCAGGTGAAGCGGGCTTGGCGGGCAACGCGGCGCTGGCAGCGTTGACAGCAGCATCAGCGGTGGGCATCAGCCCACCTTGTCAGCGGCCTCAGCGAGTTGGCGGGCGTAGTCCTCGGTAACGTAAGGGATGGAAAGCGCGCTGGGCGATGCCCCCGAATACAGCGGCGTGGTGTCGCCGACGAGCAGAACGGAGCCGCGCTGCACTGCCGGTATGCTGCCCAGAAGCGGGTCGGCCTGCAGGGCGACCAGCAAACTGGCGTCGCCGTAGGACACGATAATATCCACATCAGAGAGTGCATCCACGTTTTCGGCGCTGACGTCCATGTAGAAGGCCCCGGGGTCATCCGCAAACAGTTCCTTCACGCTTTGTGATGTCACCAGCCCCATGTCGGCGAGGTAGGCCGTCCGAGAGTCGGTGACGCCGTAGATAGAGATGGTGGAGAAGTCGGTGGGTTCGATGTAGGCGAACGCCACTGTCTTGCCCTTGATCTGGGGATACTTGGCCGCCGAGTCACTGATGGTGGTTTCTAGATCCCTGACCAGTTGCTCGCCTTCATCTTTCATGCCCATCGCCGTGGCCTGCAATGTGATAGTATCGCGCCAGCTGGTCAACCAAGGATTGCCAGGGTAGGCAACGGTAGGGGCGATCTCGCTTAAGATGTCGTATTCCTCCTGCGTTATGCCGCTTTGGGCGGCCAGAATGAGGTCGGGACTGAGGTCGCTGATAGCCTCGAAGTCGAAGCCCTGGGTATCCTTGAAGATGACCGGCGCAATGCCTCCCAATTCCGCAACTTTGTCCTTGGTCCAGGGGAGCATACGGCTCTCATCAGCAGCTCCATAGGTCACTTCGGAGAAGCCCACAGGCAGGACCCCCAAGGCCAGTGGTACGTCCTGATTGGACCAGGAGATGGTGACGATGCGCTCTGGCTTGCTTGTGATAACGGTCTCGCCATAAATATGTTTGATGGTGACGGGGAAGCTGGCCGCCTCGTCTAATGTGGAATCAGCCGTCCTGGCGCTGACTTCTCCGTTATCGGCCTCTTGTCCCGTAGGCTGCGTTGCGCATCCGAGCAGTCCCAACCCCAGAACCACCACCAAAATTGTTGCTAGTGCAACGCGCGCGATCTTTCCAGTGTTCATCTTAACCCTCGCTCTCCTTTTCTCCCACACGCAACTTGCCCGTCCGCAGCGTCGACTTGCGCGTTGAACCAAAAGCGCAACGACCATACAACAAGACAACAGTGGGGATTCCAAAAATTATAAAATGCTAACTTATGCAGTTTAGCACACTACCGCCCACCCTCCCCCCGTGTTACCAAAATGTTATTTCGTTCGCAGCGCAAGGCAGAGGTTGCGCTGCCCCTCCCCCTCGTGAGTTTCAGGGTGTATTCAGGTTGCAATGATATACTGCCGACGAAAACGGTTACCGTCATCGATGGAACAGGGGATAACATGGCCAAAAGACGCAGGTCAACGCAGAACTGGGCAAACCAAAATAACCAGGCCGCCTCAAACAAGGGCAAGGCTTTGCAGAATGCAAACACGCCGCTTCCGCAGAGGCTGTTGCCCTTTAAAACAATCGTAGTATGGGGCGCTGTTGGCATCCTTGTTACTTTCGCTATCGGTTTCGCCGTAGGCCACTTCGTCGAGATCCCCCTGCCAACGTCCTTATCCAGTGTCGATAGCGCTGCGGCGACAGGGGCTGATAGCGTGGCCGCACAGGTCGGTGATGTGGCGATCATGGAAAGTGAGGTCACCAACTACATCGAGACCAATATGCGTGTGGACTCGACCACCGGAGAGACAATGAGTGATGAGGACTGGGTATCCTATCTGGAATCGTATAGTTGGACGCCTGAAACCCTGCGCGAGGCGGTCATCCGCAACGTGTTAGCCCTGCCCTCGGTGGTCGTTACCGAAGCTGCCAACATCGGCATTACACCAGATGAAAGCGAGATCGAAACCCAACTGGCCGAGCAGAAAGACAGCGTGGGTGAGGATGGTTGGACGGATTGGTTGACGGAGAACGGCTATCGTGGTGAAGCTGCCTACGTGCTTAATCTCCAGAAAGATGCCGTCTACGATGAACTGATGGCAGCTAACGCGCAGGCAAGCGACCCCACCCAGGATGAGATCGATGCCTATATCGAGTCCTCCGCATCTACCTACGCTGGGCAGCGGATAAGTCTCATCTATCTGCCCTATAGTGAGGAAGAGGGGGAAG
>JAITDU010000021.1 GCA_031282405.1 Coriobacteriales bacterium | reverse complement strand
CGCTGTCAAGCCAGAGGTCGCGGGTTCAAGTCCCGTACATCCCGCCAAGAAATCGCAGGTCAGAGGCTCATTTCTGGGTTTTTGATGTGAGAAAAATGTGAGACAATCTTTTTAACAAGCCCTGCACATCCCGCCGGATTTCCCCAGCTCAGAGGCTCGCGAGCCTCTTTTTTGTTGTTCAAAGTGGGGTGGTTGTGGCTCAGAGTCAAATTTGGGTCGAATTATTTGTGCAACTGCTTTAGCGGCTCGCTAGGAGGCCACCCGTTAGATTGCTGCCCGAAACCCATTTTTCAGGCAGTAAACCTGTTAGTGTTGCACTTCCTTTGCCATAAAAATGTGTGAAGGTTCGCGAATTTCGTTAACTGACGCTTGGGAACAGTGCTACCGCAATCCGCGCCAAGTCTACATGTCTTCCAGTGACAGGCATTTCAGCTCAAGCCCGTACTGGGGCATGGCCTTCTCTTTCAGATGCCTTACCTTTTCCTCAAATTTGCTCATCCTGAAGTTCTCCTGCTTGCGTTTGACCTCGGCAACCAGTGCACGGTCCTTCTCCAAGCGCAGACCCACGATGTCAATTTGGTTCTCGTTGCCCTTAGATTCCCACCAGGAGCCAATATCCCTAAAGCTTCTTTGTTCAGCCAAGTGTTTTTTGAAATACCTCTCCAGCATCAGACCAGAATAGGTCGTGTAGGAATCGGCAATAATTTTATGCAGCGTTTCCAGATTGCCTATTTCTATCAACGAGCGATATTTATCAAAATAGGCGAACCAGAAGTGCAAGAAGTTATCCTCAATCTCGTATCTAACGGTATGACTGCCGTCCTTTGCCAGGATCGGACGGCGTCTGGTGAGTATCTGGTAATCCTCAATCAAACGTTTTATATGCCCACTGATTGAAAGGTTGCCGACGATGTCCTCAATGCTGTTTTGTGCCGTTGCTCCACCGGACACGGCCGAGAGGATGGAAAAGTAGATACCGTAATTCTTGCCGATTTCGTTTATCAGCAGATTCTTGCCTTCATCGATGAACGGAGAGTCTGTCCGGGCAATAAAGTCAATCATTTTCGCGACAGACAAAGATCCGGAGTCGCACAACTGTTCTACGTATTTTGGGATACCGCCGGTAAAGGAGTAGAGCGCCAACAAATCGTCATTAGTGTATTTGGGAAAATTATCGCGCAGTATCTCTTTGAGGGTAGATGGCGAAAAAGCTTGCAGGGTGAGTATGTTATCAGCGCGCCCAAAAAGAGGTTCCTTGCTGTTTTTGAATATCTTGTTCATTAGCGAATACGCAGAGCCGCTGATGACTAGGTTCACCTTCGTCTTTTTCTGCATTTGATCCCAGTGATTCTGGATGTCGCCAAAAATCGACTGATTGACATAGTCAAATTCCTGGAATTCGTCTATTACAAGGTTGAAAGCGCGATTCATTCCAACTTCCATGAGCGCCCGAAACAGGCGGCCAAAACTGCCTATTTCATAGGGTATGAGCAGATCAAGCGCTCGGCTGGCCGTCTCTGCAAACTCTCTGCACAGTGCCGCCTCGCTCTTTCTTGTCACGAAAAAGTAGATAGTCGGGATACTCTTCTTCCCACCGATTTCAAGCGCTCGATGAATCAGACTGGTTTTACCGATGCGCCTCCTGCCGGTTACAACAGTCATCTTGGAGTGCTCTTTAAAGGCAAGGTTTTGAATACGCTTCATCTCAGCAAGCTGTGACTCCCTGTTGTAGAACTTCATGTGGCCACCTTTATTATCCTCGTAATTGTTACCACAGTAGTTGTTACCGTGGTTTCAATAGTATAGCTTATTCAGTCTTGCTTTGTCTGAGAAGCCCGCCGAATGTCCCGGCAACGGCTTTATCGCTAGCGCCGACACAGGCGTGGCTGGCATCCTACTGGTGGTTATCGGCTCTATTGATTTGCACAATTTCCAGCTCTCATCCGGATTTGCCCACCGGTCAAGCCGCTGGGGATAGGGTACAATTGAGACTCGCAAAAGATATGCCCTATTCCACTATAATGTTTTGTGACATATCCCGAAGTTACGAAAGGGGAATGGCCTTATGCCTACTGATGATATCCAGGCGTTCAATGTTGCCAAGGCCGCTTACATCAAAGCGAGGTCACATGAACGCGACAAGATTATTTCCAAACTGCTGGAGCGCGGTTGGACAGTAATGAACATGCTGTTTACAAAAGAGCTGGCAAACCCCTATAGCCCGAAGGCTGGACGCGGCCTTGCCAATTACACCAGTGGTGGTAGGATGGAGCCCTTTGACTTGAGTAACTGGATGTGGGTAAACGTGAGGCGAGACGGATGTAATTATTCGGTTAGCCTTAATGCTGACGAGATAGATCCAGATACCGGCCATGGACACGTCCTGTTTGATCGACTGGCGTTAAGTAATTACGATACTGGCGATTATGTTATCTCAAATATAGATTTGCCTCTAGATGACGATAAACTGGAAGAACTCGTTGACGTACTGGATTACTTCGTAGACACTCTCAGCACATAGTAAATTTTGCGATTACCCATTGTCAGCTTATTTGTTAAGGGCGAGTTCAGTTTGGGCAAGTTAACGATAAACGGCCCAAGATTGCGAAGAACAACCATGAGAAAAGATATAATCTGGAGTACAGAAGCTATATGTCTTCCAGAGACAGACACTTCAACTCAAAGTCGTATTTGTGCATGGCCTTCTCCCCAGATCTTACTCCTGAAGAGTATGCCCGCGAGTCCGCCTATGAAGCCAGCGCGCCTGTAGCGGCCGATGTGGCGGCAGAGCAGGCCGCTCTCGCAGCCGCCGATGTCTGGGTCTTCATCTATCCAGTGTGGTGGACCGATTGCCCGGCCAAGATGAAAGGCTGGTTTGATCGCGTGTGGACCGTCGGTTTTGTCTATGCGCCCACGACAGTGCGACCTGCCCAAAAAGCGCTCTGTATCTGTGCTGCCGGACACACCGTTGAACAACTCAAGCAAAGTGGCTGCTACCAGGCCATGGAGACGGTCATGCTCACCGATCGCCTCTATGACCGCGCTCAATCAAAGGAGTTTGTCGTCCTGGGCGGTTCAGAAGAACTTAATGGTAGCGATTGGGAGAAGCAAAAACGCGCGCACCTTGACACGGTTTTCGCGCTGGGACAAACGCTAGGACAAGAGTTGGGACAGAGTGCCGGGCTGGATTAATGTCGGCATTTCTCGGCAGGAGCCAAGCCTGCTGTGTAGAGCGAGTCGCGGAGCGCTTTTGACCCCAATGCTTTACATTGGCACATGCATTTCAGATAACTGCAAATGCTCTTGAATTTTGGCTCCTTGTATCTCTTGACAACACGACTGAGGAGATAACAGCCATCGACACCCTTAACTACTTTCAGCTTGCCCCTCATGACTGCTTTACTGAGCGCTATCTGAAGCAGTACCTGAGAAGTACTCGTTGCCCTTATACTTGGCCGAGCGCGACCCGCACGATTGCGTTACAGGGTGTCACAAAGCCGTGCCCTTTGTCGGAATGCGCATGTGTGATGTATCGATGCCCTCCAGCGCAAGCAATTTGATCTTTTTAGCGATGCCGCCGCCGTATCCTGTCAGGTTGCCTCCGGAGCCTATGACGCGATGGCAGGGTATGATGATGGAGATTGGGTTGTGGCCTACCGCCCCACCAACTGCTCTTGCAGACATTTTGGTCTTGCCCGTCCGCTCGGCCATCTGTGTGGCTATCGAGCCGTACGTGGTGACTTCGCCATAGGGGATCTCCTTGAGTATCTCCCAAACCCCTTGACGAAACTGTCCTCCTACAGGTGCCAAAGGGAGTTCGGATATAGCA
The DNA here is from genome assembly GCA_031282405.1 of Coriobacteriales bacterium. Classification (GTDB taxonomy): domain Bacteria; phylum Actinomycetota; class Coriobacteriia; order Coriobacteriales; family UBA8131; genus JAITDU01. The sequence goes on along the minus strand of JAITDU010000021.1, from coordinate 35,188 downwards.
GGACTTTCACCTGCAAAATAGCGATCCAGCCAGTGTCGGGCCGCATCAAAGATGGGCAGATTGTGATGCGGCACAAGTGGCTCGCTCACACCGGCACAGTGATACCTCTGACCTGCTATCCAAAGCCCGGTGATGTTGTCTCCGTCCGAAGCCACAGTGAGTAGGCCAACCGGGGAATCATATTCCATGCCATACTGCATGTCTGTTCCTTTCCATCGGTGTTGTCATGTCAACTATGTGCCAATGAGTTCCATAAGGCTACCGTCGCGTAGCTGCGCCAGGGTCGCCAACTCTCAGAAAGCTCACGGACCTGCCTGGGTGCGGTGCTCTCAAGGTAAGGCTCCAGTGCCTTTTTCACTCCGTAGTCCGTCTCGAGAAAAGCGTCTGGCCAGCCCATCGCCCTCATAGCAATGTAATGTGCTGACCAATTTCCGATACCGGGCAAAGCGAGCAGCTTCTCCATTTCTTTTTCTGGGTGCGCGCTGGAACTGTAATCGATACTGCCATCCACAAACGTCCGGGCGAGCTCTCGGATTGTTCTGGCGCGGGCCGATATGATTCCAAGCGAACCCAGGCGATTCTCCAGTTCGTTTCCCAAAGCAAGAAGGGCTTCCGGAGTGGGGAAGGTATGGGTCAGGCCATCGACTTCGAGCGGCTCAGCACGTGGCTCACAGAGCGGCTCAGCACGTGGTTCACAGAGCGGCTCAGCAAGCGGCTCTCCTAATGCCTTTGCCAGTCTGGCCGCAAGTGTTCCCGCCGCTTTAACGGTGATCTGCTGGCCTAACACCGTGCGCACACACATCTCAAAGGCATCAAAGCAACCCGGCACCCGAATACCCTCCTTGAACAGGCCGGAGTTCAGATTATTCATGGATTGCAGCGCCTCAGCCACTACGTCCGGAACACAATAAAGGTCGAAGAGATGGCGGACACGTGCCAATATTTGCGGCAGTACGGTAAGTAGATTCGGTGATAGCGAAAGCGAAAGGGCGTTCTTTTTCTCGTTATTGCCCACTTTGATCCACCCACGCAGATGTTCACTTTTGCTTGAAATGAAATGGGCGGTTCGATAATATGCGTCGTCTCGTACAACTTCAACACCACTGATAGCACGTCCGGCAAAGAAGTTGAGCATTTCATTCCACCGATAAGGCGGCCGATAGCCCAGTGATAGACGTATCTCCTCATGCCGCCTGTTATTAATGGTCTGCTTACGAAGCGCCGTCGGCGACATACGATAGTGCTTCTTGAACAAGTCGTTAAACCTCCTCAGGCTCCCAAAACCAGCGGTCATGGCCACCTCAGTTGCCGAGAGGTTGGTGTCGGTTAGCAGGCTTTTAGCCAAGAGTAATCTCATGGTCTGCACATACTGCACAGGCGTGACACCATACTCTTCGCCAAAAACCCTTCGCAGGTGTCTGTCGGTACACCCCAATCGCCCCGCCAAAGTATCAAGGCTCAGTCCGCTGCCGCAATTCTCCTCCAAAAGCCTCGTGGCACGACGAACCAATGACGACTTCGCGTCGGTAATGGACCTACCGGGCGCAAGTTCTGGCCTGCATATGAGACAGGGGCGGTATCCGGCTTGCTCTGCTTCTGCCGCTGTCGAATAGAAGGTGCAGTTTTCCTCTTTGGGTAACCTGGCGCGACACACCGGGCGACAATAGATCCCCGTAGATGACACGCCGACAAAAAATCGCCCATCAAACCGGGCATCCTTAGATTTGAGGGCGGCATACCATCCTCGGTGTTCGTCTTCAGTCATGACTTCAGCTCAATCTTTAAACTTAATCCTCGCGTCGCCTGGTTGGTGTCTGAGACACGTGCTTCTCGTAATAGTATAGGTGTTGTCGGAAAGCATTCTCGCCATTTTCGGACCTATAAACCGAACGCACCGTCGTGTGGCTGCTATCAGGCCACAGAGATAGTTATGCTTACCCGCTGTATGATCGCGTCTATGGTCGTGCTCGATCCAAGGAGTTTGTTGTCCTGGGCGGTCCGGAAAAACTTAATAGTAACGATTGAAAAAAGCAAAAACGCGCGTACTTTGACACGGCTTTCGCGCTGGAGAGAAGCTTAAGCGCGCGCACTTTGACACGGCCTTCAGGCCCGGGCAGCACATTGGATTGGATTAAGACCGGTACTTCTCGACAATAGCCAAGCCTGCTGTGTAGAGCGAGTCGCGGAGCGATGCGGGCTTTAGTACCTCAACATGCTCGTGGAATTGCAAAGCCCAGTAGCCCATAGCCTGTTCGTTGACGCGCAACACCACCTCTACACTGTCTGGATTCTCGTTTTCAAAGAACAGATCTGAACCGAACCAGTCGAATACATGAATAAGTGCCACACGGAGGGCGTGGATTGAAATTTTGCGGCTCCTCAGACTGATAGCGGGGCGTAGCGTAGTTGATGCTGGTAGACGGGCTATTATATGTTCCTTGTATCTGTCTTCAGTGGAGTTTGTATTGCTTTTGCCAGCGCTTTGGGCCCGCATTCAGCTTTGGGCCCGCATTCAGCTTTGGGGCTGTATTTAGCAGGGCTTGTGCTGCTCTTGCCAGTGTTCTTGGGCGACGGATAAGGCCAGCTTAAGTCGGCTATCCTGATTCAGCTTTGCGGCACCAGGGTCATAGTCGATAAAGCTGAGAGTAAGCTCCGGGTAGCGCTGCGTAAGGCCCTGGACCGCGCCACGTCCATGAATGTGTCCATTGAGGCAGGCAAAACTCTGGAGGCAGATGATGTCGCGGATGCCTTCTTTTGCGTACTCTTCGACCAGACTTTCCAGAGGGGCATTTGTGGTAAGCAGTCGGGTGATGTTAGGTATATACGGCACAAACCCCTGGGCGCAGATTCCATCTAAGATACCATTGTTGAGTTGAGGCGTGTAGAGCAGGGCAGCATTGGCAACAACGCCAATCTTTGGCCAACTGTTCCTATCGATGCCGCCATCAGTGCTGAGCGTACCGCACATATCCCTGCCGGCGTCGGGCATATCGCGCGCACTGTTATCGGCACCAGCCGTGATGCCTGCGCCAGGTCCATCGGACCCATCGGGGACACTGCTGCCACCGGGCCGGTATGCCACTAGGGGGCTCCCCTCATCCAAGACAGTGTAGATACGTGTGGCCAACCAAGCTGGTACGACAAAGCCTTCGCTGCTGCTGGGTATCCCGCGAACCTTAATATTGCTATTATAATTAGCAAATTTACAGTGCTGCCTGATTATCCGTTCCATTTCCGTGGCTCGGCATCCACAGCAGCTCTGCGGCATCAACAGAGTAGTCTCGATTGTATCATCGTCCAAGGAAGCAGCAGAGTTGGCCTGCGACTTCAAGTAAGCAATGACCTGACCGGTTGTGGCGATCATCGGATAACAAAGGTCGTGATTGCAAAAGGACAGGCCGGCCTCAACATCTTGTTGCGTGAATTCCGAGAGTACGTTCAGATTAAAGCCGGCCTCACAGACGACAGCGCTGACTGCTCGGAGTTTGTTCGGTGCCAAAGCAGGCATGATAATCGTCGGCGACAGCGCCCGCTGCGTCGCTGTGCCCGATCGCTTTGGCGTCGCCTCGTCTTGTTCGCTAGGTTGCGCCGTCGTGCCTGGTTGTTTTGACTGTGCTGCTTCGCCTTCCGATCCAAATTGCGCTGTGGTATGCGGTCGTTTTTCTCTCCTGAAACTGCTGCTGCGCCACGCTCCGCTCGGCTCCGACTCCTGCACCGCTACGCCCTGCCACGCATCGCTCGGCTCCGGCTCCTGCACCGCTACGTCGTAGCCATTGCGCCACCGGTCTTGCAGCGCTGCAACCATTGAACGCAGACGCAGCCGGATCGCAGCTATATCCACCATCTCATCCAGCTTCAGCGCTGTGTAGAGCTTGCCCGCATCCTCGACGATCTGCCTGACCTGTTCTGCATAAAGCGCTGCGACACCACAGCCAAAAGCATATAGGTGCATAAGCTCAAGCTGAGGGTTCGCCGCTGCGATACGAGCGGCGCGATACAGCGTACGCGCCGAGGTCCAGTTGGCGGCAACAGTAGGGGAGAAAAGCACAGGGTCCTCCGGGCGCCCCCTCTGCTGGTCCTCCGGGCGATCCCTCTGCTGGTCCTTTGGGCGCCCCCTCTGCTGGTCCTTTGGGCAATCCCTCTGCTGGCTCTTTGGCCACAGACGCTCCCATGCCATCAAAGCAGAGACGCTGATAACTGCAAAGCCTAGCCCGGTGAGCACCGTATCCACGCCGTGGTTCAACCCCGGATCTACGTAGTAGGGGGGTGCGGCCAAGATGATGCCTTGTTGGCCGCGCTTTTTCAGGTCGTCCAAAACCGCCTGGGTACGTTTGGCCAATTTGGCATAAAAACGCTCCTGTTCGTGCGCCGCCGCTGTGAGTGCTTGTCGTATCCGTTCGATGCTCAGTCCTAGTTCCTCCACAAGCCCGCAGTCTGCCAGCGTGCGATACAACTGTTCATCGACCTCCCGCTCCAGAGACAAATCTATTGTGAGAAACCCTACGGACCCGGCGCTACGAGTGATCTGTTCGCCTATCCGGCGGGCATAGTGAGCAGATACGGGGCATTCGATTGTGCTGTTTTGATGGGTATGCGAGAAAGTTTCAGGCGCTTTATCGGCAGCTGTACCGCTGTAGTCGTTTAGCGAGAAGCGTATCCCTGTGTCTGCGCGAGCCACCGCACCGCCAGAAGGCATGAATATGAATCGAGCTCCACTCTCGATGAGCGAGCAAACATGTCCGTGGGTCAGTTTGGCCGGATAACACACGCCTTCAGAAGCAATATGTGCAGCACCCTTACGATAGATATGAGAATCGCTGGCAAGAATGGTGCGTGTGCGCAAACCCAGGTGAGTAAAGAACGTATGCCAAAACGGGTAGCTCTCGGCGCCGTCCATCGTAGCGGGTATACCTACCAACGGCCTTATGTCGACAGCGGTCATGCTTACATGGGCTTCGGTACCCGCTGCTTTTGCTCCGGTAGTCGATGTACATGCGTTTCGTGTGGTATCAGCAGGGGTATCAGCAGGAGTTCGACCCGCCCGATCCTCTCGACCCGCCCGATCTGCTCGATCTGCTTTATCAACTCGGTCATAGTGAGCGAGCAGCTTGCGCTCATAGGCCAGTAGATTTGGCCGTGCGCTTTGTACCGTTGCTCCCGTGTCAGCACACGAACAACGGTTGCCGGATATCAACCTACGTGTGCTTGAGTGGGGTTTATGGGGCAAAAGGTGTGGGGCGCGCTGGTCATTTCTGGCCGTACCTATCTCATCATACCCAGTGTTTGTGAACACGTTCTCGGTAAGCAGGCAGCTGTTTGTACAGGCTGTGCAGTGGCGAGTGCTCTGGCTTTGCCGCAGCCCAATGAGTTCCAGTGGCGAAAGCAGGCGCGAGTTGGAAAAGCCGACATGCCCATTGCTGTCACCGCTTCTGCCTCTGTCGTCGCCCCCATTGCTGTCACCGCTTCTGTCCCTGTCGCTGCTATCGCTGTTGCTAATCCCCCTACGCCCGCCATTCCCGCTCCTGTCGTATTCATGTTTCCACGTACGGCCCTTGGTTGGCAACCGATATACCAGGGCTCTGTCGCGGGCCAGCAATGCAGCACCAAAAGCGCCCATCAACTCTACAATATCGGGACGCGACACCTTAAGTCCGCTTTCCAGTTCAAAGGCCCGTAATACGGCATCGCTTTTGAATGTGCCACCCTGCACCATGACGTGGCGACCAAGCACGGCCGGATCCGGGCAACCGATAACCTTATACAGGGCGTTTCTAACCACACTATAGGCCAGACCGGCAGCGATGTCCGCGGCCGGAATACCCTCTTTTTGGGCATGACGTACACGCGAGGTCATGAACACCGTGCAGCGTGTACCCAAATCTACCGGACTATCTGCCTCAAGCGCGATGTCCGAGAAACTCCATTTTGTATAGCCCAGCGAGCGGCTAAATCCTTCAATCAGGGCACCACAACCCGACGAACAGGCCTCGTTGAGCAGCAAGTCGTCAATAGCACCGTCTTTAATGCGCAGGCACTTAATGTCCTGCCCACCAATGTCCAGTATAAAATCGACCCGGGGATCCAACTCACGCGCTGCTCGCAGGTGGGCAACGGTTTCAACAACTCCGGAATCGGCGCACAATGCGCATTGCAACAACTCCTCACCATAACCGGTCACCGTGGCATGCCCAAGGTGTACCAGCGTATCGCCACCATATTCGTGCGGCAGACTCCGGTACAGCTCTTCAAGCATGGTTTTGGCGGTATTCAGCACATCTCCCGCAGTGTTCTCATAAGCAGAATAGAGCAGCCGCCCTCCAGCGTCGATCAGCGCCATCTTGAGCGTCGTGGAACCAGCGTCTATACCCAAGAAAACCGGGCCTTTTGCATCGGTCAGTCGGGCCCTCTTTACCTTACACTGCGCATGCCGCCGCTTGAAATCCTCCTGTTGCGCAGCGTCTTTAAAGAGGGGAGAAAGACGGGCGATACCGGCTGTAGTGCATGTCGACGCGGCTTTTGCACTGTCGTGGAGTTGCTGAAGGCTCAATACGCGGATTTCACTGCTCGAATCGCCTGTGGTATCTGTGGTATGGTGCCGCATACTTCTCTCCAGCATTCGCTGGCCCCAAAGCGCTGCACCCTTAGCGACAAACAGGTGCGCGTCTTGCGGTTTGATGACTTGATCGCGCCCAAGTCCCAGCGTCTGCCTAAAACGCATCACGAGCGCCGGATAGGTCTCAAACGGTCCGCCCAAAAAGGCCACATTACCCTGGATCGGATGTCCGCACGACAGCCCGGCGATAGTCTGGGTGACCACAGCCTGTAATACCGAGGCAGCGATGTCGCTTTTGCGCGCGCCGCCGTTAAGCAGGGGCCGTACGTCGGTGCCGGCAAACACCGCACAGCGCGAGGCAATCGGATAGATGGTTTGATGTCCCATGGCCAAAGCGTTGAATTCGCGGGCACTCACACCCAACAAGGTGGTCATCAGATCGATGAAACCGCCTGTACCACCGGCACAGCTTCCGTTCATACGCATTTCCGCTCCGCCATCGAGGTAGATTATCTTGGCATCTTCTCCGCCCAACTCAATGGCCACATTTGCCTGGGGGAGCAGGGTCCTCAGAGCATAGCGCGTGCAGACGACTTCTTGGACGTGTTCGACCTGCCAAAGCTCAGCAAGCCGCATGCCTGCCGAGCCGGTCACACAAACGCTGGCCTCAACGTTGCCAAAGCGCCAGATGGTGTCGCGCAGCAGTTCTGTAATTGTGGTGATAATATCGGAGCGGTGCAATCGATACTGGGAGAACACAAGGCAGCCCTGCTCGTCAAGCACCACCAGCTTGATGGTCTTGGAACCCGCGTCTATGCCCAGATGATATGCCATAGTTCAGTAGTATGCCATGTGCGTGAACAGATGGGTGGCGCTGTGGTCTAATCGTTGACCGGGTCAGTTTGTCTGTCGTCTGCCCACCCGGTGCCATGATGGACTAATCGCTGATTATGCTACCTTTATTTCTTGATGGGCAGGGTGTGTTGCGGCAACTTACTTGTTGATTGCGCCAGCTTTGTCCGTTGGTGAGTAAATATGTGTCGCGATGGCTTAATCGCTGTCTATATCTGCTTCGTCCGTTGGCCGTTCCCTAACAGCCGATGAACAGCATTCTTTGCGTTTTTTTGGCGCTTCGGCGATGGAATCACACCTGTCACAGGTAACCATCATCTATAAAGTTACTTGATAGTTTAGGATACTAATCCCCCCCCATCTGGCTGGCATCGGTAATCCCGGTGCCAGCCGTTCCTTTTAGGTGACACAGCGCACATAGGTCATTGTGCAACTCGCGCGCACCATCAGCGCCCAGCATCGTTTCATCGCTGTCGAAGTCTGCCCCGGTCATTCCATAACACGTGCGCATCATAAGCGTCCCTCAACCATTTTGTGATACTCTTACGAACATTAACTGGATTTTTGGGAGGGATACATGACTCGCGATACACTGCTAAACCGCATCTACATTGGTGTTTCCGCCGTCTTTTTCATCACGCTGTGGACGCTAAAAATCCTTGAGGACACTCATGTTATCGGTTTCCACACCTTGCCGGTGCGTATTTTAGTGCCAGGCTATGTGGGCATTACGATGCTCTATAACTTCCTGGCCAAGGAGCTCGAAAAGACCCATCTCATAGCTGCCGCGCTCCTGTTCGCGATGATTGCCGAGACGATCAACGCCATGAACCTGGACTTTGGACTGCTGTTTTTTGCGGTCACCCACACCCTTTTGATGGTATTCCATTGGCGCAAAACTATCCGTCTGGAACACGCCGCAATCACCCAGACCGAGCCACATTTGGAAACTCACCGCTATAAACGTCTGGAACTCATGAGCGCGTTGGTCATGGCCGCCCTGTACATCATCATTGTCGTAGCCATTGAGTTCAATCTGCACGACACCCACCTGGAATACGTACTCGTAGTACCACTGTACATGCTGATATTGTCGCTTATGGCCTGGCGCTCCATCTGTACCTTTGGCGAGAAGCAATCCGGACGTATCATCCTGGGTTCACTTTTGTTCTACGCCTGCGATGTCTTTATTCTAGCTGAGTTAACCGCACCTAACTTTACGAATCCGCCGCTGACGCTTCTCGTGTTGTCCTGGGTTACCTATCTGCCGGCACTGTTCTTCCTCAGCTGTATCGGCAAGACGATTTTTGTGAACCGACGCTTTCCTAATTTTTGACAGTCTGTGCGGGGCAGAACTCTGGCGAGCAAAAAGGCCCGCGCCACCCCGCCCGAAAGCCCGGTGCCACCCCGCCCGAAAGCCCGCGCCACCCCGCCCGAAAGCCCCGCGCCGCCTCGTCCGAAAACCCGGTGCCACCCCACCCGAAAGCCCGGCATCGCTTCCCACTGTTGCTCCCGGTACTTCTCACCAGCTAAACGCGCCCAAAAGGAGTATGCTGTCGCCAGCAGTTTTTTAACAGTTTGTCTGGCGGTCTTTCAACGGTTTTGTATATGAGAGAGGAGTCATCATGTTAAGGGCAATCGACAGCACTACGATGGGGCGAGGGATGCACGGATGGCTCGACAGCCACTTCCACTTCTCCTTTGCCGAGTATTACAATCCCGAGAATATCCAATTCGGCGTGCTCAGGGTCTGGAACGACGACATCGTCTTGCCGGGCACCGGCTTTGGCACACACCCGCACGAGAATATGGAGATAATCAGCTACGTGCTGGAAGGCGAGTTGAGCCATGCCGACAGTATGGGCAACGAACATACGTTGGAGCGTGGCCAGGTGCAGTACATGAGCGCCGGTACCGGCGTAACCCATAGCGAGTACAATCACGGAACCGTGCCGCTGCGCTTTTTCCAGATATGGATTTTTGCGGATCGGAACGGCTATCCGCCCAACTATGGAGACTATCGTTTTATCTGGGAGGACCGCATAGGCACGTGGATGCCGATTGCGACCTATACTGACAATACGGATTCGGTGGCGCCCATCAAAATACATCAGGACATCAACGCCTATGCCAGCTACCTCACCACCGGCACCGTCCTGCCGTTTAAGGTTGCCCCGGGCCGCCAGGCCTATATGGTCGTGGCCGAGGGCAAAGCCAAGGTCAACGGCATTGGACTGCATGCCCGCGACGCTATCGAGATTGTCGAGGAGGACGTGGATGTCGAGGCGTTACAAGACGCTCACATTGTCGTCATCGAGATGGCTAAGGCCTAACAGGGCCACTGACGGCTAACAAAGCACCGGACACAGCTCAAAAGAGCGCCGGGCACCAGGCGGTACACCGGGCACCAGGCGGCACATACCACGGCGTGTTGTCGCAGGTACGACAGGTGACAGGTGCAGGCTCGGCAGGCAACCGGGGTCTGGCGTGCGAGCCGGGCACGTGGTAAAGTGGTACTGTGTTGAGAGCAACACAGTGCCCCCCTGTTGGTTACATTGTTGGCCAAGTTGTTCGGCCAGACTGCCAGTCGGATTGTCGGCCGGATTGTCAGCCAAATTGCCAGTTAAGTTTTTAGTCACAATGTCAGCCAAATTGTTGACTGGATAAGAGAAGGGATTAGACATGGACGACCTGTATCTGGAGCGTATGATCGAGGCAGCAAAGGGCAACCCGGCGCTTAAGTCCGATTTGGACGAGGTAGCCGCCAGACTGGTGAAGATTGCCAAGGAGCATGGTGCCACCATCGGCCTGACTGATGAGGAGCTAGAAGCCCTGACGAGTCGTGAACCCGGATTTTAGAAGCCCGATTTCTGCCGCAGGCGCACCCATCCGTTTTGGGACCGACGGCTGGCGGGCGATAATCGGCGCGGATTTTAATACGGCCAATCTGGCGCGGCTGACCGAGGCTGCTGCTCGCGTGTATAGAGAGGACTGTGCAGCAGATGCTGGGGATAAGCCCACGCTGGCAGATGACCCGGCAGACGATCTGGCAGAGAACTTGCCAGGTGTCTCGGCAGATGGCCCGACGCACAACAAACCAAATACGCTGATAGTAGGCTATGACTGCAGGGAGAATGCCGGGCGCTATGCGGTGCTGGTGGGCGTTGTGCTTGAGCGCTGCGGCTTCGATGTGCTTATCTCTGACAGCTACTGTCCCACACCGGCGCTGTGCTGGAGCGTGGCACAAAATGCTGCGGCCGTGGGCGGCATCATGCTCACCTCCAGCCATAATCCTGCCGAATACCTGGGCGTCAAGCTGAGAATGTCCGACGGCGGCGCTTCTCCCAAGGCATTCAGCGACCGGGTCGAGCGTGCTTTGAGAGACGAACTCCCAACCGGATACGAGACGGCTGTGCGCTTTGCCAACGCGGCCAAAAACGGTACGCCCGAGTGCCCGGCCACGCTGGCAGACCTGACCAAAGACCCGACGGAGTTGGGAGACCTGGCAGTGCTGGCAGAAAATCTGACTCTGGGGGAGAAGAGGCCTGCCGCACGAGCTACTGCTGTTTTGCCTCAGGAGAAGAGGCCTGCCGCACGAACTACTGTTCCGTCCGCCCCTCTGGGTGCTCCCGGATTTGCGTATGCGGATTTGATGACCCCTTATTTGGCCGAACTGGTATCGCTCGTGGATGCGCCTGCTATTGCCGCCGCTGGACTTGAGGTCGTTGTGGATCCGATGTATGGTGCCGGACGGCACTACCTGGCACAGACGCTGCGCGACCTGGGAGTCACGGTGACTGAGATCCACAATACCGATGACCCCAGCTTTGCCGGGCTGCACCCTGAGCCGATACTACCCTGGATTCAAGAAGGCTTGGACACCGCAAAGCAGAGGGGCGCCTGCGCCCTGTTCGTCACCGACGGCGATGCCGACCGCATTGGCGCTGGCACCGGTCAAGGCGCTTTCGTTAACCCGCATCTGATCCTGGCGTTGCTGTGCGCCCATCTTGCAGAGGACAAAGGTAGACATGGGCGAGTGGTGCGCACACTCAGTGGCTCCAACCTGGTCAAACGCCAGTGCGAGCGCCTGGGCTTGGAGCTTACAACGACACCCATCGGTTTTAAATGGATTTATGAGCAGATGCTGTGCGGAGATGTGCTGATTGGTGGCGAGGAGAGCGGCGGCATCGGCATTCCCAGCCATGTGCGCGAACGTGACGGCCTGTTGATGGCACTTTTGCTCACCGAGTTGATGGCACAAAAACGTCAGACGCTCGCCGAGCTGGTACAACAACTCACACAGGCCCTGGGCGAGCTTGATTATGCTCGCCGTGATCTTGATCTTGAACCGGCGCAAAAAGACGCGTTCATGACCACGGTCGTGGCGGCCCAGCTTGACGCAGGCGCATACCAGCCGTTGTTCACAGCGATAGGAGAGCAGATACTCAATATGGATTACCGCGACGGCATCAAGTTCAACCTTTCCTCCGATGGCTGGCTGTTGATGCGTCCCAGTGGAACTGAGCCTCTGGTACGCGTGTATGCCGAGGCCGCAGGACAAAAACGACTCGACAATCTGCTCGATTTGGGCAGCCGGCTTGTCCAAGGCAAAGCGCAGGTGAGTTAATGATGCCCAAGGTCACCATCGTTGGTGCCGGTCACGTTGGTGCCACAGCCGCCAGTCTGTTACTCATGAAGGATAGCGCCGATGTCGTACTCGTCGACATCGCCGAAAACATCGCTAAAGGCAAGGCACTGGATCTGATGCAGATGCGCTCTAATGAGCGTTTTAAGTCCACCATATGCGGCAGTGGCGACTACGCTGATACCGCACAAAGTGACATTGTGGTGATAACCGCCGGTGTTCCTCGACGTCCTGGCATGACCCGCGAGGATCTGATTGGCGTTAATGCCGCGATACTGCAAAATGTGCTAACGTCTGCCCTGCCGGCTTCTCCCGATGCCCTTTACCTCATCGTGACAAACCCTCTGGACATCATGGTTAATCTGGCCTTTGAACTCTCTGGTCTGCCTGCGTCTCGGCTCATGGGTATGGGCGGGGTGTTGGACAGTGCTCGTTTCGTCCATGCCATAGCTCAGGCTACGGAAGCTGAGCCACAAAGCATCGAGGCCATGGTCATTGGGGCGCATGGTCAGGGTATGGTACCTCTGGTCAGTCGAGCAACGGTAAAGGGCCAACCACTTGCTAATATATTAGTAAATCCACAGGAACAGATCGCTGCTATTGTGCAGGCAACGGTAGACGGCGGCGCTGCTGTGGTCGAACTCCTGCAGACCGGCTCGGCGTTCTATGCGCCGGCATCCTCTATCGTTGTGATGATAGAGGCGCTGCTCGACTGCCGAAGCGACCCGTTGTCTGTCTGTGCCAGGTTAGAGGGAGAATACGGCATCGACGGTGTATTTTTATGTGTGCCCACCCGTCTTGGTCCACACGGGGTTGAGCAGATTGTTGAGTTTGACCTGGCACCAAACGAACTCGGACAGCTCCAACGCTCGGCTCAGGCTGTCAAGGAGCAGTTGGACAAGTGCCGGCTTACTCTGTCACTCTGAGTTATCGCGTGTGCTATGGATATGTTTAAGGGGACACACTCCGGCTGACGTAAGTCCGTAAGGCGATTTTACGGAGCAGCAGAACTCTGACAGTCCTCGCTTACACAGTACTGTCAGAGTTCTGCGGGTGCGAAGCCATGAGCCTTACGTACTTACGTCAGCCGGAGTAGACTGCCGCTTTGTTATTACTCCGTTGCCCTGAGGCAGTCAACTAGGGGCGTAGGTATTTATCGAGTATGGCGTATATCTCATCGATATTGATGGGCTTGCCAATGTGGTCGTTCATGCCGGCTCGCATACAGGCATCGACATCTTCGGAAAACACATTGGCGGTCATCGCGACGATGGGCACCCTCTTGGCTTTTGTCCCCGCCAGCGCTCTTATGCGCCTCGTCGCGTCCAGACCGTCCATTTCGGGCATCTGCAAATCCATGAATATCAGGTCAAAGATCCCGTTGCTGTCGCGTACCGCCTCAAAAGCCTCAATGCCGTTTTTGGCGACTTCTATCCGGATACCCGTAGGCTCCAACAAGGCAAAGACGACCTCGCGATTGATGTCGATATCCTCGGCCAGCAGTATTCGATAGGCCGAGAAATCAGGCGCGTGGGCCAGTGGTGACGACACAGCTCCTGTGCTCATGTCTGCCCCTCCCACATCGCCTGCCTCAGTGGCATCCTTTTCGGTAGTCGTGTTGGTCTGAGCATCGCCTTTGGTAACCGCGCCGGCAGTTCTTGTCTGGGTAGCGCCGCTTTTGGTAACCGCAGTGGTCTTGTTGGTCAAAGAGGAGTCAGCTTCGCTGTCCAAAGAAGCCTTTTCGCCCAAAGTCGCATTGTCTGAAGAACGATCGCCTCCTGTACTCACATCGCTCTTGCTGGTCAAGGCGGCATCGGTTTTCAGGTGGTCGGCAGCCATCAACCTTACCGTGAAGTAGAACGTCGAACCCTGGCCCAACTCAGACGTTACGCCCACATCACCATGCATCAATTCTATGATGCGTTTGGAAATGGCCAGCCCCAGGCCTGTGCCGCCGTATTTACGCGATGCGCCGCTGTCGACCTGCTCAAACGAAGTGAATAGGCTGTCTTTGACCCCGTCGCTGATTCCGATGCCATTGTCCTTGACCTCGAATAACAGCAGATGGCCTTCAGCATTCATGCCCTGATGTCGGATTATCAGATCGATGGTCCCGTCTTCAGGCGTAAATTTGTTGGCGTTTGACAAGAGGTTGCCAACCACCTGCAACAGGCGGCGTTGATCGCCAATCAGCAGGGCCGGGATTGCGTCATCAATGTCCAAAGAAAAGTGCTGGCTGCGCTCGTTGATCTTGACCATTATCTCGTCAACCGGCTTTTTAATGGCTGCACGGAAGTTGAATGGCTGGGGGTCAAGCTTCAAATTGTCGACCTGGATGTTCGACATATCCAGCACATCGTTGATGATACTCAGCAAATGAGCAGAGGCGTCTTTGATGTGGCCAAGACAGTAGTTTTTGCGCTCGTTATCATCGGTGCTCAAAGCAATGGTTGTCATGCCGATGATCGCATTCATTGGCGTGCGCATCTCGTGGCTTATATTAGAAAGAAACTCGCTTTTAGCCTGGCTCGCATGCACCGCGTGGTCCAATGCCTGTTCGCGCTCATCGTTATACCGCTCACGGGCTATCGCGCCTGCGAGGTCGCTGGAGGCGCTGTCAATAAGCTGTAGGTCGTTGTCGGTCCACGTGTGAGTTTCGGTCAGGAAATCCACGGCCAGCACTCCCCACGGCTTGCCCTCAACATAGAGCGGCGACCACGCAAAGGCACAGATACCGGCTGTGGCAAGGGCTTCTATAATCGTGCCCTTATCTCCAAAGGCCTCTGTTAAAACCCCCAGGCTGTCATCTTTGTACTTGCTGGTATTGTTGCACAGGATGATTTCGCGGCTGCGCTCTGTGTTGACTCTGCGGTCAAGCAGCTGCTCAATGCACGCGATGACCGCCGACAGATCCGCAGGGCTGGTCGTATCAATCTGATCGGTTTGTTCGCCCAGGCTATATCGTAATCCCAACCCTGCTTCCGACCCACGATAATTGAGAATAGAGATCCTTTGGGCGCCTATGAAGCTGGCTATGTCTGCCAAGACCTTCTCCACCTGAACGCTGTGCCTTTGCTCCGAGACCAGGGTTTGAGAGATAGAGACCATGAGTCTTTGCAGTTGCGCGTGAGCATGGAGCTCGTTTTCTTTGCGAATCTGCAAGAGTACGTTAATACAAGCGACGATAATGACCAGAGCAATGCAGATAAGCAGGATGAAGGTCAGGTCTTTGAGCTGGGTTTCTGCGCCGGCGAGGGCGTCGTTGGCAACAGTAACTTCGGCGATGGCCGCCACACTGCCATCCGGATTAAAGACGGGCGCGTAAGCCACCGTCCACTTCGATGTAGCCTGTGTAGAAGAGGCGCTGGGTGTATCAGTCGCACTGGCAGCACCGGTTGTGCCGGCAGCACTGGTCGTGCCGGTCGCGTTCGCCACGTCGCCTGTGCCGGCTGCGTTAGTCGCGTTGGTCGCGCCGGGCGTCCCGTCCGCCGCGTCGCCCCCGTCGGCAACCGCGATACTGCCGCTCAGGGCGCTTTGTATCAACGAGGTCAGAGACGTAGGTGGGCTGGCGATATTGGCAGCGACATCGTCCACTCCGCTGGAGATAATGTATTGCATCTGTCCGCTGGGAAGCTGACGCATATAGGCAACGCTCTTGATGCTATGCAGTGCCGCGAAAGCTGCCAGTCGGCGTTGCAGATGGCCGTAGTTATCCGAGGCCAGATCGTCGGGCGTGGCGATACGGGCCAGATCCTCGTTGGAGACAATCAACGCAGCCGAGGAGGCCTCGGCCAAAAGACGCTCAGCGCGGCTTTCTTGCAGCGAATTCGACAGGTAGTTGAACGCAAATCCTGTATACAGCGAGAGCGCCAGGACGACGACCGCCAACGCCAGGAACAGCCCAAGCACAAGTTTGCTGGAAAAAGCTCTCAATCGTCTCCATTCTCAGGTGCCGTCGGTTTCAAAGCTGATCTCGCAGTCGGTCGCAACAACCGGCCAGTCTTACACACGGTCTCAACGCCAGCCTCAGTGACTGACGAGCAGATAGGTGTCATCTATGACAAAGAATAACATTCTAACTCTAATGATTGTGACGAGAAAACTACAAATCTCCACAGAAAAAACACAATTTGGTAAGCACTGTCCTTCTCCCTCCGACGCGCGCTTCGGCGGACACTTTGGCGAGCACTTCGGCAGACACTTCGGCGGACACTCTGGCGAGCACTTCGGCGGACACTCTGGCGAGCACTGCCCCGCGCGGACGCTATTCTTCTTCTCCCGCCTCGAACTGGCTGTTATAGAGCCTGGCGTAAAATCCGCCTGCCTTCAAAAGACCGGCGTGGGTGCCCTGTTCCACAATGTCGCCCTTATCCATGACGAGGATCAGGTCGGCGTTTCTGATGGTAGAGAGCCTGTGTGCGATGATGAAGCTCGTCCGCCCTTCCATGAGGTTGTCCATGGCCCGCTGAATCAAAAGTTCGGTACGCGTGTCTACCGAGGAGGTGGCCTCGTCCAGAATCAGAATGCGCGGGTTAGCCAAGACGGCCCGGGCTATGGTCAAGAGTTGTTTTTGTCCTTGCGAGATGTTGCTGGCCTCTTCGTTGATCACCATAGCGTAGCCCCTCGGCAAGGTGGTGATAAAGTGGTCGGCCTGGGCGACTTTTGCCGCCTCGCGCACCTGTTCGTCTGTGGCATCCAGCTGCCCATAACGGATGTTGTCGGTAATGGATGCCGAGTACAGCCAGGTGTCTTGCAGTACCATGCCAAACAGCTCACGCAGGTCGTCGCGCTCAAAGGCACGCACGTCTGCGCCACCTACAAGAATGGCACCACTGTCTACGTCGTAAAAACGCATGAGCAGTTTGACCATCGTCGTCTTGCCGGCGCCGGTGGGGCCAACGATGGCCACTTTCTGCCCGGGAGCGATGTTGGCCGTAAAGTCATGAATAATGGGTTTTTGTGGTGAGTAGCCAAAACGCACGTGCTCAAAGGCTACACTGCTCTCAACAGTGGTCGGGTCCACGGCCTTCTCTCGCGCCACATCTGCAACTTCTTCCTCCTCCGCAAGGAACGTAAATACGCGCTCGGCGGCGGCCAGTGTCTGTTGGACGATGTTCGAGATCTGGGCGGCCTGCACCAAAGGTTGTTGAAAGTTGCGCATATACTGGATGAAGGCCTGGATATCGCCCACCTGCATTGAGCCGCCAATAGCCAGCCAGGCACCGATGAAGCAAACGATCACATAGCCGATGTTGCCCACAAAATTCATCATCGGCATCATGAGCCCACTCAAAAAATTGGCCTTCCATGCCGCCTGGTAGAGCTGGCCGTTGTCACGGTCAAAGTCGGCCAGCGCCTGCTCCTGACCGTTAAAGGCCTGCACTATGCTATGGGCGCCAAAATTCTCCTCGACCTGGCCGTTGACCATGCCCAGATAGTGCTGTTGGCCGCTAAAATGCCGCTGTGACTTTCTCACGATAAAGCCAATGATGCCCACAGATAGGGGCAGGGTGAGAATAGCCGCCAGCGTCATGAGCCAGGATATGGAACACATCATGACGATGACACCGATCAAGCTGGCCACCGAGGTGATTATCTGGGTTATTGATTGGCTGAGACTTTGGTTGATGGCATCGACGTCGTTCGTGATACGGCTCATGACATCGCCGGTAGCCACAGAATCATAGTAGGAAAACGGCAACCGCATGATCTTA
The DNA here is from genome assembly GCA_031282405.1 of Coriobacteriales bacterium. Taxonomy (GTDB): domain Bacteria; phylum Actinomycetota; class Coriobacteriia; order Coriobacteriales; family UBA8131; genus JAITDU01. The sequence goes on along the minus strand of JAITDU010000021.1, from coordinate 17,424 downwards.
GCGTCGATGTCGCGCCGCAGACGATACGAGATCTGGTTGGCCACGTTAGCCATCAGGAGCCCCTGGATGAGCTGGAACAGGGCGCTGATGCCATAAAGTGCTAAAACAGATAGCAATATAGTGCCAATGGTGGAGAAGTCCGGGCCTGTGCCACTGCCGGCTATTTGGCCCATAACACCATTGAACAGCTCGGTCGTGGCATTGCCCAGGAGTTTGGGCCCGATGATGGTGAATACCGTCGAGGCTATGGCAAACACCGCCACGGCTACGAGGGCGAGCTTGTAGGTACCGAGGTAGTTGAGCAACATGCGCAAGGCGCGTTTGAAGTCTTTGGGCTTATCGCCACCGACCATGTTCTGTACGGGGCCACCGCCTGCCGGGCCGCGGTCACGACGTCTTGGTGTCTTGGCGGTTTTGGCAGATTTGGCCGACCGGGCGGTTTTGGCAGGCCTGGCAGATTTGGCCGACCGGGCGGTTTTGGCAGGTCTGGCAGATTTGGCCGACCGGGCGGTTTTGGCAGGTCTGGCCTTCTCGGCACTCGTAGCCCGCTCGGCTCTCGCGGTGCGTTCGGCACGTTCGGCACGTCCGGTTTGCGTTGTGTTTGCGTCGTCGCGCATCGTATCGCTGTTTTGCGGGGCTTGTGGGGCGCTCACGTCGCGCATCGTATCGCTGTTTTGCGGGGCTTGTGGGGCGCTCATGCCGCATCACCCGCCAGTTCCGCTTCGCTTAGCTGCGACGTTGCTATCTCCCGGTAGGCCGGGCAGTCTTGAAGGAGCTGAGCGTGGCTGCCGCTGCCCACGATCACCCCGTCCTCGATGACGAATATCTGGTCGGCATCCATGATGGTAGAGACCCGTTGAGCGACGATGATCATCGTTGTGCCGTGAGCATAGGCACTCAGCGCCCGGCGCAGGGCAGCGTCAGTGGCAAAGTCCAACGCCGAGAAGCTGTCGTCGAACAACAGGATGTCGGGTTGCACCGCCAAGGCCCGGGCTATCGACAAGCGCTGACGCTGGCCGCCACTGACGTTAGTGCCGCCCTGGGCGATCTCAAAGTCAAAACCGGTGTTTTGATGTGCGTCGCCGTGCGCAGCATTGTCTCCACTGTTATCCTGTCCCGCGTCCTGCTCGTCTCTCCCCGCTTCGCTGTCCGCTGCGCTGTCTTGCGCGGTGTTTTGGCTCTCTTGCTCTGTGCTGCCGCTCATCGCGCCCTGCTTTTCTCTCTGCGCATCTCGCTCTTCTCCCCCTACGCCCAATTCTTCGATGAAGCCCAGCGCCTGAGCGATCTCGGCCACTTTTTCGATGTCTGAGGGGGGCATGTCTGGGCGGCCATAGGCGATGTTTTGGGCTACGGTAGCGCCCATCAGCAGGCTTTTTTGTGGTACGTAGCCAATACGGCTGCGCAGGTCCTTTTGTCTGAGCTGACGCACATCAACGCCGTCGACCAACACCGCCCCTGCGCTCACATCATAAAAGCGCGGTATCAGGTTCAGGAGTGTGGATTTGCCCGAGCCTGTCGAGCCGATAAAGGCCGTAGTAGTGCCCGGCTTTGCCACAAAGGAGATGGAACACAGCGCATTGAGCTCCGCGCCCTCATAGCGAAAGTCCACGTCTTTGAATTCCACGCGCCCGCGTTCGTTGGCTAACGTGGAGTCCATGAGCTCGACAGGCTGCGCAGGGTCGGTTACCACGGGCTCGGTGTTCAGCACCTCTGCTATGCGGTTGGCGCTTACGGCCGCGCGCGGCACGAATATAAAGGCCATGGCGATGAACATAAAGCTCATGACCATCATCATGGCGTATTGCATGTAGGCCATCATGTCGCCCACCTGCATCTGCGAAGCCGCCACCTGCCCGGCACCCACCCAGATGATCAGCACGGTCAGCCCGTTCATAAAGATCATCAAAACCGGCATCATGAACACCATGGCACGGTTGATGAACAGATTCGTCTTTGTCACATTGACGTTGGCTACCTCAAAGCGTTGCTGTTCAAAGTTGGCGCGGCCAAAGGCGCGGATGACCATCTGGCCGTTGAGTGTCTCGCGTGCCACGAGGTTCAACCGGTCGATAAGCACTTGGATTATCTTGAATTTGGGCATCACAATAATCATGAACACCACGATCATACACAGCAAAAACAACACGGCCAGCCCGATGATCCAGCTCATGCTCACACTCTTTTGCAGCGCCATGATAACGGCACCGGCACCCATGACCGGGGCATAGCATAAAAAGCGGATGCCCAGGGTCACGAGCATCTGGATCTGAGTTACGTCATTGGTCGAGCGAGTTATCAAGCTGGCGGTCGAGAAACGGTCAAATTCAGTGTGGGAGAAGCCCGAAACCTTCGCGAAGATGGCCTGGCGCAGATCGCGCGCCACGCCGGCACCGGTACGTGCAGACAAAAGGCCCACAAGGATAGTGGCTATGCCGCCCGCCAGCGTGATGGCCAACATCACGAGCCCGATGCGGAGAATATAGCCCAGTTCATACTGGTCCATATCGACTCCCAGTTCCTGATAAAAACCACGGGTCAGCATCGTGGCGCTTTCGAGGCGCAGCATCTCGTCGGTAGTGGCAGCCGTGTGCTGCGCGGCTTCGAGTTCTGCGGCGGGCAATTGGCTCAAGGCTGGCAGCAGGTTATAGATCTTGGTAAAGTCCAGATCGCGGATGTCGGTTTGTATGCCGGTTTCTGTGCTGGTGTCGTCCGACGCGCTGTCTGCAGCTCCGGTGCTGTTTGTCGTGTTGTCTGCGGTGCCGGCGGTGGCATTGGTCGCGGTGTCTGTGCTGGTGCTGTCTGAGATGCTTTCTGAGGTGCTGTCCGAGGCTCCCGCCCTCACAGCTCCAGCTTCTGTCCCGGTTTTCTCGGCATACTCCTGTAGCACATCGACCATCGTCCAGGTCGCAAGGCCAAAGGCATCATCCAGTTCCTGGCGGTCTGAGGTGCTGGTGTCATCGCGCAGTACATACAACCCGTCCTGGACGGCCATGGGATACAGCTCAGTGTAGGCGTGGCCATCTGCGGTTGTCTGCGAAGGGTCGACCTGTTCGTAGTTGGCATCCAGCAACTTTTGACTCTCAGCGTCCATAAAGGTGCGCACGAGTGTTATCCCGTTTTTCGAGACAGCCCTTGGCGAGCGATCCTCGACACCGCCCTGCTGTATGCCCACGTTGACAATGTCGCTCATCAAATTGGGCAGATTGAGGTCACAAATTGCTTGTAAAAATAGCAATATTATGCAGCACAGCACAGCGCCCAGAAAGGGTTTGATAAAGCGGGCGAGTTTGAGCATAGAGCTGCTTTCTGTGTCGTCTACCGTGTTGTCGGGCTACGTCCCAAAAAGAACGGGCGCATGCCAACGGTGCCGGCAGAATGCGGGCAGGACAGATAGAAAAAATAGGGTGGAGCCAGTCAATGGGCCTTACAATGCGCGGCGGATGCTGTAAACAATGTGTCAGTACCTGCGCGCGCTTGGCCTCATCCGCCACAAGGTGTTGCGGGTCAAACAGGTAGGAAAAAACAATACGAGCACTGATTATAGCCGCTGCGAGTACAGCCTGTGTAAACACCGCATAAACAAGGGCCCCACCGGCCACAATGCGCTGCATTTGTCATGCGGTCTACTTAAGAGTAGATGCGAGTTCCCCGCCCACACAATCACTGTTCACTCAAAGACAGGCCTGGATTTTTTTAAAGCCGCATCTATAGAAGTGATAAAGAACTTTTCTGGCCCACCTTCAATTTTATACTCATATCTATAACTAGTTCTACTGTTTACGCCGGGTAGGTAAGGGGTGTACCATACTCGCGCTTGACAATCATCTGCGACCAATACGATATGGGCAGTAGGTATTATGGCTGTATATCTAACAACAAGATTTGACTTCTGAGCGTCACTCAACTTAGCATCCTGATTATCAAGCACTTTTGATCGTATAGTGTTAATAGTTTCTTTAATTCGGTTGAGTAATCCATCGTCCATTTCCTCTCTGAGTATTTTGTAGGGTCCTGAGTCATCAACGTTTTGATAATATGCTGTGATTATCGCTACAAGCAGACCGGAACCGAACGATACGCTCAACCCAGAAAAGAGTGCTTGAGAAAATGTTGGCCATGAAAACACATATGACAAAATAAATAAAATCAAAAAGATCAGCAGGAGAATTCCTATAACAATATAACCAATTCTACGGATAGCCTGAATCGTCCGTTTTGTAACGCTAACCAATTCTGTTGGGTTAAAAAGCCCTCCCATCATTCCTCCCTATAGAATCGCTGCGGTCAATCAAAAATTGCGATGAGAGCCGAAATGCATTTAACATTATTTATTATTCTCAGTATCAAAATAGTACCATTTTTTCTTCGTGTTAAAATTGAAAAAACTGAAAACAGGTATAAAAGGACGCGATTACTCCAAATAATGTTGCAGCTGAGACTGAGATGGGCTTACCGAATGCTTCGAAAGGTGAATCTTTCATTGAAACACTTCGGCCAGATAATTTTCTTGCTATCAAATAATGTAATAAGATAAATACGGGCCATAAAAGACCCACAAAAATAGAGAATATAACTATACCGTTAAGGAAATAAAGGGGACTGTCCCTTTTATGTCCTTCTCTCATATGTTCTGCAAGATACATCAACTAATATCAACAAGGTAACGAAAGCCAAATTCGGACGAGACAAAACAGACGAGACAGAGTAGACGGACAAAACAGACGAGACAAAACAGACGGAAAAAACAGACGGAAAAAACGGACGAGACAAAACAGACAGACAAAGCCGAAACCTTTCATGGCTGGTGCGGCTAAAATATGGTGAAATTTACCTGTTTTAGCCCGCCCAAACTACTCTACGGCCATTTCTTGGAATTGATGCGGCTATACCCCTATTCTTTGACTAGTTTTAGCCCGTTTGCGCCGGATTGATGTGCTCGGAGGTTTTATGGAACTGGTAGGTAGACAAGCAAAGATACGTGAGTTGCAAAGACTTTGCGAGTCCGGCCAGCCCGACCCGGTCTATACTCCCCTTGTCCTATCGCCCCTCTTTACACCCCGTGCGGTCAGTCCTTACGGCTCCTATCGCCTCCCGGTAGCTTATATCGTCGTCTGGCGTCCTCGCTGAATTTATCCTGCTTCTCTCACCTTTGATTCAATAGTGGAATAACCCATTAGATTATCGCAATACTGCTTGCCTCCCGGCGCTCATATACTGGACGTTAACACAAGCACGTCCAAGCACCAACCATGAACTGATTGGAGGTCAGTATGGATTCGGAAGCATTGTCAACGGCTTACGCCGGCCTTGAGAAGGTGGCTACTCAAGACGATCCGGGCCAACGTAAATGGACCTGGGAGGAGGACGGCTTTACGGTTATCCGTAGCAGCGCCCGCACCGGGCCCGGCTGCCATGATAACTGTGGCATCCTCATGTACGTTAAAGACGGCAAGCTGGAAAAGATCGAGGGAGACCCAGAAAATCCCTACAACCAGGGCAGGCTCTGCCCCCGGTGCCTGGCGGCCAAGGAGATGATCTATCACAAAGACCGCCTGATGCGCCCACTCAAGCGCGCCAAATCCGAGCGTGGCAAAAATACCTTTGAGCCCTGCACGTGGGACGAAGCCTACGACATTATCGACCGCGAAATGAAGGCCGTGGTCAACAAATATGGCGGCAAGGCTATTTATGTTACCCAGGGTACCGGGCGCGATATCAACGGCTACGGTCCTTTGATGGCCCAGTGCTTTGGTTCGCCTAACTATGGTATGGGCTTTTTGTCTGGCGAGGGCTGCTATGCTCCGCGGCTGTTTTCTACCGGTCTCAAAGCCGGCAATATGTTCGTTTGCGACTATTCGCAGTTCTTCCCCGAGCGCTACGATGACCCCCGATGGGAGAAGCCCGAATATATCCTGATCTGGGGCAACAATCCGGTAGTGGCCAACTCTGACGGTACACTGGGCCATTGGATCGTCGAGTGCATGAAGCGCGGCTCTAAGCTCATCGTCATCGATCCCAAGCTCACCTGGTTGGCCGGTCGAGCTGACGTATGGCTGCAAGTGCGGCCGGGCACCGATTCAGCCCTGGCTTTGGCGCTGTGCAACATCATCATCGAAAAAGGTCTGGAGGACACCGACTTCATTGACCGGTGGACCTATGGTTTCGACGAATTCAAAGAGCACGTCAAGCAATATACTGCCGAATCCGTGGCCGAGATCTGCGGCGTGGACGCGGCTTTGATCGAGGAGGCGGCCGTAAAGATTGGGCGCGCTCGCTCGGCCTGTCTGCAATGGGGCGTCACAATCGACCATACCTCAGAGGGCTTTATCACGGGTATGGCCTGTTTTGATCTGATGGCTGTGACCGGGAACTACGAAAAGCCAGGCACGATGCTGGCTGCGCGGGCCTGCTTTGGCGTCGGTGTGACCTGGATGCCCGACCCCAATGCCTGGGAAGAGATCCCCAACCTCATCGCCGACGAGAACGAGATCATGAATAATGATTATCCGGCGGTGCGTGCCATGCATGCGATCAGCCAGGACATGATCCTCAAATCCATGGAGACCGGCGAGCCTTATCCCATCAAGGCCTGCTGGATTCAGACCAACAACCCGCTGTCGTGTATGGGTGCCCAACCGCAGCGCATCCTGCCTGCGTTGCAATCCATGGACTTCAACGTCGTTGTGGACCTGTTCATGACCCCCACAGCTCTTGCCTGTGCCGACGTGGTGTTGCCAGCCGTATCCTTTGCCGAGCGCCCCGGTCTTACCGGACATCAGCCCTACACGCTCACAGCTCTTGCCAAGGCAATCGAGCCTTTGGGCGACACAAAATCCGACCAGCGCATCATCTACGAGATGAGCGAGCGCTTTACCGGCGTGAAGATGCCCTGGGATGACGAAGAGGGCTTTTATGACTTTGTGCTGCGCAAGACGGACTTTAGCTATCAGGACATGAAAGAGCGGACCTGGGCTTATCCCGAATTTGAATATAACAAGCACGAGAAGGGCCTGCTGCGCCCCGATGGCTCGCCGGGCTTTGCTACGCGAACGGGACGCTACCAGTTCTACAGTCCCGAGATGCAATACTTTGGCCTGTCGCCCCTGGCTACCTTTGAAGAGCCGCCGGAGAGTCCGGTGTCATCGCCGGAACTGGCCAAGGAATACCCGTTGGTACTTTCCAGCGGTGCGCGCCTGTGGGGTCTGTTCCACTCTGAGCATCGACAAAGCCCCTCAATGCGGCGTATGCATCCGCAGCCTTTGGCTCGTATCCATCCAGACACTGCCAAGGATTATGGGATAAAAAGCGGCGACTGGATCATGATCGAGAATCAACTGGGAACCTGCAAGATGATGGCCGAGGTCACAGTGACCATCAAACGAGGCATGGTATCAGCTGATCATGGTTGGTGGTTCCCCGAGCGTGGTGCCGATGACGGTACGTACTTTGGCACTTTGGAGAGCAATATCAATACGTTGATGCCGATGCGTCCGGGTAAGTCCGGTCTGGGCAACTCGTACAAGTCGCAGCTTTGTCAAATCCGAAAGATTGAGGAGTGAGCCATGCGAAACGCACTGTTAGTCGATTATGAGTACTGCACAGGTTGCCATACCTGTGAGATAGCCTGTCAGCAGGAACGGGGCCTGGCCCCCGATGAGTTCGGTATTGAGATCAAGGAAATCGGACCCTACCAGCTCAACGAGCGCAAGTGGCAGTTGGACTACATACCCGTTCCTACCGAGCGTTGTAACCGTTGCCTCACTCGTACCCAAAACGGCAAGGACCCCAGCTGTGTCAAGCACTGCCAGGCCGGTTGCCTGAGCTACGGTCCGGCCGCAGTTCTGGCAGATAAAATTGACCACGCCAAAATGGTGCTGTTCGGTTAGGAGAAAACAATCAATGACTACCACTAAGAAAAACGGCATTATCTCGCTTTGTCTTTGCATTACGGTCGTGGCCTGTGTTCAGTACGGGGCGGTTATCGTCAATCCCATCTCGGCGGCCATGATTCAGGCTATGCCCGAGCATGCCATTACGACGATTATGCTTGTGTTAACCTTACCCAACTTTGGTTTGGTGCTGGGCTCGCCTACCTACGCCTGGCTTTCGAGGCGCTTCCCCACGCGTACTATTATAGGCATCGCCGGTCTGGGCGTAGCTGTGTTTGGCACGATGCCGGCATTTTTGGGCACCGATCTACCTCTGATACTGGTCTGTAGGCTGCTGTTTGGCTTTGGCGCCGGCATCCTGTTTGCGATACCCAAAGTACTGGTAGCCAGCAACATGAACCAAAAGGACAGCGCGCGCTGGCTGGGACTTATCGAGGTCTTTGGTAGTATCGGCATGGTCGTTTATCAAACAGCGGCTGGCTATCTGGCCATGTCCGGCTGGCACTATCCGTTCTACCTGCACCTGGTACCGCTCATAGCTGTGGTGATTGTGGTGTTCCTTCTCCCCAAGGAAAAGGACCCCGGCAGCAAGTTCTATGTGCCTACCGAAGGTGCCGTCAATGCTCGGGATACCAAAGACGCTAAAACCGGCAAGGTCGAGAAACTGCCGTTTTTTAAGAAGTTCCCGCCTGTCGTCTTTTTATATTGGGTTTACGCGTTCATGTTTTTGGCCGGCATTTTTGTGTTGCTGTCCAACATCGCTATCCTGGTTACCAGCAACGGATATGGCGTGGAGTCCGATATCGGCATGATACTTTCTACCCACACGTTCGTAGGTATGTTCGGTGGTCTGTGCTTTGGCTTCCTGTTCCGTAAGTTGGGCGAGTGGATATTTCCGTTCGCCTGTCTTTTGGGCGTTATCTCTTATTTTGCGGTATACTTTAGTACCGGCTTGGAAGCCATCTATTTTGGTTCCGGTCTGGTAGGCTTTGGTGCGCCACAGATTATGGCGGCTATTTACCAAAGGTGCGGCCGTACGGCTGCGGCCTCGGTGTCGGCACTGGCGGTTACGATTGCCATTGCCGCGCAAAACCTCAGCCAGGTTTTGGAGCCCTACTGGATGACGGCACTATGCGATGCTCTGGGCTTTAACACCGCCGATGGCCGCGACCCGTTTTTGGTCTTCGGTATTATCATCTCGGTGTTTACGGTCATAGCGGTCATACAGGCTATTATCGTAGGACGTGGGGGAGAAAAGCAGGCGCAATCCGACATCTCGTCGACGGAAACCGCCTCGGGCTAGTTCGTTTAGCCGTCAGCGCCATTCATCCCCATCCGCAGAACTGCTGTGAAGATATGTAACAGGCGCATTTATAATTGACAACTCCGGCTGGTCGGGTCTCCTTCCTCAGACTTCAGACAATTAATACCCGGCCAGCCAACTCCTTCCTTCTGCTCCAGCACCTATCTGTACAACAGATGGGTGCTGGGCTGCTTTTAGGCCCATTTACTGCTCGACTGTCTCGCTTGGGACACTTGGGCGACCGCTCCAGGACCGTTTACCGTTTTAGGCACAAGAACATACCTGGCGTTTGGGACCTGTTTTTCGGCCTGAAGATTCATTGAGGACACACGAGTACACGCCTGCGACTCAAAAGGCGCGCTTTTCGGTCGCAAGTATGCCTGCTGCCATTTCACCGGAAGAGTACATCTATTGTTTGACCCTGTTTGATCCGAGGAACATACCTGCTATTTGACCTGTTTCGATAAATAGGGGAGGGAGATATGCGGGATACATCTCAAAGTTTCCATGGTAGAATAACAAGCAATATTATGAATGATCCTCTGATGCCTCATTTTTCTCCTCAACCTGCCGCATCTGATGGCAGACCAGTGGGTAAGCCAGCGCAAAGCGTTGGCCTGTATATGAACCCGCGTTCATTTTTTGCCATACTTGCGATAGTGCTCTACTGGGTTTGGATCAGGCTCGTCCAACCAAAGGAACCATAGAGCAAGGGCGTGGTGAGAAAAGCTATCATGCTACCCATCGGCACCCAAAGTGACCAGATGCCCATGACGAGACCTTGATTTTTCAGAGGAAAAAGGCGCGGCATGACATTGGGTCCGATGACCGAGATCATACCCATACCAAAACCTTCTAAAACGCGTGAGGCTAAAAACATCGCAGTACTGGTGGCAAACAGGCCCATCAGTGAGCCCAGCAGCGTCAAACCAGCCTTGCCGGGGATGTATTTGAACAGTTGGTTGACGTTAAGGTCGAACACATCAAACAGTTTTCCGGGGTCGCCTTCAGGGAACCACCAGCCATGGTCGATAGAGATAGTTTGCTCATTGACGATGGGCGTTTCGCTCACACGCCGCTTGCAGCGTCCCATCTGATTTTCTAACCAGACCCAATCGCCATCCTTGACACCGTATTTCTGCGCTGTCGCCGGATTGATCTGAACCAGTGGGTCGGGATGCACCGCCCGCAAGTGCTTGATTTGACGATGCTCGGAATGAAACAGCGTGGGATTGCGCGCGCCGGTCGTTAAAACCAGTGGGTATTCCTCCAAAAGTTCAGGAGTTGCGCCGGGACCTGGGCTCGGCTCCTCAAAGTAGGGCAGGGGGTCGAGTCCGGCATTGTTGTAGAAATTCGACCAAAGCTCAATGCGGCCGGTGGGTGTGGCAAAGCTGGGCGAGCCATCGGGCCTGAACAGCCCGCGCTCGTGTTTGTGGTACTCAAAGGGAATGTAGGCGGGGGCGTTTTCCTGTAACTCCTTAAGTGGCAACGTTGTCCTAACGGTTACATTGCTTACAAGGTAGAGTCTTGTGGACAGCCGGGATATCCCCAAATTTTGAGGAAAATCATTTTCTTGCTCATACCAACGTGTTGAGTGGCGGCTGTGTGAACCTCCTACCGCTGGTGTGAGAGCGCCCTATTCAGCCGGATTGAGGCCGGTGGGCAGACGTTTTGCGTAGAGTGAAAAAGAAGCAGGGGAGAAGAACACGCGTTGAGATTGAGCATGAGTGACATCTTCACTTCATAAGTGACACACTCTGTCGAGAATCTCGAATCGACTCAATGGCTGTTTAGCCGAGATTGCACAAGCTATCTATTATGAAATGTTCATCAGTCGCGATGGTCTTGCAGAAGTAAAATATGGTAAAGACCACAAACAACTCACTGATGGCAATATACCAGTGTATGGGTCTGTTGTTCCAAGCACGACGACCGAAATACTCAATGGTATGGAGGTATTTATTCCCTCTGACAGTGACTTGGAGCAGTTTTGAACAAGTAGTAGGTAGCCTTTATGATGCTGTAGCTTTCAACAATACTGAGTCTACTTACTCGACGATCCCCCAATGCCCATCCTTGTCGGCACCAATTCTGACAACAATGCCTTTTCCCTCAGTGTATTGAGGTTTCTCTGGATAGTCTTTCTGCTGACGGCTAAAGATGTAGCCATCTCATCCAACGTTGCATTTGGATTGGCAGCAATTGTCTGGAGTATCTTCTCGCCAGTTGAGCTTACAGGGACATTTACAGGGACATTTACAGGGACATTTACAAGGACATTCTCGGCAGAGAGCGGCACTATGGTCCTGAATACATCACCCTCGATTAGCTCTGGTTTCTTACCCGAGTACATCACTGAGTACTTGTGCAGGTTGCGAACACCGGAGCCGAGGCGATCGGCATAGGAGATGGCCGCGAAGAAGCGAGCGATGAGCGGGTTTTTGGGTTGCGGAGTGAAGTCCTCCGGATCAATTACCCCGTGATGGTTTGAGCGGTTCCAGTTCTCGGCCACAATGCTGTCGTTTCCAACGACTATATTGGCCATGAACGTACTGCTGTATTCGCGATGCGCCAAAATGTTGCTCGCAATCTCGCGGGCTATGATGTTACGTGGGCTTATTCGCTGAGTACCTTCGATGAAGAAACGGTCGAGTGTGTGCCGGGAGATGAAGCCAATGATCTGCTCGTAAGCTTCGATAAGGTTGCACTCGACCACCAGACGATCGTCGTAACGGTCGGTGTTCTCGCGTCTAAGCAAACAGTCGGTGAGGTACCCCGGTGCCACCTAACGGCTTAAAAAAGACCAGCTAGGTAAATGACAGAAAAGCTGCTCACGATTAACAAGTCAAGGCTTGGTATCAAGATTGGGGAACTGACCGGCCAGGAGATGCACCGTACCTACTTATAGCCCCCGTTATCTCCGGCATACAAAACAAAAGCCCCGCGCACGCAGGGCAATTGTTATCAAGGCAGGGTCGCTATGCTTTTTGCTGCCAAAAGCCCTGCGCACTTAGGGCAATTGTAAGATGTGTGGTGGAGATGATCGGACTCGAACCGACGACATCCTGGTTGCAAACCAGACGCTCTCCCAACTGAGCTACATCCCCACAGGGGGCGAACAAACAAACCAAAATTCTATCATAGTCGGATACTCAACAAAAGCAGCTAACGCTCTGGTGGCTTTCTGACCACACAGCTGCACCGACAAGTACTACCGCTGTCCAGCGCAAGCAGCTAACGCATCGGCAGCCTTCTGACTTGGCTTTTCGGTACTTGCCACTGTGGTACACGTCCGACGAGCACGTCCGACTAACGTAATAAACGCCCTGGCGGCTACTCGGCTCACGCCAGGGCGTTTATTGTAAAAGGATGGTGGGCCCAACTGGATTCGAACCAGTGACCTCACGGTTATCAGCCGTGCGCTCTAGCCAACTGAGCTATGGGCCCCATAAGACGCCCGACTACCTTATAACAGCAGGCCACCTAGGTCAACGAATATATCAGAAAAATCAGCAGTTTGCAAATTGCGAATCTGATTAACAGTATTAAACGGATGTCATACCGGTGGTAAGCGGAATGCGAGGCGCATGTTAGGCAAAGTGGGAATGCGAGGGCACAGGGCAAGTTGCCCGACACTATGGTATGATACATACGCTCTATCTGACAATGAGCGGGTTGAGACCAGATTAGGAAATATATTATTATGTTAGCATCTGGCACGGTCTTGGACGATAAGTACAAGATAGAGGATGTGGTTGGCAAAGGCGGCTTTGGGCTGGTCTATCGCGCCAACGATCTCAAACTTAACCGCATCTGGGCGGTCAAAGAAATCGATTTTGATGAGGTTGACCTTAGTAGTTCAGATCTGACCCACGATGACCTTATCAAGAGCTTCCTGGTCGAAAAGGAGATTCTCTCCAGGCTCGACCATCCCTCAATAGTGCGCATTACGGATATGATACAGAACGACGATCGCATTTATATCATTATGGACTATGTCGAGGGAGAATCACTGGACAAGGTGATACAAACCTCGGGGCCGCAACGACAGGAGGACGTCGTTGATTGGGGCATCCAGCTCTGCGACGCGCTGGACTACATCCATACCTGCACTCCGCCCATAGTCTACCGGGACATGAAACCCAACAACGTCATGCTCAGGCCAGATGGCACGGTTAAGCTGATCGACTTTGGTATTGCTCGCGAGTTCCACCCCGAATCCCAGAATATGACCATTTCGGCAGAGACCAAAGTATTCAGGACTCAGGGCTATTCGTCACCCGAGCAAAGCCAGGGCGCTTTTGAGCCGCGCAGCGACATCTACTCTTTAGGTGCCACACTCTATCACCTTGTCACCGGTAAGAGCCCGGCCGAGCCGCCCTACGTCGTTGAGCCCATCCGTCAGGTTATCCCCTCACTTTCTGCCGGGCTTGAGACCATAATCAACAGGGCCACCCAACAAAACCCCGCAAACCGCTATGCGACATGTGCCGAGATGCGCTATGACCTGGAGCGTTACGAGTCGGTGGACGAGGCCCACACGCGTAAACTGCGCAACACGTGGCGTATGTTCATCGGCCTGCTCATTGCTACGCTGGCCTTTTTGGCGGCTGGTCTGGGGTGTTTGTTTGCTGCCGATGCCGTGCGCAGCAGCGACTATGGCATCTGGATTGATCGGGCAAGCAAAGAAAGCACCGCTCAGGCCGCGCGCGAAGACTACCTCAGGGCTATCGATGTTGACCCTTCGCGTTTCTCGGCCTACCTGGGCTTGGTGGAACTGTATCGAGACGACAGCAGCTTTACCTATGAAGAAGAAGAGGAGTTGTTAGCCGTTATCACCCCTCATCTTCCTGTCTTGCAAGCTCAATCGGAGAGCTACGCCGAGCTGGCTTTCGACATCGGAAAGCTCTACTGGTACTACTTTGACGATGGAACAGGAAACAGCGAGAACCGTATTGGGCGCATTAAAGCTTCGCGACGCTGGATGAACGATGCGGCCGCTATCGACGGATTCTCGCAAGCCGGTCTTGTGAGGGTGTATTCGCAGATAGCGGACTTTAACAACGAGATAGTTGCGCGGATAAATGAAGGTGATGACGCCGGCATTTATGAACCATATTTTAGGAGTCTTGAGGAGCTCTATGCGATTTCTGTTAATGAGGATAACGAGGTTATCATACTGGAATCGGCCGGACTCATCGAGTCTGCGCTCTATACCTACCCGCGTAAGTTCAGGGCTGACGGCATAGGTCAAACCGAGATGCAGGACCTGTTGCAACGAGCGGTTGCCGCTGCCGCCAGTGTCGTGGCAACGACCGAAAAACTGGATGCAAAAAAGGCGGAGATTGAGCGTAGCAACGCCGCGGTTATCCAAGCTATTGACAACGCCTTTGTGGATTCCAGGCCGGTCGCCAATGCCGGGCAAGAGGGGTATCAACGATGACAGAAACCTTGAACACCATAGCCATAGTCTGTTTTGTCATAGCTGCGCTTTGCCTGATTGCGGCGGTATTCTGGTTTTTTACACGCCGCATCATCAACGTCCGCAATGAGTTGAGCGGCAGGACCGCCGCCCGCGAGATAGCCAAGATCCGCTCTCGTTCGGGCAAGCGCCGCCAAGTCGCGGCCGGTACGGGCAAACGTCGCTCAGTTACAGCTGGCACGGGCAAGCGCCGTCCCACTCCTGCGCGCGCTGTTTCAGATGTGCTACCCGACGGCAGCATACCCGCCGCAATCCACAGTGAGGCTTCTGACAAGACCCCCAGCAAGGCTTTCAGCGAGGCTAAGACCACCGTGGAGCCAACTCCCAGCGAAGCTAAAACTACTGTGGAACCAGCCCCAAGCGAGCGCTTTAGCGAGGCTAAGACCACCGTGGAGCCGGCCCCCGGCGACCAGAAACAGGAATCGAGGCAAACCGCAGCGAGCGAGGCTAAGACCACCGTGGCACAGATCGAGCCGCCAGAGGACGAAAAACATGGCGAGAAGCTCCACGCCCGTACCGCCAGCGAAGCTAAAACGATAGTAGAACTACCAAAGCGCCGGACTAGTAAAGGAGACGCACAATAGGTCATACATCTAATAGGTATCATTGACTCCGAAAGAGCAGCAACTCACGGCTCCTGTACTCTGCGGCGCGTAAACTACAAGAGAATATATGAGAGAATAAGGCAGCTATTCTGATAGTAAAATTCTGATAGTAACAACAGGCATGTAACAACAATCGGTTTGACTCAATGAGTACAAAAGCATGCCGCTTGTCATAGTGAGGAAAAAATGGGTGGCGGATCTACAAGTTCAGATCAAGATGCAGCTAATCAAGCGGCCCAACAGCTTATACAGCAGCTTGATGACTACTGTTCGTTTTCGCTTCAATCTCTAGCTCAAAGTGCCCCGGTTTTAGGAAGCGCTGTTCATGACAACGACATAAAAAACCAGGTACGCTCTACACTTACAGACTGGCGCGTGCTTTTGGAATCAGATGCTCAGGCCATTAAAGACATCAGCGATGTTTTTGTTGAGCTCGATGCCGAACTGGCCAACAGCGTGCTGGGAATAGGTGCGTGATGCTCATGTTTTTTGCAAATGTATATCCCAAACAATCTCTTTGTGTATGCGTCCTTAACTATACTACGCGTTTGTCGCAAAACAATGCGGAGTGTCTAAGATGAGAATTAACATCACAGACGCTACCGCAACCCTCAAAGCAGAAAACCAGGGGCTTTTTAACGAAATAGAATCAGGGCTGTCTCAAATAGCCCCTATGCAAACTGCCTTAGAAGATCCACGTCTTTCAGGCGAGGCATATACTGCTTTAGCAAACCGGCTTAAAAACTTACGTATACCTACTATGAAAGCTCACGTCATAGCTTTTAGCGCCATAGTAGATGCCAATGCACAAAACATCTCTGCCTTAGAAGCCCTGCCTACCTCAAGTCCGGGGATATTAGACACTGATGAGTTGGATAAGACCATAGATGCCCTGAGACGAAAAAACGCTGAGATCACCCAGGTACAGGCCGTACTGAAAAAACAGGACGATATCGAGTGGTGGCTCCTTAACAAATACCGGGCTCTTATAGAGCTTAACAACGATACAATACATAACCTGGAGCAGATAAAAGAAGCCGCCTTTGCCTACGAGAGCTTTTCTGCTTCGGTATACTCATCTGCTCAAGGTGCAGTATCTGCCATACTCAAAGGCCCTAAAAGCTCACTGGCATCTTATCTGGCTACAGGAAGCCTTGGCGATAGTTCTTGGGCTGAAGATATCGATAAAGCGTTTTTTGTTGCAATAGCCAACTCCTATGACCAAAAGATGATGCAGCTATCGCGCGAAAACCCCGATACGATGTATCTTTCAGGCGACTATCACTTCATATTTTACAATGGCAAAAAATACGAGATAAACATTCCCAGTTCAGGTGAGTCTACCGATGGGCCTGTTATGAAGGCTCGCTATAATACCGTAGCGCTTTTGACCTTTACCTTCAGGGAGTTTAATGTCGGCTCTTTTCTGGCGAATTTTGGCAATGAGTCAACAGATGTAACGCCGGGGCAGTCAGGTGTCGCAAAAAATCAGGGTGGAATTAATGCCTTGAATGGAGCTACGCTTATCAGTGACTTATTTGACACCTATGTCAAATCCCATGATGAAACCACCATCGTCTTTCAGTTTGAAGAGGACTGCAACGGCAACAGGCGGGTGTCTATCTTAGGCAACGAAAAGAGGTTTACCGGCAACTATACCCTTTCGCAGATGTATGGCAGTTCCTATGCCAAAGATCTCTATGAAGCCCAAACGGGAAAAGACGCAGAACTCCCAGATCTGGCCTATGACGTACACATAAGCTTTGATGAAGCCAGAAGCTCGGAAGGTGCCTTTACAAACTACTACTTTTTTGATGACAACAAAAACCTTCAGCTTGGCCTTATCAGGTACCCACAAGATAAAGCTACCATAACGGTAGTGGCAGGTCTAACAGAGACGATAGACGTAACCGATTTCATGTTCACAGACATACAAGGCCAAACCAACAAAGATACTCAAAACAAAGTATTAGAAAACCTCACGAGGTGACAGGTTTATGGCGGACCGCATTTCCAAACAGAAGACGTCGAGCAAAAGGCTGTTGATCTTTGGCATCATCGCTTTAGCGCTACTGTGTGGGCTTGTGGCGCTAGTGGATTATCAGGATGTTTGGACTACGGTGGTCATATATGCATTACGGTGGC
>JAITDU010000006.1 GCA_031282405.1 Coriobacteriales bacterium | reverse complement strand
AAGAAAGGCTTTACGCTCGTTGAGCTTATCGTCGTAATCGTCATTTTGGGTATTCTGGCTGCAATAGCCATACCTGCTCTGACAGGCTACATCTCCAAGGCTCAGGATGAAGGACTTAAGGCAGAGGGTAGGACGGTGGAGATTGCGGTGCAAGTTATCGGAAGTGATTTGCACAATAAGACGCTCAGGACGACCGCACCGACAACTGCCGATTTGACGAAAGCTGCAGGAGCGACAATTGGCACCAATGATGATACCGAAGCAGATGCGGCGGATTGGATTGAAGCAATAAACGCACTTGCTTCTACAAACTATGCGGATACCGCCACCCTTAAGGTCTCATACACTGCCGGAAACAAGGTATTTCAGCTAGAGTTTGGGCCAAGCGCAGCCGGCAAGACGGCATTTTACAATGGAACCACATGGGAAGTCAGACAGGCTCCAGCTGCTATAAGCACCGACGAAGAGACTGATTCGATAGTTCTTCCGTAACCATCAAGGAAGCCCAATTTATCAAGGCTGACGTATTGTTACCATTGCTATCTTAGCAATCAGCGCTTATTCAGATTATCCAAAAACCGCCTCTTCGCGCACCTGCAAAGGGGCGGTTTTATATGATCTTACGTAAGCGCGCGTGTTTCTCCCCAAGTTTTAAGACCGAGAGAACTTTACCTATTTATTTTTTATATATGCATCCGGATACTATGGAGTTTTTGTGTTAATCACGTTGAGGTAGTCATCAAAATATAGTTTGCGCTCTCTGACCAAAGTAGAGTCTCTGGACACATCAAGTTACCGTAAGTTTTTGATTTGAGAAAATCTTTCAAGCTGTCATCAAACGAGCGTTTTTCTCGGATGGCAATCAATTTGGCAACACCTCCGATTTGTCTGCCAGGTCAAGCCGCACAGACTGTGTGTTGCAGGTTATTAGCGCAGGCAGGTGTTTGCAGCTATGGCAAAAGCATAAAGCCAATTGTGAACGGCCTGCGGCAAAATCTCAGATTTCTAACACCCTTGCCCCGTTATTTCGAATGCTCTGCTATCCACCTTAGCATCTGTGGTCTTTGCTGGGCAAACCATTGCGAGCAAAGATAGTATGACTGTCCGTAGATATTCAATGGGTCACGAGATTGGTTGTGATAAAAGCGTTGCCATTCAAACTGGCTGTTTGCAGGGACAATAAGCGGATACGATGAAAGTCCAAGCACTCTTTTTGAATAGCCTACGTCCTGCAGCCTTTCTACCTCGTCCGGTGGGACCATTTCGGTTTCAAGCAGCCTTCTTATCACCGTATTTGCCAATTGGCCAACTTTCAAGGTGGGGTAGGGGTCATCGGCAGGTATTGCAGGAATAGTTGTTTGTCGCGGCTTATGATTTTTATGGGGAGAATACAGTGTGGCCGCCTGCTCTGGTGTGGACGTTTGGCTTGCGACCGAGGGCTTCCGCACGACTTTAATGTTCAGCTTATCGAGCGCCGCCGCGGCGATATCCTTGCTGTATTGGCCGGACAACGCATCAGAAATTGCTGCAACAATCTGCGCCTGGCCGTCCTCAGTTAAAAGCCTTTGGGCCAGGGCATCGGCTTTTTCCTTGTCGTGTTTTCTCACGACAAGCTCCTTGCAATAGGTGGCCAGGCCATCTGGGCTAAATGACTGTTTGGTCAATTGTCCAATAAGCGTGTTGCCCTTATCGTCATCAGGCTTGAAGGGGACTTCAAGGACTTGTTCGGGACGTTCGTCGTTTTCCGGTTCATCGTAGTAAAGCTGTATGGTATCGCCAATCAAAAGACCAAACCTTAACTTCAGCTGAAGCATGTAGGAGATAAGCTGCTGGGCGTTTCTGTCGATGATGTCGACACTGGGTTTTTTCAGCTCAACGACAATCACATTCTTGCCTTCACTTTTGATAATGATGTCGGGCTTTAGATTCTGTGCTGAACCTATGGGGATTACTTTTTGCGAGATAATCTCGTCTCGGTAGCGTGACCATCCGAGCTTCTCAAACATATTCTCGGCTTCTATTTGAAAGTCCCTTTCAGCCGATCCTCTTGTGCGATGCTCGTTTATCAAAAAGCAAATCTCGTTCCAAAGCTCCATCTGCTACTCCTTCCAACGCACTCAGACTTAATGTGTCTTGCAGCAAGCTCTGCACTCATTATCCTGCACTCGCTCTCTATTAGTGTTATTATACCAGATAGTCTTTCCAACAGCGCTCAAAAATGGTTCTTGCAGTAACGTAGTAGAATGGTAACGCACATCGATGTCGTACAGCGATTTCGCATAGTAGCGCGCAGCGATGCAGTCATGTGGATTACCTACTGAGGAGTAGCAACATGAAAAGATTCTTGGATTGGAACGGTTCGGGACATATTGACTCACAGGATCTGGTAACAAGCGTAGTCTTAGAAGAATCGACCACAGACGAGGATTCACAACCCGACTCACAATCTGATCCACTGTTTGACCCACAATCCAAAGATGCTCCCTCTCCTTTAGCGCAGGGTGTAGGAGGTCCGGGAACCGGATGTTTGCTCACAACGACCGCGATGCTTGTCGGAGCAGTATCAATAGCACTCCTGTTTGGAGCATTATAGGCCGCACAGCTGTCAAACCGGCGTGTCGCTGCTATAAGGGCGTCCAGTTGCCAAAAAAGGAGTAGATGAATGACTAATCACATGAGCATCAGGCTATCTTGGCACAGCGACGGCTGGAATGGGCGCATCTGCTCAAGTCCAGCCGATAACACCTACTGTGTTGGGCCGCGTTCCTATCCGGGCGATCTTATCGCAGAAAATCGTGATACAGAGCGAGAAAAGACCTTGGCAGGGCAGCTCTGTGGTTATTGCGGTGCTGTTGCCGACGACTACCTCGCCCCCTGCTGTTTGAGCATCAACGCATTTGGCAGTCAAACCGTGAGGGGTTTTGTCAACATCCCTGAATGGATGCGAGGCCAGGCTGATAATGTCCACATGAATATACCTCCGGCAACTACCTACACGTGGAATTACGAAGTCATGTATGACGATGTCGTCAAAGAGACAGCAGACGAATTTCGCGAATTCAGCAACGATGCGCGATTGAGAAATGCCGAGAGGTATTTCGAGAGCTTTGAGCCGGACAAATCGCTCCTCTTCTATTACGCAAACTACAGCAATCCGTTCAGTGATGATGAGAACAACAATTACATTGTAGTGGGCCTCTCTCGCCTCAAAGAGATAGGCGATTACCTTTACTTTCCTAACGCAAGTGAGCGGATAAGGCGCGACTATGCAAATGGCCTGGTCTGGCAAAAACCCGTTACTTCACATTTTCCGCTCCAAGGCTTTCGCATTCCCTATGACCGCTACTTTGATGATGAGCAAACTCTCGAACGCATTGCTTTTATCCCACGAGACCATCGCCCTTTTAAGTTTGGCTCACGTAGCGTGAGTGACGACGAAGCCATCCAGATTATCTCTCGCTTTATAGAGATAGTGGATGTCCTGATAGAGATCGATGACGATTCTGACAACTGGCACTACCGTAGGGAATGGCTCGGTACTCTACTTACGGAACTTTGGGAGAGTCGAGGTGCCTACCCCGGAATGCCCGCTGTTCTTACCTATTTGAACCTTACGGCGTTAATCCCAGAGTTCAAAAAAGCAGCCCAAATCAAAACCGACAGCGACTTTTATGACGAGATCCTCAAGCTGTTCAGTGGCGAGAAAAGCAGATTTGAATCAACGGTGGGTAGCGCACTGTCAGAGATAAAGAAAACGTACGTGCAGCTCACGAGTGACCAACAGGAATTCTTGCTGAAAATTGCGCCGCGTTTCTCCCTTTCAATCGAACAGCTTAGAGACATTGTGGGTACCAAGAGGCATAATCTTGGCATAAAGACTCCTTTGCAAGAGTTAATACGCAATCCATATGCAATCGCCGAGGAATATGTCCCCGAAGAACCGGATGAGTACGTCTCTGCCTACCTGATCGATAACGGCGTACTTCCTTTCCCCGGATTGAGTATTGGCAACCTGTTGTCGCCACTTTCTGCAGAACGATTGCGAGCGTTTACGGTGATGGAACTGAATGTCATCGCCGCGCACTCGTTCGTGCCTGCATCATCACTGTTGGAACGCATAAACTCCAGGATGGGAGCGATGCCCGAATGGAAAAGTGCCGAGTTTGCGGTGACTCACTTCGAAAATCCCGACAACAGCGCAGTGCTTAAATACGCCCTGCATCTTCAACCAACAACAGGCAACAATAGAGACCCAGAGTTTAATGTCTACCTGAAAAACGTTTGGGAGGATGAGCGACTTGTGGAACGCACGGTGAAGGAGATTGCCTCTCGCCTCGAAGATCCTCCCAAAAGCCCTCTAACACCCGAACGTTTTGCAATAGTTTTGCGGGGCGCCAAGGGTGGCGACAGGCTCAATGAGGCAGCGCCCGAAGAATACAGACATATCATAGAAGCGCAAGCCAGACTCTGCGCGCAAATCTTCTTGAAGCCGATTTGCGTAATCAGCGGTGCTGCCGGTACCGGAAAGACTACCCTGTTAAAAGCGCTCATAGAGAATATTAAACATGAATATGGAGAAGGCACTGCGATAGTTATTATGACTCCTACGGGCAAGGCTACCGAGCGTGTCAAACAGCAAACCGATAGGCCCGCTACCACCATCCACTCATTTATCGCTAAAAACGGGTGGATTAACAGTGGAAACTATATGCTCAGACGCGCTGGTGGCAAAAAGAGCAATGCGATTGACGTGTTGATAATCGACGAATGCTCGATGATCGACCTGGACTTGTTTGCGACGTTGATACGGTCTATAAATCTGGATAAACTCAGACACCTGATCCTTGTTGGCGACCCCAACCAACTGCCTCCCATTGGGAGGGGGCGCGTATTTTATGACATCATTACTTGGTTGCGTGAGAATCACCCCAATTTTGTGGGTATTCTTACAGAAAACGTACGCCAGCTATCCAATCGCATCTATGATCGGGGGAGTTCGATTCTTGAACTTGCGCAGGCATTCATACAAGAAAAAACGGATACCTCTTCGGCTTGTGTGGATTTTGCATCCAAGGACTTTGACGATGAGGCAGTGTTTGATAAGGTGGCGCGTTTTGACAGTCGTACGGGATACGTGGACAAGGATTTGTCCGTCTACTACTGGCACGACACCGAACAGCTCCATAAACTCATAGAACAGGCAATCCTTTATGACATGGCAGACGCTGCCGGACACGATGAGGGCCCGCAAAAGCCTTACCTGCTCTGGGACGAAGTTATCCGCGGCGGACCAAACGGCGAACGTTCTGCAAAATGGATGCAACTGATATCGCCTTATCGCGGCGAGCGTTATGGTACTGATGATCTCAACGCGATGCTGCAGGCACTGTTAAATGGCGCATGGAGCCAGGTGAGCAAACTGGATCATATCGCAATTGGAGATAAAGTCATCCAATCCCGCAATCGTACTTTACGAACAAACCCGGCTTACGCGTATTCTTTGAAGGAGAAGCGCATAATTGAAAGTGATATTTATAACGGCGAGATCGGTTTTGTTAAGCCTCATAATTTCGATTTGAAAAACAAGGTGTACCTGCGCAGTGGCTTTGTTCTCAAACGCTTTCAGGTTCAGTTTTCGGAAGCACAGCGCTCAGACTTACTGTACTGCTATGGCAAAGACCTGGGGAAGGATAGCAATGGGCGATACATCCAGACGCAGGATCCAGCAGAATGGCTGGAATTAGCTTACGCAATCAGTGTACATAAAGCGCAGGGCAGTGAGTTTGACAGAGTATACCTGGTTTTGCCTGAACGACAGAGCCATCTCATGTCAATGGAATTACTCTATACGGCCATTACGCGCGCACAGCGCCATCTAACAATCTTTGTGCAAGGGGGCATCTCAACACTGCGACTCATGAGTCAGGCCGATAAGTCCAGTCTGAGGAGAATTAATTCGTCGCTGTTTGCCCAATCTTTGAACGTCGGCAAGCTGTCATCAGTCGAACCCGAAGTGCCTGAAGTGCCTGCAGTGCCTGCAGAGTCAACGGTGTCTTATCCCCCTCCTGATCCCGCTACAAGAGTTATGTGATGTGTTCCCCGCCGAACGCACCGCTTACGACCTAAAGCTAAAGCACAAAACGCACGACCAGATAGATGCCGGACAGGACTATCGACAGCACCATCATCGGTGCGCCGACTTTGAGATAGTCAATATAGGTTATTGGATGTCCCTCGCGGCCGCTGATGCCCGAGAGCACAACATTGGCGCTGGCACCGATCAGGGTGCCATTACCGCCCAGGCAGGCTCCCAGTGAGAGCGCCCACCACAACGGAAAGATATCGACACCGCTTTCCCCCATAGTCAGCAACACAGGTATCATCGTAGCCACAAAGGGGATGTTGTCCAATACTGCCGAGATAACCGCCGAAGCTACGAGCACTACGAGCAAAGCCACAAGCGGGTCGCCGAGTGTAGTGGCTACCAAAAACTCGGCGAATATCTTAATGACGCCCGTAGAAACCATACCGCCTACGACGACGAAGAGTCCGGCAAAAAAACAGATAGTCGGCCACTCAACACCCAGGACGATATCTTCAATCTCGACCCGTCCGAGCAGCATCATGAGCACCGCAGCACTAAGGGCAATGGTAGCCGATTCCAGCCCCAGGGCATCATGCAGGGTAAAGCCCACTGCTACAACCGCTATCATCACGAGACTTTTGACAAACAGGCTCTTAGATTTGATGGCATCGTATTCGTTGAGTTCCAACAGGCCCTGGATATCGCTGGCATCAGCCTTGAGATGTTTCGCATAGATCAGCCAAAAACCCGCAATTGTAGCAATCATGATAATAACCACGATAGGGCCGTCTACCAGTAAAAAGTCGAGAAAGCTCAAGGAGGCTGCTGAACCAATCATAATGTTGGGAGGGTCGCCAATCAAAGTAGCGGTGCCACCCACATTTGAGGCGATTATCTGCGTCATGAAAAACGGAATCGGATTAATACGCAGCTCGCGGGTAATCATCAGGGTCATGGGGCCTATGAGCAGCACGGTCGTAACGTTGTCGAGCAATGCGGAGAGCACGGCGGTTATGAGCATCAAAAACACCATGATATACCAGATATTACCTTTAGCTACTTTTGCGGCTTTAATGGCCAGAAATTCAAAGAGTCCCGAACGCTTAATGACCGAGACAAACAGCATCATCCCCACTAAAACGCCCAACGTGTTGAAGTCGATATGCTCCAGGCTCTGCTCAAAGGGCATTATTTGCAACACAAGCACCAGAGCAGCGCCCAGGAGTGCCGCCAGCGCCCGATGTACCTTCTCGCTGATAATCAATATCAATACGAGGAGGAATATAGCAATCGAGATGATCTGCGTGATGTCCATGGTTATTCTCAGCTATCGTTCGTTTAGACGTCCACGCCCAAAAGCACTTTGGCAACCAGCCCAATTAAAAACGAGATCAAAGCCACTCCCAGGCTGATGGCACACATTTTGCCAAAGCGGCTCCAGAACGGCTTTTTTTGAGCAACGGACACATAAAAGTTAAACAGCATAATGATAATGACAACCGTAGCGAGCATTGTGACCAGCGCCCCGATATACTGATCATCGGGGAACAGCAGATAGGGGGTAACCAACAATACGACGGTTATCAGGTAAGCAACACCTGTGTAAACGCTCGCTTTAAGAGCATGGGGGTTATTGTTAGCCCGCTCTGCCAGGTAGTTGGAGGCGGCCATACTCAGCGTTGCCGCTATACCGGTGATGATGCCGGCCAATGCCACAGTCCGCGTGCTGTTCAGGGCAAACGTCAGTCCGGCTACCGCACCGGTCAGTTCCACAAGCGCGTCGTTCAATCCCAGCACGACGGCACCTACGTATTGCAGGCGCTCCTCGTCAAGGATGCCGATGAGCATATCCTCGTGTTCAAGTTCATTGGCTATGATCTCATTGACTTCTGGCAGTGCGGTAGGCAGTTTGGCGTAGGCCTTGGCCGTACCCTGTTCGCCGCGTTCCATCAGGCGCAATACGAAGGTATAGCCAAACAGCATGAGCAGTACGCTATACCACACCGCTCGCAACCGATCTGGCGAAACATCGCGTCCTGTATAGGTTTTCCAGGTGTTGTAATGCTCTACTTCATCATGGGCAATCTGGGTGAGAATAGCAGAGTGCGTGTCGTGCTTTTCGAATCGGGCCATGCGGGCATAGACTATCTGGTCGGTGGCCTCTGCTTTTTGAAAAGCCAGCAGCGCATGCATTGTGTTTGGATCAAGGTCTTTGGTCATATGCGCTACTTGTTGCCCTCCTCACGCCGGATCTGATAGGCAGCTATGAGTTTTTTGGCGATATCGCCGGGCACTTCTTCATACCCCTCTAACTCGATCGTGTAAGAACCAATACCACGGGTCATCGAACGCAGGTCCTTAGCGTAGGTCACGACTTCTTTGTAGGGCACGCGCGCCTTGATGACGGTACGGCTGTTCTCGTCGGTGCTGATGCCGGCTACACGTCCCCGACGTGTAGAAAAGTCTCCCATGATGGTGCCGGCATACTCCTCGCTCACCGTGACCTCCAGGTTAGCCATCGGTTCAAGGATGTAGGGGTCGGCCTTCTCGCAGGCATTGCGAAAAGCCAGGCGTCCGGCCTGTTTGAAGGCCATCTCGTTGGAGTCTACCGAGTGATACGACCCGTCATAGACAGCCGCGCGCACGTCCACAAAGGGGTCGTCGGTCAAAAATCCCTCATTCATGGCTTCGCGGATGCCCTTATCGACGGCGGGGATAAGGCCGCGGGGGATACGTCCGCCCACAACCTCGTCCACAAACTCATAACCACCGCCCGGATTGGGCTCCAAGCGCACCCAGCAATCGCCGAATTGACCAGCGCCGCCGGTCTGTTTCTTGTGGCGTCCTTGAGCCTCAGCGGTCTTGTGGATACTTTCCCGGTAGGGCACTTTGACTTCCAGGAGCTTAGCCGCGATGCCTGTGCGCTCTTTGAGGCGGGACAAAATGAAGTCCACGGCCCCTTCCCCCAGCGTTGTGAGCAGCGTTTGACGGGTTTGATCGTCACGGTGCAGGACAATACAGGGGTCTACCTCGGCCACTTTGGCCAAAAAGTCGCCTAGTTTATCCTCCTCGTTTTTACTGGCGGCCTCGATGGCTACCGGATAGAGCGGCTTGGGGAGCGGCAGAGGTGCTATCTTGATGGTACCGCTGAGCGATAAGGTATCGCCGGTGTGCGCCTCGGAGAGCTTGGGGATAACTACGATGTCACCGGCCCGGGCCGACTTGACATCTTCGGTCTCCTTGCCCATCATAAGGTAGATATGGGCGATGCGGTCCTTCTTGCCACTGGTGGCATTTGTCAGTTCCTGGCCCGGCTCAATAACGCCGCTGAGCACCTTGATAAAGCTCAGGCGTCCAACGAAGGCATCGGAAACCGTCTTGAATACATAAAATGCCGGCTCACCCGCATCATCGATAGTAAGTTCGCTGCCGTCTGCCGCGGCTATTGGGCCGTGAGCGTCTGGTGCTGGGAAGTAGCTCACGATGTCATCCATGATGCCTTCAATACCCTGTTCTACCAATGTGGAACCTACGAACACAGGGATGAATATCTCTTGGACAATGGCCTTTCCCAGCAGGCTTTCTAATTCTTCCTGAGTAAGCTGCTCTTCGCCATCCAGATACTTCATCATCAGGTCATCATCGGCCTCGGCCACGAGATCACAGAGTTTGTCGCGGGCGGCCTGGGCCTGAGCCCTGTATTGCGCCGGTATGTCCTCGACGTTTTCGTGGTCGCCGGTGTGGTAGTGGGCCTTCATACGGATGACATCGATGACGCCCTTAAAGTCCTTGTCCACACCTATGGGAATGGTGACCGCGCCCACTCGTTGACCAAAGCGTTGTATGAGTGTGGCCAAAGCGGCATCGAAGTCGGCATTCTCGCGGTCTATATGGTTGATAAAAAAAGCACGGCACAGATGCTCGCGGTCGGCCTCTGTCCAGAGCTTTACCGTGTTGACCTGAGCACCGCTTACCGCGTCTATGACAAACAGCGCCAGCTCGGCAGCACTCATAGCGGCAATGGTATCGCCGAGAAAATCATCTGCGCCCGACGTATCAAGCAGATTAATTTTGTAGCCCTTGTAGTGGACATGGGCCAATGAGGTAGATATCGTAAAGCCACGCTTGATTTCCTCGGGGTCGTAGTCCAGGTTGGATTTGCCGTCATGGGTGGTACCCAAGCGGGTGGTGCGTCCCGTTAAATGCAGCATGGCCTCGGCAAACGAGGTCTTGCCGGCTCCATCCTGGCCAACCAAAACAATGTTGCGTACCTGCTCCGTTGCTGGTGCTGCCAAATCAATCACCCTTCCTGTCATTACCGTCGTTATTGACGTACACCAACTACTATAACAAATATCTACTATAATGAGCCCACTGACCGTGTAAACGCGCGATTTACGCGCGATATGGGACGAGAGGAACGCTGGCTTTGCAACCAGATTACAAATCGACGATGAACCTGCCGCGCAGCGATTTTCCGATGCGTGCCGGTCTGGCCAAAAGTGAGCCTAAGCGCCTGCAAAAATGGCAAGATATCGATCTTTACCATCAGGTATTAGCGCAAAACGCCAAAAACGACAGCTATATCCTGCATGATGGCCCGCCTTATGCCAACGGTCCTTTGCATATGGGACATGCTTTTAACAAGGTCCTCAAAGACATTATCGTTAAATACAAATCGCAACGCGGCTTCTACAGCCCTTATGTGCCCGGTTGGGATTGTCACGGTCAGCCCATCGAGCATATGGTGGAGACGACGTTGGGTCCCGAGAAGATGGCCCAGACTGATCAGCCTACACTCAGACGGCTGTGTCACGACTGGGCTCGCACCTATGTGGACATTCAACGCGCGGGCTTCATCCGTTTAGGCGTGACAGGTGAGTGGGATAATCCCTATCTTACCTACAGCCCCCACTATGAGGTGGGCAATGTCGAGATATTCCAGAAAATGTATGAAGCTGGTGCTATCTATCGCGGCCGCAAACCCATCCATTGGTGCGCACATTGTCACACTGCTTTGGCTGAAGCCGAGATCGAATACTCCGACGAGACCTCACCCTCCATTTACGTGGCCTTTAGAGCCACCCTCGATGATGAGGTAGCGCAGCGGGCCTTTGGCGTAACATTGGAAGAGGCTCAGCAGACTTTTAGTGGGAGAGAAGGAAAGGCCCAGCGGGCTTTTGACGTGGGGGAGAACCTGTATATCCTTATCTGGACCACAACCCCCTGGACACTCCCGGCCAATACCGCTGTGACGCTGGCCGCCGATGCCGATTATGTGTTGTTAAACCTGGAGGATATGCCGGATAAATACCTGTTGGTGGCAGAAGAATTAGCTGATCAGGTCACCGCCGATGTTGGCGCGCGTAACTACACATTAATAAAAGGCGATGATAAACAGCCCTTGCGCGTTAAAGGACGCGATCTTTTGGGGCTTACCTATCATCATCCCATCCATGATGATATGCTCGGCAGGGTTGTGACCGGGTCGCATGTCGAGCTTGGTACGGGCACCGGTGCGGTACATACCGCTCCCGGACACGGCCAGGAAGATTATCAGATGGGATTGGAATATGATCTCCCGCTCTTGATGCCCGTGGACGACAATGGCGTGTTCGACGCCGGTGGTGGTCCGTTTGCCGGTATGAATGCGCAGGCGGCCAACCCGGAAATTATCTCATGGCTGGACGCGCGCGGCACTCTTGTAGGTCAAAAAACCATCACTCATTCCTATCCACATTGCTGGCGCTGCGGTCTGCCTGTTATCTTCCGCGCTACCTACCAGTGGTTTGTGTCCATGGAGTCGACCGCGCTCAGGGCCAAGGCACTTGCTGCTTTAGGTACTCTGGATTGGTATCCGACTTGGGCTGTAAATCGCATGCGTTCCATGCTTGAAGACCGGCCGGACTGGTGCATTTCGCGCCAGCGCGCCTGGGGTGTGCCCATACCTGTGTTTACGTGTGGTGTGTGCGGTCAAACCGTGGCCACCCCCGAGACTTTCGCGGCCGTCATTCGCCTGTTCGAGAACGAAGGTGCCGACGGTTGGTTTACCCATGAACCGCAGGACTATCTGCCGGCGGGCACGACTTGTCCCGACTGTGGAGCCGGTGTGACAAAACTTCTCCCCGAGCGCGACATATTAGATGTGTGGTGGGAGAGCGGTGTGTCGCACACCAGCGTGCTGCGCAAGCGCGACTACCTTGCCGCTCCCGCCGATCTGTACCTGGAGGGTTCAGACCAGCATCGCGGCTGGTTTCAAAGTGCGCTTTTAACCAGTGTAGGAAGCTATGATACGCCACCGTACAAAAGCATCATGAGTTGTGGATTCATCGTCGACGGTCACGGGCATAAAATGTCAAAGAGCAGAGGCAATGTGCTTGACCCAGCTCAGGTTATCGAGCAGTTTGGCGCCGATGTCTTGCGCCTGTGGGTCGGATCTATAGACTATGCCACGGATGTGGGTATTGACGATGAAATCATCCAGCGCGCCTCGGAATCCTATCGTAGAATCCGCAACGGATTTCGCTTTCTGCTTTCGAATCTCTATGACTTTGATTTTGACCATGACGCGGTGGATTATGCTAATATATTAGCTTTTGATCGTTGGGCTCTGGTGAGGCTGGAGGGGCTTTTGCAGAAGGTTACAGCCGCCTATGACGCTATGCGCTTTCATGTGGCCTATCATGCTATTTATGATTACATGGTTAAGGATCTTTCGGCCATCTATCTGGATGCTTTAAAAGACCGTCTCTATTCTGATGCCGCTACCTCGCTGCGTCGTCGCAGCGCCCAGACTGTGCTGGCTAATATTCTCGAAGTGCTTGTTCGGGTGCTGGCACCAATCCTCACTTTTACCTGTGACGAGGTTTGGGACGAATATCCGCTTGGCTTGCGTGCGAGTAAGGATGACAAACCCCGGGTCGCGGCCGTACAGTTGGCAGGCTGGCCTGTACCCGGCGACCTTACACCGACTGTACCAAGGGCGGACGCTCAGATCATCACAGCCGACTTCGCGCTGGTCTTGGAATTGCGCGAAGTGGTTACTCAGGCGCTGGAACAGGCTCGGACTGCGGGCATTGTGGGCAAAAGTCAAGAGGCGCTTTTGCTCATAGTAGCCCCACCAGCATCAATCGAGGTGTTGAGCAGACTGGAAAGCGGGCTCTTAGAAGAAGTATTGATTGTGGCCGAGGTGAAATTGCGCGCATCTGAAGAGTATGACACCATGCGCGTTGAGGTGTCCCGGGCTCCCGGTGAGAAGTGCCCCCGTTGCTGGAATATCCGACAATTGGGTACCGACTCCGCTCATCCTGATGTCTGCGGACGCTGTGCGGCCGTGTTGGCGCAGCAGTAGGCGACACGGGTTCTATGGGCAAGCAGTTGCCAACCGAACAACCAGAGCAGCCAAGCGAGTCGCAGGCCCGGCCTCGATGCTCTATCGCCAAGGGCTATGCCCTGGCTCTGTTCTTGATACTCGTAATACTGCTTGTGGCAGCGGATCGATTCAGCAAACTCGCGATTGCGGCCACCTTGAATGTTGGTGAGTCGTTCGTTTTTATCCCCGGAATTGTGGAGTTTGTTTTTGTTGAGAACCGTGGTGGGGCCTTTGGGCTTTTCGCGGGTGCCGGGCCACTGTTTTTAATTGTGGCTGCAGTCGTTGTCACCATAGCTCTGGTATATCTACTCAAAGCAAAAGAGCTGCGGCCGCTGGTTGTAGTGAGCCTGGCCCTCATCGTATCCGGGGCGCTGGGCAATGCCTATGATCGGCTTATGTCCGGTGTCGTCACCGATTTTATCCACACACTGTTTGTAGAGTTTGCTGTATTCAATGTGGCTGATTGTTGCTTGACCATAGGAGAGGTGCTTTTAGCCTGTTGTATCATCGGACACATGCTGGCAAACAGACCGGGCGCTCTTGGGCGAGGAGCAGGAAACGGCACTGCGTGATGCCGCGTTATGAACACAGGGTCACCCCCGATGAACAAGGACTGCGCCTGGACGTGTTGTTAGCACGCTTGCCCAGGGTAAGTAGTCGCGCGGCCGCTGTACGTTTCATAGAGTCCGGTGCGGTCAGGCTCAACGGCACCTTGATTACAGCTAAGCGGCGCGTCGTCATGCTAGACGATCTGCTGGACTTTGAGATTGCAGAAAAGATCGAACCTTATCGCCTCCAGCCGGGGCAAGATAATGGTGCTGGTCTGGGCGCGGACATCCCTTTGGATATCAGATTTGAGGACGAGCACCTGATAGTCCTCTCCAAACAGGCTGGCCTCGTCGTGCATCCCGCCAGAGGCCATGAGAGTGACACTTTGGTCAATGCGCTCATCGCTCATTGCGGCACCGAGAGTCTGGCTCTTATACAGGGCGAGGACAGACCGGGGATAGTGCATCGTCTGGACAAGGACACCTCTGGCTTGATGCTTGTGGCCAAGACCGAAGAGGCTGGGGTGTCGCTGTCAAACGGCATCCGCACCCGCAGTATCGATCGACGCTACCTGACCCTTGTACATGGCTATATTGCGCCAAATACGGGTCTTGTGGATGCTCCTATCGCTCGCGGCGATACCGAACGCAAACGGATGTTTGTCTCCGACCGCCAGGCTGCTCGGGGTGCGATTACTACGTTCAGAGTTCTGGAGCGTTTTGAAGCTGCTGCGCATGACGAGGGTTACAGCTATCTGGAATGTAAGCTCTACACCGGACGCACGCATCAAATCAGGGTGCATATGGACTACATTGGTCATTCCATTGTAGGCGATGCGCTCTATGGCAGCCATAAAACCCGCGCCCAGTTAGGGCTGAACCGACAGTTTCTGCATTCGTGGCACCTGGACTTTGTACATCCCATTACCGGTGAGCCTCTGGGCTTTTCCAGTACGCTTCCCGAGGATTTATCGTGCGCTTTGAGTTCATTAGGGGAGCGCTCATTGGGAAAGGTTGATACGTCTTGATTCCATGTCCTCGGCACGACTGGTGTTTATCGGCACCCTCGGTATCTCCTTTTTCAAAGATGACTGTGGGATAACGTTCGTACGATACATGCATCACGGTAGAACGTTGACAGGGCAGTGGTGGAGCATGGGCGGTGTTTGCCCGCCTTGGTATAAAAACCCTATTGAACAAAAGCCGGATAATGCCTATACTGGGTCTGTTATGCGCGCGCAGGCGTGCGGTGATAATGGCCCCAAGACCATATTTGCTTGACTGGAGAGTGCGACGAGAACGCAAGCCTTGGGGTCCCGGATTTGAGAGAGGCTACCTTTGAGCGAGATTCAAAACCCGTCGGTCATCGATCTGGAGGATATTGATGACGCACAGTTCAACGCAATGATCGAAGGCACCATCACGGATTTTGACGAGGGCGACCTTGTCCAGGGCACCGTGGTGAAGATTGAGCATGACGAGGTTCTCCTCGATATCGGCTTCAAGTCCGAAGGTGTCATCCCCCTGCGCGAGCTCTCAATTCGCAAGGATGCCGATGCAGCCGAGATCGTTTCTCTTGGCGAGGGGATCGAGGCTTTAGTCCTGCTGAAAGAGGACAAGGACGGTCGCTTGATTCTCTCCAAGAAACGCGCGGAGTATGAGCGGGCCTGGATAAACATTGAAAAACGCTTCAAAGAGGGCGACAGTGTGATCGGCGAGGTCATTGAGGTTGTCAAAGGTGGCCTGATAGTCGACATTGGCCTGAGAGGATTTTTGCCGGCATCGCTCGTTGACCTGCGTCGGGTCAAGGACCTGGATTCATTTTTTGGCGAGCAGGTCGAAGCGCGGATTATCGAGATGGATCGCAATCGCAACAATGTGGTGCTCTCGCGGCGTGTGGTGTTGGAGGAAGGCCGCAAGAATGAACGTTCTGAGATATTAGAGAAGCTGAGTCGGGGGATGCGCCTGAAAGGTGTTGTATCGTCGATTGTGGACTTTGGCGCTTTTGTCGATCTGGGCGGTATTGATGGTCTGGTGCACATTTCGGAGCTATCCTGGAATCACATCAACCATCCTACCGAGGTCGTCAGGGTTGGCGATGACGTGGATGTTGAAGTTTTGGATGTCGACTTGAACCGCGAGCGTATTTCGTTGGGATTAAAGCAGACTACCGAGGATCCCTGGCGTGCACTGGTCAAGAATTATCCCATCCAGTCGATACTACAGGGCAAGGTCACGAAGCTTGTAAGTTTTGGAGTATTCGTTGAATTGGGCGAGAATATCGAGGGTCTGGTACATATCTCGGAGATGGCCCCTCAGCATGTCGTGGCACCGGCCCAGGTCGTCAAGGTTGGCGATGAGGTGCACGTTAAGGTTATTGATATAGATCCGGATCGTCGCCGGGTTTCGTTGTCGATGAAACAGGCTGCCGAGGCTTTGGGAATCGAACTGGAGGTCGCCGAGCCGCCACAGGCACCGCCCAAGCAGTCAAAAGGCAAGAAAAAGAGCGGTGGTGACGAAACGGATGCCACCGAAGCCGATGGAGCCGATGCCACCGAAGCCGATGCAGATGGAGCCGCCGATGCGGACGAAACAAACACGGGCGCGGATGCCGGTGCGGATGCGGCCAGCGCAGATGTTGTGGAGGACGCGGTCGGCGCAGATGTTGCAAAGAACGAGACCGCAACTGCCGAGGAGTCCGAGCCTGTCAAGGATGCGGCTGTCGAGCAAGCCGAGCCGGCTGTCGAGAGCGAAGCTGCCTCTACAGAAGATACAAAAACTGAGGAACCTGACAAGGGTGCCCCTGTTGAAGATGCTCCTGCTGAGGATATTGAACCTGCTGAGGATATTGAACCTGTTGAGGATGCCTCCGCCAACGATGTGGCTGCTGATCAAGTCCAGGATGTCGCAGCAAAGGAATAATCCGGGGAGTGGACAGCTCACTTATCCGCAATTTTTGCATCATCGCTCATATTGACCACGGCAAGTCAACACTTGCCGATCGCGTGCTGGAGTTCACTCATACCGTTGCCGAGCGCGATATGGTTGACCAGGTGTTGGATTCGATGGACATCGAACGTGAGCGGGGCATTACAATCAAATCCCAGGCCGTGAGGGTGCTCTACACCGCCCGTGATGGCCGAGACTACCAACTCAATCTTATCGATACTCCCGGCCATGTGGATTTTACCTATGAGGTGTCGCGTTCGTTAGCAGCATGCGAAGGCGCGGTGCTTGTGGTCGACGCCAGCCAGGGGGTCGAGGCTCAAACTATTGCCAATGCCACGATGGCCATGAATGCCAAGCTGGAGATTATTCCGCTGATTAACAAGATCGATCTGCCGGCCGCCGATGTCGAGCGGGTCAAGGCCGAGATCGAAGAAGGGTTGGCCATTCCGGCCGACGACGCACTTTTGGCTTCGGCTAAAACAGGGGCAGGCGTGTCCGAGTTACTGGAAGCTATTATTACGCGTGTTCCGGCACCGAATGGTGATTCAAAGGCTGTGTTAAGAGCCCTGATATTCGACTCTTACTTCGATTCGTATCGAGGTGTCGTCGCTTTGATCAGAGTCGTAGAGG
Source organism: Coriobacteriales bacterium (assembly GCA_031282405.1). Taxonomy (GTDB): domain Bacteria; phylum Actinomycetota; class Coriobacteriia; order Coriobacteriales; family UBA8131; genus JAITDU01. The sequence goes on along the minus strand of JAITDU010000006.1, from coordinate 10,332 downwards.
GTATACTCCAAGCAGGAGATACGGTGATGATGATGGCTACGCGCACAAGCACCCAGGTGGAAGAAGTGGGTGTACGTCGTCCGGCCAATACCGCCGTTGACCGACTGGAAGCTGGTGAGGTTGGTTACCTTATCACGGGGCTGAAAGATCCGCGCGACGTCAAAGTGGGTGACACGGTCACGTTGAGCAAAGGGGGCGCGATTGAGCCGCTGGCCGGCTATCGCGATGTCAAGCCTATGGTGTTCACGGGGCTGTTTCCGATGGACGGCGATGAGTACGGTGCTCTGCGCGAAGCCTTGGACAAGTTGGCCTTAAACGATCCAGCGTTGGTATTTGAGCCCGAGACCAGCCATGCACTGGGGTTTGGCTTCAGGGTAGGTTTTTTGGGGCTCTTGCACCTGGAAGTCATCAAGGAGCGTTTAGAACGTGAGTTTGGCCTGGAGTTGGTAGCGACTGCCCCGAGCGTAGAATACCATGTATATACGACCACGGGACAGATGTTGAGCATTCACACTCCCCAGGATATGCCTGATGCCAGTAGTATTGAGCATATTGAAGAACCGTATCTGAGTGCTACTATCCTTATTCCGCCGGACTATGTAGGTGCGGTCATGGAACTCAGTGTTGCTCGCCGTGGTGTCTTTGACACTATGCAGTATCTTTCGGAGAATACCGTGGAGATGAAATGGCAGATACCACTTGGCGAGTTGATATTAGACTACTTTGATCAGCTTAAGAGTCGCACTCGCGGCTACGCTTCGCTCGATTATGAGTTCAGCGAATATCGTCCCTCGGCACTGGTCAAATTGGACATCCTTTTAGCCGGCAAGCCGGTGGACGCGCTGAGCTTTATCTTACACAAAGACAAGGCTTATGAACGTGGTAGTGCCCTCGCCGTCAAACTCAAGTCGATTATCCCTCGGCAGTTGTTCGAGGTGCCTATCCAGGCGGCTGTGGGTGGCAGGGTGCTGGCACGTACCACAGTTAAAGCCAAGCGTAAAGACGTGTTGGCCAAATGCTACGGCGGCGACATTACGCGCAAACGCAAGCTTTTAGAAAAACAGAAAGCCGGCAAAAAGCGCATGAAAAACATCGGCAGCGTCGAAGTGCCTCAAGAAGCCTTTATGGCGTTGTTAAAATTGGACGACTGAAGCTCAAGCTTCAGCAAGCTGCAATCAAACCTCAAACAGGGCGGTTGTGAGGTAGCGCTCGCCGGTGTCGGGCAAAATAACGACGATGTTCTTACCCTTATTCTCCGGACGCTTGGCCAATTCCTTGGCTGCCCACGCTGCAGCGCCTGAGGAGATACCAATCAGCAGGCCCTCGGCTGTCGCAATCTCGCGGCCCGCCGCAAAGGCATCCTCATTTTTAACGGTGATGACCTCGTCATAAATTGTGGTGTCCAACACGTCAGGTACAAAGCCGGCACCAATGCCTTGGATTTTATGGGGTCCCGGGCGTCCCTCGGAAAGTACCGGTGAGTCAAAGGGTTCCACGGCGACTATTTTTATGTTGGGGTTTTTCGACCTAAGATACTCGCCCGCACCTGTTATCGTGCCACCGGTGCCGATACCCGAGACAAATATGTCGACAGTGCCGTCGCTGTCCTCCCAGATCTCCGGACCGGTAGTCTGTTTGTGAATGAGTGGGTTTGCGGGGTTGACGAATTGTCCGGGGATAAAAGAGTTGGGAGTCTCGGCGGCCAGCTCGTCGGCTTTAGCGATGGCACCTTTCATGCCTTTAGCGCCCTCGGTCAGCACAAGCTCGGCACCGTAGGCCGCCAGCAGCTTGCGTCGCTCCAGGCTCATGGTCTCAGGCATCGTCAAGATGATGCGGTAGCCACGTGCCGCGGCCACCGATGCCAGGCCGATGCCGGTATTGCCGCTTGTCGGCTCGATAATCACGGAGTCTGGTTGCAACTTGCCGCTCTTTTCGGCCTCGTCAATCATTGCCAAAGCGATGCGGTCCTTAACGCTGCCGGCAGGGTTGAAGTACTCCAGTTTGCCGATGATGTTGGCCTCCAGGCCGTTTTTCTCGGCGTATTTCTTGAGGTTCAGCAGTGGGGTCTTGCCTATGAGCTCGGTCAGGTTGTTGGCTATCTGGGACATGGGGGCCTCCTTGGGTTTGAGTAATTACAACTAATCATATATGCATACTATGTATTATACACGACTTGACCAGACTTGTAAAGAGCAATTATTATGAGGGGGAGGTAAGGAGTAGGGTCGATGACTAATTATTACCCGGAGTGCCAGTGCTGTGGCGAGTGCTGTCGTTTGAGTGTCCTGTGCGCGAGCACCGGTGAGGTGGAGCGGATTCTTCGCTACCTTGAGGCTAACCGCCTTGTTGTGAACGACCGAGGTCCTGATCGCTGTCCCTTTTTGGACGATGACAACCGCTGTCAGGTTTACCCTGTGCGTACTCAGACCTGCCGTTTGTACAATTGCCAAAAACCGCGCAAGCAGCTTCTACGAGAAAACCCTGACATTATCATTGATGACAAGCCCCTTGTTGATCTTCGTCAGACCTTTGTTACTGAGCATCCATAGTCGCGAGCCTGTCACCCTGTGTTTTTCTGTTAAAACGTAGACACGAACTTGCCCCCCATCTACAGCGCCACAAATCTGTTCACCGTCTACACTGAAATGAACCTGCCCCTCGTTTACAAGTCAGTCAGTCTACAGTCTACACTTGTCTACAGATAGTGTTGGATCAGCTACTTGACCGATTCTGCTAAAACATAGTATTATGGTAGGTAAAGTACTATTCAAGAACAGAGCAGGAGTTGAGGACGTGCGAATTACCGCTAAAGGACGCTATGCGCTGGCCGCGCTCGTCGAGATTGCGTCGCAGACCAGAGCAGGCGACACGGTCTCGGTCGTGGGTGTGGCCGACAAACTGGACATCTCTAAGATATTCCTGGAGCAAGCCATATCCCAGTTGAAAAAGAGCGATATCCTGCATTCTACGAAAGGGCCTAAAGGCGGATATCAACTGACCAGAGAGCCCTGGTCCATTACGGTTTGGGACACGCTGGTTGCCGTGGAGAACGTGCTGCTGGAAAAGGCTGATGCCACGGTTGCCTCCGCTGCACCAGAGTTGGAAGCGGCGTTGCGCGAACAGGTCTGGGACCGACTGGACACTGTTATACATGACTGCTTGGCAAGCGTGAGTATCCAGGACCTGTTAGACGCGACCGAACAACAACGCGGCGACCAGTCATTCATGCTCGGGCTTTAACGCTGGCGATTCGGGTACAATCAAGTCATGATTGATATAGCTAAACTCACCACATCGCGCGTTCTTTTATTTGACGGGGCCATGGGAACGATGCTTCAGCAGGGCGGGCTTGCACCCGACGTACTGCCGGAACTACTCAACCTCAACGCTCCGGAGACAATCAGCGACATCCACAGCCAGTATGTGCAGGCTGGCGCTGATGTCGTTACTACGAATACGTTTCAGGCCAATGGCTTCAAGCTGGGTGATGCGGCCGATGTCGCGCAGGTTGTAGCCGCTGGCGTGGCTTGCGCCCAGCGTTCACATGCCGCCTATGTGGCCCTGGATATAGGGCCGCTGGGACAGTTTTTGGAGCCATTGGGAGAATTGAGCTTTGAGCAGGCCTATGATGCCTTCAAGGTTCAACTTGTGGCCGGCGAGCGCGCCGGTGCCGACCTTGTGATCATTGAGACCTTCTCCGACCCCCAAGAAGCCAAGGCAGCCATTTTTGCTGCTCGAGAAAACACGCAATTGCCCATCATCTGCACATTGACATTTGAAGAAAATGGCCGGACCCTCATGGGCTATGATCCCTTAACAGCTGTAGAGGCTTTGCAGGATGAGGGCATCGCAGCCTTTGGCATTAACTGCTCGGTGGGTCCCAGAGCCATGCAGCCGATTGTCGAGGTTATGCTGCGCCAGTGCCGTCTGCCTGTGGTCATGCAGGCTAATGCCGGCCTGCCGTCTCTTGTCGATGGTCACATCGAATATGAGATAGGACCAGAAGAGTACGCCCAGGCTGTCATCGAGATGGTCCAACGCGGTGTGGCCATCATCGGCGGCTGTTGTGGTACTACCCCAGAATACATCCGGCTTCTTAAACAGAAGCTTGGCGTCCGATGAGCACCTAATAAGCATCTGGCGAGCACTTGATAAGCGCCTGACGAGCGCCTGGTGAGCACCCAAGCAATACATTCTGTGCAGTTGCGTTGCTTGACAAAGAGGCGTATCATGGCACTGACCTTTAAGAGCGGTACCGAGAGACCGACAAGGGCACCGATTATTATCCGGTCGCGCTGGCGCGTGCAACAAAGGCATGCCCCAGAAGCGTACACCAAAAGCCGGGTTTTTTGTGGTTTTTGCCCTTGTCTGAGGACGAGGGTTTTTTTATGAGGTGGACAGCTTGGACACAGATACGATGAACAGCACGACCACGATCATGGATGCCAAGGCGATTGACCGGGCCATTACACGCATTACTCACGAGATACTGGAATACAACAAGGGCCCCGAGGGCCTGGCTTTGGTGGGCATCGTAACGCGTGGCGATATTCTTGCTCAGCAGATTGCCCTGCGTATAGCACAAATAGAGACGATGCAGGTGCCTGTGGGCACGCTGGACATTAGTTTTTATCGCGATGATGTAGCGGCGCATCTGGCACCGGAACTGCACACCACAAGCCTGCCCTTTGACGTAAATGGGCGTACTATCGTGCTTGTGGATGACGTGCTGTTTACGGGACGTACGATACGGGCCGCATTGGATGCCATCATGGACTACGGCAGGCCGGCGGAAATAAAACTGGCGGTATTGGTTGACCGAGGGCATCGCGAACTGCCGATCCGTGCCGACTTTGTGGGGAAAAACGTACCTTCTGAGCCGGGTGAACATGTGAGGCTGTTTTTGGAGCAGGTTGATGGACGCAGCAGCGTGGAGGTCTGGAAAGCCATGCCGGGTGAGCGTATCGGTTCGGCACCGGTGCCGTCATCTACAACCAAAGCTGGCACCACCCGCACTTCTCACATAGAAGCCACCAAATCTGATACCACGCGTACTTCTCGCGAGGAAACCACCTGATGGGCGGATTATCCAGCCGCCACCTCCTGGAAATAGAGGCTTTAAACTCCAGGGATATCGATACCATCATCACCACGGCCCAGTCATTCAAAGAGGTCAACGAGCGTGTCATCAAGAAGCTCCCCACGCTCCGTGGCCGTACGGTTGTCAACCTGTTTCTTGAGCCATCCACGCGCACCCGCACCTCCTTTGAATTGGCTGCCAAGCGCCTGAGCGCCGATGCCATCAATATGTCGGGATCGGCCCTGGCTACGGTCAAGGGAGAATCGCTTGTGGATACAGCAAAGACTTTGGATGCCATGGACTGTGACCTGGTCGTGCTCAGACACGCCTATGCCGGCTCACCGCATATTCTGGCGCGTACGATGAGGGCCCGTGTCATCAATGCGGGTGACGGTAAACATCAACACCCCACACAGACGCTCTTGGACCTGTTTACGATGCGTCAGCACTTTGGCCGAATCGAAGGTCTTAACGTGGGCATCGTCGGCGATGTGGCCCACTCCCGTGTCGCCGGATCTCTCCTGCCGGCCCTTGCGATCATGGGGGCCAGTGCGACGGTCATCGCCCCGCCAACCCTGCTGCCGGCACGCCCAGATGTCCTCGGTGCCCACGTGTGTACCGACCTCGACAGCATTCTGCCCGAGCTGGATGTGGTCTATATGTTGCGTGTACAGCAAGAACGCCTGGGACGCTCGCCCTTTCCGAGCCTGCGGGAGTACGCGCAGCTGTTTGGCATCAACAGTCAACGCCTGGCCACGCTTAAAGATGAGGCCATCATCATGCATCCCGGCCCGGTGAACAGGGGAGTGGAATTGAGTTCTGCGGCCGTAGATACCGCTAAGAACCTGTTGCTTTATCAGGTCAGCGCCGGTGTGGCAGTGCGCATGGCCCTTATGTATCTGCTCTTAGGGGGTGAGGAAGATGGCTTTGCTGCTTAAAGGTGCTCGGTGCGTTGATCCGGCGCATGAATTGGACCATGTTACAGATATTGCTATAAAAAATGGCAAAATAAAGGATATCGGCCAGGACCTGAGCATCGATAAAGGCGAGGTACGGGATATGAGCGGAAAGGTCTTAGTGCCGGGCCTCATGGATATGCATGTTCATTTACGCGAGCCGGGACAGGAGTATAAGGAAGACATTGCCAGTGGATTGCGCGCTGCTGCTAAAGGCGGTTTTTGCGCAGTGTTGGCCATGCCTAACACCAATCCGACCTGCGACACGGGCTCAATTGTGGGTTTTATACTCAACCGCGCTCGTCAATCCTGTGCGACACGGATCTATGTAGCGGGGGCAATCAGTCGTGGCCTTACGGGCCTTGAATTAGCGGAGATTGGCGATATGTATGCTGCTGGAGCTGTCGCCTATACCGATGATGGCAGGGGAGTGCAAGATATAGGTCTGGCCCGCCTTGCTATGGATTACATCAAACAGTTCAAAAGCCCGGTGCTCAGCCACTGCCAGATGGAAGACCTGACTGCCAAAGGTGTGGTTAACGAGGGGGTGGTCTCTACACGGCTCGGCCTGGCCGGCTGGCCGGCGGCTGCCGAGGAGATCCAGATAGCAAGAGACATCGCGCTTGGCGAACTCACGGGCTGCGCTCTGCATATCCAACACATCACTACGGCGCGGGGCGTGGAGTTAGTGCGAGAAGCCAAAGCCAAGGGTCTGCCGGTAAGCTGTGAGGTTACCCCTCACCATCTTTTCCTGAATGAGGACGATGTGGACACCAGCTATGACACCAACATGAAGATGAACCCGCCCTTGCGCACGAAAGCCGATAACCGGGCGCTGCAACAGGCACTGGTTGACGGGACGATAGACGTGGTGGCTACCGATCACGCGCCCCATGCTGCTCATGAGAAGGCTCTGGAGTTCGAACTGGCGCCCTTTGGCTGCACGGGTCTTGAAACAGCATTAGGGGCGGTACTTACCTATATGGTCCATGAGGGCACACTCAGCTATGGACAGCTTGTGGAGCGCATGGCTCACGCCCCGCGCGCTCTTCTTGGCATCAAGCCGGTTGGTTTGAAAGTTGGCCTGAGCGCCGATGTGACCATTATCGATCCTGAGCTTGGCTGGGTCGTTGGCTCAGATGGCTGGGAGTCCAAATCGACTAACAACGCCTTTAACGGTCGGTCGTTTCAGGGCCGGGCTACCGATGTCTACGTTGATGGCTTTGCCAGCATGCAAGACGGGGTGGTATCATGAGTGCTGAGCGTGTACGTGCCGCTTTGATGTTGGAGGATGGTAGCCTGTTCAGCGGCTTTGCCTGTGGGGCCCTGGGTGAGGCTACAGGCGAGATATGTTTTAATACCTCACTTGTGGGTTATCTGGAGGTTATCAGCGATCCAAGCTATGCCGGACAGATAATTACGCTCACGTACCCTCAGATTGGTAACTATGGAGTGGCGCGCGCTGATCTACAACGTTCTGAGCTGGCGTTGCGCGGCCTCGTAGTGCGCGATATCTGTTATACCCCGTCGAACTTTCGCAGCGAACTCAGCCTGCCGGATTTCTTGCGTGAGCAGGGTTGTGTGGCCATAACCGGTGTGGATACCCGCGCTTTAACCCGCCATATCCGCGATAATGGTGCCATGCGGGCCGTAATTTCCACCAAAGACTTGGACCCAACCTCTCTTTTGGCAAAGGCACGCGCTGCTGGCTCACTTGTGGGCATCAACCTTGCGCGTGACCAGAGCATAGGCACTCCACGTGTCTATAGCGACAATAGTTCCGCTTACGACTTCTTATTGCGTCCACCTTTGCCCAAGCGACACAACGTCGTCGTCTATGACTGCGGCGCAAAGAGTGGCATCCTGCGTAATTTGGATCGAGCAGGATGTGCGGTTGAAATAGTACCCTGGAATACCCCAGCCTCCGAGGTCTTGGCCCGTCGCCCTGACGGGGTGTTCTTCTCTAATGGGCCGGGCGATCCCGAGCCGGTAAAGGAGACAATCGAGGCTGCTCGTGTACTTTTGGGCAAGCTGCCACTGTTCGGCATTTGTCTGGGGCATCAGATGCTCGCCCTCGCCGCCGGCGCGCGCACGGAAAAGCTCAAATTTGGACATCATGGAGCCAATCATCCAGTCATGAATCTGCGTACGAGAGGTGTGGAGATAACCGCACAAAACCACGGTTTTGGTGTTATCTTTTCCTCTTTGGGAGAACTCGTGCCCGAGGCCAGCGCCAACGTTTCTCGTCATCCTGAGGATCTGCGCTTTTGGGTGGAGCGGGGAGTCGCACCCGTTGTACGCTCTGCTCATCATGGCCGCATCCAACTTACTCACGTCAATCTTAATGATGGTACGGTTGAGGGTATCGCATTTTTAGATGTACCGGCCTTCTCGGTGCAATATCACCCCGAGGCTTCGCCGGGCCCCACCGACGCGCACTATCTGTTCGAGGCTTTCGTGCGTCTTATGGATGGACGCAGTGATTATCTGGATATCGATATTGCCGCAGATCGACTGAGAGAGTGGCTCGTATCTCCGCAGATTTAATTTCCGCGTGTTCAATCCTCATAGTTTACCGCAGAGAGACTTCGTTACAATCCCACAACTACATCAGTACTGCTTTGATGAGGAGCCGATCGGCTGAGCTGCCGTACTGTTCATCCCATGGCCCGGTGCAGGTCATGATGCTCAAGCCCTGTTCGTAGCCCGGATAAACAGCCTGAAACTCCGCCATGTCTACTTCCTCACGCGGTACGATCTTTGTCTCTATAACACGGTAGTGGAATTTGCGCCCACCGGAATTCTCAATGATAATTACGTCGTCAATAACCAGATCAATGAGTCCGTCGCCGATGGCAGAGACACCGGAACCTGTGTGGGCTGTATAGACTCCCTGTCCTGCTATGCCTGGTGAGGGCGATGCCTTATACCAGCCAAACTTCCAAAAATCTACTGGGTCGTCCAAAATACCAGGGCCCTGTCGGCCTACCCCCACACTTTCGATGCCGATGTTCTCGATACCAATGACCGGGATCGAGATAAGGTAAGGCTGGCTTTTTATGGCGCTGGGCGTGTGGCCTTCCACCACGGTAGGCGTGTAGTTCTCGGACGGCGCTGCTTGCTTATCACGCGCCGTATCGGTCGAAAAATCGTCAAAGCTCGTGGCTTGGGTAGGTGCCTGATCATTGGCAGCGCCGGGCACACTCGGACTGGTAATAAGAAAGACGGCCAGTACCACCAGTGCCACTATGACAATCAGCACGGCGATGATAGCTACTCTATAGTTCTTCGATGTCATGTTCTTTGTTTCCCTCAGGTGATACACACACGCTCTTTGCCTTAATTATACGCTAAAAGTCCAGGAAAAACCCCGCTGGTGCAGGCCAGCGGGGTTTAAGTCGGTAAACTATGAGCGAGCGTCTAGCTCGATGTTATATCAGTGTGCTGTGTCGTACATGCCGTGTTGAGTGAGCTGTGCTGTGCTCAGCTTAACGGATACCGGTTTTGGCCGGCACCTCGGCCTCGTCGATCTCGACGATAGAGCCGTCTGCCTCAACCTCGTAGGTCTTATCGCCCTGGGTGATGATCTGGCCAGTGCTCAGGCCAAGTGGAGCAGCCCACGTAGCAAGGTCAACGCCCTCGGGAGCGATGATATTAGGGGCCGACAGATGAAAGGTTGGACCAAAGCCCGTAGTGTCGGTCAGGCTACTTAAATCGGCCGTTCCGGATACGTCAAGGTTAACAGGCGTGGATGTCAAATAAGTAGAAGCAGCTTCTACATCTCCTATGTTAGATGCATCCAGATTTCCGGTATAGTTAACCGTAATTGCACCGGCAGCATTAAACTCAACTTGTTGAGAATTAACAGTATAGTTGTTAACTATGCCCACAGCTACTTCGTCAACATTGTCGGTGTTGATAATTAAACTAGTCACTCCGCTTAAGTCCGGTGCGGGAGAAATCGCAGTGGCGATGGCAGTATTAATAGTGTATTGGTCATAGGTTGGAACTGTACTGGAGGTGATGTTTACCGTTAGGATGCCCGTAGAGCTATCGTAACTAGCTATATCTGAATCGGCCGCAAACACCGCCGGCGCGAACAGTGCTGTTGCCAACACCATAGACAGAAGCAGTGTTGCTGCTACGGTGAGTTTACGTGCCTTTGCTTCTACCCTGCTTTTCATTTAGACTTCCTCCTTTAGTTATGGCCTTGTGTGGCCATGCTCCTTCTGCCGATATGCTCGGGCACCCAGGCTGCTTCAGTAGAAATAGGGCACCAAACACATCGCATGCTAT
>JAITDU010000022.1 GCA_031282405.1 Coriobacteriales bacterium | reverse complement strand
CGGATTCAGGCACCGCGGGAGTGAGCAGGGTATTACCCACATCAAAGAACACAGTTGTAACAGGCACTTCTCTCATCCTTAATCATCGACCGGCACCGACGCTGTGCCTTGCTTATCCGCCGCAACATCATCCCACTATAGCAGAGCCAGTTTGAAAATCATTGTTTCCCCCGGAAGCAAGCCGCACACCTATTCTTTATACTGGGAAAGATGAAGGTAGGGCTTTTTTTGAGTGAAGGAGGAACGATTATGTGTGCTGAACAAGCCAAACAGGGAAACGAGTGGGGACTCGCCGCAACCGGAATATCGTCTGGTGGGAAGGTCTCTCGACGCGGCTTCCTCAAAGGCGCCGGTGTACTCGCGACGGTGGGTGTTGGAATCGGGCTGGCAGGCTGCGGCTCGTCTCCAGCGTTAGAGACCCCGGCCGGTGGTACGGGCGCCGGTGGTGGGAGTGGCAACGGCAAGGTTGCCGCGGACTTCGCCATTGCCGCTGTGCCGGTAGCTGAGGCAGGCGAGCCGGCGAAGGAATGCGACTACTTGGTGCTGGGTGCGGGCAACTGCGGCATGCTCAGCGCGGCCCATGCGGGTGAGCTGGGGCTCAAGACAATCGTGTTGGAGAAGAACTCGGTCACCGGTGGCTCGTCGGTGGGTACCGAGGTCACCATGGCCTTTGATGACTGTAAGATTTTCCAGGAGTACAAGTATGGCAATGCCGACCCCAACGTCATAAATGTCACGGAGGGTCGACCTACAGGCACACCGAATGACATCTACACTTATTTCATGATGCACAACTCATGGGCTGCAAACGCGGAGTTAGTGAGCAACTACATCGCGAACAATCACCGTCCACACGACTTTTTGTACGAGCACGGTGCTCGCCCGATGATGATCCTCCCCTCTCTTGACGCGCCTACCGGCGGCATCATGTACCAGGGCCAGGGCATCGGTGTTTTTGAGATCATGCAGGCAGCGGCTGAAGAATACGGTGTTGAGATCATCACCGAAGCTCCCGCGACAGCTCTTGTCGTCGACGGAGACGGTGCAGTTGTGGGGGTGATGGCGGACCTGGGTGGCGCCAGCAGCTTCATCAAGGCAAAGGCGGTTTTCGTCGGCACAGGCGGCTTTAGCAACAACGCCGATATGATCGAGGCTCTCATCCCCGGGTATGGCCCCATCGCGTGGAAGAACGACTTCATTCTCAAGCACGACGGTGACGGCATCCGCATGATGCTCGGTGTTGGCGCCGCCGCCTCAGACAACCGCCTCGCGCAACCTGCGGCTTCAGGCGTTGAGGGCGCTGCCTGGGAATCGTCCGTCGACAAGGCCGCGCGTGAACCCTATCTGTGGGTCAATAAGGTCGGTCGGCGCCTGGGCAATGAGAAGTGGACCACGATGGACACCACGTTCAAGGTGGGCATCAAAGAAAACGACTATACCTATTTCAACGTCATCGACACCAAAGCCGCGCAGCGCATGCAAGAGCAGCCCTTTATGACCGGCGCTCGCACGGTGCTCGGCAATAACGACGCTATCCCTACTATGATAGCGGATCTCGACGATGCGGCCACGACAGGCATTATCTACAAAGGTGAGACCCTCGATGAGCTGGCCCAAGCAGCGGGCATCGACGCCGCCGCGCTCAAGGAGACCGTTGATCGTTACAATGAGATGGCGAACGCCGGTAACGACACCGAGTTCTACAAGGACCCGGCATTCCTCATCCCTATCGAGCAGGGGCCCTTCTATGCGTTTAAGATGATTCCCGCCTGGTACTCCACGCTTTGCGGCGTGAAGATCGACGGCAAAATTCGCGTGCTCAACGGCGATGACAAGCCTATCGGCGGTCTCTTTGCGGGCGGGCTGGACTCCGGTGAGTTCTACAAGGACAACTACAACCACGGTTTCTCTGGCGGATGCAGCGGTTATTCGTACTTCACCGGCTTCTTCGCCGCCGACAACGCCGCCGAGCACATAAAATCCCTGTAGCTTTTATTGGCCTCCACCATCACAACACGGGCATCGTCCCCACCGGGGCGGTGCCTGTGTTTTATCGTCGTGCTCTGCCGTCGAGTATTAAGCACCTGTTTTCGGCGCAGTTTGATGCTGGCGGCCGAGCGATTGACATATCAGCAGGAGAGGCCCATTATTGGCCTGCACGATAAAGCACGGTCTTTTGGAGGAAGACTGACGGGTGTCGGATTGGCCGTGTGACAAAGGGACAAGCACAATGAGAGAAAGGAATACCGATGTCAGAGGAGAAGATTATGCTTGATCGCAGGTCGTTCCTGAAGGGTGCCGCGCTTGCGGGTGCAGGTGTTACGGCAGCGGGCACGCTTGCTGCCTGCTCGGCTCCGGCAGATGAGGCGGCAGGTGGCGGTTCGGCGGGGATCAGCCGGTCGTGGGAGGTTCCTCCCTCCCCCATCACCGACATTGCGGGTACGGTCGACACAGACCTTGTTGTTGTTGGCGCTGGCATGGCCGGCATCAATGTGGCGTCTGCCGCAGCGTCCAACGGACTGAAGGTAATCGTTATTGAGAGAACGGATAGCTACCAGGTCCGTGGCGCCGACAATGCCGCGATTAACTCCAAATACCACACAGCAAATGGCATAAAGTTCGATAAAGCTCAAATTTTGAAGGAGCTGTCACAGTGGCCGCGCATGCAAATCGATCAGAACCTGGTAAAGATATGGGTTTATCGCTCGGGGGAGATATTCGATGATCTGATTGACCTGGCTGAGGCAAATGGGCTCAAGCCCATCGCTGGCATGGGCAATGTCGGTGGTCTTGAAAAAGAGGAGATTTTCTATCGGCAATATCCCACGTCGATTTCATTTGTTAAAGCAGATATGGATCAGCCTGCCATGTTCCTAGAAGATGGACGCTGGGTAAACAATCTCATCGGCGATGTGCTGATGAATCAGGCTCTTGATAATGGAGCAGAATTCGTTTTTGAGACCCTGGCCGAGCAACTCGTAAAAGAAGGTAGTAAGGTCACAGGCGTGATAGCCAAGAGCGCAGACGGCACGTACACTCAATACAACGCCGCAAAAGGCGTTGTTCTCTGCACCGGCGATATTGCCGGTAACCCAGAAATGTTGGAGGCATGGGCACCAATTGCGTTGCGGGCTGATGCGACTGAGTACGTGCCGGTAGGAGTCAACGACGGCATTGGCATGAAGATGGGCCTGTGGGCTGGGGCAGCTACACAGCGCGGTCCCGCTGCGCCCATGATCCACGCAGTTGGAGACGGAACCTTAACCGGTGTTGCATGGTTGGCCGTCAATAGAGAGGGCAAGCGTTACACCAATGAGTTCATCAACGAGATCGCCACCTCCAATTCGCGCTTGGCGCAACCGGGCGGCGTCGCGTGGTACATCCTCGACAGCAACTACGCGGAGCGTATCACCAAGGTTATAGGCGCAGACAGCCCCGCCTTGAGCAGATACCTCCCGGCAGACGAGGAGAAGATAGACTCGATGATTGACAGCGGGATATTGTGGAAGGCTGACACGCTTGATGACTTGGCTTCGCAGATAGGCATCAAAGACGTAGAGACCTTCAAGGCGACTGTCGCTCACTATAACGAGTTATGCGCCGCAGGCGTCGATACGGACTTTCTGAAAGATTCCAAGTACATGGACTCGGCGATTCTTGAACCCCCGTTCTACGCGCGTTGGGTACCCGCTGTTCCTCTGGTTGTGATATATGGCCTGAACTGCAACGATCAGATGCAGGTCTGCGACAAGGATGACAACCCGATAGAGGGCCTTTACGCCTCCGGCAATATGTGCGGCAACTACTTTGCCGACGACTATCCCCTGCTCTGCCCGGGACAAAGCCACGGCAGGACAATCACCCTCAGCCGCGTCTTGGGCGAGGCCCTGGCAAAGGGTGAGAAGATCACTGTGGACATGAGCGCGTAAACTCAACTGCAAATCGCGTTTATTGCGACCTTTTGCGGAATCGGGTAAGGCCCCGGGCTGAGTGCCAGGGGCCTTACGTTATACCTTGTTTGGTTTGCAGTAACTCTACCAAACTCGCACGGCAACGAAAGCAGGTACCGAAACAGCCCTCTTGTCAAAAGTTGGGCATTTGCTCTGTTCCCTAGCCCAGCCTTTGCCCGAGCCAATTCCCAGTTTTTTGATATGCTCATTACCCAGCAACGACGTTAGTTGCGTAATGGCAATTTGGTTGAGCCGGACGAGCCGTTCGCTTTGCGATAGCCCATCGCGGATGAGAACGACGTTTACGCTTTCGAGATTGGAGAGTACCACCAATTGTTCCAGTGTCGCCTCGTCTCGGATATTTCCTTGTGCGTTGGGATTGGCTGTCGCCGCTCGGCGGCAGTCTTGCCGAACAGCACCACATTGAGTAAATCGGCTTCACTGGCGTAAATGAAGTTGGCCTGCTCTTGCGTTACTCCCGGCAAGATTATCTGCTCTTTGATGGCGTCTGTATGGATGCGATAATACCGATAGCGTTAGCTCGTTCTATCCCTTGTTTTGGAGATAACGCAAAGCCAGTCTCAGTACTCATTATTTTAACCTCACGGAATCCCGTGAGGTTAAGTGCTTCGCTGTGCATCTTCTCCCACACACCCATAAAATTCATGGTGAAGTTAGTGGATATCCAGTGTGAGATA
>JAITDU010000008.1 GCA_031282405.1 Coriobacteriales bacterium | reverse complement strand
GTTTTGAGCACCACTAAAGTCAAATGAGACTATCTTAGCTCCGTTAAGAGAGTATCCTCCATAAGCGTCAAGGACTCTAAAAAGAGAGCTTTTGGGTTTTATGACATAGGTGCCTTCTTCTATGGTAGCGTCACCTGTGACGTAGTTGGCATACAGGTGTGTGTCATAGCCAAGGTTAGCTATAAAGGCAGGTGCTTTTTGGGTAAGGTCACTATCTAAATACCAGCCTATGAAGTGTGAGCCGGATGGTGCACTAAAGCTCTCTAGGGTTCCAAGTGTGTTGTAGTTATGTATGGTGTAGGTGCTGCCATAGGTAAAACCACTTTCGGTATAGATGGTGGCGTCATCTGGAGTGGTGTTTTGGTGGTAGGTTACGGATACGTTGGTGTTAAGTGTCCAGTGCGCAAAGAAGGTTACGTCGGTTGTAACCTTGGTGTTTTCAGTTACCCCAGTGCCATCAGTGGCCTCTGTGTACCAACCCGCAAAATCATAGCCCGTGCGCTTGGGCTTGGGTAAAAGAGTGCCAACGGTGCTGTTATGAGCTATTGGTATACTCGTAGGCGTAACGCTACCTCCGTTGGGCTTAAGCGTTATGGTGTGAATGGGAACTTCTCCCGTAATAGTAAAGTTGAGTATCTTGGTTCCGGAGTAGTTACCAATGCCGGTAACAGTCACAGTGGCCTGACCTGCAAAAATATTGTTGTCATAAGAAAGCGTGTAATCAACATTCTTGACCAGGGTCATAGAATTGTAGGTCAATGCCGGATCAGGCGTAAGTTCCTCGCCGGTGGCCGCCATGTTGTCCAAAGTAGCAGCACTCACCAAGTTCAGCGAGGCAGGCACGATGCGATAAAAGACGTTAGTAAAACCGGTAAAACTGCTAGCTGTTGTGTAGCGGATAGTCATACACTCGGGTGTATCAACAGGCGAAGCATTGGTCTGGGTGCCAATATTAGCACCACCGGATCCCTCAGAATTGGGATTGCCGTAGACATATCTGTAGTCATATTCTGTGGGAGTATTATAGTAAGGCAGTCCGGTACCATTGCGCATTTCCCTGTCGAGGTATGTGACGCTATTAAATGTAGGTCTGATGGGCGAGCCGGTGTAAGTTATCTGGATGGCATTGCCACTCTTGTCGTCCAATGCTGTGACAAAATCCCATTCGCTGTCATTCCAAACGACCTTGTCATAGATAGCGGTAGGCCTACTGGGGTCTGTTGTACCGCTATAGTTGAGCTCTGCCCAATCTATCCTGAATGCTCTCTGTCGCGTAGAGCCCTCATAGTTTGTGCTGCTTGGCTTGGCTGTAACGACCACGTCATATTTGTAGGTATCAGTATGAACGTGGATGTAATCGTAGTAGCTGTAGCTCCAGCCTGGAACAGCATTGTCATAGATAGCTTGAGGACTGCCGTCAGCGTTAGGCAAAATTTTCCATTCGTATTCGCTGGAGTCAACCTCGTTGCCATTGGCATCCAACACCCTTACCCAAGCCGGCTGCTGCATCTCCCAGTTAAAAACGGCAGTGGCAGCAATCACCGTGCAGCTGTCGATGTTCGTCTTTCCAATTGTATACTCTACTGTAGCGCTTAACGTGCCCGCATAGATTCCCATGCCCTTGATGGTTGCCTGATAAGTAGCGTTGCCAGCGTTAGTATTTTTGGTTCCAGAGGCAGGCACTACATAATAATCGGCATTTTGCAAGAGCGTGGCGGAGCCAACCTGGAGTTTGATTTGGGGGACAGGATCCATGGCAGTAGAGTAGATGGCATCTTTCGCAAGAGTGGCAGTAACGCCAATCGTGTCAATATTGGTGCCGGTAGTGTTGAACTCATGGACCGGTAAAGGATAACCACCGTTGACCGCAGTGGTAACCGGCAGGTAGAACGTGTTCCACTGGCCCAGGGCAGCGGCAAAGGTGTTGAGCTTGGCAATGCCCTTGGAGCCTCTAAGATCGCCTGCCGATAGTTCCTGGTTGCCCACAATCAGGCCTGCACTGTCGTGAACCTCATTATCATCTAACGTCAGGCCGCTTATGTAGGCATTGTCATGAATGTAACCGTTGCTTTCACCAGCCAGAATGCCGGTACGAAAGCCAGCGGCACTCGTGTATACCTGTCCAGTAACATAACAGCCGGTCATCTCAATAGAATCATAAACTAGCTCAGTAGGAGTTGTGCTGCTGGTAAGTGATGAGAAGCCGCCGGCAATACCAGCACAATAGTAGCCAGCGCCGGTAACAGAATAAACACCACCCCGATTATAGCTATAGCGAACATCGCCACGATCATTGCCAACGATGCCACCTACATAGGGCTTGTTCCAGCGGCAGCCTTTGACAGCACCCGTGTTGCCGCAGCCCTCAATCTCGGTAAAGCTGCCGGTACCACCAACGATACCGCCAACGCTGCTGAGGCCTATCACAATGCCGCTGTTGGTACTGTCGTAAACACCAACGGTTGGTGGTCGAACCGCACCGTCAGATTGTGTCCAGATCTCATAGCCAGGGTCGGTGGTCGTTAAATGGTTAGCGGTTTCGTTGGCTAAATAATCAAATCCGTTGCCACGCAGCATACCAACGATGCCGCCCGTGCTGGAGCCGCCAAAGCCTGCCCGGGGAGCATCCGGAGTATCCAGAGAAGTGTTGATATTGCCTGTGTTAGTGCAGTCAAATACGCTACCTGTGGTAACACCAACAATACCACCCACTCCAAAGGAAGCAGAGTAGAGCTGCTGACCAAAACGATCAATGCCGCCGGAACCGCTAATATTAAATGTCAGATTGCCACTGTTTTGCGATGCCCTGATTTGGGGAACCTGTGTTAAATCCTCAAGATTGCCACAGGCACCCACTAAACCACCGATCTCGCCCGCGACATATTTCATATCTTCAAGTATGCTGATTGGGCTGGTGATATTAAGGGTACCGGAATAGGCACACTGATACATGTTGCCATCAAGGTGTCCAACAAGGCCGCCAATCTGTCTAAATGAGCCAAAGTCCGTAGTAGTACGATTGTCATCGCCGTTGGCAGGAGCGCCAATGGCTAGACGCGCACTGTTAAGATTCATGGTTATGGACGATGTGCAACCGCTGATGTCGCCGGCGCTATAACCGGCAATGGAACCAACATCGCGAATCTGTTGTCCGCTCGTCGAGGCCTCGAAGAGGACAAGAGTACCGCCAACCAGTCTGACATTTTGGATTGAGGCCCCTTGCCCCGCATAACCAAACAGGCCCACATACTGCTTGCTCGCAGGTACGAGTGTGAGGTTACTTATATTCTTGTTGTTGCCATCAAACGTGCCCAAAAATGGGTTTTGAGGAGTGCCGATAGGCGGAAGCGAGGCGTTAATAATATCTGAGCTAAGGATGAGCGTTTTGTTCGCAAAAGTGTTGGTGCCATTGTTGACCAGCTGTGCCAAACCAGCCAGATCCTCAGAATTGGCAAGTGTGTAAGAGCTTACATCTGGATTACTGGTGTACCAGTTTGTAGTTGCCAACACCTGTAATCCGTTGGACAGAGCGAGCAGCTCGCCTGTGTTTGTGCTCTCATCAAGAGCCTCCAGATTAGATTCGTTGGCATTAGGCGGTACTGTTGCCGCTGATTCTGTGGTCTGGTCGGCCGGCTCAGCGGCGGCATCCGAACTGTCGCCGACAAAATCTGTTGGTTGCTCTGAATCCGTACTTCGCTGAGAGGAGCCACTTTGAGATTGTTGGTCGCCTGCTGCGATATCTTGGGCGAAAGCGCTGGCTGGCAGCAAGCTCAACTGCAAGGCCAGCATCAAGCTCAGCAAGACACACACCGACAGTTGTCGAGCCCATACAAGCCGACACTTATCTGGGTGGCTCTCTCCTCTCTTGACCGGTATTGCCATGGTTGTTTTCTTGCTCATGGTACTGCTCCTGTCTCTTGTGCCTACTGGCCATTGATGACTTTTGACTGGCGTTGCGCTTCATCTATATTTGACAGGACAACCGTGGTGCCGACGGCAGACTCTGCTGTTTTCGTGTCTGTAGTTGTGTTAACAGGTTTGGGATTAGCCAAGGATTGAGCCTGGATGCTTTGGGTCGTTGTGCTATCTGGTACGCCGTCCGACTCATCATTTGTTGAACTGTTCAGTTGGGATGCAGAGCTTGTGTCCTCAGCAGAAACGGCAATATCTTCTGAAAGCATGTAAAGCTTGCCGGTCATCGGGTCTTGATAGACGACGCCCAATTCCTGATAGCCGGTGCCAGCGCCCAGAGCCTGTTCTTGCATCTGTTCGATGTCGGTGACTTCGGTAACATCCTCAGTTTTGATGACTTCTTGCATGGCCGAAACATCAAGGTTCCAAAAGGTTACCAGTGCCAACATCAGCCCACAGGCAAACACCAGCATAACATCGGCCAAGTTAACCAAGCCGATACGCGGATCGACATCCTCAGCAGACATAGCCTCGGACGCAAGAAAGCTATCTTTCCTGAAATCTCTTGCCATATGCCACTACCCTTCGCTTGCCTTGACCTTGGCGGCGGCGATCTTGTCAGGAGCCGCAACCTTGCCGATTTTGGTGTTGGCAGCGGTGATGGGATCGGTGGTAGCTTCCTCACTATTGTCATCCTTGTTGTTGTCGCCAACTTTGGCAGCCGCAACCGCAAGCAAGCGTCGATGTATCGGGCTTTGCTGGATATACTGCTGCTCATCATAATAGTCGTGAGGAAGTTCAATGCCAGCCTGGCGAGCCTGAGTGGCCTTGTCGAGAATACAGGTCATCAAAGACTCCAGAATCATCAGGTACTGGTTGTACCAGCGCTTCCTAAGGCCGCTCACTATAAGCGAAACCACAGCGGCTACCAGTCCGGCCACAGTACCATCAAATGCAATGAGCAGCGACATTGAGAGTAAATTGACATTGCCCTCTCCCATAGCTACAATGCCTGGACCCAACGGGATAAGCGTGCACATCAGACCCATCATAGGGGCAATCTTCGTAACTTGCTCAGTGCGGGCTAAAATGCGCTTGTAGCGATCGTCTACTTTGGCTACTTGGGTCTTGGCCAGAGCAAACAGGTCGTCCTCGGTGAGTCCCATGTTGCGAATGACCATGAGCAGAGCGGCCTTTTGCGGCCGAAGCAGAGCGCTTGTCTCTATCACATCTTCTACTTTAGAATAATCCGCGTCGTAGATATTGTTTATTACTTGTGGAATATTAGTCTTGAAATGACGACGTTCGGTTAAGGCTTCGGTGATTATCGAGCCCACACAGTAAAGGGCGAAGATGATCAGTCCGACCAGAACTATCATCACCGGAATAAGCAAACCTTGCGAAATGTAGTGCAGTATTGTCGAAATATAAAGACTCAGACCATCGCTTTCCATTACGTCATTCTCCTTTTAAATCCTCCGTAGGTAAAGCCAACTCCTGTCAGTACGCAAACAAGCGCAAAGGGTCCCGACAGTGGCAGAAGTTGAGAACTCAGGCCGTCCAGCTCCAACGGCGCAACATCCGACTGAGCCTTGCTCATCATCTCGTAGACATGCCAGCTTTTGGGATTGCCGCTACCGGTGCCTAAATTACCTTGAGCACCCTCTCCCGCCTCGTTAGTTACGTCGTTTTCGACATCGCCCTCGTTGGGCTGCTCCTGTCCAACACCACTACGCCTGCCTTCTTCGCTGGCGGCACCTTCACCAACGATGCCGCTGCCCACACTCCGATCGCCACTACCGCCGCCGCCGTTATTGTTGCTGCCGTCGTTGTTGCTTGTTGGATCGCTCTTTGGCGCACCCGCCAATACAAGCGTTATGGTGTCGATATAATAGATCTGATAAGCCGAGTTAGTTTCTCCTTCCCAGAGCGGTCCGTAGAGTAGGCGAAAACGTGTGCCTTCATCCAGTGGCATCGCTGGGTTGACTTCCGAAGCACCCCAGACCATGTTGCTACGATAGGCCAAAATGGGCGGCACAACTTGTGCCTCGGCGCGACTGCCAATATCCCAGTTAGGAAAGTAATAGCGCGGCCCAGAGTCATAGAGTAGCTGATACGTAACCGGATTATCGTAGCCATCGGCCGTGCCAAAACGGAACTGGTAAACCTCGTCTAGGACGATTCCCTCTAAATCCACAACGTCCTTAAACAAAAAGCCCTGTGCCCTCACACAGCCATAGCCGCTATGTTGGCCACCAAGGATAGTATAGGAATAGCTAACCGAGCTGAGGGTGCCCAACAATTCCGCGTAACTATAGGTATGTTCTTGCACCACCACATCAGGAAACTGCTCGTAGACGACCTTGAGTGTAAGTTCATTGCTGGGGTTGTACTCATACGAGCCGGTATCAACCATAATGCGGGCAAAATCCTCAATACTTTTGCCGGCCACACCGCCCGTAACTGTACAAATGACAAGGGCAGCGCCGGAGTACTCCGTGGTTTTGAGCCGGCCCGTATCAGCGTTGATAGTGGCTGGTACCTGCGAACCTCCCAAAGCCCATGTGATAGTAGAGGAAACCTGTTCAAAACGGGTGTCCTCAAACCGAACGATTCCAAGGTCGGCATCAAACCAGGCGATAATAGCATAGAATTGAATGAATTTATTAGCTTCATCAATCTCCAGTATACCACCGGCCTTACTTCCGAGATCATTACCATCAATGTCGATAATAGTAACATCGACAACATAGGCACCTGACTGACCATCTACAACAACATCGACGCTTTTGTAGGGAGCCTCGCTTTCATAGAGCGCCGAATCTCTGACCGTAGCCGTAATCGTAACCGTGCCATTTGCCTTGGGTGTAATCAGACCGTTAGGTGATACGGTCGCTATATTAGAGTCATTGCTTGTCCAATCCAGAAGTACCTCACCCAGAGGAGAAGTACCGTTAGCAGCTTCATAAACGGCCCCGTAACTCCAATTCGTAGTGTAGTAGCCGTTCAGTTGGACAGTCTTGCCCTTTTGCTCGATATGGATAACTTTGTATTCTTCGTCCCAGTCCTCGCCAACAAAGTGTTTTTGACCATCGATCGCTGGCTCATCGTCCTTGAGTAAAACCTGTGTTATGTATTCTGTGCCGCCGGGGTCTGGGGTGGTACCTCCGCCACCCGAGTCACCACCTCCACCGGGACCGCCACCGGCACCGGGGTCTGTACCTCCGCCTGTCTCGCCACCACCGGGATCGGGAGTTGTGTCGCCACCGGAATCTCCGCCACCGCTTGGGTCGCCGTCTCCACCGGAATCTCCGCCACCGACACCGGGGTCTTGAGGCTCATTGTCCAGGGGAAGGAATGCGGGAAGAACATCGACGTCAGTCTCAATACTTGCAGCGGCGTTGATTGTTTGGGCAAAAGCTACTGCAGGCAAAACCAGCTGATAGCTGGCCAATAAAACGGTCAGCAGGACGCAAGTCGCCAGCTTTAAGCCAAGAGCCAGGCGAATCGTACAAGATTGGATACAGTTTTGTATAACGGTACGGGGCCGCGTTTGGCGAGTAGACTGGATCGCCACATCGCCTATGGTGGCTCGCGATAACAGAGCAATGTGTGTTGATAAAGGCGCTGTCATAGGCCTTTGGTCTTTCGGGGTGGAGGAGGATAGGAATCACCGAGTATTTCCAGCACGGTGTCGTCGTCGATTTCCTTAGAGTACATGACCTTAAAAAACTCCTTGGTTATCTCTTTGATGTCTACTTCGTAAAGGTCGGGATAAAGCAGGTTGGCAATCCAATGAATACCGATAATACGATTAACACCGGGCGGACGATCACACCAAGCCCAAGGCTCGTTAGGCATAGCGTAGACGCGCTTGTCCTTAACTGCTCGAATCTGAGCCCAGTCGGGATTAGTGCGGATATCCTCATAGGCCCCGCCACGGCTGTTTGTATCCCAGGCGATAATTACCTCGGGATCCCATTTGAGTACCTGTTCCAGAGAGACATCAGTCATGCCGCCACCATAGGTTTCATCGCAGGTGGCAACACATTTGGCACCGCCTTCAAGGAAACCCAGCATGTGCTGCGAAGTCTCTGGCTCAGTTTGTAGCCCCTCGGGTCCTTCTGCGTAATAGACACCAATCCGCTCACTTTGAGGGATTGTTGCCACGACACTGTTGACACTCTCGTAGCTCTGCTCACAAAACAACGCCAATTCCTCGGCACGTTGAGGGCGACCCAAAACGTCTCCCAGAAAGCGGAAGGCTGCCGGTATCTTCGTGAACGATCCATCAACCAAAAGACAAGGAATGCCGGTTTGTTGTTGCAGTCCCTCGGCTTCAGAGATGTTTTGTCGAGTAAGTTGAATACCGCTGATCGAAAACATGATGTCAATATCCTCGGTGAGCAGGGATTCCCGGTCGATTTCGCCGTTGTTATGGATTGTGCCAAGGTAGGGCAGTTTGTCCACTCCCTCAGGCTGAAAGCGTAGAGCGCTGGCATCGAACTTGCTGGCCGTACCTCCCAACAGCTCCGGACACAGTGAGGTGATGTATACCTGGGCCAGAGCAGAGGTAAAGAACACGCTTTTTATGCTACCAGGTGTAGGAACTTCCAGAGTGCGACCAGCATCATCGATAACTGTGCGCTTGTTGAGAATGGCAGCATCAGCAGCCCCTTTGATAGATTCACAGGCATTAAGTGCCGGCGTTGCGAGCGATATGACAAAGCCGGTGGCCAACAGCTTGGAGAAGTCGCGCCTGGAAATCATGATGGGTTTCCTTTCATGCCAAGAAGAACAGCTGATGCGGTTTGGGCATATTCTGTGGCTGGAGCTTCTCTGGTGGTCATCAAAGGTATACAGGTTCTTCTTGTCTGGCCGTCATCCAGTTGGACATTGGCTACACAAACATTGGTCGAGTAGATTCGCTGCATGATTTCTGAAGTTATCGTGTCCGAAGGACTACCCTCCAAAATGATCCTCCCTCCGTCCATGACAATAACCCGATCCGCACAGAACAGCGCATGGTCGGGATCATGAGTAACCATAAGTACCGCCATTCCGGCGCGAGAGAGCACGTGCAGACGCGTTAGGACCAGTTGTTGATTGCCAAAGTCCAGCGATGCCGTAGGCTCGTCCATGACAAGCAAATCCGGTTCTTGTGCCAGAGCCCGGGCGATGAGCACGAGTTGTTGCTGTCCGCCAGATAGTTCTGTATATTCACGCTCGGCTAGATGCAGGATCGAGAGTTGTTTCATGGCTTCGTAGGCGACCACCTTGTCACGCTTGGTAACGTCGGCTACAGTACTGGTCAAGTGCGGAGTTCTTCCCAGAAGTACTACATCGGCAACTTTAAAAGGAAACGGTGGGATGTGCAACTGCGGGATGTAGGCAAAGAGGCGAGCGCGTTGCTTGTTAGAGAGCCGGGAGGTGTCATTGCCATTCATGCGTACAGCGCCAGAGGTCAGAGGCAAAAAACCAAGGATGCCTTTGAGGGCCGTGGTCTTACCGCAGCCGTTGGCACCGATAATACAGACGAATTCTCCGGGTTTGACCTCAAAATCAATGCCATTGACGACTTGCTTTTTCCCGTATCCTGTGACCATGTTCTCGATTTGCAACACCTCGCTACCACCCCTTCATATTCTTGCGATAGATAAATACAAAGAAGGGCACACCGAGTATCGAGGTCAAAAGGCCAATAGGTATCTCGACGGAAAATAATAATCGAGAAACATTGTCGACAATCAACAAAAACCCCGCGCCCACAAGCATTGTCGTGGGCAACAATACTTTATAGTTGGGGCCAACAATAGCGCGCGTAAGATGCGGAACGACGAGGCCTATCCAGCCAATGATTCCGGCCACTGCCACAGAACAAGCCGTTAACAACGTGGCGGCGAATATTACGATGGTGCGGGTTGCGTTGGTGTTGATGCCAAGGCTTCTGGCCTCTTCTTCGCCAAAACTGAGTACGTTGAGATTCCAACGCTGGGCGAGCAATAGTATGAAGCCAAGTACCATGGCTGGCAGAACCATCAGCATATCTTTGACCGTAATAGACGCGAAAGAACCCATCAACCAAAAGGTGATGGCCGGCAGCTTGTCATCTGCGTCGGCAACGAGCTTGATGATGGAGGTGCCGCTGGAAAACAATGTGCCCACCAGAATGCCGCCAAGGATCAGGCCAAGAATAGCGTCTGCGCGCACCGCTTTGTTGATCAGCATGACAAAAAACACCGCCGCCATGCCGCCAGCAAAGGCAAATAGCTGTATCCAAATAATTTCCAAGTTGAGAAGCATAGCCAGACAGGCTCCAAACGAAGCACCTGCAGATGCCCCCAGAAGGTCTGGAGAGACCAGTGGGTTTTTGAACATACCCTGGTAGGATGCGCCAGCCACCGAAAGTGCCATGCCCACCAACAATACAACAATAATGCGCGGTAAACGAATATTAAACAGCGCAGCATCAAGTTTAAGGTCACTGATGACACTGATAGCATCCGGATTTTGTAAATGTGCCACAAAGTCTGTAATGTGCTCCTTAACTGCCTGCCACACCTCAGGTGGCCAGGCAAAGTAGCGGCCGAGCATGAAAGATAGCAAGGCGATAAATACCAGAACCAAAGAGCAGATGAGTATTCTTCGCGCAAGATACTGGGTCGAATACAGATCAAGGGCCGCATTCTCTGAAGCAAGGGAAGCATGCGGATCAGCGCACGAATTTACTATATTCCGCTCAGTATGTTTTTCATTATATCTATTCCTCATAGGAAATATATCATATATCGTGTGGGGTCAGCTTGCAAGTCAAAATTCAAAATTAGGTGTCGAAATTACACTATAGGGTTGTGAGGGTAGGTTACAGATGTCGGCGTGGTTCTCTGTACAATCCGTATCTTGACGCAATTTGTGCATAGTCTATAATCTAATGTCTGCGTGCGCCGTTACCTCAGCTGGATAGAGGGCCTGACTACGAATCAGGACGCCACAGGTTCGAATCCTGTACGGCGCACCACTATTTCCAATAATGCCTTTAGATTTCGTAAGTGGTGGGGCTTTAAGACGTTTTAAGTAGAGGGGAGGAGGATAATGAAGGCGACCTTTAAGTGCGCTTCGCAGTTGCCGAAAATCCCAAGTAGAGGGGAGGAGGATAATGGAGGTGACCTTTAAGCACAAGGGATTCACGCGCCGGGAAGGGCCATCCATGATAAAATGGGCTGACTACAAACTAGATTGCTAAAACTACGATTGGACGTTTGGTATGTCTCAGCCTTTGGTAGGAATCATAGTTGGATCAAAAAGCGATTTGGGTGTGATGCAGGCCTGCTCCGAGCAGCTTGAGGAGTTTTCGGTACCTTTTGAGCTAATCGTAGCCAGCGCACATCGCAACCCCGACAAAGTCCATGAATGGGCAGCTGCGGCACAGGAACGGGGCATCGAGGTAATCATTGCCGCTGCCGGCAAAGCAGCGCACCTGGCCGGAGTAGTAGCAGCCTATACTCCGCTGCCCGTAATTGGCGTGCCGATAAAGACCAGTGACCTGGGCGGCTTGGACTCGCTGCTCTCCATCGTACAGATGCCCAGTGGTGTGCCGGTGGCTTGTGTAGCCATTAACGGCGCAAAAAACGCCGCTATCCTGGCTACCCAGATAATTGCTATTAGTAATAGCAATTTTAGGGCTGTGGTTGCGGGCCTCAAACGCGAATTGGCTGCTGGCTAACACGCCACACACACCGGCACAGTTCAGGAGTGCCCTTCAAAGAGGCTCTACCGCACTCCACACGCTCGCGCCGACAAACCCTGGCCTACGCCTGCACAAAACTATATTTGAACAGAACTATACCTGCTCAAAAGCCGGAAAAAGCGGCTCGTTACTCTCCGCATGGCTGAGCTCTACCGTGCCGGTAAGTATGTCTACATACTGATAAGATTGGCGCGTGATACGACCGCGCTTACGCTCGACTTCCATGATGAAAAGCTGCGGGTGAGCCTGGGTGATTACACCCTCGCACTCCATAAATCTGGAGCGCCCCATATTTGCTCGAACTCTGAGTCTTTCGCCAGTAATGCTCGCTAGTTTGTCATGAATAATACTGACAAGTTGTACTTGCTGAGCCAAATCCATTTGTGAGTTTCCTCCCGAGGACAATTTTTGAAAACAAATTATAGCATGATATGATAGGCCGTTGGGTTACCATCCTGTTACAAAATGGGTGATTCTCGACTTAGCTTCGACTAGCTGGATGGTTTTCGGCTTAGCTTCGACTAGCTGGGTGATTTTCGACTTAGCTTCGACTAGCTGGATGGTTTTCGACTTAGCTTCGACTAGCCTTCGACTGATTCTTCGACCAATTTCCGGTCCAGGCAGCAATTCTTGACTCGAACAGCAATTTTTGACTCAGGCAGGCGCGAGGCTAATGGGATAAAATGTTCTTGGCTTGGACGGCAATACGCTTCGAACCTGGTCAGGTCTTGACAGAAGCAGCCATAAGGGGCCCCTGTTGAGCGTCCAAGCCTTTTGTATGCGCATTGGAGACCGCCTTTTTATGGAGATAATTCAGTTTTTTGTCGACTTGTTGCGTGATCCGCGCAGTTTCATCGCCGAGTGGATCAACACCCTGGGGCCCATCTGGGTCTACGTGCCCCTGTTCGGCATCATCTTTGTAGAGACCGGCCTGGTTATCACGCCTTTCTTGCCCGGTGACTCCCTGCTGTTCACAGCCGGCATCTTCGCGGCCGACGGTGGTGGTCTCAACCTGGCCGTTCTACTGATCCTGCTCAGTCTGGCCGCGATATTGGGCAACACGTCTAACTACTGGATTGGTCGTAAACTCGGCCAGAGCATCATCGACTCCGGCCGCGTCAAGGCTCTGACTCCCCAAAGGCTACAGCGGACTCAGACGTTTTTTGATAAATACGGTCTGCTGGCCGTGGTTCTCACCCGGTTTTTTCCTATCATCCGCACATTTGCGCCGTTCATCGCCGGCCTGGGCGGCATGCACTTTGCCCGATTCAGCATCTTCAACGTCGTTGGTGGCGTGCTCTGGGTGTGCCTCTTTACCCTATTGGGTTACTTTTTTGGTGGTATTCCCCTGGTTCAGGACAACTTTGAATTGGTGATAGTTGCCATCGTCGTTATCAGCTTCCTGCCGACCCTGTTCGGCATCGTCGGAGCCAGACTGCGTTCAAAAAAAGCTGGGGAGAAGAGCACGGACGCAGCGAATGCGACCGGCAACACAGACACGATGAGCGCTACCAGCGCTATCGACACAGCAGACATGCCTGTCACGACCAACACTGCTGACACAACCGGTGCGCTCCCTGAACCTGACACGCCCTACGCGCCTGAAGTACCCGGCACAACCGACGCGCCTGATACACTCGGCACATCTGATTCACTTGTAACGTCAAGTCCACTGAACACACCTAATACGTTCGATACCCCAGACAAGGAGGCTGACCGATGAGCAAAGAGCCCACATCGTCCCCCTATCGCTCGACACGTTGGAGTGCCCGGCAGTTGGCGACCATGGCCATTTTTGTAGCGCTCGGCACTATTCTGAGCTTTATTGAGTTTCCGTTGCTTCCGGGTACAGACTTTTTAAAATTCGATGCCTCGGCAGTAGCGGCTTTGATTGGTGGTTTTAGCTACGGCCCGGCCGCAGGAAGCCTGATCGGCATCCTGATAGCCTGGATTCATGGCCTGTTCTCGGGCAATCTCTGGGGGGCCTTGATGAACAGTGTCGTGGTGTTGGCCTTTGTACTGCCGGCGGCATTCGTCTACAAACGCCAACGTTCTACGGTGGCCGCAGTGGTAGGACTGATTATAAGCTGTGTGTGCATGGTCATCGTGGCCATCTTGATGAACCTGCTGGTCACACCACTGTATATGGGTGTGCCGACCGAGGCGGTCATCAGCATGATTGTGCCGATACTTCTACCCTTTAACATTCTCAAAGCGCTGATTAACGCTGTGCTGGCCTTTGTGCTGGAACGCAGCCTGCGCAAGCTGCTGAACCCTTGAGCATCGAGAATCCTGTCTATCTCAATAACTTCATGAGTGAAAATCCGCGTTGAACCCCTGAGCATCGAGGTTCCTTTTTGCGTTGTGAGCATCTGGCAAGGCGCTGCTCACGAACCTCAAAACATCAGGAATCCCTGAACACTAACTGTGGCAACCGGGTGTCTACCCCTACCAGCGAGCTTGTTGGCCTTTAGCCACAAGGAGAGCGCGAGCAAATTCGACCCAACCGTCTACGGTAGAGCCTTTGGCGATAAAACCGGGCCGTATGTGGGCATCTGCCTTTGCGGCATCCACCTCCAAAGCGTTGTCTGTCGAGGCCCTCGTCAGTACGAAGGAACCGGTGTACCTGCCCATAGCAACATCGCCGATGGCATCGCCGATAGCTACTGTCTGTAGTTTTTTCAGGCCACGACGCTCAATGTCTGCGGCAAGCGCTTGTCCTTTGTCTATCCCCTGGGGCATGAGATGATAGATATGGATCTGGTCGCACTCGGTAAGATTATGTACGGCGGGGTGGATTATCCCATTATCATAGAACTGCAGCGGCAGATCGCTATTTGCTAGTACACTAGTAATTTCGTTAACATCGACACAGCCGCGCATCATCTGGGTGACCTCGCGAACGCCGTCAAAGGGGTTATGCTTTTCGAGGCGACCCTTGAACTGGCTTTCCAGTAACTCCACTATCCCGCTTTGGGCGATAAGCTGGTAGGGGGTTATCCGATCGGGGTTGCCCACAGAACAGTCGTTTGAGCCATGGGCCGCAAAGCGGCTGTGCCAGTCTTGGGGCCATCGTCCAAGGTTATAGCTTATCTGCGCGGTCTGACCAAAACCCTTCTGTTCCACACAGCCCAGCTCGCCGATAAAATGGTCCAGATCAAGCAGCCTCATTATCTCAGTGCCCTGCGCACGACTGCGTCCGGTCACCACTATCACCTCGACACCAACGCGCTTTAAATCCACCAAAGCCTGGGCACAAGCCACCGACGGGCTCGTGTCGTGCCTGGTCAGCAGCCGCCCGCCCGGAGCCAACATCGTGCCGTCCAGATCGGTATAGACGTGCGTTACGGCCAACAGCGCCTCATGAGCACAGGGCGAATCTAACGAGTACAGGTCGCCAGTACTGCCGACTGGGGTATGGCCTGGAGCGGAGCCTACCGCAACGGTCGGGCCGCCTGAAGCAGGACCCGTCGCGCTGGTTGTGCTGCCTGAAACGGAATCTGCCACGGCTCGGTCTGCGCTGCCAGCTGCGTTAGTTTGTGCATCATTGTTCATGACGGTAGTCTAACACCTTTTGAGCTTGGAGTTGCAGGTGCCCGGTAGTGGTGGTGGCACGCAGTTTAAACGCTCTTAGGTTATCTTTAGCGTCTCTTTTGTTATATGGTGAGGCGGTAGACTTCGTAGCCGGCCTGAGCGTCATAGACAATGGAATTATTAGTGTTTCTTGCGTTGTGCCAATCATCTTGTGTGCTTAGCCCATTAATATGGATCAGTTTGTAGGTAACGATGATGAGCGGACGACCACTCTCCCAACCCTCGGGGCGTGCATCGATCATAAACCCGTCGGCTGTAGCGGCGGTGGCACCAGAACCTGGAGCCGCATAAAGGTCTATAGACCACGGAAAGCCAGATGCATCCGAATATTCTTCGCCGAGCAAAGTAGTGGCTCTCTCGAAGAATACAGACGAAGAGGTATTACTGAAATAATATGACAGACTGCCAATGCTGAACCGTGTATAACAACCCGCGCGGGTAGTGCCTTCCGAGAATTCATGGGCTGCATATGTTGGCCACATCGCCTTAGCACCAAACTCGCCATTTGCCCAGGCCTCATCGAGTACGGCATGCATGGCTATGTTGATGTCTCGGGCGCGCATCTCCCACTCTTTATCCTCAGATTTGCTTATATAGCCCGTGAGCGCGGGGATGGCTATAGCCGCAAGGATTCCTA
The DNA here is from genome assembly GCA_031282405.1 of Coriobacteriales bacterium. Lineage (GTDB taxonomy): Bacteria > Actinomycetota > Coriobacteriia > Coriobacteriales > UBA8131 > JAITDU01. The sequence continues at coordinate 28,732 of JAITDU010000008.1, read as the reverse complement.
GGATTACGATAACGACGATGAGTTCTACAAGGGTGAAGCCTTTGCGGTGTGCTGTGGCACCGTACACGAGGGGTGTCCGGCGAGCTTTACAGACTGAAAGTTCGTTTTTCTCCCCAGGACATGAAAAAGCCGCTGACTTATGAACAGCGGCAACGGTGTGGTCGTGCTTTGAATTGTGAGGATAGGCAGCTACGAGGTCAGCGCAAGTACGAGACGGTGATGCCCCCCCCCACGGCGTAATTTTCGACTTCATATTTCTTCCCTTTCCAATCTTAGTTTCTAGTGCTTCCAACAGACTCTCAGTATTCCGAACAGTCCTAATGGTAACATAAACACTCCTGTGTGCTAATTGTAAAAGGTAGTATATATTGCCTGGCCTACGAGGTCAGGCGATTTTGCGAAGCAGCAGTGTCAGAGAGGCGCCGCGTAAGCGAGGATTGTTTGAGGGTAGCACTAAACCCTAAGGAGGAATTTGCACTCCCTATAATGTTGATACTTGACCTTTAGATGATAGAGCTGGATATACCGCTTAAGGTTTAGTGCTATCCGAGTTCCGCAGCTGCAGCGGCTCTCTTACACTGCGAGTGCGAAGCCATGAGCCTGACCTCGTAGGCCAGGCAGTCGCTTTGGAAACACAAAAACCACCGTCCCTTTTGTGTTCATGTGGGTGCGCAGCCATGAGCCTTACTACTCAACCAACTGGGCATACCCAGCGGTTTAGTGCTGTGTGAGTTTTGCGGTTGCAGAGTGTGTCGAGGTACATATCCCCTTGACATACGGCCCCATAACATTGACACACGTCACCGGAGCATGCTGTGCTCGCTGCTGCCGCTTGCTGTAGCCGCCTGGTACCTCGCACTTCTCCTGTCCAAGCAATGATAGAATCGTCACCTGTGTTAGCTGTCTGCGCAAAGTGCTTGCACCAGTTAGCTGTGTTAACCAGACAGGAGGGTGTTATTCTCGCCGAGCGTTTACAATCTAAAGTGATGCGAACCTTGAATCCGCGTACTCTGGCGATGTCGCCTTTGTCTGCGGGACAAAACCACCTGCCCAGGCCCAAGCAGCCCGAGCGCGGCTACATGCTTTATGTTCATGTGCCGTTTTGCGAGCGGCTGTGCCCGTATTGCTCGTTCAACCGCTATCCCTTGAACGAAGCGCGGGCTCGTGCTTATTTTGTCGCCCTGCGCGATGAAATGCGGATGGTTGCCCATTTGGGGTATCGCTTTGATTCCCTGTATGTCGGTGGTGGCACTCCTACGATACTTATTGACGAGTTGGCCACTACGATAGACTTGGCACAAGATCTGTTCGCGCCACGCGAGGTTTCTTGCGAGACAAACCCCAACCATCTTTATCCACGCTGGCTGGATGCTTTGGAGGGACGTGTCCAGCGCTTGAGCGTCGGCGTGCAAAGTTTTGACGATGGTCTACTGGCACAGATGCAACGACTGGATAAATACGGCAGTGGCATACAGATAGCGCAGCGTCTGCAGGCTGCGAACGGACGCTTCGACAGCTTGAACGCCGACATGATATTTAATTTCCCTTCGCAGACCGCCGATATTCTCACCAGGGATCTGGCCTATATATTAGAAAGCGGTGTGAACCAGGTAACGTTCTATCCCCTGATGGCATCGCCGGCAGTTGAGCGGTCGCTGGCCGCTACGATCGGCCGGGTGGATTATAGCCGTGAAGCCGAATTCTATGACCTGATAAGCACTGTTCTCATGGATCTCGCGGGTTTTAGCCTGAGCAGTGCTTGGACATTCAGTGCTCCCAGTGCCAGCCAAGACGCGCCGATTGATGAATACATTATTGACTACGAGGAATACCCAGCCATCGGTGCCGGCGGCTTTTCCTACCTGGACGGCGCGTTGTATGTCAATACCTTTGGTGTGGACGACTATATCCGACGCATCAATGCCGGACACATGAGTGTTGTGGGCAAAAGGAGATTTTCGAAAACCGATCGGATGCGTTACCGTCTGATGATGCAGCTTTTTGGCCTGCATCTGGACAAACGCCAGTGGCTGCGGGATTTTGGCGTCAGTGTCGCTCGGGGACTCCCCGCTGAATACGGCTTTTTTACGTTGACTAAAGCCTTTGCTAGAAACGATGGCTCGACTCTTACCCTTACCGCAAGAGGACGCTATCTACTGGTAGCCCTGATGCGCGAATTCTTTATCGGTGTAAACGGCCTGCGCGACCAAGCTCGCAGCGCCCTATCTGAAGCTGAGCGCCACCTACTGTTTGGCTAGAACTGCTGACACCGCCCTGCTGGCACTGGCCTGCTGACACCGCCCCGCTGACACTGACTTCCTGGCACCAGCTCTCTGGCACCAATTGACCAACAAGGGGCTTCAAAGACTGCTGGGCCATGCTACAATCTCTTTATTGTTCGGCGCCGACCGGATCAACAAGGGGGGCTTCAAGAACTGGGGGAGAAAGGCGCGCCAAAACGCCGTCCGACCATCTCTGGAAACTGAACCATATCCGCAAACTTGATTTATTTCTGTCTATCCAGACTGTCCCTGGAAACCGTTCGCGGATTTTCTCTCCTACTTTACATGCTTCCTATAATATTATAGGCTATATAATATTATTGTACGAAGAATAGGAGGTTTCTCTATGAGTTTTCCGATAGCGGCACGTCTGTTGGATGCCTGCGTGCTCTCGGTCTTGGGCCAGGCAGATGCTTACGGCTACGAACTGACACAGAACCTGCAGGGCAGCCTCGGCGTCTCGGAGTCCACACTTTATCCGGTGCTGCGACGGTTGCAAAGCGGCGGCTTTCTCAGGACTTACGATGTGCCACACCAGGGGAGAAACCGTCGATACTATTCGATTACTGGTGACGGCAAGGCCCAACTGGCTCAACATCGAAGCGAGTGGACGCTGTATAGAAACAGGATAGATGCTTATTTAGGAAGTGAGGCGTAATGAATACTGCAGATTATCTCTTAAAGTTGGAACAGGAATTGAGAGGACTGGACCAATACGACCAGCAAAACGCACTGGCTTACTATAGCGAATACCTGCTTGATGCCGAGGCAACCGGCAAGACCGACGCGGTCGATATACTGGGCAGCCCGCGGTCGCTGGCGGCTCAGATACGAGCAGATATTGCCATGGACGGTGCCGTACAGCCACAGTCGCAAGCACAGTCGCAACCTGGCCCTCAGCCACAGTCGCAGTCTGACCTACAACCGCAGTCTGGCCCTCGGCCACAGCCACAGCCGGGTCCACAGCCACAGCCACCGTCAGGACAGTGGGCAGGAGGAGCACAAGCCACCGGCCAAGCACAGCTACAGAGGAAATCCCGCAAGCAAGGTTTGGGCACCGTCTGGACGGTCGTTTTGGCCATTCTGGCAATTCCTTTGGGTGTGCCGCTGGCGATAGTGCTCTTTGCTTTGATCATAGCCGTACTGGCCGTGCTGTTTGCAGCGTTGGTGACAATGATTGCTGTGGTGGTTGCGCTGTTGGTCTACGGGCTGGTCTGTAGTGCGGGCGGCCTCGTCTTGCTATTCACTCACCTTGCCACCGGGTTGTTTTATTCAGGGGTCGGCTTGGTCTCGTTAGCTCTTTGTGTCCTGTTGGCCATAGCCTTTTTGAAACTGGGCCGACTGTGCATAACGGGCGTAGCCAGGTTCTTCAACGCTATTCGCAAACGTCTACAAAATCGAGAAAGGGGAATAAAATGAGTAAGACCGCAAAGATTCTGTTGTGTGTTGTGGGGGGAGTGTTCGTGGTGGGTGGTATTCTGGCCACCATTGGCTTTGGGCTGGGAGGCGTGCGCCCGGTGCGTTTCGACGGTCTGCGCCCTACTGTCCTCACAGACGATGCCACAACGACTGTTAACGAACACTGGGATAACATCACTGCCGTAGACATCGATTCCAGCATTGTCTCTCTAAAGATGATACCGGGCGATTCTTTCTCGCTCACCGGCTCTTATCCTGCCGACCTGGTCACGTTGGACATCCACGAATCTGGCGGCACGCTGCGTATATCAAGCGAGAGTCAGCCCAGGCCCTGGTTTCTCAACATCTTCAATTTTGGCTCCTATCCTTTTGCTCCTGACAAGAATTATGAGCTGGTGCTGACGTATCCGGCGGATGCCGAATTCAGCAGTGTGTCGTTTGTAGGCGATCTGGGCAACCTTGATGTTTCAAGCCTGAGAGCAAAGAGCCTGTCTGCCCGACTTAACGCCGGCAATCTAACCGGCAAAGACATTAGAGTCGATGATTTTGATGTGGACATGGATCTGGGTAATTGTGAGATAAACGGCTTGGATGTTGCTCAAAGAGCCCGTGCCGCCCTGAATCTCGGCAGCCTGAAACTGACCTCGGCAAAGATTAACGACCTTACCGCTGAGCTGGATTTGGGTAGTGCGGTATTTGAAGGCACCCTTTGGGGAACGGCCACTCTGTCTCTAAATATGGGAGAAGCCGACTTACGTCTGCAAAACAGCGAGGCAGAGCTGTCGTATCTGTTTCGTGCCAGCATGGGCGACGTGAGTCTGAATGGCATCAGCAAGAGCTCTGGCGTAAACTCGTCAACCCAGTCTTCTGTGGCCAACCCAACATGCACGCTGGATGTTAAGACAAACATGGGCAGCATTACGGTAAGCACGTCATAGCAGATGCCATTGCGAGAAGAAAAGCGCTTACTTTGGTACAAAGGAGCCCCTGTGGGGGGACAGGGCCCTTCGTCCGACTCGTCTGCGCGGCGCAAGGTGAAAGAGCCCTCGTGTGGGAGACGGGGCAACCGTCACACGTTCTCCTGTGGGACACACGCCCCGTCTCCTGTGGGACAAAGCGGCGCTTTCTTAGTCGCCGGCGCTGCCGCGCAGTGCATAAGTTCCTGCACTGTCGTCGTAGCGGTAGATGTTCCATCCGGTGCCCTCAGATATGTTTCCGGTGGTATCTATCGTCGCACCGTGCAGCAAAAGCAAACGTGCTCCCTCATCGGTAATCCAATAATAGGTAAAGGCGCGTTCATAGTTCAGATACGTGCCGGGCGGAATCGATATACCACTGCTGTCCTCGGTCACACCCGAGACATCCTTGTAGAGAAATATCTTCAGCGATGTCATCTTCTGATTTTCCGAGGTTGCGTCTATGCGCCAATCACAGGGCGGCAGGTCTGTCACCGTGCGCTGTTTGAACTCGTTGATACCGGCACTTGTCCGCGTGCCGTCGTCAATCGGACGACCAAGATTCGCAGGGGCATACACCAGCAGGTTACCTCTGGAAAAGCCCAGATCAACCGATGCCTGGCTGTCAAGATAGAGGTAATTCTCTTCAGCAACCGCAGGGTTTGCAGTAAAGTTGGCCAAGGGCGGATTGCCAAAACGGGCATATTGCATACCTGCCAGTGCCAGCGTCGCCTCCTCAGCAATCCTGCCCTTTTGAGCCAGTTCTTCCACCTTCATTTTATCAATATAACCGGCAAAGCTGGGCACCGCCATGGCAGTCATTATGCCCAGAATAGTAATGACAACAACGAGTTCGATAAGTGTGAACCCTTGGTGGCGAGTCCTACCCGACTTATGTTGGGTACCGTTACATAAACACAAAGAGCCCTGGGCGAGAAAAACACCTTGCGCCTGCGCCCTGTTCTGTTGCTTGCTTATCATCTGTGCGCCCCTTACCCTTGATGCAATATTCTGGTGTGGTATTCGGTGTGTGCAGTGGATCAAAGTTCGAAATTATATAAGCCACCATACCACAAATGAGCGCGAATATCATCTTCTAACACTGGAGCGGGTGACGAGCACAGGGCATTCAACTGTCCAAGTAGGCGGCCAAGGTCTCCAGCAGCTTCTCCATGTTGATAGGTTTGGCGATATGCGCGCTCATGCCGGCCTCGCGCGCCTTATCGATGTCCTCGCTATAGGCGTTGGCGGTCATGGCGATAATCGGGATTTCCTTGGCATCCTCGCGCGACATGCCGCGGATGCAGCGGGTGGCCGAATGACCGTCTAGCCTCGGCATTTGCACGTCCATCAAGATCAAATCGAAGTAGCCTGGCTCGCTGTCCGAGAACATCTCGCAGGCACGCTGTCCGTCTTCCGCTTCCTCGATCTCAAGTCCGGTATCGGCCAGCAGTTCTCGAACAATCAGCCGGTTCACCTCGATGTCCTCGACCATCAGGATGCGCTTGCCGCTCCAATCTATGCTGCCTGCGAGAGCCGACGGCAAGGCCCCAGCCGCCTCATCAGCAGCGGAGTCAGCAGTGTCAGCCTTAGACAGGGTCAGAGTGAAAGAGAACGCCGAACCCGCGCCCTTGATGCTGTCCACCGTGATCATGCCGCCCATGGCCTGTACCAGATTCTGGCTGATAGCCAGCCCCAGCCCTGTGCCGCCAAAGCGCGAGGCCACGGTGTCGTCGGTTTGCTCGAAGGGTTTGAACAGTTGTTGTACCTGCTCTTCGGTCATGCCGATGCCGCTATCGGTGACCTTGAACGCCAGGGTCACGCTATCTTCGGTCTGCTCTGACACTCTCGCCGCCAGCTCCACCTCGCCGCCTACCTCAGTGAACTTCACCGAGTTGCCCAGCAAGTTGATGAGGATTTGGCGCAGGTGCAGGGCGTCGCCAACCACAACGAGCGTCTCCGGTACCTCAATGGCGGAGCGGTAGCGCACGCCCTTCTGCACGCAGCGCCCCTCGATGATGTTGCTCACGTCATCCATCGCTGCCATGAAGCCAAAGGGGCGCAGGTGCAGCGCCATCTTACCGGCCTCAATCTTGGACATATCCAACACGTCGTTGAGGATGCCCAACAAATGCTCGGATGCTCGGAGCATCTCGTCTATGGCCTCTACGGTTTTAGGTGACTCCCGCTCGGCGCTGCGCTTGGCTATCTGGGCCATTCCCATGACAGCGTTAAGTGGCGTGCGGATCTCGTGGCTCATGCGGGAGAGAAAGTCGCCTTTGGCTGTCGCCGCGACCTTGGCCGCCTCGGTCTGCACCTCCAGTTCAGCAGTACGTTCGTACACGATACGCTCCAGCTCTGCGTTGTCGCGGCGCTTGCGCTGGAACTGCACGATCAACAGCACAATCACCACCACGGACAGTATCGAGAGTATACTCAGGTAGACAACCTGCTGCCGCATCAGCTTGTCGCGGTAGTCGAAGAAGCGCTCCGTCCAGCGCTCGGTAATCGACACCGTGTCGACGAACATCTGAGCCTTACTGACTATGCCGCACAGGGTCTCGCCGCTTTTGGGGAAGCCGAAGTAGGAGCCGTAACTGTACTGGAAAATAAGGTTGCTCTTAAAGCTGGGATCCTCCAAGTAGTTGCTGGCGTTGAGCAACATGTTGCGCGAGGCCATGATGAAGTCCACTTCGTGATCCTTGAGCATCTGCAAGGCCTCGGTGGTGTCCGCGCATTCCACAAGTTGCGGATGATCGGAGAACCACTTACGAAAGAAGTCCTCATAAGCACTGCCCTCGACCACACCGACGCGCGAATAGAGGATTTGGTTGATCTCGATATCCTCGGTTTCGACCAGCGAAATGAGCGCGAAATAATCCTCCTCGTAGGGCTCATCGGCCCAAATGTAGTTGTTGGCACGCTCCTCGGAATAGAGCAACTCACTGATGATGTCTGCTTCGCCGCTTTGCAGGCTGTCAAGGTAGGACGACCAGCTCTCCCCAGGATTGTTCGCCACCTCATAGGTCAATCCGGTGTATTCGCAGATCTCTTCCAGCACCGAGATGGCAATGCCCTGCCACTGCTGCTCGTTCTCGTTATAGAAGCAGATGGGATAGTTATCATCCTCGGCAATCAGCCTTATCGGCGCGCCCTCTGAACTGTGGACCGCGATGTAATCGCGCTCCTCTTCCGTAAGCTGGGAGTAGAGCCTGTCCTTAGCATACTGTTCGCTACCCTGATTGTACAGCTCAAGCAGGCGCTCCAAGCCGCCCTGCGCCAGATACTTGTCCAAAACGCACACGATAGGTGCCAGGCGCTCCTGCCCCGTACAAAATGACGACGGCGAGTAGACCACCGGGAAGATGCGCTCGGCGTAGACCCCTTCGGCCATCGTCTCCTGTCCATGCTCTTCGGCGATAAAGGCATCCGCCGGCTCGTCAGACAGCATCATCTCCGCGACCTCGACCATCGAGTTCGCATACAGCGGCTCAATGGGGTATTGCGAGGACGCTAAGACCGGATCGGTGGTGGAACTGCCACCCAGGAAGATGAAACGTAGCGGCCGCTCTCTGGCGATCTCGGCCAGGCTGCGACTGTCCGCCTGGCGATAGGCGACGATGGCCCTTTCTGTAAAAGTACGGGTCATGTAGAAGTCCCGTTCCCGCTCCGGCATAGGCGTAAGCTCGCCGGAGAAGTCGATAGAGCCATCCAAAAGTCCGCTGTAAAGCTCGTTCCAATCGTACATCCTCGGCGTGAACGTGATGCCAAACAGCTCGCTCATCCAGTCGCAAAACAGCGACGAGTAACCACCGATACTGCCGTCCGGACGAAGGTAGGTCTCGGTGCTCTCGAACATGCCGTAGGTGAAGCCTGTGTCAGCGTACTCTTTCTGCAGCGCTTCGATAGCCTCCTCCTCCTCAGCAGTGACTCCGGGGATGTCGCGGAAGTTTGTATAGAGGGGGATCTCTTGGGAATGCGCTGCGGTAGTGGTCGCACTCGTCACATTCGTGCAAGCCTGCAGGGTCAACACCCCGCAGGCCAACATGGCAACAAGCGACCATACCGCGCCACACCTTGCCCTATCCCTTGCTTGAAAATTCATGCGCATCCGCCTTGCCCTATCCACTTGCCTTAAAATTCACGAGTATAGTTTAGCGCTTTACCCAAACGCACTTGCTTGAGAAGGACGTCGCCATTTTTGGTTGAGATTTTTGGTTGAGAAAAATGGGCTTAAAAGGATATAAAAGAGAGCCGGGCAGGCTCTTTGCCAGAGAAGTTGTGGAGCGGGTGACGGGACTCGAACCCGCGAATACAAGCTTGGGAAGCTTGGGCCTTACCACTTGGCGACACCCGCCTATATAAAAGCACAGTATTGTAAAGTATAACGCAGTCGGCCTTGCACTGCTCCCACGTGTCCGCGCCTTGTTTAGCTGCGTTAGCACGCCCCTTCGCTCTGCTCGTCAGACTGCTTGCCAGACTACGCTCAATCTCGCTCAGGCTCGCCAGCCTGCATCAAACTTTGCCCGAAATCGTCTGGTCGCATCCTGTCTTATCGCATGCCGTACACAAGCCGCGACGCCTCACCAGAGTTGGCGCAGAGTCTTGCGGATCTTCTCCTCTAGGCCTTGTTTGCTGGCTACTATCACCACATCACCGGCATGCAAAATGGTCGAGCCTTTGACTATACTCAGATTGTCGCCACTGCTCACGGCCACAAGCAGGCTTTCCTCCGGCAACAGTTGGGCAATGTCGGCGACCTTCTTGCCTTCGGGCGCTCTGTCGGTCATCCGGGCCGGCAGCGATACTTCAGTCACCACAAGATCACCCTGCGTAAGCGAAAGTATCGCATGGATGGCACCTTCGGTGGCCTCGATCTCGATAAGTCGAGATATGACCGTGGTCGAAGACACCGCTTCAATACCCATACGCCTGAAAATGCGCTCGTTTTTGGGGTTGGAGACCCTGGCTATGGTTCGTGGCGTGCTAAACACCAGCGAGGCTATCTCGCAAGAAACCAGATTGACGTCATCGGCGCCGGTTGTGGCCACAAATATGTCGGCCTCTTTGATGCCCGCGTCCTGCTGAAAGCCCGAATCGCACCCGTCACCGTGAATCAACAGCACCTGTTGGGGTATGTGCTGTGTCAATCGGGAGATCTTCTTTTTGTCGATCTCGATGACAGCAACCTGATGGCCAGACGAGTACATCTTGTTTGCCAGATACTCGCCTATCTTGCCGCCGCCATTGATAACGATGTGCATATGTGCTCCCTCGCGCTTTGTGTCTGCTACCACTTTGTTCTCAAAGGAGCCTATATGCCGTACTGCTTTGGTAACAAATAGCCAACAGGATCCTTTGACGGCCTTGTGTCACAACGTCACTGTGCAAATCGTCTCGCCACCTACCGTCTTATCTTATAGCGAATATATTCATTTATTCGCTTACGGTGTGCCACGTTAGTCGCCGCGAAGCACAGATTTAACCGGTCATATAAGTCGAGAAATCCTCCAGTAGATCGCTGCGGACACAGGCAATGACCGTATCGCCCTGATAGAGGATGCTGTCTTTTGTCGGTATCGAACTGAGCGAGTCGTCCTTACGTTCAAAAGCCACTATTCTGATTTCGTGGTCGCGCTCTATCTCGCCTACCGCGATATTGTCGGTTTCTTTGTCGGATAAATCGAGAGCAAAGCGCATGATCTCGAAATCGCCTATTGATTCGACGTACTTGCCATGGGCGGCCAGGACTTTGCTGTACATCTCCTCGGCCACCAATGTGGTGCCGCAGACAAAATCCAGCCCCAGCTGCAGATAGGCACTCTCGCGGTTGGGATTGTAAAGGCGTGTGAGCACGTAGGGGACGTCGAACAGCTTACGCCCCACCTCGGCTATCATCAAATTGGAGTTATCCTGATCGGTAACGGCCGCCAAAACATCGCAGGTTTCGACTCCGGCCCGAATCAAGACATCCTCGTCAAAACCCACGCCGGTTACCGTGCTACCTTCAAACTCTCGTCCCAGGTTATAGAATGTGTTGGGGTTACTGTCCACAACAACTACGTTATTGTCCCCCTGGGAGAACAGCATAGCCAACTGTGAGCCTACTCTGCCACAACCTACGATGATGATATTCACGCACGGCCCTCTATTCAGCCTCTGTTAATGAAGCACGAATTAAACGTCCGCCCGACTCTCGTGCCTGTCAGTTGCCTGGACTGATACGAGAGTAGAACGCGTCAGCGACATGCGCCCATTCAGTCAACAGGCGAACGGTCGCACAGAACAGCTATGACTTCTTGATGAACAAATTGAGCTTGCCGCCACAGGTAGGACACGTACCCTTAAGCATCGGGCGGCCGTTTTTGGATGTAACTTCTTTAACGTCTTGCATTTCTTTCTTGGCCTTGCATTTAACACAATAGGCTTCTGCCATGAAAACCCTCCTGTTTGATTAAACATAAACTAAAAGGCCCCCGAAGTTTTAGAGCACCCCGGGGGAGCCATAAAGCGGCTCACAAGACTAAATCGTACCACATTTCCTGCCGGCGTAGCGGTGGATACGGCTGTCGGCGTGGACGATAGGCGTAACAACGGGTGTGACTGCTACAATGACTGGCCGGTGTGGCTGCGTGGCTGCTGGTGCAGCTATCGACATGGAGTGGATGCGGCTATCGACATAACGGCAGGTGGTAGTTAGCTGGACTTTATCACCTCAACGGCAAGATCTGCAGTCAGTTGGATGTTGTCCTCGTCAAGGACATCCAAACGATCGTCCGACCAACGCCAGCCTAAAGGCAGCGCGCCATCCAGGCCGATGATCGAGATGGCTCGAGCGCTGGAGGACTTCAGTGCCGCCGCCGCGTCTGTGTTAAAGCCCGTAAAGTTCACCGGTTCCAATCCAGCTCCCAGGGCACTGCTGGCCGCTTCAAGCAGGTTTTGCAGCCGGTGGTCTGTCTTATGTGGCCTAAAGCTACCTTCGGCCACCGTATAGCAAAGAGTGCCGGCGCCGATACCGTCAAGATTGATTATCAGGGCGTTGCGCAGCTCGCGCTCGTGCTCTGCTAAGAAATTTTTGATGCCGGCATTCTTGTTCTCGTGAGAGCCCAATGCCACAACCCACACCTCTTTGTCTATCAACTCGCTACTAAAGCTCTGAAGAGCAACCTGGTCCTCTTCATAGCTGTCACCACCATAGGCACCGCCCTTCCAGTCGTCGTCGTCTGCCTCGGAAAAATTGTCCCAGGAGCCGATTTGCGAACCTTCGGTACGAGCGTTGAAGTCCTCGTCCACGCCCAGCCATGAACTGGGAGAGCCATCCAGTTCCTCTTTACGGTTCTTACCGCTGCCCGAGAGCTTGTCGCCAAGGCTGCCAAAGAACGACCTTGTGCGTGATTGCGGAATGTCCATTGGCTGCGGGGCCACCACGGCGCCCGTGTGTAGCTCGTCGCTTTGCCAGGCAGTACCATCTTCGGCATCGTCAACGTAGATGTCTTGAGGCGTGTCATGGTAGTCAAACAACTCATCGCCGACTGGCTTCATAACGCCTGTGGCACCAAGAGGAGCAAATGATCCGGTAGTGCTTATCCGCGACGTATCGTTTTGGTCGACATCGATACGAGACGGTGTGGTCTCGTCGATTGCCGCTTGCTGGGTGGGTATGGCTCCGGAATCACCCAAAGAGAGTTTGGGGAGGTTACGGAGGCGTTGATTTGTAGGTATTTCCGGTGAGGGGGTGGCGGCGGCGATCTCCAGTGCCGAGGCGCTTTGCGGCAGATTGACCCTTCTGCGGAGCGGCTCTGCGTTGGGAACATCTTGGCCAATTGTGTCACCGGCAAGTGCCCCGGTGGTAAGCCGGTCAAGTCCGCTGAGGTCGGCTTTGGTCGGTGTCGCTGGTTGCTCGTCTTTCGATACATGGCGATCAGGAGAGAAAGGCTCATTCTGGATTGATTCATCTGATGACGATCCGTATCGACCCGAAAATCTGTCTTTGGCAAATAATCGCTCCAATTGACCTGTGGCATCATGGTCGGCTGTTTGCGTATTATCCAAAGCTGTTGTTTGAGTATTTGTCTGGACGGTTTTTGGTGCGTCCGTTATGGTCATTCGCGCTGTTTCTGGTACATCTGTATCCGGCTGCACAGTTCTTGCCACGCTTGCCTCGGGAACAGAGTGTTCGGTCGTCTGCGCATCCAAGCTGGTAGTCTGCGCATCTTTCGTAACCGTACTGAGGTCCGAAGCAGCTGTTCGCGCATCAGGCGTGGCCGTTCGCGTATCTGATGAGGCTATAGCCTGCGCGTCGACACGTGCCGCTTGCGACGCGTCCGTTGTTTGGCCCGACCCTGCTGATGTTGCGGAACCCGTGGCTGCGTTTTTGTCGTCAGCAGGCTTTTTGGAGACCAGATCGGCTCCACTTACGGGCAGGTCGGCAAACTGTGAACGCAAAATCGTAGGTGCCTGATCGGTTTGAATACTACCCTTGCCGGCCGCAGACTCGCTCTTTTGCGCAGCCTTCTTTTTGGCGTTGGCAAACCAGGCAGGTACACTGTCTGCGCTTTTTCGCTGCTGGGCGGCCTCTGTCTGAACGACCTCGTTCTCTTGCTGTAAGGACAGCGGCGGACGGGTACGGATGCTGGGATTGCTGCTTTGTCTGGCACCACCCGGGCGAACAGCGCCTGTCCGAACGTTGTTCCCGTTACCGCTGTTGATGTTTGCCAGATTACCGCCAATGGACCCGGTTAAAACAGCCTCTGCCTCACGCGACTTTTGACTAACATCACGCAAGGTCGCACCTGTTGCCCGGACAGATCGCACAGACGACCTGGTACCTGTGTGGGTAGCATCACTGTCGTCGCCCGCACGACCTTTGCGGCCTTGACTCGATACGTATCCCTGCTCTGTGTCACTGACCGCATCGACATAATCCGCATCCTCCTGCGCATCCAGGCTGTCATCGTCCTCGTCACCGTCCTGCCTGCCTATAAGGCCTCGTGCTTTGGAGAATAACGACCCGGCGGCGGCCCCGATTCCGGTTTTTTTGGCCGGCCTGGACACAGTGCCATCCAGCGCTTCATCATCGTCGTCTTGTTGGCGAGTCGAGCCACGCTTATTGGTGCCGCTACGAACACCCAATCTCAAAGCGGCCTCCCTTTCTTGTCCTACAAAAACTGAAGGTCTGACTCCCACCAGGGTTTGCGCCACGCCAAAGAGAGCAGCCACACCAGAAGCATTGCAATTGGCGCCCTGGTTGTAGGGAAGAAACAGGTTGATTATCTCGGCCAGTGCCGCGATCAGAACTATTACCCCAAATGCCAGGCCGAGGATACCCAAAATCAGTGCCAGGCCCTCTGGGAGGGGCAAAAGTGACAATAAGATCACCGCCAGCAGAGCCACGACCGATACGCGGATTATTCGGCGTAACAGTACATAACTGTTTGCCAGAAAAGGCATGCATTGAATCATTGAGCGGCCGGAATCATAGTGCGCGACTATAACGACTTTACGACGCGGGTCGGCACCTTCCGGAACATAACGGGCAACCACGTTTTGACTGAGCCCTTTGTTGATAAGGTTGTACAACGGGTTTTTGTCCAGCAAATCCAAGGCCAACAGCGCCGCGCTGAGCACTGCCAGGATAAAAGCCAGTATTCTGAATTCAGGCATGAAGAACAGGAACGAAGCAGCTGCCGTAGCCAAAAGATAATAGAGAATGCGCACCCAGCCGATACCTCGGGCACAGTTGAACTCCTGGATGTAGGCATCCAGGCCGAGTTCATCAAAATTTTGGGCAATCAGCTCCGCAGCTTGATGCTCTCCTTTTGAGGCACCGGGCCGAGGTCCGATTTTGGTAACTAGTTCGTCTGCATATTCAACCAATTGTGACATTTTCGTCCTCCTTGCAGGGCGCATGTCGGGTATTGACACGACTGTTCTGTAGGATTTTCTTGGTGTTCTGTATCTATTGTACCCCTGTTTGGGTTTCTACGCCTGCTTGGGTTTCTACACCTACATATTCACGCACAAAAACGTCGGCATCGGCAGCATTGCCGCGCGCAGAGTCGTAAAGCTGTTTGGATTCGGCCGTCACCTTGTCATAGGCTGTAGTTATCAAAGAGAGGGATTCGGCCGGTATTCGAGAGGCCGCCGCTACCACCGCAGCATCCTTTTGGCTGAATTCCACATTTTTGGCATAGGCGGTTTCCAGGTCGGCATCGAGGAGCGCCTGGTCGGATTCGATCGCCAGACGCACCGAATCCATCTTCAACGCAAGATAGGTGTTTATCACCTCGAAATCCACCTCTGGGAATGCATCGATAGCCTGTAGCATCAGGTCATTGGCCTGGGTGAGAAGTTCCAGAACACCGGTGTTGGCATCTACGGCTGCCATAACGTCATAGTAACCTCCGGCTTTAGACAACTCGGCCGCCACGCGCATGTCGCTATCGGCTTTGACCATGAGGTCCCATGCCAAAACAAACGCCAGGGTGCTGTTCATGGCTTTAATGTCGGTGTCGAGCAAGATTTGTCCACTTTGCAGCATGGCCACACGGTTGACAGCAGCATCAATGACATGTTGAGCCAGCTCCTTGTCTTCCGCGCTCATAAAAAGCCCCAGCGCCGATGTGGCCTTATCACTGGCACTGGCAAGTGTGTCCAAAGTCGCAGGCACTTTTTCCAAGATGACCTTGCGCTGCGGCAAGTCGGACTCTGTCACTTCGCTTCTGACGGCGCTATCTAAAGCGATAACCTCCGGATCGCTTTGCTGGATCAGGGCGATGGCTTCGTCCAAAAGCACATATCCCTGGCTACGATTACTCTCTCTTTGCGCAGCTTGACTGGCGAGCACACCGTAGATAATTACTCCGGACACCAGAATAATCACGAGGATTATGGCGATGGTTATCGGCCAGCGTCGGCGTCGTAGTGTGGCGAGCCTCGGGTCTTGCTCCGGATCGAATAGCTGAGTTGGCTCAATCAGTGGAAACGCCAGTTCTGGGTGTTCCTGAACGGCAGCAGTGGCTTTTGCTATCGTTACAGCCAGATCATTATCGGGGAGAAGGACAGGGGCGAGCGTTTGGTCTGGAGCATCGGCAGCGGTGGCCTTGGCCGCAGGTGTCGTTTCTGTCACAGAGGTGGGTTCAAGCGCTTCGCCGCCATGATCGTCTGTCGCATTGCTTGAGGTAAGTCTGCCAAGAAAGCCGGGCTTCTCAGATTTTTGGGCCGGACGGGCATGCCGGGGTACATAACGAGCACTCATATTGCTATTCCAATTAGCAATTTAATCTACCCCGTTCTTTTTTCGCCAAATCCACCGCTTCCCCGCCTCCTCTGTCTAGTCGCCAGACATCTGCTCGGTCACCACAGTAGCCAGTTTTTCGGCTTGCTCCAGAGCCGTCTGCTCGCTTACGGCCTCCACCATCACCCTCACCAACTCCTCAGTACCCGAGGCCCTGACCAGTACCCGACCACCACCCTTGCGCTCCAGAGCATCTTCCGTCTCGGAAATGGCCTCGGCAATGACTTCGTTCCCCAAAAGCGCGGTCTTGTTGGCAACCGTGACGTTAATCAGCTGTTGGGGATATTTCGTAAGGGCCGCGTTCGCTAAGTCGGCCAAGGTTCGACCACTGCGTTGCATGGCTGCCATCAACATCAGCGCGGTTATCAGGCCATCGCCGGTCGTGTTGTGTTTCAAAAAGATCATGTGCCCGCTTTGTTCGCCGCCAAGCTGGTGGCCCCCCTGTCGCATAGCTTCCAGGACGTTCGCGTCGCCAACCGCGGTTTGGATAACTTGGATACCATGGGCGCGCATGGCCTTGATCAGACCCAGATTGCACATGACCGTGCTTACTATGGTGGTGTTTGGCAGCTCGCCTCGAACGTTCATATCCAACGCACAGATAGCTTCGATGTAGTCGCCGTCAATCGTGTTGCCAAGAGCATCCAGCGCAATCGTACGGTCGGCGTCGCCGTCATGAGCGATGCCCAGATCAGCGCCGACATTTCTCACCAACTCGCGCAGCGCCGTAACATCGGTCGAGCCGGACTCGACATTGATAGTATCGCCATCGCCGGCATCGTTAATTGCCGTGACTTCGGCTCCCAGGCGACGCAACGCCTCGGGTGTAGTCGCAAAGGCCGCGCCATTGCCGCAATCGACCGCCACTTTTAGTGTATCAAGAGTAATGTTGTGGTTTTTCAAGACACCTGTCGCGTGCTGAATATAGCGCTCGCGAGCATCCTCGATGACGTGCGAAGTACCAATGCAGTCGCCCGTTGCCGGGGAAGGAAGCGAGCCTGTAGCACCGCGATCCAACACATCCTGCAAGGTATCCTCAAGGCTGTCCTCTTGCGCTGTGGTCAATTTGAAGCCCTGAGCATCAAAGAACTTGATGCCGTTATATTCCGGTGGATTATGTGACGCGCTTATCACCACTCCCCCGTTGGCACCCAATTGTCGAGTAAGCAGGGCCACTGCCGGTGTTGGGATAATGCCCGCGAGCAAAGCGGTGCCACCACGCGAGGTGATGCCGGCTACCAGGGCAGCCTCCAGCATGTCGCCACTGCGACGGGTGTCCTTGCCGATGACAAGCCGCGGACCCAGCAACGCCACAGCGGCGGCACCCAGGATAAACGCGGTTTTACCATCAAGGTCTGTGCCCGCTATGCCTCTTACACCGTCGGTACCAAAGTATCGTTTCATGTCTGGATATTCTACACCATAGGACGCAGGGTCGGCGAGCAGCCGCTGTAAGATAGGCCGCTGCAGGGCAGATTTTTGTTGTAAGATAGGCCGCTGCAGGGCAGGTTTTTGTTGCAAGATAGGCCGCTGCAGGGCAGATTTCTGCTTTAAAACTCAGAGGAGAAGAAACGCCTGGGCCATCTTAATGTAGCTGTCCTCTTCCAGAACCTCTCCCCTTACCTGCGATGAAATTTTGGCAGTTTGCAAGAGGTCATCGACCATTGTGGGGTCCAGATCATTGACCGCAAAATAGGCACACATTGAGTTACGGATCGTCTTGCGACGCTGGAAAAAGGCGGCAGTGACTAAGAAGTTGGTTGCCTCAAGGAGTCGAGGCGACACAGGAGAAACGCGCCGGTCCAGACGGATGACGGTGGATTCCACTCGTGGCGGCGGAAAGAAATTACGGGGTGCCACGTCAAATTGTTTGCCGGTGTGGGCCAACAGGCGTAACTTTATGGTATAGGCCCCATAGTGTTTGTTGCCCGTCACGGCGGCCATACGCTGGGCAACCTCTTTTTGCACCATGACGGTAGCGCTTTGCAGACGGGGAAGTCGTTGAAAGTATTCCAACACTATGCTGGCTGCTGCCTCATAGGGTAGATTTGCGACCATGGTCTGAGGGGTTGGGGTTCGCTCGCTGAGTTCCCGGATGCACTGGTCATCCAGTGCGTCAGCAGCTATCAAACACAGCTTTTCTGAACGAAGGTACTCCGAGAAATAATTTGCTAAAACCTTTAGCAAATTATAGTCTTTTTCGACAGCTATCACCGTGGCTCCTGTTGTCAGCAGCGCTTCGGTAAGCGTACCGATACCAGGGCCAATTTCCAAAACGACCCGCTTTGGCTCGAAAACAGGGGTGCCCGCCGTGGTGGCCACGGTATTGAGAGAGGAGTTGGACGAAAGACGGCTGTCGGACGTATCCAGATCGGCAAGTCGGATAATCTTGCCAACTATTCCGTCGCTGACCAAGAAGTGCTGACCTAGGGACTTTTTGGTGCTCAGGCCCCATTGCTCCAGCAGGCTTCTGGTTGCCCCAACGCTGGCCAGTTTTGAGTAGGGGGGCATTAATCAGGCAGCGTTGCGCCTTGCGGCAGGTTTTGCTTGGTTTGGCTGGTGTTGGTGCCGTCGCCATCCAGACTGACACTTGCTGTTTGGCTGGCGCTGGTGTTAGCGCTGGTGTTGGTGCCGGCATCTGCGGCGGCAGATGACGGGTTTTGTGTGACCTGTTTGGCATCTGCGGCGGCGGCTTCGTTAGCGGCAAGGGCAGCAGCGCGTACGGCCGCATCTGCAGTCAAGTCGTGTTCGACATACTTCTCCACAGACCTGGCGGCGAGTTTCAGGGCTTCAAAGCCAGCTTCAATATGTTCCAGAGTGCTTGCGGCATCGGTCGCCCTGGGCATAGGCTCTAAAATGACCGGCTCTATAGCCTTGAGCTCAGCGATCTCTGCCTCTACTTGTCTGAGTTCGGCTTGTAGCTCCAGTTTTTCCAACGATTTGCGTACGAAACGGGCAAATGCGCCGCCAGCCGCCACCGCTCTCTCCTCAAAATCAGTTTGGATGGCCAGCGCCTTGCGCAGATGTGCCAACTCGCCAAAAGCCATGTTTGTCGCCACATCCTCACTGGGGATAGGCTCAACGTCTGCCCTGGCTTTATATCCGATGAAGTTCTGCACCTTCTCCACCGCAAAACCGGCAACCGCAAGGGCGCTTTTTGAGATGGACACGAATGGCTCGTAACCATGGGCATCACCGCCACCGCCGAGGATGAACAGTTGTGCCGGGCGTTTAGGCACGGGCTTCTCTCCAAGAACATAGCGTCGCGCCCAAAATGGCTGGAAACGATCGTACAGCGCTTTGAGTTGGGCGGGAGGTCCAGCAAAAAACAGCGGCGAAATGACGGCGACTGCGTGAGTCCGCTGCAAAGCCGCGCAAAGCTCCAGATAATCGTCGATGAGCTTGCCGTCTTTGGTCTTGTTGGCCAACACACACACACCGTTTTTTGAACACGAGCCGCAACCCGTGCAGGGCGCGATGTGCTTTTGCGAAAGCCTGAAGCACTGTGCCTTGGCTCCGGACTCTCTGACCCCACGTTCAATGAGGCCCATCAGCTCTTCGCTGGTGTGGGAGCGGGGCGAACCGCAGATGAACAGTATCTCGGTCTGTTTGGCCATGCGTTGATTATATAGTACCCGTTGGATTTGCGGGGTGGACGGACACAGGACAGGGTTGCGCGATGGAATATACGCACCCGGTCATGACCGAAAGAAGGCATCGGCGTTGGCATAAAACTGTTCAAGGGCTTCTGTTGGAGAGAAGGGCGCAGCGACTGCCTGTGTGTGCGCTGTTGGCCCCTCGGACACGGTCGGCTCCTTTGCGGGCACCGCGTTCAGCTCGTCGACAGGCTTCAGAACAGGTTCTGTGGCATGCTCTTCTGCGCCGTGCTTCTCCGTGTACCCCTCAGCATGCTTCTCTGTGCGCCCCTCGACTACGAGTTGGGCCAGAAGCGCAGCCGTAAACGCTACGTCTGCGGGGTCGCAGACCGTACCACGCAGCGGGTGTGGCGCCATAAACGGCGCGTCGGTCTCGGTGACGATGCGTCCGGGTGGAGTGCGACGGGCAGCATCGCGCACCTCCTCGGACTTCTTGAACGTGAGGGGCCCGCCAAAAGCCACCAGACAACCCAGTGCCAAAAACGGCCTTAGGGTGGCAAAGTCCAGGTTGAAGCAGTGCAGCAGGATACCGGCTTTTGGCGGGCCCTCTTCCTGCAGAATGCGCAGTCCATCGTCGTGGGCTTCGCGAAGATGCAATGCTATAGTCATATTATATTCGTGCGCCAGTTGTATCTGGCGACGAAACACTCGTTGTTGGACATCTTGGGGGCTGTTGTTGTAGTGGTAGTCCAAACCGATCTCGCCGATGCCTACCACGCGGTTATCCGCTGTGAGCGCCCGGAGTATCGCGTCTTCGATGCCCTGGTCATAGCGACGAGCGTTGTGCGGATGGCAGCCGATGATAGCTCGCACCGTCGGCAGCACAGGTTTTGTCGTGCGCAACAGAGACAGTAGTCCGTTCTTCTCCCATTGCGTCACCAATTCCACCGCTTCCGTCTGCCAAACGCCGAGGTTATCCAACGTGTAGGCGGGATCTTCCGTGGGGTCGATGACCGTTATCACGAGCCCCAGGTCGTGGGCAGCCGCGCGCGCCAGAGCCAGTTGGGGGTGGTGCAACATGTCCAGATGGGCATGGGTGTCGGCAAGGCGCGTGCCAACGGGCAGCGCGGGTGGTTCTATCAGTCTGCCCTTGCTGTCGCGAAACTGGGCATCCCAATATACCTGCCGGAAAGCCTCGCCACAGGCGACACTGCTGGTTGCTGCCGTCGTAGTACGCATGCGTTTACTTGATCTCCAACTCCTCAAGGGTCCTGCGCATGAACAACGGCGTGCCCACTGTAGTATCCAGGCCGGCAGATAAACCACCCCAGATAGCAGCAGCGGCCTGGTCCTGCACAGCAAAAACATCGCCGAGGCCCAGCCGCCTCCAGACCTCGGCTGAGGAGTTGGGCATCACCGGCGCAAGCAACAGTGCGCAGATACGGATACTCTCTAAGATGTTGTAGAGCACAAAGGCCAGGCGGTCACCGGTCGTAGGAGCCGTGGCCGCGTCAAGATCGATACCCTGTTCGGCGGCCTGAGCAGCCTCGCTCTCGGCCTCTTTGGCCAGCGTCCAGGGTGCACTTTGGTCGATGTAGAGATTTGCGGCATGCACCAACTCCATAACGGCGGCCATCGCCGCAGAATAATCGATGGCGGCAAAAGCTCGGGCGTAACGCGCGTATAGGCTTTCGTCCGCCTCTTGTTCTTGTGTCGGCCTATCAGTCGCGGCGGCGTCAGCGTCTGCGACAGCGGGCGCACCTGCGGGAGTATCGGCGTCAGCGCCTGCGACAGTGGGTGCACCTGCGGGAGTGTCTGCAGGGGCATCTGCGGGAGCGTTGACATCAGCGGCGTTTGCAGAGATAGTGACAGTAGGAGAGCCTGCGGAGCAGGGCCCCTCTACGAGTTCGCGCAACGGATTGCCCATCTCGCGGTTCAAACGCGCCACAGTCTTCTCCCACAATTCTGGCGTCGTCGCACCAAGGAACTGGGCAGTCATATTAAGGGCCCGAGAACATAGATTGCCCCAGCTGTTGGCCAAATCGGCGTTGTAGACCTGCAGCATCCGTTCAAGCGAGATAGCGCCATCGGCCCCAAACTGCACATCGCTCAAAAAATAATAGCGGTAGGCATCCACACTGAATATCCGGGCGAGGTCGCTGGGTGACATGGCGTTGCCTCTGGACTTGGACATCTTCTCGCCTTTGGTGAGCAAAAAGCCGTGGGCAAACACCTTCTGCGGTGGTTCAAGCCCGGCGGCCATAAGCATGGCCGGCCAGATGACGCAGTGAAAACGAATAATGTCCTTGCCTATAAAATGGATCTGTGCCGGCCAGCGGCGCGCAAACATCGCCTGACCTTGCGGGCTGAGATCGCCATAGCCCACAGCTGTGATGTAGTTAATCAGGGCATCGACCCACACATAGCTCACATGCCCGGGCGCAAAAGGTATAGGCACCCCCCAGTCAAAGGTCGTGCGCGACACACTGAGGTCTTTAAGGCCGTTTTGGACAAAGGAGACCACTTCGTTTTTGCGCGTCTTCGGCTGGATGAAATCAGGATTGGCCGTATAGTAGTCCAGCAATGACTGCTCAAAGGCCGAGAGCTTGAAGAACAGGTTCTCCTCCTCTACAAAGCTCAACGGCCGACCACAATCCGGGCAAAATGGCAGGCCGTCATCGGTCTGCGCCGGCCGGCCTTCGGCCGCGGCCTTCTCGGCAGATTCCTCTAATTGTTCATCGGTAAAAAATGTCTCTTCCGGCACACAGTAGTAACCCTGATACTTATCTTTATAGATGTAGCCCCGGTTGTACAGCACTTCAAAGAACTGCTGAACGCCGCGGATATGGCGCTGTTCGGTGGTGCGGATAAAGTCGTCATAGATGATGTCCAACTCCGCCCAGGCCGTCTTAAACTGAGGGGCCACTTCGTCCACCCACTGTTGGGGGGTCTTTCCTTCGGCCTCGGCCGCCTGTGCCACTTTTTGGCCGTGTTCGTCCAGCCCGGTCAGCAAATAGACATCCTTGCCATTAAGGCGCATAAAACGTGCCAGCGAGTCTGAGGCCACGGTCGTATACGCCGTACCCAGATGCGGCACTCCGTTGACATAATAGATGGGCGTGGTGAGGTAATAGGACTCTTTGGTTTGCTCGATGCTCATGAGTGCTTCCTTTGCGGTGCCGGTTGCGATGCCGATTGTCGGCAGCAGTGGGCAGGGTCATTGTCGCTATTATAACGATGTTGGCTCAAAGCCGGAGCAGCTGGAGAGAAGGGCGTGGAAAAAGCACCGCGCAGAGCACTCGCTGTTGGCATGTGCCATGAATAAATAACGTGATAAATAGCGCGCTATTTATCGCTAATGCATGGGTCGCTGTCTGGGCCTATGCCAGATATTCAGCGGCAGACAAAGCGGCTATCTGGCCTTGACCGACGGCTTTGGCTATCTGCAAGGGCTTACCCGTAGCGTCGCCGGCAGCGAATACGCCTTCGATGTTCGTACGCATGGCCGCGTCGACCTGGATATAACCGTCTTGCACCGCCAGACCGGGCAGCAGATTTTTGGGGGCGACTCCGGGGCGCAAAAGAAAAACGCCTGTGCAGGCTACGCGCCGCTCGCTGATGACGCAGTGTGTGACCCCCAACGCGTCGCCCTCGATGCTGAGCAGCCGGCCTGCATGACGATGGATACGCGCGTCCAGACTTTGCGGGAGTTTTTTGGCCACATAGTGCACAGTTGCGCCCAGCTCGGCCAAAAAATTGGCCTCCTCGACAGCCTCGGGACTAAGGCCTGCCACCACCACGGTAGCCTGACGATAGAGCATACCGTCGCAGGTGG
Source organism: Coriobacteriales bacterium (assembly GCA_031282405.1). Taxonomy (GTDB): domain Bacteria; phylum Actinomycetota; class Coriobacteriia; order Coriobacteriales; family UBA8131; genus JAITDU01. Next base: position 5,348 of record JAITDU010000008.1, on the reverse strand, counting down.
CGCAGTAGCTCACCCCCCTGCCCAGATACTCCTGCTCGCCCGGATAGGCTTTACCGCTGCTGGTGGCACCACAGGCGATGATGACGCTTTTGGCTTCCAGGTAATCGTTGCTGGTGGTTATGGCAAAGGTGGTCTTTTGGGCTGTGATCCGGGTTATCTGAGTGTCCTGAGAGGCGATTTGAACGGCCGGTGCTGCTGACACAGGCACCACGGTGATGACTCGAGCCTGGAGGAAACGAGCCTTGAGGTCATGAGCCTGGGCATGCATGGTCTTTAATAGTGCCAGGCCGCTAACAGCAGGTAAACCGGGATAGTTGTCTATGCGCCTGGACGTTGCGAGCGGGTTTTCCTGAGCCGGGTTGGACACTACAAGCACCTCTTTGTTACGTGCCCGCGCCGTGATGGCTGCCGAGAGTCCGGCGGGGCCACCACCAATCACTGCGATGTCATACATGAAAAACGGCCGTCCTTTCTCCCCGGCAATTTCTCTTTGGCAATGCCGCCGGTCGATGCTTTATGCGTGACACTTTTGCCCGTATCTGCTCACTGCGTGCGTTGTCGGGGAGGCTCTTGGGCCCTCTCGCCAATAATATACTAATATAATAGCTAGTTAGTATTATAATTTATGCACCCTCGGTTGCTGTGCGCTTTTCGGCAGCCTCAAAAGCCCATTGGATGAACAGTTCGTAGAGTTGCTGGTTGTCAATACCGATAAAGCCGGCCGCGTCGGGCAAAAGCGAGGTGGCCGTCATGCCGGGAATGGTATTGGTCTCGATGACCCAGACGCAATCATCTGCGTCTACTATCATATCGGTGCGCGAGACACCCCAACAGCCCAAAGCCTCATGGGCCAGCAAAGCGGCCGAACTGGCGGCCGCCACGGCATCTCTGGAGATGCGCGCCGGCACAATGTGCCGAGAACCACCCTCGTCATATTTGGACGCGTAGTCATAAAATTCGTTTTTTGGAATGATCTCGATAGTGGGCAGCACTTTAGGGTTTTTGCCGCCCAGCACCGGCACCGTGATCTCGGTTCCGGCGATATAGCTCTCGATCAAAACGTCGCTGCCCTGCAAAAATGCGTCATCCAGCGCCTGGGGCAGACGCTCTGGGTCACGCACGATAGTGATGCCCACCGAGGAGCCGGCGGCGGTCGGCTTGACTACGCACGGCAATCCAATCTTGCTGATTATCTGCTCCGGGTCGGTGCCGGCTCTATTCGGCACGTCTTTGCCGGCGGCGCTGATATACACTGATTGTGGGGTGTTGAGCCCGGCCGACGTATAGATTATCTTTGCGCGGTATTTATCCATGGCCAACGCGCTGGCCAAAACACCGCTGCCCGTATAAGGCAGGCCCATCAATTCCAGGGCGCCTTGGATACAGCCGTCCTCGCCGCCCTCGCCATGCAGGGCGATAAAGGCCACGTCGGCGTGGGCGTGAGATATCTGCTTGAACAGGCGGGGTGTGGCAGTGTCGATTTTGATCACCTGGTAACCGGCCCGGCCGAGCACCTGCTCCACGTTGGCGGCCGAGGCCAACGAAACCTCGCGTTCGCTGGAATTGCCTCCGCAAAGCAGCGCCACAACTGGCTTGGGCTTCGCTCCTCCTTTGTCGGGTACGGAAAACGTGTCGAAGGCATCTGAGGGCCTGCTGTCTACCATGGGGATTCCTTTCCTGGTTCCCGCGTGTACCATGCGCGTATCATGTAACTCCGTGCTCCGCTGAACTCAAGGGTCTTGTGGAATGCTTTCTGGACTTGTTGCACGTATAATCATAGCATGAATAGTATGAATCAGAAACCCAGTATCAAACGTTTAGACGTTGCCGGATTGCGCAGTTTGGCGCAGGAGTTGGGGCAAAAGCCCTATCGAGGCAACCAACTCGCACAATGGCTGTATCTGCGCGGGGCCGACAGCTTTACCACAATGGATAACCTGCCCGCCGATTTTAGACAGACTCTGGAAGAGAAGTACACGCTGGGCGCACCGTCGGTCGTCTCTCGATTGGCCGATACCGACGGAACGCGCAAATACCTGCTAAGGCTCGGTGACGGCAACCTGGTAGAAACCGTGGCCATCGTAGATAAGCGCCGGGGGAGAAGTCGCCTGACGGCCTGTCTCTCGTCCCAGATAGGCTGCGCCATGGGATGCATTTTTTGCGCTACAGGCCAGATGGGGCTGGTGCGGTCGTTGGAACCGGGAGAAATGTTGGACCAACTACAGGTCATCCAAAGTGACTATGGGGAGGGGGCGGCTCGCAGTGCTTCTCGCGGGGCGGCTCGTGAACCGACGGGCAAGGTGGCAGAGCAGGAAAACGCAGTACGAATAAGCAATGTGGTGGTCATGGGCCAAGGTGAGCCTTTTGCCAACTATGGTGCTACGATGAACGCTCTGCGGATGATCAATGACTCCGACCTTTTTGGCATCGGAGCCCGACATATCACAGTGTCTACCTGCGGTTTAATGCACCCCCTGCGTCGTTTTGCCGAGGAAGGCGAACAATTTACTCTGGCTGTCTCCTTGCACTCGGCAGTACAGAAAACGCGCGATGTGTTAATGCCCGGGTTGGTTAAACAGCCACTGACCGCCCTGCGAGAAGCACTGCTGTACTATATCGATTGTACTTCGCGTCGTCCCAGCCTTGAATATGCCTTGATTGAGGGTGTCAACGATAGCCGTGCGGAACTGGAGGCCCTGATCGAATTTTGCCACGTGCCAGCACCTGGTTTTCATGTCAATCTCATTAAGCTGAATCCGTCTGGTCAAAGCACAACGACAAACAGCCTTGGACCGTCTCCCGGTGCTGTGGTGAGCGAGTTCAAAAAAGCTCTTATATTAGCTAATATTACTATTAGTGTACGTGTTTCAAAAGGTTTTTCTATTGGCGGAGCTTGTGGACAATTGGCGAATCAGGCTCGGCTATAGCTAGAGTTAGTGATTGTCGACACAAAAAAACAAGGCGCCCACCCTGACGCCTTGTGTGAAGCTGTTCCCCTTGGCCTGCTTAATCCGTCGTCAAGCCGGTTTTACCCCTGCCGCAACCCTACTCCCCCGGTGTTGCAGAGTATAAGTCCCTCCCCGGTTTTGCGGCTGCAGTCAGATTTTTCATCTGACCCCCATCCTCTTGTGCCAAGCCCCTGTTTGGCCAACCCCTTTAAGAGTTACCATTGTCCGGTACATTCCTGCTTGTCCCTCAGAGGAGAGGAGGCTTTCCGGCGACGTCTTGTAGACGCCTGCCAAGTTCATGCCTTATAGGTGACATTCTAGGGCGCGAACTGTGGTTTGGCTAGTACCATTTAGATTGGCTGAATGGGGCTTGACAATTATCTTGTTTTATGCTACTTAGCTGCGTGGGGTCCCTCTGACTGCGGTGAGGGTAGGTGTCTGGCTATACGAGAAAAGCCGGGCGACTGCCGCACAAGGTTTTGTGGAGCAGTCGCCGTGTGGGGTCGCGTTGCTGTGGGGTTCAGTTGCGCTTACCTATCTTCAACAAGATGGTAAGCCTCATAGCCGGCACTCGTGTCGTAGGGAGGGACACTTTCATACGGTGGCGTATGTGCGCCTGTGACACCTAGGAATATCCCCCCGGTTGTCGTCAGTACAAACGAACAGACTATGTACCGGTGGACACAGCGTAGTTTCCGCCTGCTGGCGAGTGACAAAGCCGTCGAGTGTTCTATGTTGTTAGCCAGTTAATCAGGTTTATTTGGTGGATACCATCGTGGTTACCCGTAAAAACGTCAAGTGTCAGCAAAATTTTGGGATAGTTGTCTTTTATCTGTTTGAGCGACGCAAGTTCACGCACTAAAGTATTTTCGTCCAAAACAGAAGCCGACACCTGATAGTACTCGGTTTGTTTGTCGCGGACAGCAACAAAGTCAACCTCTGCTCCACGGCCGGTTTTACCAATAGTGACGGTATATCCGCGTCGAAGGAGTTCTAAATAGACGATATTTTCTATCTGATGACCGATGTCTTTGTTCGTCGTGCCCAGTATCATGTTTCGCAGGCCCGTATCGCAGATGTAATACTTGCTATCGGTTTTAAGATGCATCTTACCTTTGACGTCATACCGATATACCCGGTAAAACAGGTAACTGTCCGTCAGGGCTTCAAGATAGGTGTCAATAGTGGAGGCGCTTGTCGGACGGCCGCTACTTGTAAGTGTATGGGCAATTTTGTTTGCGCTCACGGGATTGCCCACATTGCTTGCCAAAAAACGCGCAACGGATTTCAAAAGCGTCGTGTCAGACAGACCTTTTCTGTCTAGAATATCCTTTACTAACACTGTGTTATATATCCCCTCCAGATACTGACTGTTTGCAAGGGAATTGTCTGCGAAACGAACGGCATAAGGGAATGCCCCCTTGTTCATATACCGGTCGAATAGCTCACGCTTGTCGGTAACCTCCACTGCCTCGCTATATTCCGCAAAAGAGAGAGGGAGCATGTCGATCTCAATGTAGCGGGCAGTGAGTTTTGTTGCCAATTCGCCCGATAGCATATGGGCATTAGAACCGGTAAGATAGATGTCGAGGTTCTTTTTGAGATAAAGACTCGAAACAGCCCTTTCGTATTCTTTGCAGTTTTGCACCTCGTCGATGAAAACATACGTCCATTTGTCCTTGAGGATACGGACCTTAACATATTCATGCAACTTCTTGTAATTTAAAAGCTCTGAATAATCCTCGTCTTCCAAATTTATTAGAATTATCTGCTTATCAGCTACGCCGCCTGCTTTCAACCGCCCTATATACAGGTCAAATAAAGTGGACTTTCCGCAGCGGCGAACGCCCGTCACAACCTTTATCATTTCTTTTTCTCGCCACAGGGAAAGCTGGTCTAAATATGTCGTGCGTTCGATGAGTTTGTGCATGATAAAAAATGCCTTCGCGGTTTATTGTCTGTGCATTACTCTATTTATCTAGTGTAATAAACACTCGCCAGTTTTGCAAGTATTTATTTTAAAAAATAAATTTATGCGACTCCGTTTCCGTTTGGGCTCGGGAACGGAACAGAAAGTAGGCGACAAAAGCGCTGCGGACCAGTCTGCTGCTATAGCAGTACTGAGTCTGTTGGAAGCCGCCTTAGGAATACAAGAATGGAGCGACTGTCTCACAAACCGTGAGATAGTCGCTCTGGGAAGTGACGCTATCGCGGAGTTACAATGCGCTCAGACTACGGTGAGATGGTAGACTTCATAGCCGGCGTTGGGGTCGTAGGTGATGTCGCCATTCGCGAGGGCAGCAAGACAATCTATATCCGTCGCCATTCCATCAAAATGGGTCAGCTTGTAGGTAACAGCAATGAGTGGCTTGCCAGCACCATAAAAGCCTTCGGGGTAAA
>JAITDU010000012.1 GCA_031282405.1 Coriobacteriales bacterium | reverse complement strand
ATCAGTGCTCAAACAAAGATAGCTACCACAAACACAGAAAAAATAGAAGGTGACATTGCAGGGGGTAAAGAGCCCAGTAGCATCGATGAGCTTCCAGACTTTTCACTGGGAGGCTTTAGACTGCCCAGCCAAGCAGTCACCTATACGGAAGGTAACCGTAGCTATACGGTACTTGAAGGAATAGACTCTCCAGAGCCCTTTACCGTCTTTTTTGGTGACGGCGCAAGCACGCTGAGCGATAAGGGCGAAGTCCTCGGTGAAACAAGCACGAACGGTGGCACTATAAAGTACCTCGTGCCCAAAAGCGGCTCCTACGAGCTTGAAGTATGGGGAGCGAAAGGCTCCGGCGCCGGTGGCGCCAATAACTCCGGTGGCTACTCCACTGGCGTCGTCGAACTGGAGCAAGGCACCGAGCTCTATCTGTATGCCGGTTCTAAAGCGGCCAGCGGCGGCAACGCCGGCCCCTTCGGAGGCGGCGGCAACGGCAACGACAACGGGAGCCTATACGCAGGCGGCGGGGCGACCGATATAAGGATTGAGTATGACAGTCTCTATGCGCGCGTGATAGTGGCCGGTGGTGGTGGTAGTGGTGGCTGCGGAGGCGGATTTACAGGTGGGGGTAGTGGTGGTTCTCAGACGAACGGGGCGTACTTTGGCGAAGGCGGCACGGGCGGCAAAGGTGGAGGAGGAGGCTGGTACGGCGGCACCAACGGCGGTGGTGGCTCGGGCTGGGTGTACACCGAAGCGTTTTTTAACAACTGGTACTCAAGTGGCGAGGTCAAAGAGGCCGACAAGCAAGCCTGGAAGCTCACTTCAGAGTACTATCTCAGGGATGGTGCTATGACTTACTCCGGTAGCTGGGCCGGTATCCCTGATCCCCTTAACAACGATGTCAATATGACCGGCAACGCTCGTGGCGGCTTCATCCGCATCAGCTACCTCAGCCCATAGAATGAATGGAGGCAGGGGGCGGCAAGGGACAGAAAGGGGTTGCGTTTAACCCAGGTTGATGCTCTCGACCAGCTGCGAAACACCATAGCGCTGGCGCAGGCGGGGTTTTTCGATCTTTCCTGTAGCGTTGCGCGGCACATCGGCAAAGATTATCCGGCGGGGACGCTTATAGCGAGGCAACTCAGCGCAAAAGTCCAAGATGTCAGCCTCGCTTGCGCTGTGACCCTGCTTGAGCTGGATGATGGCCGCAGCAATCTCGCCAAGCCGTTCATCCGGCACACCGATGACCGCAACATCCTGGATAGCCGGATGAGCGTGCAAGAAATCCTCTATCTGAACCGGATAGATGTTCTCGCCGCCGGATATTATCACATCTTTTTTGCGATCGACCAAAAATATAAAGCCATCTGAGTCCTGCTCGGCCATATCACCCGTGTAAAGCCAGCCATCGCGCAGGGCCATCTCGGTAGCCGCTTCGTCGCGATAATAGCCCAACATCACACCGTCTCCCTTGACACAGAGCTCGCCCACAACGCCCTGGGGCACCTCGCTGCCCTCATCATCAACTATCTTGCATTGCCAACCCAGGCCGGGTATACCAATTGCCCCGACTTTGTGGATGTTTTCCACACCAAGATGCACACAGCCCGGACCGATGGATTCAGACAGACCATAGTTGGTATCGTACTGATGATGCGGAAAGTACTCCAACCAGCGCTTGACGAGACTGCGCGGCACTGGCTGAGCACCAATATGCATCAACCGCCACTGCTCCAAATCAAAGTCGTCTGCCTTCAAGCTTCCGCTGTCCAAGGCCATAAGGATGTCTTGGGCCCAAGGCACCAACAGCCAGACTATCGTGCATCGCTCCGCCGAGATCGCCTCGAATATATAACGTGGCTCGGTGCCTTTGAGCAAAACGCCCTTGCCCCCCACGAGAAACGAACCAAACCAGTGCATCTTAGCCCCGGTATGATACAGCGGCGGGATGCACAAGAACACATCGTCGTGGTTCTGACCATGATGGGCGGCCTCGGCATGGCAGGCATGCATCAGTGCCCGATGGCGATGGAGAATAGCCTTGGGAAAACCCGTCGTGCCCGAAGAGAAATAAATGGCCGCCACATCCTCATCGTCCAAAGGAATAGCAGGCGACGCTGAGGAGCAGTCGGCAGTCAGCTCGTGATAATCCTCGGCAAACGTAGGAGTATCGGAACTGCCGTAATAAATCAAGAGACGACCTTCGCTTATCTCTGAGGCTATCTCCTCTACACGCCCGATGAACTCTGGGCCGAATATGAGAATGTTAACTTTAGCTAACTCTGTGCAATATTTGATTTCCTCGGCGGTATAACGGAAGTTAAGGGGTACTGCGACGGCCCCGGCCTTAAGGATGCCGAAGTAGATGGGCAGCCATTCCAAACAGTTCATCAGGAGTACAGCGACCTTCTCGCCTTTTTCTATGCCTCGGCCAAGCAGCATGTTGGCCACACGATTAGCCTTTTCGTTAAAGATGTCCCAGCTTATCTCGCGGCGATAATATTGAGTGGTCTCTGGTTCAATCAGCTCGAATTCTTTCCAGGTAACCCGACGTACCGCTTCGCGCTGAGGATTGATCTCGACAAGTGCCACCTCTGCGCCATAGTGTTGGCTGTTTTGTTCCAGAATCTGTGTAATGGGCATAGGGTCTAAACCCCTACCCGCATCGAGAATGTACCGATCTGCACCAGCGTGCCCGGCACCAGCTCGGCTTCCTCGACGACTTTGCCATCGACCCACGTGCCGTTGAGCGAGTGCTCGTCTTTGATAATCAGCTTATCGGCATCGCGTTCGATAACAGCATGCCTGCGAGAGACCGTCATATTATTTAAGAACAGGTCGCAGTCCAAATCGCGGCCGATAACCACCGGCAGCGGATCTAAGACAAATACTTCTCCCTCCAGGGGTCCTTTAGTGACGGTAAGGTAGGGTTTGCCGCTGTAACTTTTGCCTTTACGCAGGATGCCGCCGGTTCCCGGGCCGGAGAACTCCTGGGTCGCGCCCACAAGTTTGAAGCCGCAGTGCCCGCACTCGTTCGCACCGCTTTTAACCGGCTGATTGCATACGGGGCATGTTATTGGTTGGCTCAAGCCGCTCCTTATTTCCTTAGAGTCGTCGTAGGACCATCGTAGTCAGATAGCCTATGATAGCGCATTTTGTGCTGCAAGGGCGCGGGCACCAACAAAATCTCTTTCAGGGCGCAGCAGGGCGACAAGTTCGGGAGTGTCCGGCTTGATATAGCCCGGCTGCTCGGCGGCTAAAAACCACGTATGGGCCGCTTTGCGCCTGTGGCGATACTGTTCGAAATCCTCGGGGTCAAGCTCAGAAAAGCCCAGCAGGATGTCGGTAAGCGCGGGCAGAGCGCCAGCCGGCACGATTAACTCATAGACCAGAGCGTCAGCCCGAGCGTTGTCGGGCTGGGTGCTGGCGACTAGGGCATCAGCCTGGGTGCTGGGCTGGGCGCTTCTTAACAAAGGCCAGGCAAACAACATCACGTCGAGTCTGCCAATAGTGGCTGTCGTCAGAGCAGATGAACACAGCAGTAAATCAGGAGACGAGCCAAAAAGTTCAGTCAGGATTTCTGAGGCTTCCGTGCCATGGATGGCCACCGCAGCCAATGAGGCGGATTCATCGCTCACTTCCAACCCGGCAAACACCGGGCCTCGATCGTCGGCAATAGCACTGTGTGCCCTGAGCCATTCTTCTACTTCGCAGGTAGTTGCAGGGCTTGTACTTATCAGGTATTCGTTGTTGCCGGTTCGCATCACAATAACAAGGTCGATGACCTCGGCGTGAGCGTTGAGTATGAGTGCCGGCGCAGCGCTGCCTATAGTCGCAAGGCGGCCGGTGTCAACACTGGTCATCACCCGTATAAAGTCCGCAGCGGACGGGCCGCATACGCGCAGCCTGCCCATAGATGATATGTCTGTAAAGAACGTCTGTGGCTGTGACACTTCTCACCAATACGTAAACGAGGGCCGCAGCATCTTGGACTTCAAGCGGTGCTTGTCTGGGAGTGCCACTTGATGGTACAAGACGCGAGGATCGAGTGTAGCGTATACCAATACGTAAACGAGGGCCGCAGCATCTTGGACTTCAAGCGGTGCTTGTCTGGGAGTGCCACTTGATGGCACAAGACGCGAGGGTCGAGTGTAGCGTATGCCAATACGTAAACGAGGGCCGCAGCATCTTGGACTTCAAGCGGTGCTCCCAGACGGTATGGCCAGCTCGTCTTTGAGCAATACCTTGGTCTGAGCATGAGCCGGATCGCCTAAGAAACCGCCCCAGAAGCGTTGCCAGGCAATGGCTATGCCTTCAAAAAAATCGGGAGGGTAGACGACTTGACCGACAACCACGGGTGAGGTTGTGAGCACATCGCTGCCTTGGAGCCAGACGATCTGGCCACATTCGACTCCTTTGGAGGCCTCGCCTTCGATGTCATGTATGGTGATCTCTTGGGTTATGGGGCCGTTAAGATCGAAGATGTCCACGCGTACCGCGGCGGGCGCGAAGGCAGGGACGGTCTTGTCCAGCCAACTGAGCAGGGCAACCTCGGCCACCTGTTGCGCATTGTTGATCAGTTCGATTGTGCGGTAGTGCCTAAAGCCCCATTCCAGCAGAGTAGCCGTATCTAAGAAGCGCTGCATCGTATCGGGGGCCGCAAACACGACCGTGTACAGCTCAATACCGCCCAATACAGCCGCGCCTACATAGCAATAGCCTGCCGCCTCGGTTGAGCCCGTCTTGATGCCGATGGCTGTTGCGCCCTCTAAGACATCGGCCAGCGCACTCGTGGTGGCAAACTCCAACTCCTCGCCACCGATGCTAGCATAATATACCTGGGTACTCACTATCTGCCGAAATGTGGGGTTTTCCATACAGTAGCGCGCGAGCAACAAAAAGTCGCGCACGGTCGTGTAGTGGTTCTCGTCGGCCAGGCCGGAAGAATCGGCAAAAAGGGTAGAAGTCATGCCCAGCTCGGCGGCCTTGGAATTCATCAGCTCCACAAAACGACTCTCCATACCCGACAGGTTTTGGGCAATGACCACGGCCGCGTCGTTGCCAGAAGGCAAAAGCAGCGCGTAAAGCGCGTCGTGCAGCGTGAGCTCCATGCCATCGCGCAGGCCAGCAGAGGTGCCCTCGGTATGGGCAGCCCCCCAGGTAACTTTCATCAGAGTATCTAGGGCGGTTGCCTCCAGGGCAACAATGGCCGTCATCATCTTGGTTGTGGATGCCATCGGCACGCGCGTGTCAATGTCGCGCTCAAACAAGATGACACCCTCCCTCGTACTCAGACCGGCGTAAGGCGAGAGTACCGTAGGAAGGTCGCTCGTGACCTCCTGGTATTCAGAAGCCGGGCGACCATCGATACGGTCGTTTGGCAAGGCATCGGCGTAGCGGCTGAATAGTGCCTTGGGCACGGCACTCGCGTCACCTGTTGTGTTGATGGAGGGGCTAGCTGGTGTAGTATCTGGGGAGAACGGAGAGAAGCGTGCAGCGGTCGTGGGCGCAGTGGCCGTGGGCACGCCGTAGGCTGTGCCGATGATGCCGAGCATCAACGAGCCCACCAGCCCCAGCACCAGCAGGCCAATGATAATCAGCCGAGCAATATATACCCATCCTTTTTGTTGCTTGAGGGGCTGCTCGGGCCTCATCTGCGGCTCACGTTGTTGTCGAGCACGCGCGTTTTTTTGCTTTTTTCTCGCCAAATCCTGCTCTTTCCTGCTCTCTCAAATTCTTATCGTTCAGATAACTCCCGGTAACTCCCATGAATGCGCGCCTCGTCAAAGCACCTGCGGCGCAGTTGCGAGCAGCGTCACGGGTCTCGTCGCAGGCATCGCCATAAACTCGTTGCAAGCATCGTTGCAGGTCTGGGTAATTATAACGTCTGAGCGTCCAGGTTTCCATTGCGGGCGAGCAAGTTTTTGTTATCGCGCCTCTGGCTTGTCGCTTTTTTGGTGTTGACTATGAGAAGTTAGTACGATGGCGAGCCTCATAGTCCGCAATATTGATGAGTCGGTTAAGGCCAACTTGCGCAAGCGTGCCGCCAAGCATGGCCGCTCTACCGAGGCCGAGGTGCGCTCTATACTGATTCAAGCCACAAAGGAACCGGATTGGCTCAGCGAGTTCGTCGAAGTCGCCAAACAGACGAGAGGTTTTGTCTTGCCTCAGCGTAACCTGCCGCGCGAACTGAATCTATTTGATGACACTGAGGTGAGCGCATCGTAACACGCGTCGTAACACCATGATGATTGTCCTGGATACAACTATCATCTCAGAGCCTTTGAGCAAGCAGTCTGACGAGAATGTGATTGCCTGGCTCTTGCAAAATCAGGAGAATCTGTATACGACCGCCGTTACCATACGAGAGCTCTTGCAGAACATCTATCAACTGCCACCGGGCAAGCGTAGAGAAAATCTGTCGGCTGCTGTTCAACATATCGTCTCTGCTTATAAAGAGCGGGTTTTGCCGTATGAAGCAGAAGCAGCCGCCCTCCATGCCAGAATAATGAGCCATGCCTACAGTGTAGGACATCAGCTTTCAGTCGAGGACGGTATGATAGCCGCCGTCTGCTCCGTTCAAGGTGGGTCGCTGGCAACCCGCAACACCAAGGATTTCAAAAAGCTGGGGATAAACCTGGAACTCATAGACCCGTTCAGCGAACCTGCTCCCAATGTCATAACGGTTGATATGCCAATGGAGCCTCAGGTTGGGCTATAAGAATTCTCAACTACAGGAAACCGGCAACGGCCCGCCTGATAAAATCTGATCTGTTATCGCTTTTGGTGTCTATCATATTAACCATGGTTTAGTCTCCCGGCGACCGCTTATGCGACCGCCGGGAATGCGTCCCTTTGACCCGCTATTCATCTACGACGAGATGATACACTTCGTAGCCGGCGTTTAAATCATAGGCGGGTTCGTCGCCCACAAGAAGTTCGAGCATGAGATCCGACGCGGTTACCAATGGCCCCTCTATTGTTTTGAACTTGTAAGTAACGACGATCATGGGGTTTCCGCCGGAATTGCCCTGAGGATACAGTGCATAGATAAATCCTCCCGCACTGGCCGCGGTGACATCGGAGTCCGCTTCGTCTATGGGATGATACTCCCAACATCGCTCACTGCCCACGTCTGTATCAGCAGGATAAGACTCGCCCATCAGCGTAGCCGCTCTTCTAAAGAAATCGTAAGACCCAATTTCGCTTTCGTTCACCGCAGTGGAAAGTCTATAGAGGTCAAAGAATTTCAAATTGACATCAACGTCGAAGAGCTCTCCGGAAGTAAAGAGTACCATAGGGTTTAGGTCCTCTTTTCCAAAAGCTAATACGAGTTCATTTTTTATCTCCCCGGAAGCATAGGCATCGTTGAGGACCGTTTTTATGGCAACAGACGCGTCCCTCGCCTGCATCTCGTACTCTTTGTCCTCGGCCTTTGAGATATAACCCGTAAGTGCGGGAATAGCTATAGCGGCAAGAATTCCGAGAATCACGATAACGACGATGAGCTCTACGAGGGTAAAGCCCCCACGGTCGTCATTGCAAGCCTTCGTCGGGCACAAAAAAGCCGCCGGCTTCGGTAGTTCATAAGCGGCGACGACGTGGTCGTACAGTGAGGATTGAATAGGGGTAGAGGCTACGAGATTAGACGGTGATGCCCCCCCCCCCCGGCGTAATTTTCGACATTGCTTTTACTCCTTCCGATAGGGTTTTATGCGTACACTTCAGACACAGCGACTGGGCTTGCGTAGCAGACACCTGCCTCCAGGTGCCACTCGGCCCTATTTTAGCATAACCACGTATGCCTAACACATGACCTTTCGGGATACTGTCGTTAGCCGTTAGCAGTGCCGGGACAGAACAGCGCTGCGCAGCGCCAGGACCAATACGGCGGCAGCAGCCAACAGCAAAGCTGCCAGCCAGAGCAAGCCATCATCGCCGGTAGCAGGGATGGATGGAGAGTCCGTCGCGTTTATCGTAAGGGCCAGATACTTAGCGCCAGCTGCTTGGTTGTCGGGAGTGGCAGTGTCGGGAGTGCCTATGGCCTGGACGGCAAACCGGAAAGAGCCAGGCGCAGTAGGCGTACCCGAAATAGCACCCGTCTGAGCATCAAGGCTGAGGCCGGCAGGCAAGCTGCCGTCAACCACCGACCAAGTAAGCGGATAGTCCACCGAGAGCAACGTAAGCGTCTGAGTCGCAAGCGTGGTCAGAGAAGCTGTGTTGAGGGAGAAGGTCGAGTCTGGGGAGAAGGTCGAACTCAGGGAGTTTGGGCTCAGCGGTGCTTCTGCGCTGATATCAAGGCCGAGGCTGTAAGGCTGCGCGACCTTGCCGGTCGGCAGCGTAGCAACGTTGGTAATAAAAAGGTCTGAGTAGGGCCAGGCGGGGTTATACTCAAACAGTAGGGCCGTATTGGGCAAAGCAGACCTGAGCGCGGCAATAAGCGCAGGATCCTCAATCTTGTTCAGCGCAAGGTCAAGTTCCTGTAAGCCTGTGAGCACACTCAGAGCCGAAGGGTCGACGATCATGTTGGCACGCAGACCCAAAAAGACCAGGTTGTTAAAGACTTCTATACCGCTGAAGTCAGTTTGACCCGTAACGGTCAGGTCAAGCGCGGTTAAAGTGGGAGCATACTTGGTCAGTTGTCCCAGGTCGTAGCCGCCTGCATGACGCTGGCCGGAAAGGTCGATCTCCTTGATGGCCGGCAAGATGGGCAGCGTGGTCAGGCTGAAAATCACATTGTCATGGAGATTCAGATACGTCAGACTGGGGAGTGTTGCCGGCAGTGCCGGGTCAGTGATACTGTTGCCACTCAGATCAAGGATTGCTAACTTAGGCATGGGTTTGAGCTGCGTAAGGTCGGAGCAGTTGTCCCCCGCCAGTATCAGCGCCTCAAGATTGGGACCCGTTATAGTGCTCAAATCGCTAAAACCTGTATCTGGATCGGCCGCGTCACCGCTGAGGTCGAGGTAGCTTAAATTGGGCATCTTGCTGGTAAACGAGGCATCTGTAAAGTTGGTAGCCTGAGTGATGGACAGGCTCGTGAGGCCGGCGAGTTTATCGAGATTGGTCGCAGTACCGGCAGGAATGTCGGCACCTGTCAGCGCAAGCCCGCCGGTGTAGGTGGCCAAATCGTCGTCGGATATTGAGTCGGTTGCCGTCTTGCCAAACAAGGCAGCTATCTTGTTAATATAGCTATCTGAGGTGGCACCATCGGGGTTGAACCACTCCACAAACGTCTTGGTCTCTGTGGCAAAGGCTGCTTTGGGTGGTGTAACCAGCGTCAACATCGTTACGACCAACACCAGGGTCATAGCGAGCCGGGCCCCTCTTTGATCTGTGTATGGCGCTCGAATCTGAGTTGCCATCTTATTTTGCCCTCCCTCGTTTAAACACATGATGTGCTTGTATGCTTTAGCGCAACTATATCATAGGCCACATAACTACACAAGGTATCCTGCACGCGTACACGGAGGCTGCTTAAACCCCACGAACTGGCCGCGAGCTGACCGGCGGTGTCTTGCACGCGTGCACGGAGGCTGCCCCGTCTCAAAGAGTGACGGGAGTCTCCACGACCAAACTGGATTGCCACACCCCCTTGCGGGGGCTTAGGTGGCGGTTAAGGTGGCGGAATAAATCTGCGGTTCGCTAAAAGCTCAGATCGGCGGCGGAGAGCAGCTTATAGCCCACCCGCTCTGTGATGCCGGCTATCTGGCTGCCGTCCTCGACCCTGAATACCTCGATGGCCGTATCGGCGTTGCTGGCAAAGCAGTAGGCGTATTCCAGGTTGATGCCGGCCGCGTCAAAAGCCTCCAGGAGACGTGCCAGGCTACCGGCAACGTTGGGTATCTCCACAGCGTAAACCTCAACCAGCTTAGCACGATAGCCGGCTGTAACCAGAGCGTCACGGGCAGCATTGGGGTCATTTGCGATAAGCCGGGCCACGCCGTAGTCGGCCGTATCGGCAACCGTAAGCGCACTCATCGAGATGTTGGCGTCTCCGAGCGTCCGACACATGCCGGCCAGACGCCCTTTGTCGTTCTCGAGAAAAACTGTTATCTGATTTAGCATTTTATCACCAGTCCTGTTCTCTTAAGATGCCTGTTCTCGTTAGATGGCGCGCAGGTCATGCACGCGCTTAGCCTTGCCTTCGGAGCGCTCAATGGACTTGGGCTCCACGACTTTGACCTCGACGGATACCTGCAGATTGCTCTTGAGCTCGGCAACGATGCGCTGTTGCAGTGCCTCGATCTTGCGTATCTCGTCAAAATCGAACTCCGGCACCGTTTCGACTTTGAGCAGCACGTGGTCAAGTTGACCCTCGCGCGTGAGCACGATCTGATAGTAGCTCGTAACCTCATCAAAGCTGGAGATGACCTGCTGGATCTGCGAGGGAAAGACGTTGACACCGCGGATGATCAGCATGTCGTCGGTGCGCCCGGTAATACGATCCATGCGCCGCAGGGTGCGGCCACATTGGCACGTACCGGGAATGATACGCGAGATGTCGCGCGTACGGTAACGCAGCAACGGTGTGCATTCTTTTGTGAGCGTAGTAAATACGACCTCGCCCCACTCGCCGTCGGGCAAAGGCTTAAGCGTGTCCGGATCGAGTATCTCGATGATGAAGTGATCCTCGGCCACGTGCAAACCATCATGATAGCGACACTCACAGGAAACGCCGGGGCCCATGACCTCCGAGAGGCCGTAAATGTCCACGGCCACAACACCGAGTTTGGCTTCTATTTCCTGGCGCATATTCTCGCTCCAGGGCTCAGCTCCAAGGATGGCACCCGAGACCTTGAAGTCCGTGGCCGGATTATAGCCCATCTCGATGGCCGTATCGGCAATCAACAAGGCATACGAGGGGGTGCAGGCCAAGATGTCCACACCAAAATCCTTCATCATCTGCACCTGGCGTTTGGTGTTTCCGCTGCTCATAGGCAGAATCGTAGCGCCGCTGCGGATACCACCCTCGTGAGCGCCCAAGCCGCCTGTGAACAAGCCGTACCCGTAGGCCACCTGCAAGATGGACTCCGAGCCGCCGCCTACCTGCGCGATACCACGCGCAAAACAGTCGCCCCAGTTGTCAATGTCGCGCTGGGTGTAACCGCAGACCGTCGCATTGCCCGTGGTCCCGCTGGAAGCATGCAAACGCTGAACGTTGTCATGAACGTCAATGGCGAACAGACCAAAGGGATAGGCATCACGCATATCCTGCTTTGTGGTAAAGGGCAGGTTGCGTACATCGTCTAACGAGGTGATGTCTGCCGGACTGATGCCGACAGCGTCCATGGACTGCCGATAAAACGGGATGTTCTCATAACAATTGGCGACTGTCTGCTTCAGCCGTTCCAGTTGGAGCTTGGCCAGGTCGTCGGCCGCGATCTTTTCGATTTCCGGCTGAAAAAATCGTTCAGCCCCAATCTGGGTTTTGGTCTGATCTTCCATCTTCCTTCCTTTCTGTGACTCGGTCAGCTCCTGCTGACATGCGTGACGCTGGCTTGATTCGGCCCATGATAGCGCGCAGTAAGCGCCGGCGAGTCCGCCGACACAAAACGCCTGAAGACAGCGGGGGCCGGCTTATATAAACCAGCTTACATAAAAGTGCTACCGGTTTTTGGCAGCAGTCACCTAAAATAGCACAACAGAACCACAATGTGGCCCTGCAAGTCAAAATAGTGGCAAAAAAGCAAAAAACAAGGGGATAGGGGGAGGATAATGGGAAGGAAGCGCGCCGACGAACGCTTAATTAAGCTATTAAGCTAGCTAATCCACAAAGCGACCTGCTCAAATTTAACACAGTCGATCAGCCCTCGATTCGTAAGGCGCAACTCGGGCAGGCAGGCCAACGGTATCAACGCCATGGTCATGAACGGCGACTCCATTGTACAGCCGATGGCACGCCAGGCATTTTTAAGTCCAGCCACCGGTCTGGCTATCTCGTCGACGCTGCCCGTACCCATGATACCGGCCACCGGAAGTTCGACCTGGCCGATTACTTCCCCGTCTTTAACCACGACCATACCGCCGCTGCTACGAATCAGCGCATTGGCAGCCAGGGCCATGTCCGCATCATCGGTACCCATGACCAGTAGATTATGCGCGTCGTGAGCAACGGTCGAAGCCAAAGCGCCGCTCGCAATACCAAAGCCCTTGACGAAGCCCACACCAAAGCTGCCCGTAGCATGATGTCGTTCAAAAACGAAGGCTTTGAGAATGTCGGCGTCCGTGCTTTTCTCGCCAACACGAGTGGCGGTGTCCTTCTCCCCACTGCCCCAAACGCTTGTTGTGGCACCATCGGTGTCCGTGCTTTTCTCGCCGACCTTATGCCTGATTTGCACAAACCCGTCTACAACCGCCAGGCTGGCGCTGCGCTCAATGGTGCCGACCCGCTCGGGAATGACCTCGATGACGCGCGCCGTGACGGACTCTGCCTGGGGATCTGGTGCCGCGATGGCAAAGGTCTCGGGGCAGACCTCTGTGCCCACGTGCATCGTATTCGTGGCCCACGGCGGGTAGACAAACGGCTCCAACGCAAACAGGCAACGACCGTTTTTGGCTACCAGTTCGCCATCGATAAAGACCCGGCATACCACCAGGCTGTCCAGGTCGTCTAACAGGACTATGTCGGCGCACTTGCCCGGCGTAAGGGAGCCGAGTTCGTTGTCCATCCTAAAGCAGGTGGCGGTGTTCAGCGTTATCATCTGAATAGCCGTGATGACGTCGATGCCCTCCTCGACAGCACGGCGCAGCAGGTGGTCCAGATGGCCGTGTTCAAGCAGTGTATGCGGGTGGGTGTCGTCGGAGACGAGGCAGGCAAAGCGGGTGTCAATGGTGCCAGAGGCGATGATCGGAGCCAGAGCGGCCAAATCGCGCCAAGCCGAGCCCTCGCGCAGCATCGCATACATGCCCAGGCGCATCTTGGCCAGAGCAGACTCGGGAGTGGTGGATTCGTGACAGCAACGGATGCCGGCGGCACAATAAGCGTTAAGCCCGCGGTCAAGGTCGCGTGCCGGATAATGGCCGGTCACAATGCGGTCGGCTTCAAGAGTGCGTCTGAGCTTATCGTGCGTAGGCCCATCTGCGCCAAGCACACCGGGAAAGTCCATCATCTCGCCCAGACCCACCACACTGTGCCCCTGCATACTGCGAGCGATATCCTCAGCGTCAATACTGGCGCCGGTATCCTCAAAACCGGGCACAGCCGGCACACAAGAGGGTGTCGTTATCATGGCTTTAAGCGGCGTGCGCTTGGCGTCTGCGACCATCAATTCCACACCGTCCAGACCAACGACATTGCAGATCTCGTGTGGGTCCAGGTAGATGCCCACCGTTCCGTGGGGGATAACCGCGCGGGCATACTCCCCTACACCCAGCATTGAGGATTCCACATGGATATGGCCGTCGAGAAAACCAGGCGCCGCGTACTGGCCGTTGGCGTCGATAACCTGGGTATCTGTACCGATACAGTGGTCGGCGTTGCCCACATAGGCAATCCGGCCGCCCCAGATAGCGATGTCTATATCTTGCTGGATTTCTGCCGTACACACGTTCACTAAATTACTGTTTAATATAACAGTTTCTGCGGGGAGAACCCCCTGCGCTACCTTCGTAAGACTGGGCCCCGCCTGCCACAGTGGCATCCTGCAAAAGTTGTTGAGCATATCGTCTCCTCTGTCCCTTTAGGTCGCTCGGGCACTGAGCGCCGTGTTGGGCACACATCGAGTCGCTGGCCGGTCTGGTCTGCCTCGTGGAGTCACTCGGGCACCAAGCGCCTGGCCGAGGGTATTGCTGCTGAGCCGCTGGGGCTTTGGGTCGCTCAAACACAGGGCGCCATGGACTACTCATTGTAGCTGCATCTCCTTTCGCAGACAAGAGGTGCGAGCGTGGCGGACATTCCGTCACTCTGAGCCGCCGTAGAGAGTGTGCCCCCCCCCCCGTCATAGGCGAGCGTGGCGGACATTTCGTCACTCTGAGCGTGTGTGTTCCCGTCACTCTGGCTGACGTAAGCTCGTAAGGCTCAGGGCTTCGCACCCGCAGGGCTCTGACAGCACTGCAGCTGCGGAACTCGGCCAGCACTTACTTTTGTACCAAAGCAAGTGCTGGCCTCTGATAGTCCTCGCTTACGCAGCACTGTCAGAGCCCTGCTGCTCCACAAAATCGCCTTACGAGCTTACGTCAGCCAGGTACCCGCCTCCATATGTGTGTGGGAGAAAAGCAGGGCAACTGCCCTGCACGGCTTATGACTTCACTCACCGAGAAAATCTATCAAGCGCAAATGGACCTCTTCGAGTTTCGCGCGACTGATGCGACCAATTCTTTTCTCAAACCGCTTTCTGGGGATTGTCACAAGCCTATCGAGCATGATAAAACTGATAGTCTTAAGACCGTTTTCTGCAGTTGGCACTAACTCAAGTCTTGATCGTGTCGGCGGGGAGATCAATGCGACATCGGGAGTTTGTTCCCGCATTAATTGCAAGCCCCCGAATTGTCAAGTCGTATACAGAAGTGTGCCCCAAAGCCGCTGCACAAAAAAGCATAAGTACGCTATTGTGGTCACGTCAGTACCAAGCAGTGGCGATAGAACGCATGTGGTCATGTCAATACGAAGCAGAGTCAGTACCAAACAGAACTACCAAAACGTAGGCATGCCACTTTTCGGGCTTAACACAGCAAGCCGGGGTAAGGGGAACTGACACAGCACAAACAATGGGAGATTTGGAGAAAATATGGACGCGTTTTTCAAGATCAGCAGGCGAAACTCAACCGTGGGTACCGAGGTCATTGGCGGTCTGACAACGTTTTTGACAATGGCTTACATCATCGCCGTCAACCCCGCCATGCTCAGCCAGGCCGGTATCCCGTTTTCGGCGGCACTTACGGCTACGTGCTTTGGCGCCGCTGCGGCCTCGATTGCCATGGGGCTTATCGCCAACCGTCCGCTAGCTCTGGCCTCGGGTATGGGCATCAACGCTGTTGTGGCCTTTACGCTCTGCCTGGGCATGCAGCTTGATTGGCGCGTGGCCATGTCCATCATCTTCCTGGAAGGTATTTTAATCCTTATCCTTGTACTTTGCGGCCTGCGCGAGGCCGTTATGTGCGCCATCCCCGTGGGGCTCAGGCATGCCATCGGTATCGGTATCGGCTTGTTCATCGCGCTCATTGGCCTGGAGGGTGCGGGCATCGTTTCCGCCGACCCTTCCACTCTGATAACCATGGGCGATCTGGCAGCTCCGGGCGCGATAGTCGGTATTATTGCCATTGTTGCCGCTGTTGTGCTCACGGCCCTCAACGTCAAGGGCGGCATCCTTATAAGCATCGTCGCTGCTACCATTTGCGGTATCCCGCTGGGGGTAACCGTTCTGCCAACCGAGTTCAACTTCGGCCTGGACTTTTCTACACTGGGAGCGCCCCTGCAAAACATTGAAGGCGGCGGCATGGCCATCATCCAGGTATTCATGCAGCCCATACTTTTGTTGTTCGTGTTCTCGCTGTTGATGAGCGACTTCTTCGATACCATGGGCACGATAGTGGCCGTGGGGCAAAAGGGCGGTTTTGTGGACAAGGACGGCAATGTCGAGAACGTTAGGGAGATCCTGCTTGTCGACTCTGGCGCGGCAGCCTTGGGTGGCTTGATTGGTGCCAGCTCGATAACTACCTACGTGGAGTCCACAGCCGGCGCCGCCGAAGGCTCAAAAACCGGCCTGTCCAGCGTCCTTGTAGGCATCCTGTTTATCCTGTTCGCATTTTTGGCACCAATCATTGGCATGGTCAGCAGTGCGGCCACCTGCGGCGCTCTGGTCGTTGTGGGTTATCTGATGATGAGCGAGATAGGTACCATCGACTGGAAGGACATTACGCAGGCATTCCCGGCCTTTATCACGATTCTGGGCATCCCGCTGACCTACTCAATTACAAACGGCATCGGCCTGGGCTTTATTTCCTACGTGCTGATCATGGCGGTTACCGGCAAAGCCAAAAACGTTAAGCCACTGATGTGGGTGGCCTCTGTGGCCTTCCTGGCAGTGTTCATCTTTACCTGAGCGTCTGCAACCTTCCTTGGCGCTGGCCCGTCTTTATGTATGTCATGAGGTGTGTTAGAGTATGTCTTAGTTGGCAAGAATTGATCGTCCAATGGGATAATAATGGCAATGTAAAGAGACAGACGGTGATTCATCATGAGCAAGCAAACACCTGAACAGCAGTTTCCACCGCCACAATCATACCCGACGGCACCACCTCCGGCACAATTCTCGCCTCCACCGCCACAACAGTTTGTCTCGCCTGCTGAGCAGTCTGCGTTGCCACCACAGTTCGAACCTCAGTCGCAAGAACAACCGTCCTCGTTTTTAGGGCAGTCCACAGACCAGCCTGCTCCACAGGCGTTTGGCACCTTACCGCAACACCCTGAACAGCAAATTCCCCAGCAGATTCCCCGGCCCACAAATCGGGGTTTTCGCTGGACAGCCGGACGGATAATAGCGCTGAGTATCGGTTGCGCACTCATAGTGCTTATAGCGATCTGCACAATAACTATTGTGCCTGCACTGTCAAAGAATGCTACCAACGCAGTAGTTATAGATTATTTGGAGCAACCGGCGGTTCAAGCTCTGTACACTTCCTGGGAATCTGAATTTTTGGAACTGGACGCCTTGATCAAGGAGCCTGATGTTACTATTGACCAGGTAGCCGCAAAAATAGAGCGCATCAGGAGTCTGTGCAACGATTTTTTATCATCGCCAAGGCTGAGTCAGGATCATCTGTTATTCGAGGTTGACCAAAAGCTTGTATCGGGTGTAAGCGATATCGACACCGCGTTGTCACAATTGGTCTATGGTCTGCAAACCGGTGATATAAGCGCTGTTGTCTCAAGCAATGATCTAACGACACAAGGTGGTCAGAAAATGCTTGAAGCAACCGAGCTGCTCGCAGAGATTCTTGGTGTATCGGCAGATGACCTCAAGCAGCTTCAAGACTAAAGGGATAAGTACAAAAAGCAGCGGATACAAAAGGCAGCGGCTTTCGGAAATCGACAGCGATATAACATCTTGCCAACAAGCTGAGGGCGAGGTATCAGATCGCGCTACCATAACGGGAAGTTACTCGGCAGGTACTGGGCGCATGCCAGGAAGAACGCTCTTACAAAACGCACCTACGAATAGAGTGCCTGGGCATGCGCCGGTTTTATCCCCACTACTACCAGGGCGGTCTGAGCCAAAGAACATGCAGGAAATATGAACAGGAAACGACTCCATAAAAGCTCCGATGCAATGATTGCGGGGGTTTGCGGGGGTATAGCCGAGTATTTTGATATTGACCCAACGCTGGTGCGCATCATCGCAGTTGTCCTGGTCGTATTAGGGGTGGGTATGCCGGTAGTGCTCTATATTATCGCCATGATACTGATGCCGCCGGATCCGGCCGGCCAACGCGGTTACGTTAATGCCAGTGCGGCCCAGACCACAACATCCGACACGTATCAGACAAGCCAGACAGCTCAGACAACAACGTCCAACACGCACCAGAATGCCGGTTTCGGCCAGGATACAGCGGCCACAACAAGCCAATCCGCAGATGCCAACGTGGCTCAGGCAGCGGCATCCAACGTGGCTCAGGCAGCGGCACCCGGCGCAGCCCAAACCGCAACGTCTGGAGCATACAAGACAACCACCGATCCAACACCGCCGGGTCCGGCCGAACGCGTCGGCACAGCCGTAAGACACCATTGGCCGGTAGCCGTCATCGTTGGTGCGCTGCTCATAGGCATTGGCATTTTAGCCTTGCTCACGAACTTCATCAGCATTTCGCTGTGGCGGTTCTGGCCGGTCATCATCATTGTCGCCGGGCTTGTCACCTTATTCACTCCCAGCAGCAAGGGCTGGTCGCTGGAGCGTGCCGGCGGCGGCATCGTGCTTATAACCATTGGTTTGGCACTGCTGGCCTGGATGCTGCGGATAGTCAGCTCGATGGGTTTCGTCCACGCGTTTTTGAACCTCTGGCCAATGCTCCTGGTCGTCTGCGGGCTTTCAATCATCGGCTCTGCCTTGAAGAACAGCGCTGCCAAACTGGCCAGCTCGCTTTTGCTCTCGATTACGGTGGTAATGGGGCTGTGGCTGTATGGCGGCATCGTTGAACAGTTTATTATCAGCACTCCCGATGGGCATGATATCACGATAGAGTTGCCCTCAAGCCCTACCCTCCCCGCTTATTCGCAGGACACGCCCCTCCTTTCAGAATTGGAGATGGCCGGGTCAAAAACCGGCAGCTTCTCGTTGGAGGGCGGTGGTGCCTCGGTGGCTGTATTGCCAACCGATGCGGATAAGCTGGAACTGGCCGGCTATATCGCGCCACCCAGTAGTGCCGATCTGAGCTTTACCGATGCCGCACAGGCAAGCGCACGTCTCGACCTTGCTAATATCACGTCTCCCTCTCCGGCTGTGGTCTCGTTGCCCACGTCGGTAGAGTGGCGCTCGCTGGACTTTAATGCCGGCGCGTCTTACCTGTTGCTTGACCTGGACGAGCTGACCGTACATGCGCTGAATGTCAAAACGGGTGCTTCGGCCTGCGAGATAGTCCTGGGACAGCCTGCGGAAGGAGGCTCTGAGTTGAACATCGACAGCGGTTTTACGGCCATTAAACTGCGAGTGCCCAAGACCAGCGCCTGCCTCATAAACGTCACCGGCCTGAATACCGTGGTCTGCGATGATCAGAGCTTTACCTATATCGGTTCTTTGGGTGCCTGGCATTCGCGCTATGGCACTGTCCACACGTCTACAGAGAGTACCGCAGAAAGCGCTTTGCGGAGTCTGTCGGAAGAGAATGTATATGTGGGTAGTTCCCGTGAATCTTCGGAAGGGATACCGTCTGCCTATGCCTGGACTATCAACATTACCGGTGTGGCGGCTTTGGATTTTGGTGTAAGTTCGTAAGCTGATCGAGAAGCCAGGGATTTATACCTAGGAACGCGACTAAGGATGCAAAATGACAAAGGGTGATAACAATAGCAGCGGTTTTGGAAGAAACGGCAGCTCCGGCGGCCCCGGGAGCGGCAAGCTGAGTTTTTCTACCATTGCTCTGGCCGCAGGCATTCTGCTCATAGTGTTTGGTGTGTGGCAACTGGCCGAGCGTTTCTTGGGTGTGTGGTACGCTGATATCTGGCATATTATCAACCTTATCATCAGTATTGCCTGGCCCTTGGTGATAATAGCGGGCGGTGTAGCGCTGATGGTCGTCGCCCGCAAAGGCAACCTCAGTCTGCCTACCGACAAAAAGCTGTTCCGCTCCACCCGCAACCGTAAACTCAGCGGAGTCTGCGGCGGCATCGCCGAATACCTGCGTGCCGACCCAGCAGTAGTGCGTGTCATCACTATCGTTTTGGCAATACTGTGTTGGTATGTGATCGTGCCGCTCTACATCCTGTTTTGGATCATCATCCCCAACGACACCAAAAGTTACAACAACTGGGTGTAGCAACACAAAGTCTCGATGAGACGATCAGAGACCCCGCTCATGAGTAAAGTCCACCTCGTCCGATCGGTTAGCTAGCTTAATAGTTAGCTAGCTTATTGGACCTTTTGACTCCTGGTCCCGCTACGATTCCACAGCAGGAGGTTGGCTGCTGCTGTCATGATTCCACAGCAGGAGGTTGGCTGTTGCTGTCATCTGTCCTGCCAAAGATTACATTACTGTCATCCATATTATCGGCGGCCACACTGCTGTCACCTGTGTTGTCGACGCGCACACTACTGTCATCCGCACTGCCGACGATTACATTACTGTCATCCGCACTGTCAGCGTTCGCTCGCGTTACCCGAATCATCGAGATTCGATTGCGACGTACGCTTTGCACTCGAAAGATAAAGCCGTCTACTTCCAGGCTCTCGCCGCGTTGCGGCACTGTGTCCAACATGTCCATGAGCCAGCCGGCTATTGTCTCATAATCCTCGCCTTCGCTCAGCGGAAAGCCTACGCGAATAGCGTCCTCTACGGGCAGTCGTCCGTCAACCAGCCAGACATCGTCGCCCAGCCGGGCCAGATACTTGTTGTCTGGGTCGTACTCATCGGAGATATCGCCCACAACCTCCTCTACAATGTCTTCAATACTCACCAGGCCGGCCGTGCCGCCATATTCATCGACCACGATGGCAATCTGCATCTTGGAAGTCTGCATCTCGCCGAGCAGCGGCAAAATATCTTTGGTCTCGGGCACAAAAACCGGCTCGCGCATCCATGTGGTAATGGGCTCGCTCAGTCTGTTCTCCAGTAAGGGTGTGAGCAGATCGCGCAAAAGCACGATACCAACAACAGAATCGGGAGAATCGCGGATCACCGGTACACGAGAAAATCCTGACTCTCGCATCTTCTCCACCACTTCAAAGACCGGGGAGGCCTCTTCAACACAGACCATATCTACCCGCGGCGTCATTATCTCCAGCGCTACGGTATCGCCCAGATCGAATATCTCGGTGATCATACGCTTTTCTTCGTCTAACAGGCTGTCCTGCTCTTTGACCAGGTATTTGATCTCGTCCTCACTTACCTGGCTTTGATCCTCGGGGCGCTTGATGCGCAAAATCCGTGCCAGGGCATTGGTCGAGACCGCCAAAAGCGAAACAACCGGCGAGAGCATGCGCTCGAACAGCGAGATTGGCCCCGCTACGCTCATGGCAACGTTCTCGGCCTTACTCAGCGCAATACGTTTGGGGAGAAGCTCGCCTAAAATCAGGTTGACATAACTGACGATGATTGTGGTAGCGATGAGGGCCAGCACCGGAGCGGCGGCGGCAAGCCATTCCAGGCCAAAACCGGCCAGCCAATGGGCCAGATCGCCCGAGAAGGAGGCCGTAGCAAATGCTGCCGCGAAAAAACCTACCAGGGTTATGGCAACTTGAATCGTGGCGAGCAGGCGGTCGCTGCGTTGCGCTAAATCTACGGCTTTTTGAGCCTTGCGTGAGGCATCTTTTGAGCCGGTCTCGATGACCTGCTGCAAAACCGAGCGGCGCGCGCTTATCAACGCCAGTTCACTCATGGCAAAGTAGCCATTGACCAGGATAAGGACAATCGTAATGCCAACGCCGAGGAATACTTCCATAATATCCCGATATTGTACCGGTTTTTTCCTCAGAGGTCATCTGAGCGCTGGACTGACAGTATGCACAAAAGCAACGGCCCCACGAGATTTCATGGGGTCGCTGCCCTCAAACAGGTCCTTGCTCCCACAGCTCCTCCCTGACAATGCTGTCCGTGTCCCCGGCTGAATGCTGTCAGGGTGTGTTGTCAAGGTGTGTTGTCAAGGTGCACGTCCCCTTAACAACTTCTTTGACAACTTCTGGGCCACAAAGGTTGCAATTCAATGGGTGGTTTCGCGGGTACTTTTCGTGGCGTACGTTGGCTTGGCTTGCTCTGGTTTTTTGTGCTACACTACCCCTAAGAAGTGCAAAGCCCTTTGTTCGGGCGACGCTTCCGTCTTTGATAAGGCTATCGCTTTTGCGGTGGCCTTCTCATTTTACCGGACATCTTGCTGCTTGCCTTTTGCTCAGACTTTCGTCTTTGCTTGGACTGTTTTTCAGCCTTTCGTCGTTGCTTGTGCAACGAAGCAATTCTGATTGCCGTATCTATTATCGATATGACAACACGGACTATGGCAAGTACAAAACCTGCAATAGCCAAATAAGGTTCGTCCATAGGGCGACCTCCTTTTTCTCACACAAAGCGAGGATCAGGAAACGTGCCCAGGACTCTGCACTTCATAGCCAGTGTCGCAAGTAATTCTTAACCAAAGCTTAACCAAAACTTAACCGGGCAAATCGGTACGTTCGCAGTCGAATGTTATCCGTTTGTCCTTGACGAAAGATAGAAAAAGGCAGCGGCCCCACAAGATTCGTAGGGCCGCTACCCTGTTGTGTCAACCTATGTGTCAACCTATACGTCCTCTGGCACACCCGTCCCCTTGACACACCTCAGTATGCTGTCTGATGCGCTGCGTTCCTCGCAATGATGGGAAGATGAGTCATTGCGAGGAACTACAGGTGAGGAGTGTGAATTGGCTGGTTAGCTGGTCTAGTAGTCGGCTATGTCCGCATCGTTAAGACGACCTCTGAAGATGCGGTAGGCAACAACGTGGTAGATAAGCACCAGTGGCACACCGATGCAAGCGATGATCGTCATGACCGTGAGTGCCAACTCGCTGGAGCCGGCCGAAGCCACCGATATGGATGGTCCGGGCCCCGTAGACGGCACCATGTAGGGGAAAAGCGACCCAGCCGTAAGCAATATCAACGCTACAGGATAGACCGAGACAGCGATGAAGGCATACTGATCGCGCTTGTTGGCTTTTTTGGTATCTGCATGCTGTGCAGTCTTAGTCTGATCTTTGTTAGCACGACTCAGCGCTATGCTGGCCACGGCCGCCACGACGATAAACGCCAGCGCTGCATAGCGTACTACCTCGGGTATGCCACTCGTGAGCTGATGCGGCGTGACAAGGAAAAACGTCAGCGTGGACACAACGAACACGATCGGTACTACAAGGGCAAACAGCCCGCGAACGCGTAAGGCACGCTCGCGCAGGGCGCTGTTGACCGGTGCCTTGAGCGCCTGCCAGCAGGCTCCCTGGAGTATCATAACCGTCAAGCTCACAAGACCACACGTCAGCGGGAAGATGCCCAAAAGCCCCACGAGAGGCAGGCCCGCATAATCACCATGGATATCCAGAGGGATACCCTGAATAACATTGCCTATGGCCACACCAAATAACAGTGCCGGCAGTGCCGAACCCACAAAGAAGGCACCATCATACAAACGGTGCCATGCGCTGTCGTGCGCGCGGAACTCCACACTGATGGCGCGTGCAATCAGGGCAAATAACACTAACATAATAGCAAGATAGAAGCCACTGAATGTCGTGGCGTAGGCCGGCGCAAAGGCCGCGAACAAGGCACCGCCGCCTGTAAGCAACCAGACCTCGTTGCCGTCCCAGACCGGGCCGATGCTACGACGCACCAGCGCTTTTTCTTTTTCGTCTTTGGCAAGAAACGGGTAGAGAGCGCCGGAACCAAGGTCAAATCCGTCCAAGACAAAATAGCCGATGACCAAAACGCCTATGAGGATAAACCAGAGTGCCTGCAAGGTTGTAGGTTCCATAATTTCTGCGGGAATGAATGTGGTCATGCCTGCTCACCACCTTCCGAATCCTGGGTTACAATTGGAGCGGCGGACCTGGCCTCGGTAACATCCGGGCCTTTCTTTATCCGCCTGAGGATAATCCGCAACCAGGCTATAAACAGTACTACATAAAACAGGAGGAACAGGGCTATTGTGATAAGTACCTCGGTGGCGCTGACGCTCATCGAGATTGCTTCGTTTGTGAGCAACAGATCATATACCACCCAGGGTTGGCGACCGATCTCGGTAACCATCCAGCCGGCCTGGATTGCTACGAAGGGAAGCAGTGGGCCAAAGACGACCAGGCGCAGCAACGCGCGTTTGGATTGCGGATCCTTGTTGCGAACCAACAGATACGCCAAAACAAGCCAGACGAGCATCAGGCCCCAGAGCGCTACCATGATATGGTAGCTTTGAAAGACAATGTTTACCGGCGGAGTGCCACCGTTGTAGCTGTCAGGCGCGACTCCTTCATAGGCGCTGAGGTCAACCGGACTTTTAGTAAAGGTATTCAGGCCGGGGTAGACCGTATCAAAACTGCCACTGGCCAAAAAACTCGTAAAGCCAGAGATCGGTAACTCAAGTGCCTTGGTGCTCTTGTTGGCCTCGTCTACCCAGCCCAAAAGCGAAAGCTGTGCCGGGCCATCCTCCCACTGCCCTTCCATGGCGGCGAGTTTGGCCGGTTGGGTCTGGGCCACCTGAGCGGCCTGCAAATGAGCGGCCGGCAGCATCAGTATGACCGTTACGATGCCTACGATAAGGCCGGTTTTGAGGAAGCGTTTGCCAAAGTCTATCTGCTCGGAGCTGCGCTTGCGCAACAGGTAGTAGGCACCAACGGCCATAACGCAAAACGATCCCAGGATCAACAGTGAATCCACGGTATGCAGATAACGGGGAACCGTTGAGGGGTTGAGAGCAGCTGCCCAAAAATCGGTGATGATGGCCTTTGTGCCGTCGGCGGCAATCTCAAAGCCGGCCGGCGTCTGCATCCAGGAGTTGGCGATAAGAATCCACAGGGCGCTCAGCGCCGAACCAAACCATACCAGCCAGGTTGATGCCAGATAAAAACCGGGCTTAACCTTGTTACGAGCAAACAGCACTACTCCTAAGAACACCGATTCCAAGAAGAATGCAAATAGACCTTCGGCGGCCAGGGGCGAACCAAAGATATCTCCCACAAAGCGCGAATAATTAGCCCAGTTCGTACCAAAACTGAACTCCATCGTGATACCGGTGGCCACACCGATAACGAATGTGGTAGTAAATATCCGAGCCCAAAACTTAGAAGCCGCCAGATCCTCCGGACGACGCGAGCGGAAATACCGCGTCTCAAAGATGGCTAGGAACAGCCCTAAGCCGATAGATAACGGCACAAACAAGAAATGGAAAAATACCGTCATCGCGAACTGAAACCTGGATAGAATCGCTACGTCTGTCAAGAATTCCATAACGCTCTCCTTTCTCCCCACTGTTTACGTGCGACATCCTCTTGCCGCATACTGTCTGTCATAAAGCCTACAGTTACATTACAGTTTGTATACCATCGGCTAAGTATATCAGTTTAAAATCAATAATGCTACTATTTTAGTAACATTTTTTTATTCTTCATTATTTCCCCCTGTCTGCACCGTTTTTTGCACTCGGTATTCTTCTTTATCTGCACCGTTTTTTGTCCCCTGTTGTTCCCTGGTATCCTGCCAACAAGCGTTGTCGGTACACAATGGACATTACGCTAAAGACGGCATACCCCTATCGTTCGTGCAGCACATTATGTTGGAAACGACCTCCTTTCCGTGCACAATCTTGCACTCTCTCGTCTCGCACTCTCGTACTCAAGCCTCTCGTTCAATCGCTGACCTGTATTGCGGCCTGCATCAGATAACTGTTGGGGTCCGAGCCGCTTAACTCGTCATGTAAAAACGTGTTAAACACCGGACCCATAAGCCGGAGTTTGTGCTCTGTGGCAAAATCATGCATCCGTATGGCTATGTCGCCCGGCTCTCCATAAAAGCCTCGAGCATAGGCTACAAGATAGCGACCCTTGGGGCGCAGGTCCTTACCTTTAGGGTTGACAAAATAGTATTTGGAGGGGAGGTTGGGGTTTTCGATAAAACGCTCCATGTCGTTGAACAGGCCACCAACCGGAAACTTGATGTTATGGCCCTGGAGTTGAGATGTGTTCATAAAAGACAGCCAGGCTGGGTAGAAGTTAGCGGCATCCTGAAAGACATTTTCCGGACCAAGGGTATAATGAAAATCATCGAGTTCAACCACATTGACCGCATCTTCATCGACGTCCAGCCCTTCACTCACCAGCCTGCTCATCACACGGATAAGCGTCCTGGTATCTTCCAGCTTCTTGATCTTCCCCCGAATTGCCTGATCCTCATCAAGCAACAACTCTAAAATGGTCTGAGGAGTGCGTTCATTCATCAGAGCAATCATCTTCTTGAGCGGTACGCCAAAAGAGGTCATATCGTTAGCGAAGTTGGCTATAACGATTTGCTGGAGCGTATAATAACGATAACCATTGTCCCCACGAACCGCCGGTGGAAACAAACCGATGTTGTCATAGTAGATAAGTTTGGAGCGTGAGATACCAGTGAATTGCGAGAACTCACTGATCGATAAAAGACCATTTTTTGGCATATCTTCCCCTCCCTTATAGTGTTATAGTGTTATCGCTATTATACCTGCAAATCGCCGAACACGTCACTCTCATATCTTCAAACTGTCGTTATAAAGCGATAAGGGCGTATCCTTGTGTCTCATGCCTTGAATCAATCCTCGCTTATCAGGATGCCACCTTGCCATATACCGGAATATATCGTACCGTCCTTCACATAGACCGTACCCCGTCCGGTCATCGCACCGGCTAAAAACTCGCCTTCGTAGCGCCAACCGGCATTGCAGTAATAGACACCGTTACCTTGGGGCAGCGACTGTTCAAACGCGCCTTCGTACCTGCCCTGTGCATCGCTGTATTTGCCTTGACCAATAAGGCGTCCATTTACGAATGTCCCTTCTAGCTGCCAAAAATCAGCCGCGTCGCTTTGGTCATCGCTCTGGCTGCTATTCTGGCCGGCACTCTGGCTGTCGTCCGTTTGGTCACCGTTTTGACTGTTGCCCGGCTGACCATTGCCCGACACTTTGCCCCAGCCAGAGAATCGACCGTCCAGCAGCTCACCGTCATACGTGATGCCCAGGGCAAACACCACGTGCGCCGGGCCAACAAATTCTCCGGTGATGGAAACATAGTTGCCAGAATAACGGTTACCATAGTCATCGGTCTGGTCGCTCACGGGTATCGTCGGCATTGGGAGAATGCCCAAAGCAAACAAAGCCAAAAGTATCGTGAGAAGAGCAATGCCCAACGGCAGCAGCACACCGGACAGCACAGTCCGGACAGTCGAAGCAGCATGAGTTCCGGCGTTGTTCAGCTTGTCGGTTTCCAACGAGCCTCCTCAATGGCCTTGCCTATTACCTCTACATAGATGTCAACGGCTTCCTGGTCGTTCATATGATAACCATCCAAGGCCAGCAGATGTTCCTTGCCAGAGATAGCACCGTCCCAATCGGCAATGGTAACGAACGGATACTGTCCGGGCAGCGTGCGTAATTGGGCGCTGAGATCGGCCATGGCCGTGTCACCGTGTGCAGTGAGAAATATCAGCCGGTGTCCCGGCGCCAGGTTCTGGATAATAGCGAGGGCGCTCTCATAAGAATCAGCATGTGAGTTCGTGGCCAGCGCTACAACCACATATTCTCCCAGAGTTTTGTTCTGTTCCATGCCCTCGATGAGAGCGATTCCGTTGACCATCGCCCGGCTTATTGCGGCATCAACCTGAGCCCCCGCAAGACTCTGCAATTGTTCCACAGCTCTGAGAGTCACCGAATCGCCAACGATGGTGATGCTGCCGGGAATAATCTCCGGCCCGGGCGCGCCAGAGCGACTACCGGCCTCGGCCAGGGTCGCAAATGCCTGGCGTGCAGTAGTGAGCTGTGTGAGATCCAAGACCATTTCGCCATGTTGGTAGCCAAGTTCAATGGTGGATCGAGGTGGGGCGGTCTGGACAGAAAACACCATCGCAACAACAACAGCGGCAGCCACAAAAGCACCGACCCATCTCTTCCGGGAGTTTACAGTGTGTCGGGCGCGGCTGGCTTTTTGCGCGCGATGCCGCGAGAAGGGCCGTTCGATAAAGCGGTAGCAAAGATGCGCGCTCACGAAGGTCAACACCAGGGCAATGGCTGCAATCAGCAGAAGTATCGCACGGTCCTCTGCTGCTGTTGCAGCCGTTGGCATGAGCGTGTGCAGCCATTGGTTGACGATGATATACAGCGGCCAATGAAACAGGTAGATACTGTACGATCTATCTGCTAAATATAATAGCAATTTAGGCTCCCGGTAGGAGGACAATCGTTGTTGCGCTCCTCTGCCTAACAGGATCACGAGTCCGACCAAAAGCGATGTCGCCAAAATACCCAGATGGTATACCAGAGGATCGGTAAAAGACCAACCGAGGGCCATCGCCACTATAAGTAACAGGCTTATGGCGCAAAGCGCAAGGGATACGACCGGTCTTATCCCCGCGCTTATTCTTACCAGAGTAGTTTGCCTGAATCCGGCCAACGCACCAAGTGCGGAGCCTATCATCAGCGGATAAAGGTGCGATACGGTATGGTAATACGCCGATGAGGGGTCTTCAACACCAAAGACCATAACCTGCATGGCCAGGTAGGAAAAAACGGCTACGGCTACAGCCGCGATCGCGATTACTCGACGCGACCGGCGGATGGTATAACCGCCGCTGGCTGTGTTGAGCACAAACAGCGGCAGCAACACGGTAACAACAGCTCCCCACACCAGATAATACTGCATCTCGATAGCCAGCGTCCACGTATGCGTAAACAGATGAGGTAGAAGTGTGTCGGCATAGGATTGACCA
Organism: Coriobacteriales bacterium; assembly: GCA_031282405.1. GTDB lineage: Bacteria > Actinomycetota > Coriobacteriia > Coriobacteriales > UBA8131 > JAITDU01. The sequence continues at coordinate 3,023 of JAITDU010000012.1, read as the reverse complement.
GAGGCGATCTCGTAGAAGTTCGTCACCCAACCCAGGGAAGCTGCTATTTGATGGGCGATATCTGCCCTGAAGTCCGCCGAGATGGACAGAGCGAGCACCATTGTCACCACAATCATCGTTACCAGAGCAGGTGCCAGCCGCCGAAAGCGACGTTTATAAAAGGCCAGCAACGAGACGCGCCCCGCTTCAAGAAACTCTCTGACGAGAAGCGAGGTTATCAGGTAGCCAGAGAATACGAAAAAGACATCAACACCAATGAACCCGCCTGGTACGAATGAACCAAAAAAATGAAAACCCAGTACCAGTATCACGCCAAAGGCGCGCAGGAGCGAAAGCCAGGAGTAGGTATCCAGCGTCCGGTTGGTCATTACTGCGCGACAACCGGCGCAAGCGAAGTCCAGGGATTGCTTGGCCGGTCATAGAGATATTCGCGCAGATAGTCAAACTGGCGATTTTGCTGTAGAAAAGCCGCCGAATCGAACGGTTTGCCACAAGCGGTCCCCCACCTGACCAGGATCGTGTGTTCGCTGGCCAGCTGCGAAGTCAACACCGCGCCATCGGAGCTACCATAGGGCTCATAGGGTACGATCGAAACGTCCGTACCAGAATATTCGGCATTATCCAGTTCATAGTGAGCACAGACTGTACGTGATGAAGCTTTTGATTTACTCAGGTAGACATCAAAATTATCCGCTATGATCGTCTTGGCGACCTCGGCATCTATCGTACCCCTATACTGTTTGGCCAACTGCAGTAACCGCACCTGGCGAGCGGCGCTTCCCCTACGAATGTCGACAGTGTTTGAGCCAGCCATTTCAAACTCAAGGATGCGCCTGTCGTCCACAAGATTGGAATTCACAAAGGACCCGTCGGTGCTTTTCTGCACATTGTAGAACTTCAGGCCCAGTTCCAACTCCATGATCTCCTTGGTATCCAATTGCCCCACCAACCACGAGGATGCCACTGCACCGTTATTACCTGTCAAAAGAGCAGCGGTGAACTCGTCTAACGTGGCAGAATACTGAACAGCCTGCCTGGCACGATTAAACTCCGGTATTCCTCCCTCAACGTAACCGGTATGACTGCCGATGTTGGTTTGCGTTATGACCAGGCTGTCGCTGGAGTATAGCTCGGCTACAGAATGTATGTAGCCAGGCTGGGCTTGCATGACGATATGCTGTCCGCTATCGGGCACGAGATCTATGATCACATTGGCATAGGTCATGTCGACATAAGACGCTATGGTGTTGTGTGCTAAGACGATGGAGCCGTCAGAGGTAGCAGAACCGGTGGCGATAAAAGCGCTACCCTGCTTACGCGCCTGCACCGTATCGACTTGCCGCGCGTAAGTTGACTCACCAAGTGCAGTGGTGTCGGCCGTATTGGGGAGAGACAGACCCGCATCAGGCGATAAGCTAATATAATAGTCTGATATATGCTCAGGAAGCCAGTAGTCGCGCAACTCTTCCAGGCCGTTGAACACCAAAAGGTCGCCATAGTCAAACGTAGCCTTACGTTCGTTGGCTCCTTGGACTATGGCCTGCAATTCGGCTTTGTACTCAGGGCTGATACTATCGGCCCACATCTCCAGTGCCTTTGTCTTCAGAAATGCCCAGTCAACTCCATACAACGCGCGCAGCATCGTAATGTTACTGTCGAGAGCCTCTTGAATGGTGCCGGCCAAAAGCCACCCGTGCTGATATCCGCGGCTTTCGGGGTCTCCCTCAATATGTAGATAAATCCAACCATCCGCCTGGTAGATATATCCCTTCTCGTCAGGGCTATAATGAGGGCTTTGGCTTGTGGCGCTGAACAGCTCTATTTCGTTATAACGATCCTCGAGTCCGTGGATATTCGTGAGTTCTTTAGGCTCGCTGGACACTGGCTGCGGGGTCTCATTCACCGCCCGGGTCAGCGAGCCACAGCCGCCTGTCAAAAGTAACGCCACTACCGATACTATCGCCAGAACCACGGCGGTGACACTGTGCCGAAGAATCGGCCGGTTTATTGATCGGTCTCCTGATAACTGCGGACCTCTTGTCCTGTTCAAAGTCGATCTTCCTTTCGAGTTCCCACTACGAGGACCACCTGCTTTCAATTATGGAGATAGTATGACACAAGTACATGCGGCTTATCCTCGAAGTTGAGCGTGTTTTCCCTGAGATTGTGTGGGATAGTCTCCACGTACCCCGTATGGGGCGCAGCCGGGCAGGTGTTTTCCCTGAGATTGTGTGGGATAGGTGCATAATTTGACAGAAATTCTGAAAATTTTGCAAATTATTTCAAAAAATCTGAGAAAACTAGTAGATATCATCTAATAATAGTGTTAAACTACTATTGATTTCCTAAGCCAATAGCATAGGAATCTCCCTTACTAGGGAAGCTCGGGGCGGCCTACTCCGGGCTTCTTTGTTTTTTGTGGGCACGCCACATCGTAGCCAACAGGGGAGCACTACCATATGCTGCGACAGTTGCGTTCGCCTCTACGGTCGTCTGGGTAAGATACGACAGATTTACCAGGTAAAGGGCGGCGAGCAGGAGATAAACGCTGAGGATGCTGACGAACAACACGTTCATGGTGTCATCGGAGCGACATAGAAAAAACCGCTCCAATTCCGGGAAGATAAACCAGACCATGACGGTTGCTACCAAACCGAATGCCAGGGCATTTTGCAAGCAGATCTGACCCATGAAATTGAAGGGCAGGTTGGAATAATCCCAGTAGATGAGATGGCCGCTTGCGTCGGGATGATTGGCAATCAGACCAACCACCAACTCTATCGACGTAACGGCAACCGCGTTGATAAGGTAACTGAGTAACAAAACCAGCCAGGGTGTCCTAAGCCAACGCGACAGCGCCTGCCTGGTGGGGTAAAGCAGCAGAATGCAGACCACAGCGCCAAACTGATATTCTGAGTCGAATTGTAGTGAGGTCTCACGAATAATTCTTCCCTGATCCAGCCTGAACAAGCCACAAGATTCCAAAATCCCAATATGGTGTGCCTGGACGGGCAGGAAAACCC
>JAITDU010000007.1 GCA_031282405.1 Coriobacteriales bacterium | reverse complement strand
CACGTATGGCCTATACGCTCGTTTCGAGTAAACAGCTCTTTCAAGCCAATCTGTCCGCCTGCACAAAGCAGGGTTGCTTATGCAAAAAGTGAAACACAAACCCGCAAAGGTTTTACGCTCGTAGAACTCATCGTCGTCATTGTAATCCTTGGAATTCTTGCCGCTATTGCCATACCGGCGCTCACGGGATATATAAGCAAAGCCGATAACAAGCAATATGAGCTGCAGGCGCGCGATGCGAACATTGCTGCACGTACCGCTCTCGACGTACTCTATGCCGAGGGAAAACTCAATACGAGAAGTGATAGTAGTTGGGATGGTCTAGACTATACCTATTCTGGTTCAAGATTCTGGCCGATTTTCCTTGATTCTAGTTTTTCGGCTAGAGCAATATCCTTTTCAGATGCACTGATAAACTCAGACACCGGCCGCATCAACGAATTCACGGACTTACTGGATACAGTGCCTTTTGCGTTCTTTCTTGTAGGCCCTTCCGGCTCTACGCCTTTTACTGCCGACGGGTTTATATGTATGTACAAAGGGGAAGGATTCACTGGCAGCTCCGGTGATCCTGTTGTGTGGGTAACGTACAATATTAGTGCTGATTCTCAATGCTCGCGCTTGATCCAAAACCCGCCTATGAAGATCACCTACGATCCCGACGCTGGCTACGAGGTTCGCCAGGAGAAGTATGAACCGCCATTCTATGGCTAAGGGCATGAGGGACAGGTCTATCGTCCCACTTTAATAGCATAGGGGATAATTCATCCATCCTGCTTTCTCTGTTTTGCACCTGTAACTCCCTGGGGCTACTTGATCCCCGGGGAGTTTCAAACTTTTGTCTCGCTTGTTGCCTCGTCCTTCCCCCCTTTCTCTTTCTTTTACAAATTCAAAAGTTACAAACTCTTAATTTGGCCGAAACAAATGCCAAACAAGTCTGCCTTAAGATTGAAGCATGTTTTCAAGCGCGTTGTGACAACCTTGCTAAGGAGGTATGCATGAGACAGATTGCAATCTACGGAAAAGGTGGTATTGGCAAGTCCACTACCACCCAAAATCTTACCGCCGGTTTGGGCGAGATAGGCAAACGAATTATGGTCATCGGTTGCGACCCAAAGGCGGATTCGACCCGTCTGCTGTTGTCCGGTTTGGCTCAGCGCACCGTGCTCGACACGCTGCGCGAAGAGGGCGACGAGGTGGAACTGGACTCGATTATGAAAGACGGTTTTGCCGGTATCAAGTGCGTGGAAAGCGGCGGCCCGGAGCCGGGCGTAGGATGTGCCGGTCGCGGTATTATCACCTCTATCAACATGCTTGAGCAACTTGGGGCCTATACAGACGACCTTGACTTTGTATTCTACGATGTCTTGGGCGATGTAGTATGCGGAGGTTTCGCCATGCCCATACGCGAAGGCAAGGCCCAGGAAATATATGTTGTGGCCTCGGGCGAATTGATGGCGCTTTATGCGGCCAACAACATCTGCAAGGGTGTGCAAAAGTACGCCAATTCCGGCGGGGTGCGCATAGGCGGTGTCATCTGTAATTCTCGCAAAGTAGATGGCGAACTGGAGCTGCTAACCGCCTTTGCCAAGGAGTTGGGCAGTCAACTCATCTATTTTGTGCCCAGAGACAACATCGTCCAACACGCAGAAATTAACAAGAAAACCGTCATCGACTTTGATCCTGAGTCTGATCAAGCTAACGAGTATCGCGGCTTGGCAGACGCTGTTCAAAATAACGACATGTTCGTCATTCCCAAGCCAATGGTTCAAGACCGTCTTGAGGAGTTGATGATGGAGCACGGATTTTTGGGTTTATAAGCTAAGCCTATAAGCCGGGCCTATGAACTTGGCCTATGAATTTGGATCTGCAAACTGCACCTTGGTCCAATAAGTCGGGTTCACTATTGCACAAATATGAATGCGAACGATGAGGAGAAGGAGATAGCCATGATCATGATACGTGCCATTGTCCGCCCTGAAAAAGTGGGCACTGTGCTCTCGGAGCTTATTGATGCTGGGTTTCCAGCCATCACCAAGTTTGATGTCTACGGCCGCGGCAAACAGCGTGGTGTCAAAGTGGGCGAGGTGGTCTATGACGAGATTCCCAAGGAGATGTTGCTTTTAGTCTGCGACGACATCGACCAAGACGACGCGGTGCGCGTCATTTTGGAAGCCGCCCGCACCGGCAAAGAAGGCAATTTTGGTGATGGACGTATCTTCGTAAGCCCTGTTGAAACGGCATTTACCATCTCTACCGGCATCGAAGGCCTTTAGGAGGCTGCCATGAAAGAGATAGTAGCTATCATCCGCTCCCAAAAAGTAAACGCCACGAAGGATGCCCTGGCTAATGTTGGTTTTCCGGCATTCTTTGTTTCTAAAGTTCTGGGGCGTGGCAAGAAGCACATCGGCGAACTAACACTTGAGAGTGCGTTCAACGGAGATGACCTTCCCCGCAACAGTGTGGGAGAGAGCTTTACCGAGCGCACCCGGCTTATTGCCAAGCGGATGCTAACCGTTATTGTCGATGACGCAGATACAGATAGCATAGTAGAGGTACTTATCAAGGTCAACCAGACGGGCGATCCGGGCGATGGCAAGATATTCATCATGCCCATTGCCAGTTCTTATCGCCTGCGCGATAAGGCTTTGATGGAAACAGCAAGTTAGAAAAACACCCACTAGATACCCAAGACTGAATGAGGTAAAGCATGATTCCAAGTACATCAAGTCTAATACCGCAAAAAAAAGCAAAAAGCGCATCACAGACGGTATTGGACAAATACAGCGCCAAGGTCTACAAAAAGCGTAAGACCCACATGCTCATGGTGGATCACACTGCCCCTGCGCCACAGGAAATAGAGGCCAATGTTCGCACTATACCAGGGCTTTTAACCCATCGTGGCTGCTGCTACGCCGGTTGCAAAGGCGTTGTGTTAGGCCCACTCAAAGACGCACTCTTACTTGTGCATGGGCCCATTGGCTGTTCCTTTTATACCTGGGGAACACGTCGGCATAAGGCGCGCCCACGCAAAGACGAGAAGAATTTTGTACCTTATTGCTTTTCTACCGACATGCAAGAGGGTGACATCGTTTTTGGCGGTGAGAAAAAACTTCGCACAGCCATCGACGAGGCCATGGCCATTTTTAAGCCGGAGACCATCTTTATCTGCTCCACCTGTCCGGTTGGCCTGATCGGCGACGATATCGCGGCCATAGCCGCCGAGGCCGAAGAAAAATACGGCATCATCTGTACCAGCTTTTCCTGCGAGGGCTATAAGGGCGTGTCGCAAAGTGCCGGCCACCACATCGCAAACAATCAACTTATCAAAAGTGTCATCGGCACCGGCGACAGCGTGCCAATCACAAAACTCTCCATCAACATCTTAGGTGAGTACAATATTGGTGGTGACGGCTGGGAGATCGGGCGCGTACTGGGCCGTATAGGCTATGAGACGGTTTGTGTTCTTACGGGTGACGGCGCTGTAGCGGACATCAGGAATGCTCATCTGGCCGAACTGAACATTGTCCAGTGCCACCGCTCCATCAATTACATTGCCGAGATGATGCAGGCACAGTACGGCATACCTTGGCTGAAGGTCAATTTCATCGGGGTTTCTGCCACCATCAAGAGTCTACGCGATATGGCGGCTTATTTTGTCGAGAAAACCGGCGATGACTCGATTCTCCAACGCACTGAGGAAGTCATAGCCGATGAACTCGTAGAAATACAGGAGGAGCTTGATTACTACAAGCAGCGGCTCAGTGGCAAGACGGCATTTTTATATGTGGGTGGTTCGCGTTCGCACCACTACCAAAAAATCATGCGTGACTTTGGTATGAGCGCCGTTTTGGCTGGCTATGAATTTGCCCACCGCGACGACTACGAGGGTCGCGAGGTCATTGCGGACATAAAGGTAGACGCTGATTCCAAAAATATCGAGAATCTGACGCTTGAGCCGGTAGAGGGTAAGTATCACCTGCACTTAAGTGAGGCTGCTGTTGCCAAGCTAAAGACAACGGTCGACGACTTTGGATACTATGGCGGCATGATGAAAGAAATGGAGAATGGCTCAGTCGTGGTTGACGATCTCAACCATTTTGAGACTGAGGAGTTCATAAAAATGCTTGAGCCAGATGTTTTTTTCTCTGGCATCAAAGACAAGTTCGTTGTTCAAAAAGGCGGCGTACTCTCGCGCCAGCTGCACTCATATGATTACTCCGGGCCATATGCCGGGTTCAAAGGTGCCGTCAATTTTGGACGCGACGTTTCTATGGGCATCTATACACCAGCCTGGAAACTGGTGGTGCCGCCCTGGAAGCGCCAACCGTTTCTTAGCGGAACTATAGGAGATGCATGATGTTGGAACTCACCCCCAGAGATGAAGTGTGTACACGTAAGGCGTTGCGCATCAACCCTGCCAAAACCTGTCAACCGGTCGGCGCATTGTATGCTGCCCTGGGAGTACACGGCTGTATGCCACACAGCCACGGGTCGCAAGGTTGCGCCAGCTTTCACCGGATGTTTTTGACCCGGCACTTCAAGGAGCCGGCCATGGCTTCTACCTCCGCCTTTACTGAGGGGGCCTCGGTTTTTGGCGGCGGCGCTAATCTTACACAGGCTTGCCGAAACCTCTTTGACACGTATGATCCGGAAGTCATCGCGGTGCATACTACCTGTCTTTCTGAGACCATCGGCGATGACCTAAACGCCATTGTCTCAGCTATGGACATTCCCGAGGGCAAGCATGTGGTCTATTGCAATACGCCCAGCTACGTTGGCTCGCACATTACCGGTTATGCTAATATGCTAGCTGGATTTGTCAGGAATCTGTCAGATAAGCCGCTTGTTGGCGGCGCTGATGGCAGTGGCGACAGTATGAGCATGGACCTTGGCGGCCAAGCCAGCAGTGCCGATAGGCTCAAGAGCCGTACCGGCAAAAAACTGGCGCTTTTTGCCGGATTCATCAATCCCGGCGACATGCGCGAGATTAAGCGCATTGCTGAGGAGTTCGACATCGACTACACGCTTTTGCCGGACACCTCCGGTGTGATGGATGCCCCTATGACCGGTACCTATCAGCTTTATCCGGCAGGTGGCACACCAGTTGCTGCCATTCAAGCCCTGGGCAGTGCAAAGCTGGGGTTAGCCTTGGGCGAGACTGCTGCCGGGCCCGGTGCCGTAGCGTTGTCAAACAAATGTGGTGTACCGGAAAAACTTTTGCCTCTGCCTATGGGTGTACGCTTGACCGACGAGTATCTGATGGCGCTTTCAGAGTTTGCCTCTGACGATGTGCCGCAATGTCTGGAAGAAGAGCGCGGCCAACTGGTGGACATACTGGTTGATGCCCATCCCTATCTGGATGGCAAGACCGCTGCTATCTTTGGCGATCCTGACACAATCTATGGGCTGTCATCGGCTGTATTAGAGATGGGTATGCTACCCAGGTATGTCCTAACTACGAGCCCCTTTCCTGCTATTACCAAAAAGCTCATGGAGTTGTTTGAGGAATACGGCGTAGCCGATAAATGTCTGGTCAAAGACAGCGCCGATCTCTTTGAGCTGCATCAATTAGTCATCCAAGATCCTGTGGATGTGCTTATCGGCACTAGCTTTGGCAAGCTGATTGCCCGCGCAGAGAACATTGCGCTTGTACGCGCGGGCTTTCCAATTATCGATCGATATGTGCATTCCTATATGCCGCTCGTAGGATATCGTGGTGGTATGCGCCTGGTGGAGATGATTGCCGGTGCCCTTATGGATAGTCTGGACAGGAATTGTGCCGAGGAAGACTTTGAGATGGTAATGTAGGAGCCAATCATGGTGCAGAGCATACTTAAAGAGCGGGAGTCGTCGATAATCGAGGCGGGTAGCGAGCACGCTGTGGGTTGCGCCGTTAAAAATAAGGATCTTGTCTGTAACCAAGGCTCTGCCGCCGGTGCTGTGAGCCAAAAAGCCTGTGTTTTTTGTGGCGCACGCGTGGTCTTAAATCCCATAACCGATGCCTTTCATATCATCCACGGGCCGATTGGCTGCTCGTCGTACACCTGGGACATCCGTGGCTCACTATCCAGCGGCTCAGAACTGTATCGTCATAGTTTTTCTACCGACATGCAGGAGACGGACATCATCTTTGGTGGCGAGAAAAAGCTGGCGCAGGCCATAGACGAGGCTGTAGCAACCTATTCTCCCAAACTTATCTTTGTCTATGCCACCTGTATCGTAGGGGTCATAGGCGACGATGTGGAGGCGGTTTGTCGCCAAGCAGAACAAAGGCACGTCGCCCGTAATGGTGGCATGGGTCTGCGAGTCATTCCAGTGATGGCACCGGGATTTTCTGGACATAAGGCCATAGGCTACAAACTGGCTGGCGATGCTATCATGCGTTTTATTGGCACCAAGCCTTATCCCCGAAACAAAGCCCACGGCATCAACATTTTAGGCGACTTCAATTTGGCCGGCGAGACCTGGATAGTCCGCAGTTATCTGGAAAATTTGAGAATTGAGGTACTGGGCTCTCTTACCGGAGACAGTTCCTCTGAAAGCCTGCTTTGTGCCCGAGAGGCACGGTTGAACGTTGTTCAATGCGCTGGCTCAAGCATCAATCTGGCCGAGAAGATGCAAGACATTCTGGGCATTCCCTATATCAGGGTGAGCTTTTATGGTATCGAGGATACGGTAGACTCCATCATGCGCATTGCCCAGACGCTGGCAGCGCAGACACCTGGTGCGGACATGAGAGGTCTTGTTAGCAGGGCTGAGCAGTTTTGCCTGCGCGAGTCCAAACGGCTTAACGATGCGCTTGAACCTTATCGCACACGGCTTGTCGGCAACCGCGCAGCCATCTATGTGGGCGGTGGCTTTAAGGCTATATCGCTTATCCGGCAGTTTAGAGAACTCGACATGGATACCGTGATGGTGGGTACTCAGACTGGCCGTCCGGAAGACTACGAAGTGATCCGTGCCCTGGTGAGCCCCGGATGCATCGTGTTAGATGATGCCAACCCTGCTGAGCTGGAAAAGTTTATGGTCGAGAAAGGCGCCGACATACTGGTGGGCGGTGTCAAGGAGCGGCCGCTGGCCTACAAACTGGGTGTGGCCTTTTGCGATCACAACCATGAACGCAAGTACCCTTTAGCCGGCTTTGTGGGAGTAGAGAACTTTGCTCAGGAGATCAATCGCTCTGTAAACTCGCCGGTCTGGCGCTATGCGAACAAAAGGCAATCATGAATAATACAACCGGGACAACGGAGATAATTGGGGCCACTGAGGCTGCTGAGGCTGCTGAGGCTGCTGGGACCACAGGAGCCAAGGCCCTGATCAGCCTGGATGTTAATCCTTGCAAGATGTGTATGCCCATGGGTGTGGTCACAGCCGCCTATGGTATTGAGGGCAACATGGTGGTGTTGCATGGCTCGCAGGGTTGCGCAACCTATATCCGCCGTCATATGGCCACACACTACAACGAGCCAATCGACATTGCCTCGTCTGCTCTTACCGAGCAAGGCACAGTCTACGGCGGTGCAAAGAACCTTGAGCGCGCTCTGGACAACTTCATCCGACTCTATAATCCCTTTGCCATTACTGTTGCAACCACTTGTTTGGCAGAGACTATCGGAGAGGACGTGAACGGAATCCTCGATTCTTGGCGAGAAGCACACCCACAAACCACAGTGCAGATGATCCCAGTGATTTCTCCAGGGTATGGTGGTACACAGTTTGAGGGTCACTTTGCATTTCTTGCCGCGCTCTTAAAAAATGTTGAGATGAACTCTGCGCCCACCGGGCGTGTCAATATTGTCTGCGGCCCCATGAGCCCTGCCGATGTCCGTTGGCTCAAGCAGCTTGTGTGCCAGCTTGGTATTGATGCCATCATTGTGCCGGATTGCTCGCAGGCTCTTGATGGACAACACACAGAGGTCTACAGTCGAGTGCACGAAGGTGGTACCCGCATTGCCGATGTTTTGCAGATGGCCGGATCCAAACACACTATTGAGATAGCAAAGTATCTGCCCGAGAAGTTGTCGCCGGGCGCATTGCTCAAGCGCGAGTATAACGTGCCGTATACCAGGTTGAACCTGCCGGTTGGGCTGCGTGACATAGACGCTCTGGTCAATGCCCTTAAGCCCTTTGCCACCCTTGCTAACGTTGAACATGCCGAGCTCAAACTGGAGCGCGGACGTTATCTGGACGCGATGATAGATTCTCATAAATACAACGCGCTGGGTCGGGCCGTGGTCTTCGGCGAGCCAGATTTTGTTTACTCGGTTGCGCGGATGTGCGCTGAGCAAGGCATCATGCCGGTGCTGGTAGCCACGGCTTCCAAATGTCCCGCACTTTATGCAGACCTTGAAGCCGAATTGGCGCCTCTGGCAGAATCGATGTTAGTGGAGAAGTGGCGTGTCATCGACGAAGCTGACTTTGCCACCATTGAGGAGTTGTCAGTCTCGCTTGGAGCAAACGTGCTGATTGGCTCATCCGATGCGCGTCGCATTGCCAAGGCGCTTGATATTCCGCTCGTTAGGGCTGCTTTTCCGATACATGACCATATGGGTGGTCAGCGCGTAAGAACCATAGGCTATGAAGGTTCGCAGGCTCTCATCGACCGCATCACAAACGCTTTGATAGACCAGTGCGAGGGCTCCTTTCGCGAGAAGCTTAAGGCCAAATACCTTGTTCAGCCAGATACCGCTTTTGCTGTGGAGACAACAAGCCGGTGCTTATCGAACCCCGACGCTTCTCTCCCTGTGCGGACAGCAAGACAATATCTGTCTGATTCTGTCAAAAGGCTGTGCAAACACCCAACGCACGAGCACCCCTGTTTCTCAAAGCGTTGCGCAACCAAGAGTACCCGTATCCATCTGCCAGTGGCCCCAAAATGCAACATCACATGTAATTATTGTCTGCGCAAGTATGATTGTCCCAACGAGAGTCGCCCGGGAGTCTCTAGCGTTGTGCTCAGTCCGCCTCAGGCCCTAAAGCGCTATCTTGACTTTAAGCAGCAAACAGGCAAAGTGGCCATCGTTGGCATTGCAGGCCCGGGAGATGCGCTGGCCAACTTTGACAACACCAAAGAGACGTTACGGCTGATTCGCGAGGTGGACAAAGACGTGGGCTTTTGCCTTTCTACAAACGGGCTTTTGCTGGCACGCTACGCCCACACTCTTGCCGAGTTGGAGGTGAGCCACGTAACAGTAACGATGAACGCCATCGACCCTGCAATTGGTGCCAGGATTTGCCCCTGGGTGTCTTTGGACAACCTGGTTTATACGGGCGAGGCGGCGGCGGCAGTACTTCTGGCTAACCAGATTGAGGGTATCAAGGCGCTTGTCAGTTTGGGAATCATAGTCAAGGTCAACACGGTCTACATCAAGGGTGTCAACGACGCGCATGTTGAGAGTGTGGCGCAAATGGCACACAGGCTCGGCGCAAGCGTCCAGAACCTTATGCGGATGGTTTCCGTCAAGGGCAGCGTCTTTGAGAACTATCCTCAGGTGGACAAGCCTACCTTGCTTGAAGCGCGTGTTGCATGTTCAAAGCATCTGAGCCAGATGCGTCATTGCCGACAGTGCAGGGCCGATGCCGCCGGGTTGCTTGGTAAAGACCTGTTGGTGAGGAGCCTTGCAGAAAGACGGACAGTGGTGTTCCAATGAAGTCAAGCGCAAAAACCGACACAGCTACAAAAACACCGGTCAGGTTCAATGATGTTACACTGCGTGATGGAGAGCAAGCGGCGTTCGTCGTCTTTTCTTTATCCGAGAAGCTGCGGATTGCCCAGTTGCTTGATGACATAGGTGTGAACCAGATAGAGGCCGGCATACCGGCCATGGGCGGCGAGGAGAAGCTGGCGGTTGAGAAAATCGCCTCCTTTGGACTCAGATGTATGGTCTCAGCCTGGAGCAGGGCGGTTATTCCCGACATTCGGCATTGTGTGGATTGTCAGGTTGAGATGGTGGAAATCTCGCTTCCAACGAGCGATCTGATGATTGAGAAAAAACTCCACAAGAGCAGACGGTGGGTTCTGGAGAGCATTCGCGCCGCAGTGGCCTTTGCCAAAGAGCACGGCTTGCGTGTAGCCGTTGGTGCTGAGGATGCTTCGCGTACGGATATCGGTTTTTTGGTCGAGTACGCTACTGCAGCCCAGCGCGAAGGTGCCGAGCGGCTTCGCTATTGCGATACCATTGGCCTTCTTGACCCTTTCAAGACTGCTGCTGCGGTATCTGCCCTGGTATCTGCCCTTCGCGAGAAAGTGAATATTGATGTTGAGATCCACAGTCATAACGACTTTGGCATGGCTACCGCAAACTCTCTGGCGGCCGCCCAAAGTGGGGCCTGTTGGATAAATACTACCCTGGGTGGCCTGGGCGAGCGGGCAGGTAACGCACCCTTGGAGGAAGTGGCCATGGCGCTCAAACACATACAGGGTATGGATACCGGACTCGACGAGTCGATGTTTGCCGAGGCAGTGCGCTATACCATGTTGGCTGCTGGGCGCGAAACAGGTGTGGACAAGCCGATTGTAGGTGCCCATATATTCTCTCACGAATCCGGTCTGCATGTAGATGGCATCTTGAAACTGCCTCAAACCTATGAGCCGTATGTGCCAAAAAGCGTCCTTTCTGAACACAGGATCGTCATTGGTAAACATACTGGCAGCCACGCCATAATTGCTAAGATGCAGGCTCTGGGTATTTCGCTGAGCCCGGCCGCCGCCGTTTCTTTGCTGCCTGTTGTGCGCGCCCGAGCTATCAGGAATAAGCGTGCTCTCAATGATGTGGAATTAGCTGAGCTTGTAGGGCACGTGGTTTCGCACTAGATATACCGCGCATAGGATTGTATTATCATGCGCCCTGTCAAAAGCACCGACCTCCTTATGTCTCTTTTCGTCTTATTGTCTACATTCACAGGCCGAGGTAGGTAACGTGGATGAGGCCGCCGCGAGTTGCACCGGCGTTGTCACCGTAGACGTAGGGCCTGCCGAAGTTACTTCGTAAATTGTCGGTGAACTTGCCGGTTTCATCGATGCGTATGTTCGCTGTGCCGGTCAGGTAATACGTGGTGTAGTCGCTGCTACCTAAGAAGTAGTTCACGCTTGGAGAGTTGGTCCCTATCGTTGCCAGCGTATTCGCAGTGGCCTCCTTGTTCTCGAGCACAAAGCCCGAGCCACCGCTCGCGCCATTGCCACTGCCTCCGCCGTACCAACCACCACCACCGCCGCCAATGGTGTTGTCCCCTGGATAGCCGCCTGTGCCGAAGCCAGGCGGGATATAGCCGGTACTGGTAGTACTCTGATCTTGGCCTCTTGCGATTTGGGAGGCACCTGTAAGGGTGTTGTATAAACCACTTCCTCCGATCGCACCACCTCCGTCTCCGCCGTAGCAAGTTTTGGCATGTCCTGAATTCCCACCGGCACCTCCAGCCACAAGGATGCGATGATACACGTCATCGGCGATGACGCGTATATCGCTGGCACCGCCTCCTCCTCCCCTGATTTCGGAGCCGCTGTTTTTACCTGCCGCGCCGCCCCCATTATAGCCGCCTTTATTTACATAATTTAAACCAGTGTTACCCTCACCTGCGCCGCCGACGGTCAAATATACGGCCTCGTCTTTTGTAAGCCACACCATGCCGGCTGCGTAACCGCCCCGGCCGTTTTGAGACTTGTTGTTCACGTTCGTCGCCTGGCCACCGTCGCCGCCCCAGATCTCAAAGCGGTAGTAGCCGTTGTAAGGTACGACGAATTCGCCGGTGCCGCCCACCGACCCAACATCTATTCCCTCAATTTCTGTTGTAAGGATTTTTCCTACGTCTACGCCCGGTATCTCATTAGCGCCAGTTCGTCCAAACGATTGTACTGTTGGCGTATTGGTCTGGGCGATAGTGCCGACTACGTCAGGATCAGCGCCTACAAGGTCACCAAAGTAAAACTCAAGCTGTGGCACGTCATAGCCTTCAAGTACCGTATAGCTACGGTTACCTTCCGTATAGGTGACTGCTTGGCTGGGCAGCCTAAAGCCTCCCAGTGAAAAGTCTGGAAGCTCATCGATGCTACTGGGCTCTTTACCCCCTGCAATGTCACCTTCTATTTTTTCTGTGTTTGTGGTAGCTATCTTTGTTTGAGCACTGAT
>JAITDU010000005.1 GCA_031282405.1 Coriobacteriales bacterium | reverse complement strand
ATGGGGAAGGTCCAGGGAGTTGTTGAGGCCGCCATGCCCACGCTGACGACGCTTACCCCCGCGATAAGCCAAACCACGGCGGCAGCAACTATCAACATCTTTGGGCGAACCTGCAACATAGGGTCAGTGTAGCACAACCATTCTGTTGCGCACGACAGCATCCCCGTTACGAGCACATGACGAGCCTTCGACAACAGCGTGTCGGCCCCAGGTACCTGGGGCGTTGACATGCCGTTTATCCCGCTGAACGGCAGGCGGGCTCTGTATAAGGCGCCTGCATATTCTGCTAGAATTCGCATTGTCAAACGTCCTCGTAAAGAGGCTATCGGACATCTTCAAACCGGCGGTTTGCGCGGGGCTGCTGAAGGTCGCGGACGAAGAGGATGCCGGGGCTGGATTACAGGCTGAACGTGGAGGCTGATAAAATGGCAGAAACACGGTGTAGCATCTGTGGCGGCAATCTCGCTATGAGCCCAGGAGCGGAGTTCTCACAATGCGAACAATGCGGTCTTAGGTATAAGGTAGCGGCTACAGCGGAGACGCCGCGCACTGTGGCTGGAGGCTTTGCGGCCCCTGAGACGGCTCTGCCTGTGCAGCCTGTGGCAGTTGCCCCTATCGTTGTCCCCATCGCACCGCCAACAGGCGCGCAAGCTGTCAATACAGAGCCACCTGTGCCCCTGCAGCCTCCCTCAACACCCCCGCCACCACCTCCGCCCGTCATGGCAGGACCCTCCAGCGCGTATCCGACGCCACCGCCTTCTTTTGTTGCGGCGAGAGCGCCTACCGCCTATCCGCCTCCCCCACCTCCTACGAAAAGGAAGACGCCCCTTTACAAGAAGTGGTGGTTTTGGCTGATTATCGCAGTTGCGGTTCTTATCGCAGGAGGGATTGCGTTCTCTGTCTTCTCGAACGCCGCGAATAAAGCGGAACGGGAGTCGGTCATTGCCGATTACGTCTACACTCAGCAGACGAACTACGGATGGCCCGCAGACTCGATCTCCGTTGACGACCGGGGCGACGTGGTTATCTTCAAATTCTTCTCCAGCGGCGCCAGCTATGATTTTTTGAGTTTAGGCTGGGACTTAGACGGCGCACAAACAGAAGCCGACATGCTAGCAAGCAGCTTAAAGTCAAACGTGCTTATTTGCGGATATTCAAGTGACTACTATCTGGAATGCGTGAATATGGGCGTATACGTCAATGCCTCAAGGTCGACCAATAAGAAGACCGCCGAAATTGCAGCAGATCTTACTGCTGCAGCCGACGCGTTTGCTGTTGCAAATCGGGAGAAATGGCTGGACTCCTTCTGCCAAGAAATCGGTGAGGGGGAAGCCTGGGCGGGCGCAACTTATAAGATTACAGACGACAACATAATGATTGCCATTGTTAATGCGCCTGGTTATTCAACGAATTTTGAGGGCAACGAAGAGTTCCTGGATCTCTTCCAGCAATACGCCGAGCTTTGCACTCTGTATCTGGCGTCTGATGTCACGATTGGGTTTCTCGATGACGAAGCTCCTGAAACAGAGAATATAGTAACTGTAAAGAGGCGCGACTACCTCTATGTCCCCGCGTCCCTGCAAGATAACTCGACAAGCATGGGCACCTGACGAGCACCGAAGGAGGCGTTGTAGATGGGCGTTGTAACTTGCAGCACCTGTGGTGGCGAACTGGTGATGGACGACAGCCTACAGTTCGCAAAGTGCCAACAATGCGGGGCTGAATATAGCGCGGATGCCATACGCACGACAATGGGCAACCCGGCCCAAGCCAGCAACACACCGCCCGTTACTGCACCCACCTTGGGAGAAGACCACGCAACGGTGAGCACGCCAGTAAAAGCGCCCACAAAAAAGCCGCTTTATAGGAAGTGGTGGTTTTGGGTCAGTATTGCTGCCGTCATTCTGTTGACCGTAGGCAGCATTGCAGTTTATCTAGTATCGAATTATGCTACGATGCCAGACCTCACAGGGGAAGCTCCGTACGAGGCCGGGCAACGTTTGGCAAGTATCAACGAGGACTGGGAGATTAATTACGTTACCAGTGACGAGATTTCGATTACAGTAGCTGAAGAAGACGATTATGCCGGATGGGAAGTCGTTTCAAGCGAGCCCGTATCAGGAGAGGTATTAAAAAAGAAAGACGTTGAGCAGCAGATAACCCTCACTGTTCAGCTTACCGAAGAATACAAAGCAGAACGTGAACAGATTATTGATGATTATGTCAGAGGACAACAAATCAACTACGGATGGCCAGATAATTCAATATCCACGTCCGATTACGGTGATTTGGTGCTCATCAAATTTTTCTCTAGCCGGTCAAGTCATGATTGGAATAGTTCCGACCTTGACGGAGCACAAGTCGAAGTAGACATGCTTGCAACGAATCTCAAGTGCAGTATTCTATTAATCGGATATACCAGCGACTACTATCTAGAGCACATAAATGTTGGGTTATGCTCAGGCACACCTGAAGGGGCCGTTGAAAGAACTGCCACAGTGGCAGCTGCGATAATGCAGGATGCTGATAAGTATGCAATCGAAAACCGTGAAAAATGGCTGGACGACTTTTGCGCAATCGAAGAACAGGACTTGATAAACAATGGCGACAGAACAGCATATGCTTGGGTCGATTACAGGATACTCGAAAATGGAGTAGCCATTGTATATAAGCAGTATAAGAATACCTCATTCACTGACTATGAGTATGCAGTCGACTATTACCAATATATTGCTAATAGATGCGCATTATTTCTCAGATCAGATGCTGCTATCGCCATTCTCGATGACTACAGCGACGAAACTGAACTTTCTGTTACTGCGGCAAAGCCAAACTACCTTTACGATAAATACGGTTCATCTTAGGAGTTGTTTCATGTGGCTGTTGCCAACCTCATAGCAACAGTTTCTCCTGTGCCAGCATAGCGCTAACTCTGTGCGCCGCGTGCCGCCACAGTCGACAGATTGCCGAGATGAGCTCAGAACAATGGATTTTGCACGCAGCGCGACAGACGGATGATCCGTGCCTGCCAAGGATTACAGGAAATCCTGCCCAAATTTGCGGAAAGGTAGCCGGTAACGCAGAGGGCCATCCCCCACGCCAACTAGTCATTTGCGTTTTTCCTGGTTAGAGGCTTGTCCATTTGAGCCTTGCGACGGCTTAGGATAAGACAGCGATCGCAGCGACTACGTTTTCGAAAATTTGGGCAGGATTTTGGCCTTGAGCTGGCAGACGCCCAACGTATAGCATACGTAGCCCACAAAATCCCTGCCAAGCGAAAATGATATGATGCCGTAGGGCAGCAATTCGGATGGGGAGAGCAGGGATACCATGGGGTTCGTTTTAGGCGCATTTTTTAAGACAGCTGCTGATATTATTCTGGGCATTTCCACCGGTGTTGGCTCAAACCTTTTAGCAGACAAAATCAAAGAAAATCTAAAAGATGCTCAATCGCTCGAATACCAGATGTTTTTATGTATGGAAGAAGCTCTTGAAGCCTGCTGCAACAAGCTCGACCTCGTCTATGAGGATACTGATGCCTTATCAAGTTCATTTTTTGTTGGAATAAGTCAGCAAGCGCGACCGTTTAGCGAAAGTACACTTGGTGATATTCTGGCGGATTCTTTGGGAGAGCAGGCAAACTCTTTTGACAGAAGCTATCTCGCAAGACTGTACTCAGACTTGCTTTTCAAGCAGCTTGCGCAATCAAAATACGAGGAGCTTTATAAATATCTGATGGCGAAAAAGATTCTCCCGGATTCCCCCACTGAACAAAAAATAACAATTAAGCGAACCCTGACACCACACATCAACACCGTTAGCGAGGATGAGGTGCTGGGGCGCGATGAGTTTGTGGAAGGCCTCAAAGAGCAACTTGAGGCGCGGCCTGGCGGCAAGCCGTGCAGGTTGCACCTTACGGGAATGGGCGGCATTGGTAAAACTGGCATACTACGCACACTTTTTACGCACTATTGTGATAAAAACTACGTAGGCACCATCGAATCAGTAATCTTCGTCAACTATAGCGGTAGCGCAGACGATGCAATTCTAAAAATACCGGACACGGCGGAGAAGGAGCATGACCCGATATGGGAGCGTCTGAAAGCTACTGCGGACAGCCGGCTCGACCAAGCGTGGAGGTACTTGAGGGCTCTTGCGGAGAGTTACTCGATACTATTGCTGGTTGATGACGTGACCTTGAGGGAGACCGGGCAGGCGCCGGATTTTGAGCAGGAAGATTCCTTCAAAAGGTTACTTGAGCTCAACACTCCCCTTGTCTTGGCATCGCGCTACAGAGACAGCCTGCTCAAAACCATGTTCAAAAATGTGAGGACCCCACCACTTCCCCTCCCTGTTCTGCAAGACATCTACGTAAAAGCACTTAATGATGACGACAGCGACGGCAACAGGGACATCCCCGTTGAAGACGAACCCGCACTTCACGAACTCTTTGAAGAGAGAGCTGGTCTTAACACGCTGGTGATTCAGCGCCTCGGTGCCATTGCTGGCACCCAAGGATTTGGGGTTTCTGAGCTCTGCAATCAACTGGATAAGCTGCATTTTGTTATCAAGTCCAGCGATGGCGATGACGATGATACATTGCAAAAGGAGGTCAGCAAGCTCTACGACACAGGCACAGATAGTCTTAACCCGCCGGAACGCAACATCGTAGAAGCCTTCTCACTTTTCCCTGCGCTTACACTGGATGTGGGTACCTGCGTCGAATGGCTCCAACAGGATACTGGGCTCAGCCAACGCAAGCTGAGAGAGGCACTCAGCAAGCTTGCCCGAGGAACCTGGCTGCAAAAGACCTCATCCGCGACAGGAACCGCTCATTTCTCCATGCATCAACTCGTTGCAGTTGCGGTCACAAGCCAAAGCGAAGCCGAGGGCACAGAGGGTGTCCTGGGACACCCTGGTCTGTTGGCAGCTTGTGCGGAGGAGTTGTCGTACAACGAGGAAAAGGGAGAGAGCTTTCAAAAAGCCACTCCTTACATCGCCATAGCTCAAAGCATAGCCACACGTC
>JAITDU010000042.1 GCA_031282405.1 Coriobacteriales bacterium | reverse complement strand
TCATCTATGATGAGATGATACACTTCATAGCCTGCGCTGGCGTTATAGCTAAAATCGCCAGCCAATAAGCTCAGAAGAATATCGCTTCTTTTTGTAAGCCCATCCACATGATTCATCCTATAGGTAACCACAATGTTAGGTTTTCCGACCTCGTAGCCATCCGGTATAAAATCTGCCATAAAACCGTCCGCCGTAAGCGCTGTATCAGCCGAATCTCCCGCGGCGATAAGAGCAATCGCATAGCTATATTGTGAGTTGTCGCCTAGATCTGTGTATTCTATAAACGGCTTTCCAGACAGCTCCCCGACTCTTTCCATATAGGTATATTGATTACCGACAGCTTCATACGCAATTGTTAAAACATCGAAATATTTGAATCCGAGCAAAGTAAGAACATCGTCCTCTCCATTGGAAAATAGAGTGGCGGCTTTTCCCGAAGAAAAATCTCCGTTGGTGTAGGCCTCATTGAGCACAGCCCGTGTAGCGATCAGGATATCCCTGGCGCTCATCTCCCACTCTGTGTCCTCAGCTTTTGAGATGTAGCCCGTCAGCGCCGGTATCGCTATAGCCGCAAGGATACCTAAGATAACAATAACGACGATGAGTTCTACGAGCGTAAAGCCCGCGTTAGTGCGCCTGTGCGGATTCGTGTTTGTGTCATTGCGAGCCGCCATAAGACGCATGTCTCCGTCATAGGAGAGCGTGGGGGCAGACATCCCGTCATTACCACGCCCTCTGCGGCAGTTCAAAGTGACGGGGCTCTCCATGACCAGAGCGGATTGCCACGCCGCTTCGCTCTTCAGAGTGACAGTATTCTCCTCAGATGTGGGGTGCAAAAAAACCGCCTATTCAGAGTAAACAGCGGCGGCAGTGGCATAGTCGTTCGGTGGAGTATGGGAATGGGCATCTACAAGACCAGCGTAAGCATTTAA
Organism: Coriobacteriales bacterium; assembly: GCA_031282405.1. Classification (GTDB taxonomy): domain Bacteria; phylum Actinomycetota; class Coriobacteriia; order Coriobacteriales; family UBA8131; genus JAITDU01. The sequence continues at coordinate 24,217 of JAITDU010000042.1, read as the reverse complement.
GCGAGAGCTTAAGCCAGCGCAGGCACTAAACGGTGAGCCCCCCCCCCCACGGCGTAATGTGTGACTTCATACTTCCCTCTCCAATCTTAGTTTTCGTGCTACCTACAGTCGTGTGATGCTTATGCCAGAGGTTATGGTAGCACAAGCCCACGCTCAGATAAATGACTTTTCTCCCGATACACAATACAGGAGATGTCAGAGCTCTGTAGGTGCGAAGCCATGAGCCTTACGGGCTCGATCAATTGGAGTGTCGCCCTACACACACTCCATAACACACGCGGTGTTTACGCAGGCACATACACCTCAGCTTTGGCCGAGGCACCTGGATTGCCACGTCGCTACACTCTTCTGAGTGCCGGGAGTCTACAGTAGACGCAGAACCGTCCCTTGTCTACATGTCTACATTCGTGCACGTCTGCGCGCTGCACTTAACAGCTACATCGGGAACAACAGTCGCGTGAGGTTGCCGGCCGTGGCATCAATGTAGATACCTATGGGCGAGATGTGCAGTATATAGGGCACCACAATAAGCAGTATCATCAAGACCGGCAGGGCGTAGCGCTGAATACTGTAATACTGACGCAGGGCTTTATCGCTGAGGAATAAGGCGATGATGCTGGAGCCGTCCAGCGGTGGAATGGGCAGCAGATTAAAGAACATCAGACAAAAATTGATCATTGCAAAATAATAACATGCTATTATAACCCAGGAGGCAGCTGAGGAAGGTGCGAAGCCCAGACCAATAACCAAGTTGGCCACAAGGGCTCCGATAAGTCCCATGATCAAGTTGGCAGCAGGCCCGGCCAGGCCGGTCATGAGCTCGCCCATACGCAGATTCTTAAAATACGACGGGTTATAGGGCACCGGCTTGGCATAGCCAAACACCGGGCCGCCGGCCAGCATCAGTATAAGCGGCAAGATGACCGTGCCAAAAGGATCGATGTGCTTAATGGGGTTAAGCGACAGACGGCCTTGTGACTTAGCTGTAGGGTCGCCAAGACGATTGGCTACAAAGCCATGCGCCACCTCATGCACAACGATGGCCGACACAAAACAGACCGCCATAATTATCGAATAGATTGGGATACCAAAAAAATCGTTGCCATTCATTTCTAATCGTTTCGTTCGTTGTTGGTTAGTTCGTTGTTCTGCGCTTGGACTACCGCCTCGATGCGCTGTGTGATATCCAGCCATTCCTCCTCCAAGAGGGGAATTTGACGTTTAAGCTGGTTGTACTCATCCAGCGTCTGGTCAAAGCGCTGCTTATCATTATAAAGTGCTTCGTCGGCCATGGCCGCTACGAGCGCATCGAGGCGTGTCTGTTTGCCGTCCAACGCAGCCTCCAGCTCGGCGAGACGCTCTCTATCGTGCTTAAGCAGTCGATAAGCGCGGTTCCTGGCCTGAGCCTCGGCCCGCTTCTGCTCCTTACTCCGAGGAGCAGATCTGGGCGCACGCGCGATAGGCGACAACACTTCCTCATACCCCTCGCCTCGGGCGGAGTGCTCGGGCGGTTTGTCAGGTGGAGCGACTGAGAGCTTTCTTCTGCGCTGAAGGGCAGGACGATCAGAGATACGAGTGGTAGTGTCTGTGGGTATGTCTATTCTGCCTGCCTGTTCGTGGGCAAGCTTGTGTGCAGGCGAATGTTGTTGACCCGCACCTATGCCAACAACCTGCTCGTGAGCCAGCTTATCCTCATAGTAGTCAAAATCGCCGTCAAACAGCCTGAGCCTGCCATCGTCAACCTCAATGATACGATTGGCGACCTGGCGAATCAGATGTCGATCGTGGGTTATCACTACTAACGTGCCTTTGAAAGCTCGAAGCGCCTGCTCCAAAACAGCCACCGAATCAATATCAAGATGGTTCGTGGGCTCGTCCAAACACAAAAGCGGCGCGGGCTTTACAAGCATCTTGGCCAGAGCCAGACGGCTTTTCTCTCCACCTGAGAGTACCGAGACCTTCTTGTCCACATCCTCGCCACTGAACAGAAACACCCCTAAAAGACCGCGTATCTCGCTCACGGTCCAACCCTGAGCACAGGCGGCGAGTTCGGCGAACACCGTGTTGTCGCCACACAACTGCTCCAGCTGATGCTGGGCAAAGTAGGCTGCATGGACACTCGTACCGAGCGTACGCTGGCCCTTGGTTGGTGCGAGCGCACCGGCGATCAGTTTGAGCAGAGTAGACTTGCCCGAGCCGTTGGGTCCTACGAGCGCCACGCGGTCGCCGCGATACAGCGTAAGGTCAAGTGGAGGCTTGCGGCCGCCGTAGACCTGATTTGTACCATAAGAAAAGCTCACCCGCTGTAGCTCAATGACCATTTTGCCCGTGCGTGGCGGTTGTTTGAAGGCAAAATTGACACGTCTGGCCTGCTTGGGCGGCTGGATGCGTTCGAGTTTGGCCAACTTGCGCACCCGGTCCTGTACTTGCTTGGCCTTTGAAGCTTTATAGCGGAAGCGCTGGATAAAAGCCTCCATATGGGCAATTTCTGCTTGTTGGACCTCAAAGGCCTGCTGTTTTTGCAGGCGCTCTTGCTGCTTACGGCGAACAAAATTGCTGTAGTTTCCTGAGTAAACGCCCACGGTCCCCTCGTCGATATCCAAAACTTTGCCCACAAGACCATCCATGAAGTCTCGATCGTGGCTCACTACCAGCACCGCGCCTTCATAGTTGCGCAAAAAACTCTCCAACCAGCCCACGCTCAAAAGATCGAGGTGATTTGTTGGCTCGTCAAGCAATAAAAGTTCCGGTGCGTCAAACAACAGCTTGGCCAAAGCAATGCGCATCTGCCAACCCCCGCTAAAGTGAGCGGCCGGCTCAGATACATCTTTGGGAGAAAAGCCCAAACCACCGAGCACCGCTCGCGCCCGGTGTTCAAGGTTCCAACCATCGCCCTGCTCAAACAGATCGGTGAGCCTCTCGTATTCAGCCATAAGGCCCGCCTGGTCCGACTTAGGGGCCCGTGCCAGTTCCTGTTCTATGTGCGACCGGCGTTGGGCGGTATCCAAAAGTTCCGCTTTTGCAGACAGTACCACATTCAAGACGCTGTCCGCATCCAACTCTTTACTCAAATCCTGCCTCAGATAGCCAACCCTCGTGCCTTTGGACAAGACGAGATTACCGGCATCGGCATGGTCAACACCAGCGATGATATTCAAAAGCGTGGATTTGCCCGAACCGTTAGCGCCTACGAGCGCTACGCGATCGCCAGCGTTGAGCATGAACGTGACGTCGGTAAACAGTTGGTGCGATCCAAAAGATTTAGAGAGTTTATGAGTCGAGAATAACATAGGGTCGTGTGGGGCAGGAGCAGTGAGGCATCAGGGCGGTCCTCGCTTCTCTTCTCGCCTAGAGTATCCCCAAAAGAAGCACACCGCCAAACAATGTCAACACGACATAGACAATCAGCCAGGGGCTGATGTAGGCGCGAGCATAGGTGTGGGCACTGACGGGCGCGCCTTGAGCCAGCTGGAACCGCATGAGTTGTCGATTGGTACTAAGCAAGACGACCGTTGCTGCGAGCGACAGCATAAAGAGGATGCCCAGAGCAGCGGCTGCGATGTCATTGGTGGTATACAGCGATAACACAGCCAGCGAATTGTTGGCGACATGCAGCACTATGGCCCATTTAAGCGAGAAGCGGCCCGCCGTGTAAGCCAACACCAGACCAATAAGGAAGGCAAAGACGGCCTGATACAGGATGATGTGATACAGGCCAAACAGCAAGGCCGAGGTAACGATGGCAAAGTTCGCACCGTGCTTCTCAAGCCTGCGCAATACCGCACCTCTGAATACCAATTCCTCGCAGAGAGGACCAACCAGCATAATGTAGATCAATCCCCACGGGTCGGCGGCCAACTGCTGAGTGCCCTCTTCCAGGTTATCGACGAGCGAGCCGCCTCCCTGATTGAACAGCGGTTCAAGACCCATCTGTACAAGGCTCATAAAGAACTGGACACCCATGATTATCACGAATAGGCCAAGCAACAGAAGAAGGCTGGGCGAAGAATGGCGAGTAGGGATATCGTAGGTAAAGAACCGCTTGCCGCGGATCAGCAAAAACCAGGGCAGGCCACAGATCATGCCGATGCATGAGGCCAGGCCGCTGTAGTTTTCTGTGGCTTTGGACACCAGGTCGGTAAGATAGTTGCTGTCGACACGACTCATCCAATCGTAGGGGTGGCTGGTGATCACCTTAACCAACTCGGCATCAGTCAGCATCTCAGTTGCCACGACCACCGAGATAACCACAATGGAAACAAAGCCCATCGTAAGAATGAAAGCTGCCACACACAGACAAACACCGCGCATATCGCGACGCAACTGTCTGGTTGCTATATCTGGATTACTCAAGAAGGCATCAGTTCCTAATCTTCACTAACGGTGCTAATCCCACGACCAATTTCCGGGTTTTGGTGCTCTTTTCAAAGCTGACCTCTATCTTGTCGTCTTGTACCGCGATAACTGTACCACGACCAAAGGTCTTATGGTCTACCATATCGCCACAGGTCAGCTTAAGACCGGCATCAGGCTGTCCCGCGTTGCGTTCTGGGTCTGTTGTCTCGCTGGAATCACTGTCGAAGCCGTGCCTGTTAGAGCCGTGGCCGGCACCATAAACACCCACATCCTGGTCGGATGCGACACGCGCGTTGCTTTGATGATACGGTTGGTCAAGACGGCGACCTGAACCATAGATGCCATGGCGGCTACCGCGCTTCTCGTAACCAAGACCACTAAGACCATGCGATCCCAGGCCGGTCTGCTTGATGAGCTCGGCGGGTATCTCATTCAAAAACTGGGACGGCTGGTTATGAGCAAGAACGCCAAACAGCATACGCTGCGAGGCCGAGCTAAGGTACAATAGTTCGCGAGCTCGCGTTATGGCCACATAGGCCAATCGCCGCTCTTCTTCGATATCTCCGGGTTTGATCACAGACATTTTATGGGGAAATAACGTCTCTTCCATTCCGGCCAAAAACACCACTTTGAACTCCAGCCCCTTGGCCGAATGCACGGTCATCATCGTGACATAATGCTCGGACGCCTCTGAGGCATCAAGGTCGCTGCGCAAGGCCAGCCACTCCATGAAGCGCGTAAGTTCACTGGATGCTGTTGTCTCGGTGGTCGGGTCAGTCATCAATGGATCTGCCTCGCCCAGAGCTGCTTCAACTGGATCTGCCTCGCCTGGAGCTGCTTCAACTGGGCCAGCTACATTTGGGGTCGCTTTATCTGGGTAGACTTCGCCTGAACGTGCCGCGGCTGGAGTCACCGCATCTGAATCTGAGGTCACCTCCACAGCTGGCAGCGCCGCCCAATCGTCTTGAAGCCCACCTTCAAACTCGGCGGCCACACCAAAGAATTCTTGGATATTCTCGGCCCGCGACAGCGCCTCATCCGTGTTTTGGTTCAGTAAGGCGGGAAGAAGACCGCTGCGCTCGGCGATCATCTCCACAACCAGGCGCAGCTCTCCGGTAAACTGACGCATGTCTTTGATCATCTGCACAAATTCTCCCAGTTTGCGCCTTGTAGCCTTGGAGATCTCTTCAATATCCTGCGCTCGTTCACAAGCGTCGAAGAAACTGCTGCGCTCTCGGGCGGCCAGGGCCTCTATCGCCGCAATTGTGGTCTTGCCCAAGCCTCGTCGGGGCTGGTTGATGACACGCTTTGCCGAGATATCGTCGGCTGGATTGACCACGAGCTTAAGATAGGCCATGACATCACGGATTTCCTGACGGTCGAAAAACCGAGTACCCCCAAAGATACGATAGGGTACCCCGGCTCGCAAGAACATATCCTCCAGCACCCGCGACTGGGCGTTCGTACGATAGAACACCGCAAAATCCCCAAAGCCATGACCGAGCCTGTGCAACCGCAGAATCTCGGCGGCAATCCATCGCCCTTCATCGCGCTCGTCGCCGGCCAGATAATACATCACGGGCTTGCCCGGCTGTTCCTGAGAAAACAGACGCTTGGCCTTTCTCCCTTGGTTATGGGCTATTAAAGCGTTGGCGCAGTCCAAAATCGTTGAGGTGGAACGATAGTTCTGCTCTAACTTGAGCACCTTAGCCTCGGGGTAATCCTGTTCAAACTCCAAAATGTTGCGAATATCGGCCCCGCGCCAAGAATAGATGGACTGGTCGTCGTCGCCGACGACCATGATGTTGCGATACTTGGCGGCCAAAAGACCGGTTATCTGATACTGTGCCCGGTTTGTGTCCTGATATTCATCGATGAGAATATAGCGGAAACGCTCCTGATAAGCGTCAAGGATGTCCGGGTGGCCTTTGAGCAGCCTGTAGGCATTGACCAGCAGGTCATCAAAGTCCATGGCGTTGGCCAACGCGAGGCGTCTCTCCAATTCAAAATAGACCTCGGCTATCTGCTCGGCATCGTTGTCTGTGGTCTCGGCGGCGTACTCAGCGGCGCCAATCAGATCGTTTTTGGCCTGAGAAATGCGATTGCGTATCGTAGCGAGCGAAAGTCGTTTATCGTCCACTCCCAACTGAGTAACAATGTCTTTGACCAATCGACGAGAATCGTCATCGTCATAGATCGTAAAGTCGCGGCCGTAGCCTAACACCTGTCCGTCTTGACGCAGAATGCGGGCACACATGGCGTGGAAGGTCATGATCCACATGCCCCGGGTACCAGCCGGCAAAAGCCCGGTTAAGCGCTCGCGCATCTCGGTGGCAGCCTTGTTTGTAAAGGTGATGGCCAACACCTGATAAGGCGCAACGTTCAGGTCGCGGACAATATGGGCTATCCGATACGTAAGTGCCCGCGTTTTGCCCGTACCGGCTCCGGCCAACAGCAGGAGTGGCCCCTCAGTATAGGTAACCGCGGCTAACTGTTCGGAGTTCAAGCCGGAGAGATCGAGGCTCATGGGCTGATTCGTACGCTGGTTCGCAGACTGATTCATAAGCTAGATGATTTTCTTGTCCAGGGTGGCGGCAATACGACGCAGGCGCGGCAGGAGCTCTTCGAATTCCTGAATCGAAAGCTGTTGAGCACCGTCGGAGCGGGCATGGAGGGGAGAAGGATGTACCTCGATCATCAGCGCGTCAGCACCGGCTGCCACGGCTGCTTGGGCGAGCGAAGGCACAAGAGCAGCTGTACCGGCGGCATGAGAGACATCGACACAGACCGGCAAAGGTGAGCGTTGGTGGACGACGGCCACCGCAGCAATATCCAGGGTATAACGGTAGGACTGCTCAAAAGTGCGCAAACCACGCTCGCACAGCATAACATCAGAATTGTCTGCCAAAGCAAGATAGGCAGCAGCCTCCAGCCATTCCGCTATCGTTGCAGCTATGCCCCGTTTGAGCAGCACGGGTTGATGGCTTTGAGCAATAACTCGGGAGACGGCTTTGAGTAACTCATAGTTATACATATTGCGGGCACCCACCTGTAAAGCGTCTACCGCTTGGGCGGTGGCCTCAAGCGAGCCCGTACTCACCACCTCGGTTATCGTAGCCAGACCATACTCTTGAGCGATGCGGGCAAGAATATCCAGTCCGGCCTGACCCAGACCCTGAAAGGAATGAGAGCTCGTTCGCAGCTTAAAAGCTCCGCCCCTGATCCAACCCAGTTGGTTGCGCCTGAGACAGACGGCTACCTTCTGCATCTGCCCATAACTCTCGACAGCACAGGGCCCTGCGAACAACGTGATCGCGCCCTTACAGCTCAAGGGCTGCCGGCTGGATGGTTGAGTGCTTAAAGGCTGACTCCGTGGCGATTGACTGCTTGATAACTGGTGGTTCGACGGATGGTTGCTTAACAACTTGCTGTTCAACTGTTGGTCGCTCGACGGTAAACTGTTTGACGACTGAAGGCAGCGGAGTTCATCGCAGGAGGCTCTATCTGCTTGAAAGGGGACGTTCATCCCGATGTCTCCCTCATAACGCTCAGTATGTGGCTGAAGATGGCGCGAAGGCCCGTATCGGTCAGTGGCCCCGCGTTAGCCGCAGCAACAGAATTAAGGATCTCGGCCTCTCGAACGGCATCATACAACTCAACACCATTGTGTCGCTTGAGTCGGCGAATGGCTAAAGACTGCTCACAACGTTGATTGAGCAGCTCAACCAACTGCGCGTCTGTTATATCGATGTCCTGTCGCAGATAAGCCATGTCGCTTATTGCATCGTATGTTTCAGACACAGGCGCTCTTCTCGTCATCTAACTTACTATTATAAGTGTTAGTTATTATAATCATATACTATCTTTCTTAGAGTCATTACTCCTGCAGCAGTTGTCGCGGCCTTTTCTACGGGCGGCATTACTGCGACCGCCGCTGCCATCAATGTTACGATGGCCCTTGCTGCCAGCGACACTGGTGCTCGTGTTATTGCTGACATCATTACTGTCATCAATGGTGAGGCTGACCCGCGTGACCTCGCGTATCTCCATATCAAGATCTGGGAGTGCCAGAGCCTTCAACAGTACTTCGGGGCGCAGGGAGCCATTGGGGGTCAGCCTGAGCACGAGAGCCAAGTGAGTCAGTCCTGCCGAGTCTGTCTTTAGTAATCTGGTCCGATTTCGATACACATATTCGTCAAGTTTATAGGATTTGGGCTTGCCTTTCTTTACCACCTCGACATCAACAGCACGTTCGAGCCGCTGCATGAGAGCAGTGGTCTGAACCCCCGCTGGGTCATATAAAAGCACTTCATAGCTGGCCTGTATATGGCTGACCGCGAGTGCCGGTTGCTTGTGATCCACATAAACTGCGTCCAAAACGGGCAATCCAGGCGCCGCAGCCTCCCGCAGAGCCAATAGGACCGCCGTCCGAGGCACATAGCGAGCTAACTCAACATCCATATACTCATCCAGACTGCCCGTACCTACCGGTAGAGCAGCACTGAAAGAATGCTTCATGTGTGCCGAAAAACCCTGGGAGACAGCATAGGGCAAAGCCGCTCTACGCACACAACGTTCCATAGCACGAGCCAGATCCAGGTGCGAGAGGTAGCGGCAGGCACCCAGTTTTTGAAAGTTGATACGCAAACGGAACTCAGACACAGGTTGCCCTCTCCACACAATCTACCGGTTTTAGGTCAAGTCCTATCTGAGTAGATGAGCCTCCTGTGGATATGCTGGTATCTGATCGGCTGGCGGCCAGACTTACATTAGTGTCGAGCTGGGCACAAACGCCGCAGGATACACAAGCACCCCGCGTGCAGTCGTTGGTCACCTGTCCTGTCAACGACCGTTGGTACTCCTCTGCAAGAAAACCCTTATCCAGGCCGCTATCCACAAAATCCCAGGGCAGAGTAGCATCCAGAGCATACTCCCGACCCGCCAGCTCGTCCAAACTCAGACCCAGGTCTGCGGCTGCTGTACGCCAGGCTGTCATACTGAACTGTTCCGACCAGGCATCAAAGCGAGCCCCCAATTCCCAGGCACGGCGAATCAGTGGGCCTATGGTGCGATCGCCTCGCGAGATAACAGCCTCTATCTGCGAGATCTCCGGATCTTGCCATTGCAGTTTTATCGACTTGTGCAGACCACTGTGACGCAAAAGGCGCAGCCGCCGCTGTACCTCGGCAAGGCCCAGCTGCCCACACCACTGAAACGGGGTATGAGCCTTGGGTACAAAGACCGCGCATGAAAGCGCAACGCGTATCTGACCACGTTCACCAGGCGGCACCGCAGAGACGGCCGTGTCGTAAACCAAATTGGCCAACTCGACTATCTGAATGATGTCCGTATCGGTCTCGGTGGGCAGGCCGACCATGAAATACAACTTGTAGTGTCGCCAACCTGCCGCACAGGCGGTAGTGATGGCCTGGATAATATCATCTGTATCAATGTTCTTATTGATCACGTTGCGCAGTCTTTGGGAGCCAGCCTCCGGCGCAAACGTCAACGATCCCTTGCGCTGCGTACCGCAGGCCACCTGCGCCATAGTGCTGCCAAAAGCATCCAGGCGCTGGGAAGGAAGGCTGATTTTGATGTCCGTAGTGTCATAACGACGGTTCAGGCGGCGAATGATAGGAGCTATCTGCGAGTGATCGGTGCTGGACAAAGAGATCAACGAGGCCTCGTTCAACCCCGTAGCGGCAAGACCATCGGTCACCGCCCGCACTACCGCCTGTGCGCTGCGTTCACGTACCGGTCGATAAAGCATGCCGGCAGCACAAAAACGACAGCCTCGAGCACAGCCACGCAAGATCTCCACACACAGCCGGTCTTGAGCTGTCTCGATGAAAGGCACTATGGGTCTTGTCACGGCCGGGTAATGTGCAAAGTCACTCAGGACCCGTTTGCGCACCCGCTGTGGGGGTAACTCGCATGGAGCATCGGGGCGAAAAGCACAGATAGAGACCCCCTCAAGGGCAGCCAGAGCTTCCAGTTTCTCGGCACGGCTCCGTCCGGCCTGTTTGAGTTGAAGCAACACACCTAACACTTCTGCAAACAGCTCTTCACCATCACCGATACAAAGAGCGTCAAAGACGTCGGCAAACGGCTCAGGATTGAAGGCCGTCGGCCCACCACCTATGATCAAAGGATCGTCCTCACCACGCTCAGATCCGCTGAGGGCAATACCGGCCAGGTCAATCAACTCTAAAATATTAGTTGCGGCTAACTCATGGGGCAACGTGATACCGATAAGATCGAAAGACGCCAGCGGGCGCGTATTTTCCAGAGTACACAGCGGCAGATCGTTATGACGCATCAGGGCAATCATATCAATCCAGGGCAGATAGGCCCGTTCAACATGAACGCCAGCTGTCCTCAGACAGATGTCATAAAGGATGACCAACGCCTGATTGGAACCGCCAATATCGTAGATATCGGGATAAACAAGTGCAACATCCAGCAACTCATCTGCAGTATTCGAAGACAGGTCGCTGAACAGCTCGCCGCCTGTGTAGCGGGCGGGCTTCTCTACCTGGTCGAGCAAGCGACTGAGCTTAGACCTCAGTGAATCTTTATTCCGTGCCGTCAACGCCTGCCCTGGACTTACGCAGATGGGCGCGTGGTCGTACGCTGGTTCGCGCGTTGGTTATTGGCAGCCTTTGTCGTACTCACCGGCAACGTGCGGCTATGATCGCCAAGGTTCGTCGTGCCCACCGGTAATCTAAGGCTGTCATCGACAGCATCCTTCTTATTGCCCAAAAGTCCAAGACCACCATGTGCATAGTAGAAATGAGCCAGATGTCCGATAGCCAGCGTACCTCCACAGCTCACGGCCGTGCGCAGCAGCCAGGCAGCCGAGCCCACCCGTTTGGTCAACAGACGGCTGAGAGCTCTCAGGCCAAAACCACTGGCAATGATAACGGCCAGTTCGATGAAACGCTGGCGATTGAGAGCAAAACCATTGATCACCGCTATCTGGTAGAGTAACTTGGCCTGGTTCATAGTCAAGGCCGGCATATCAGAGCCGGGCAAAAAGAACACGGCCGAGATAACTGCGTTTTCCAGGGCAGTCTGACGCGTGAGACTATCAACGGCGGCCTGACGCAAAAAAGGCAGAGCCAACGCCAGATTGAGTCGATGGTCGGGCAATTTCGTAGCGCACCAACGGGCCAGAGCCTGCTCGCAGTGCCGGGCAGACTTGTCGGTATCGACATTACGGGTTGGGTACTCGATGATGTCGGCTGCTACTGCCAAGGCATCCTCAGGCGCGACCTGTTTAAGGATGGTTGCTACGTCAGGGCTGATTGCCACAAGCGCGCGATCGGTCCACAAAGCTATCTCCATGATGCGACCCAGACGCGATGAGCTGCCGGCCAGAACTATCGTCAGCGTGGTCTGCTTATCAAGGCGCGGTGTTTGCGCACCAAAGCTGATAACACTAAAGTCCACGCTGTCTTGAGCCGGGGTCAAAAAACGACGGCAGGCAGCTACCATCTGCTTGTCGGCAGTCTCATCTACCAGAACGGCAACCGAGGTAGCCTGTTCGCTGAGTCCGATGAAGCCCTTACCTGCTTTTGTCAGAGCTTTAAGGCTTATCGGCAGTGAGGGTATCTTCATAACCTGTTGTCCTCTCTCTCGCCGACGAGAGCAAACAGGGCTGCTGCCCTGTATTTCTCGCCAGTTTTTATGCTCCTTGTCAGCTTAGCGCTCTTTGGCGATTCTTGCCAGCTGAGCGCTGTGTGCTGTTTTTTTGCCAACGGTGTGCCATCCGGTAATTCTTGCTCGTTTCTGTACTTCATACCAGCTTAACATTAATCTGTTATCGTTTACCGGTCTTGGCGTCACGATGTGCCCAGATGGACAACACCAATCCCAAAGCGACAAAGTTCACGAGCATAAACGACGAACCATAACTGAAAAACGGCAATGGGATGCCGGTTATGGGCATCAGACCGCACGTCATGCCGATATTTTCCAAAACTTGAAAAATCCACATACCCAAAATACCTGTGATAATCAAGGTACCATAAAGATCAAAAGCGTAAAATGCCACCCTGAGAACCAAGAACATCAGCAGCGCGTAAAGGGCAATGAGCGCCAGCGACCCAAACAGGCCAAATTCCTCGGCAAACACACAAAAGATGAAATCGGTGGGTGCCGCGGGCAAAAAGCCCAAACTGGACTGAGTGGCGTTGCCCAAACCCTTGCCAAAGAGACCGCCAGAGCCAATAGCAATCTGCGCCTGTTGCAGGTTGTAACCTGCGCCACCGGGATCGAGGCTGGCATCTACGAACACCAATAAACGGTTCTTTTGATAATCCCTGATAAAGACGTCGCTTCCAACAAGCGAATCCAAAGCTCCATCCAAAAGCAGCGCCAGAACGACTAAGGCAAGCATCACTCCTACCGTAATGAGCAACCACCTGCGGTTTGCACCAGCCGAGAACAACACCGCCATGCCAATGACAAACAATACCATGCCGGTTCCCATATCGGGTTGCAGCATAATAGCAAACACCGGCAACATCATCAAGGCAAAGCATTTAAGGTACTCAAGACCCGAGTCTACACGGCCTCGGTAGCGCGCGAGCAGCGCTGCCATATAGAGGATATAGACGATCTTGGCCAGCTCTCCGGGTTGGATTTGTTGTCCGAACAGCGATACCCAGCTGCGCGCGCCGTTGACCATAACACCAATGACGGGCAACAGAGGCGAGAGTATCAAGATGACGCACACCGCCAGAAGCGGAAACACCAGATTTGAAAGTTTGCGATAGTCAAAACGCCAGAGCGCCACAGCCACTACCACACCCACGCCTACACCTATGAGTTGGCGATTGAAGCTGTATGCCGTCGTTGACTTGGTGGCCGACCAAACAGCGAGAAGTCCCAGACCCACAAGCACCGCCGCTACGAGCAGGAGCGGAAGATTCAAAGAATGGCGCAGGCGCTCAAGCAGGCTTCCCGGAGAGATACGTTGTCCCTGGGACGGGTCGGAATGAATCTTTGGTGCCACCGGCATCAGCGCTCACCCGTCTCGCGGTAAACCGTTATCTGGCCAATGTCGGTATCATAAAGCCGGGCGAAGGTCTGGGCCACACCGTTGATGGCAGCCGAGGAGCCGCCGCCGCCCTGTTCGATAACGCAGGCTACACAGTATTTGGGACTTTCTACCGGCCCGTAAGCAACAAACCAGGAGTAGTCATCCTTGCCGGCCACCTCGGCGGTACCCGACTTAGCCGCCAACTCAACGGGGACGCGATTAAAGGCGGTCTCGCGGATGGCCACCCGTTTTAACCCCTCAACAACCCGGTCAGCATAAGCCGGCTCGATTATCGGCTGTGAAGCGACCTCCTTATTCTCATAGGATACGACCACAGCCCCCGTAGCGTCGGTCACACGGTAAAACACGTGCGGGGTCACTATTTTGCGTCGCGCAACCGTACAATAGCCGTTGCACAGTTGCAGGGGAGTCACCAAAATATCGCCCTGACCGATGCACATATTCGTCATATCACCGGGAACCCACATCGCCTCTTCGGGGGTGTCGGAAAAGGCCTGCTGCTTCCAGGCGGCGTCCGGTATTCTCCCCAGAGCCTCACCGGGCATGTCTACGCCGGTCTGCGTGCCAAAACCCCAGGTCTTGATATAGTCCTGAAACGCGTTTGGGCGCTCGATGTCGACCTCGGGAAGAGCGTACCAACGTTCATAGAACGCCGCGCCCACAGAATAAAAGAAGATGTCACAGGACACATTGATGGCCTCCTCCAGACCCACCGTCCCATGTCCGCGCGGGTAAATCCAACAACGCTGGCCCCACTGCTCGCCGTACTCATCCCAATACCCGTTGCAGTAGTGTTGTGTATCATCGACAACGATGCCGTTTTGTAATCCGGCCATAGAAGTAAATGCTTTGAAAGTTGAAGCGGCAGGATACAGCCCGGAAATAACCCGATTCGTCAAAGGATAGCCGGATTGCTCGCTGTTAAGCTCCGCCCACAAATCGGTGGAGATACCACGCGAGAGTTCCGCCGGAAAAAACGTAGGATAGCTCGACGCGGCCAGGATGCCGCCGTCCTCAATATCAAGGCAGATGAGAGCGCCGGCGTTACAGTCGCTGTGTCCACCCGTCGAGCGCGCCGCCGAGATGACGTCTATGAGTATTTGGTCGGTTTCGCGTTGCAGATTGGCGTCGATGGTCAAAGCCACGTCATCGCCATTAACCGGCTCGGTCTGCGCGATAACCTCTGAAGGATTACCGGAAGCGTCAACCTTGTAGGTCTTAGTACCCGCCATACCCTGGAGTATCTTCTCAAACGTAAGTTCAGCCCCATCTTTGCCAATGATATCACCGCTGTGATAGGGAATGGGCTCGTTGCCCGTCTGGCTTTTGAGAAAATCCTCGGTTACCGGGCCGGTATAGCCCAAAACGTGCGCCGCTAAAGAACCATAGGGATAATAACGAACCGTACGTGACTCCACATTGATGCCCTCAAACAACGTTGGGTGCTCGCGAATATAACCTACAGACTTCATCGGTACATCGGTGGCTATCGTGTGATCAGACTGCACCCCTTCGGTATCGTCAAGCAGGTTCTTGCGGATAATGCCTCTGGGCACACCCAAAACCAACGACAAACGTTGCACCAGCTGGGCATCCTCGGCCAGGCTGCGTTTACCGGTGACGGTAATAGACGGCCTGTTACCCACAAGTTCGTTACCGTTGCGGTCTAAGATGCGGCCACGATTGGCGGGGACAAAGACCTCCGAGGTCATATTCTCGTTAGAAAGCGCCACATACTTGTCGTGGCCGAGCACCTGTAAGCTCCAGAGCTTAACCGCAAGCGTGCCAAAAATCGCCGCTATGAGCACACCAAAGGCATAGAAACGGCCACGGCCTTCTTTTGTGGAGCGATCCTTGAGGCTGGCGGAGCGGCGCAGTTGTTCGGTGTCTCTGATCTTGCCTTTGTCCGCACGCTCGAAAGACGGAGTATACACCGTCTTGCGCCGGCGGTTACGCAACAGATAACGGCCAAGAAAAAAGCCAGCTATCACCAGCAAAAACACCGATACCGCTATGAGGGCGGCAAGGACATAAGCGTTCATGACTCAGCGCAACTTCCTGCGCAGCGGCCGTCCCATATCAGGCCCGGTTGACGTACTTCGAGAGCCGGTGAAAAACCGGTAGATCACAAGTAGCACGAGGCCGCATAGCGAATCATAGAGCGCAGCAGGCAGCACTTTGATGACCAGAGACAGCAAGAATTCCGGGTCGCTGCCAACGACGGCATAAACAACACTCACCAAAAGCTCACCAATGAGAGAAGCGAGCAACACTACTACAATATCTATAAGAAGCCCACCACCGAATATACCCTTGTTGAGCGAGCTGACCGCATAGCCTAACAAAGTGAGCACGAGGGTCATGGCGCCCATCGGCCCTACCGATATCAGATCGAATATCAGACCCATGATAAAGCCGAATATCGTGGAACGCACCGGCGCGTTGCGCGTGGCCGTGATGACCACGGCGATGAGGATAAAGTTGGGCACCACATGAGCAATGGCGATGATTGGCGCTATGATGATCTGCAATAGGAGGGCCACGAAGGCCGAGATCACCATGATGGCGAGCCTGGGCTGGCTGTGATCCATCAGCTGCTCTTAACTTCTGACTGTCTGCCCGTAAGCACAAGGACCTCCTCGTAACGGGCGACCCGGGCCACCGGCTTGACAACTATGGTCTGATAAACGTCTGAGGGAGAATAGCTGGCCGAGGTAACCTCGCCAATGACGATGCCTTTAGGATAGACACCGCCGGCACCTGAGGTGATAACAACATCACCGGGTACGACATTGACGTTAAGCGGCGTGTAACTGAGGTATAACAAGCCTTCTATCGAGCCTGTAACAACCCCCTCAGAACGATTAGCCTGCAAAAAGACAGCCACGCCGGAGTTGGGGTCTGTGAGCAGCCTGACGACTGAAGTAAAGGGTCCGACCTGCTCTACCTGGCCTATGAGCCCATTAGGGCTCATGACCGGCATACCTACAGCCATTCCGTCGTTACTGCCCTTGTCAATGCTTATCACCTGGTTCCAGGAATCGCTGGAAGGTTTGAGGATACGTGCGCCTACGGCCTCCAAATTGTAAGCGTCGGTAAGCTCTAAGAGTTTGGATAAGCGCTCGTTTTCCTGGCGGTATTCCTCTAATTTCATGACCGTAGAGCGGAGTTCCTCGTTTTCGGCCTGGAGTTCTTCTAATGTCTCGGAGCCGGCGCTGAGGTTGGAGACTGAATTGCCGACGGCGTTAAACGGAGCAGCAATGATTGAAGAGGCCTGTTCAAAGGGCACCGTTACGACCGAGACAACAGAGCGCACGTTGTGCAAGACACCGTTGGCACCCTGCGCACCGCCACCCTCGTAAGACCATACTGACAGCATGACCACCGCCACCAAACTGAGGGAAATAACGAGTATGCCGCCTGTTATCTTACGCGGTTTTTGTGGTGAGAGCGCCAAGACGCGGCGTCCTTCCTATCTTTGGGTGTAGGAGCGCTGTAGAGCCGAAGGGTTTTCCAGCGCCATGGAACAGCCTACAACAACATTCGTAAAAGCCGTAGGCGACACATAGACCGGCACATCCAGGTGCTTGGTGAGAAACCGATCCATCTCTTTGAGCAGAGCGCCGCCACCGGTGAGCAGAATGCCATTGACAATGATGTCGGCCGCCAGATCGGGATCGGTCTCTAAAAAGGTCTCCTTGATTGCGACAAGTATTTCCTGCAACGGGTTTTTGATACCCTCGCGAACATCTTCGGATTGGATGTTTTCGCTACGTGGCAGGTTGGTAGAAAGGTCGCGGCCCGAGATTTCCATGTCCATCTCGCCGGCAGAAAGCGGCATGGCCGAACCGATGGCTATCTTGATGTCCTCAGCCGTACGCACACCGATGTTCAGGCCATAGACCTCGCGCACATGCCGGGCAACCGCCTCGTCGAATTCATTGCCAGCTATCCGCAAAGAACGCGAGGTAACGATGCCGCCAAGCGAGATCACGGCTATCTCAGTAGTGCCGCCACCGATATCCACAACCATTGACCCGGTGGGCTCTTCTACCGGTAGCCCTGCACCAATAGCACCGGCCATGGGCTCCTCAATAAGAAAGGCTTGGCGGGCTCCCGCCTGAATAGTAGCCTCATAGACAGCGCGCTTCTCCACCGACGTAACTCCGCAGGGGATGCAGATAACGATACGTGGCTTGGGCTGCCAGAGGCGGGTCTTGGGGTTGGCCTTGTTGATGAAGTAGGACAACATGGCCTCGGTGACATCGTAATCGGCGATGACGCCGTCGGCCAGTGGTCGCTCGACTGAGATGTTGCCGGGGTTGCGGCCTATCATCTCTCGCGCCTCGGTGCCGACGGACAATACACGGTTGACCTCGTTGTCGATGGCCACAACGGAAGGCTCATCTAAGACTATGCCCTCGCCGGCGATCGCCACAAGGGTGTTGGCCGTACCCAGGTCGATGGCCATGTCGCAGCTCCACTGACTGAATATATTATCCAAAAACGACATACGCGCGCATTCTCCTTTTAGCTAAAAAATAGAGCAATTTCTCGGGCGGCGGCCTTTGCGCTGTCAGAACCGTGGATGACATTGGCATCCATCTCAAGACCAAAATCGCCGCGGATGGTCCCAGGCGGGGCACTGGCCGGATCGGTCGGGCCCATGAGTTTGCGGGCTGTAGCTATGGCATTGTTGCCACTAAGGACCATCTTGACCACAGGACCGGAGGTGATATAACGTATCAGGCCCTCGTAAAACGGCTTGCCTTCATGTTCTGCGTAATTGGCCTGGGCTTCTTCCAGACTCACGGTAGCCAACTCCAGCCTCTCGATATGCAGACCAACACGCTCGAATCTGCTGATTATCTTGCCAATATGGCCCGAAGCCACCGCATCGGGCTTGAGCATGACGTAGGTCTTGTCCGACATCTGTTACCTCTTACCTTTCTTAGTGTTCAGCCGAAATAAAGGTTAAGACTGCTGATTTTCCAGCCGATACCTGAACGCTCCAGGCTGATCTCATAGTTTATCTGTCCACCTTGTGGCAGGTGCGCGGTTACCACAGCATTCGAAGTGGTCATCGATCGTTCCAGGTAAATGATATCAATGGACTTCGTAGGGGCTACCATGTCCATGATCCTCTCGATGGCCTGCTTTTCCTCGTCGCTTGTGCCAATCCAATATTGTGTGGTATCGCGACCGTCGGCAGTAGCGTTAAACAGATCAGTAATGACAGCATCCTGCATGGGGAAACCATAACCCTGGGTAAAGCCAAACACCCCTGCGCCCAAGACGAGAATCAGGAATATGACAATGCCCAGGGCTACTTTAAGGCCCGTATGCTTAAGCTTGCGCTCGTCCTTCATCTGATCTTTGCTCATCTTAACCAGGTCGTCTTCAGCCGTATCGAAAAACCCGGTGTCGTGGGCGGTAGGGACATTACCGGCTCCGTACCCTTCGCTCTCATCATGCTGTGCGGCACCAAAAAGCGCATCGCCAGTGTTGTCATAGGGCAAGACACCGGTTGCCAATCCTGTATTTGTGGGCTGACCGCCGACCAGGCCCAGCGCAGCCAAAGCCTGGCTGTAGTCGGCCTGAGCCTGAGTAGAAAGAGAGAAACCCCCTGGTGCCAGCGCCTTTGAAAAGGCATCTACCGCCTCTTGGTAGTGTCCGGACACCGTGTAGGCCTGTCCCAGACTCTCGTAGGTTTTTTGTTGGATGGCCAAGGCGGGATCAAACTCAAAGATCGCGTTGTAAGACTCAATCGCATCCTGGGGTCTGCCCAAAGCCATAAAACAGGAACCCAAGCTGATCAAGGCCTTTGCAGGATTAGGATTGCGTTCATCTAAAGCGGCATTGCGATACGCATTGCCGGCATCCATAACCATCCCCAACTTACTGTAGGCAGTGCCCAGCCCCATCTGCGCTTGATATGCCTTGTCATAACTGGATTCGGACAAAGCTGCATTAAAGGCTGAGACGGCCTCTTCAAAACGTCCCTCGCCTAACAATGATTTGCCAAGATTGACGTTAGCCGCTCCTCTGGACGCAAAGTCTGCATCCTCCAGCGCCTTTTTGTAGCTCACGGCAGCCTCATTGAAACTATGCATCTTCAAAAGGCAGTTGCCGACCCGATAATACACTAAGCCCTTCTCGCCAGGCTCAAAACTGTCGCTATCGTTTTTTAGGGTTGCGTAGTAGGATTTAAGGGCATCAACATAGTCGCCATTCTTATAGGCTACCTGTGCCTGTTCGTAGTTTATTTTGTTCAACTGCCAAACCTCTCTCGTAAACCCGTCATCTGTTATCAACACTGTCTGTCCGCATACATCGGCGCTTTTGGGCTCTGTGGTGACAAGAATCACCGCAGGCCGCGGTTGGATGGATCAATTATCGGCATCGATTATGTCCACCGACAGTATCTCGTCGCCTTTCTCCAGAGAATGGATGATACGCAGGCTATCTTCATCGACAGCATCGCCAAAGACTGTGTAATTTCCGTCTAAAAACGATTGTTTGCCTAAGCAGAAGTAAAACTGAGAACCGGCAGAGTCCGGCGATTGGGAACGAGCCATGGCCAAGCTGCCATCATTGTGAACGTTATGAGGATTTGTTGTCCACTCGCCCTTGATGCGATATCCGGGTCCGCCGGTACCGGGAATACCTCTACGGGGATCTTGAACGCCCTGCTTCAACTCGGCCTGTGAATACTCCTTGGAATGAGGGCAGCCCCCCTGTACAACAAAACCTGGCTCCAGTCGATGGAATCGGAGATTGTCGTAAAATCCCTTGTTGGCCAACTCCACAAAATTGCCCACATGAATGGGAGCATCCGCACCGGATAGACGTACTTTGATGTCGCCCTTGCTCGTATGGAAAACGGCCTGTTCCTGGCCTGTGGGCCGATAGGTCGGCGTATAGAGATCGTTCATATATCCTCCACATGGGTAGTAGTTCCTCGTAGGACCGCACGGGTACGGCTCAAGCTCAGACGCGCAGCCCGATGCAGGCCGGTATAAAGCACAACAGCGCAACGCATGAGCACGGCAACACATACAAGCCTACGTCATGTACACACACGAACATATAATTGTATCAGAGATGGCAGCTAAGGGGAATCGGCACCAAAAGTCGGGGAGAAACGATAAGGGATAGTTCGAATCCTGCAGAGACAAAACGTTTTAGAACTCAAAGATGGTGCCCCCTGCAGGATTCGAACCTGCGGCCTTCTGCTCCGGAGGCAGACACTCTATCCCCTGAGCTAAGGGGGCACTGAGACACAAAGCGGCTGGACACGGTCGTGCCGCCGACAGACGAAATCCCCGGGCAGGTGATAAGCACCCAGTCGCCGGGACCCGTTCGTCTCCCGAACCATTCTATCCTAAAATCATGTTGAAAGGTATCATCGCCCGACTGAGCCCGGCTGAACGTCACTCCCCCACCTTGGCCTTACGCACCAATAACTGCTACTATTCAAGTTTGAATGACGGAAACCGGATGATATCCGGCAATGACTTATCCCTGGGAGGATGGATTGTACGGCGTAGAATATTCCGCAAACGGTGTCACTATCATCGACGGCAAGCCAACCGAGGCCGGCAGTGCCGACTGTAGCGCCATGGCAGGCTCGAACAATACAGACCGCACTGCCCCCCAGGTGGCCAGGAACGCCACCCTGGCTTATCGAATTCTCAGCGCTCACGCCAAAATACCCCCTGCGCAAAAACTGCCCAAAGAGCCGCTGCGCTTGCGCTTTGACGCGCTTATCTCTCATGACATCACGTATGTCGGCATCATCCAGAGCGCCCGTGCAGCGGGGTTGGAGCGCTTTATTCTCCCCTACGCCCTTACGAATTGCCACAATTCGCTGTGTGCCGTGGGCGGCACGATTAACGAGGACGACCATGCCTTTGGCCTGTCGGCCGCGCACCGCTACGGTGGTATCTACGTGCCGGCAAATCAGGCCGTTATCCATCAGTTTGCCCGCGAGAAGCTCGTGGGCGCAGGCCAGATGATCCTCGGGAGCGACTCGCATACCCGTTATGGCAGCTTTGGCTGTATGGGTATTGGTGAGGGTGGTGGTGAGTTGGTTAAGCAGCTTTTGAACAACAGCTATGACCTCGCCTGCCCCGAGGTCGTGTTGGTCTGGCTGGAGGGAGACGTGTCGCATGGTATCGGCCCGCATGATGTTGCCCTGGCCCTGATCAGAGAAACGTTCAAGGACGGACGTGTCAAGAATAAGATTCTTGAGTTCGCCGGACCGGGGGTACGTAACCTGAGTGCCGACTTTAGGTGCGGCATCGATGTCATGACCACCGAAACCGGCTGTCTGAGTTCCATCTGGAGTACCGATGAAGTTATCGCGGAGTATTACGAGACGATAGGCAGGCCCGAAGCCTTCTCTCAGCTTGAGCTCACAGAGGGAAGCTATTATGATAGCATCGCGCGCGTCGACCTCGGTCGCATACCGGCCATGATCGCTCTGCCGTTCCATCCGTCCAAGGCCTACAGCATCCATGAGCTTGCGGCCCACAGCGCCGATATCCTAAACGAACTCACACAAGCCGCAAACCAGGAATTAGGCGGCGTTGCCCAGCTTGATCTGCTCAAACATCTGGGCACCGACGGGCATATACACTGTGAACAGGGCGTCATCGTCGGTTGCGCCGGAGGTCTGTATGACAACATCGTCGCGGCGGCGCAGATTCTTGGAGAGAAGAGCATAGGTAACGGTTACTTCAACCTCTCGATTTATCCGGCTTCTGAGCCGATAAACCTGGCTCTTATGCAAGACGGCACGGCTGCCAGCCTCATCAAGGTTGGAGCCGTGATAAAGCCGGCATTTTGCGGACCGTGCTTTGGTGCCGGAGATACGCCGGCCAACAATGGACTTTCTGTGCGCCACGCCACCCGGAACTTTGCCAGCCGCGAAGGTTCCAAACCGGCGGAGGGTCAGGTGGCAGCCGTGGCCCTGATGGATGCCCGTTCCATAGCAGCAACCGCACTCAACCAGGGCCGCCTCACCGCGGCGACCGATGTGGACTACCCCGCTGAGGCGCGCCCGTATCACTACGATGGCCAGATGTATGACAAACGCTGCTACTTTGGCTTTGGCCGGCCCGACCCGAACTACGAGTTGCGCTACGGGCCCAATATTGCCGACTGGCCCCCCCTGCCAGCCCTGGGCACGCATCTGCTCCTGGAGTTGGCGGCGGTCATTCATGATCCGGTTACGACCACCGATGAGCTGATTCCCTCCGGCGAGACCTCGTCATATCGCTCTAATCCGCTGGCCCTGGCAGAGTTTACCCTCTCGCGGCGTGAACCGGCGTATGTAGCGCGCGCTAAAGCTATTGCCCAGCGGGAGAAGCAACGGCAACAGGGCAAGATGCCCGAGGCCCTTGCCCTGCTACTGCGCAGACAAGGGATCGCGGACGAAGACATCACCATTGCCTCGGCCATCTTTGCCACCAAGCCCGGAGATGGTTCAGCTCGCGAGCAGGCCGCCTCCTCACAAAAGGTACTCGGAGGAGCGGCCAACATAGCCTACGAGTACGCCACGAAGCGCTACCGCTCCAACTGCGTCAACTGGGGCATCCTTCCCTTTACGATAACACCTACCACGAGCTTTGACTATGCGCCCGGCGACCTGTTGCTCTTAAAGGACGTACGGGTCCGGCTGCTTGAGGGTGCCGAGGAATTCACAGCCCGGCTCATAAGCGGCCCGGATGTGGTTGATATCGCCCTGTATCTGCATAATCTTGATAAACAGGAGCGTCGCATTCTGGCCGCCGGCTGCCTCATAAACTACTACGCCGAGCAAAACGGCCTTAGTTCATAGCGCCCCATGCGCGGGCTGGCTGCTTAGACAGATACAACCACAGGACCAAACGACGAATCACGTGATAGCAAGGGCAAAAACGAGATGCCACATTGCCATCAACACCCGTGAGGGATAAAAATGAACCATCTCTATGCCCGCTGTACGCATAGACAGAAGTAGAATAGGTTGATCGTCCGTTCTGTGCTCAGCCTATGGTATGGTGAAGTGATAGACCTCGTAGCCGGCGCTCGCATTGTAGGCGATAGTACCGCTAGAAAAAGCGGTGTACCACTCAACGAATGTATCTGCATCGAATCGGTTCATTTTGTAGGTGACCAAGATGACTGGTTTACCACTGCCGTTACCCGCGGGGCCTGCGATAAAGAAAAACCCATCGGCGGTGGCGGCGGTAGCATCTGAGCCTGGGGCGGCAAAGAGATACATAAGATGCCAAAAAGGATCATCAATAACATCCCCATGAGGTGTGTATTCCTCGCCAAGCAAAGCGGATGCTCTTTCGAAAAGTTCAATGGTGTCTCCGTAATCCCCATAAGCAGCCGCTGATAAATCATTGACGATATCAAAACCCACGACACTGGGAAGAACCAGGCTCGGATTCTGAAAGCAGTAAGCAGGATCGTGCCACACATCATAGTCCTGAGCACCATTACTGGCAAAATCCCCATGCGCCCAGCCCTCATCGATGACGGCATGTACGGCTATGTTTATATCGCGGGCGCGCATCTCATATTGCTTGTCCTCGGATTTGCTTATATAGCCCGTAAGCGCCGGTATCGCTATAGCAGCAAGTATGCCAAGTATGACAATAACAACAATGAGTTCTACGAGCGTAAAACCTTTGCGGGTTTGTGTTTCACTTTTTGCATAAGCAACTCTGCTTTGTGCAGGCGGACAGATTGGCTTGAAAGAGCTGTTTACTCGAAACGAGCGTATGGGCCATACGTGAG
>JAITDU010000018.1 GCA_031282405.1 Coriobacteriales bacterium | reverse complement strand
GCCAATCCCGGCAGCATGCGCGTCAGCATAGAAGATGCCGTACTCGGCGGACTCTCTGATCCACGTAACCAGACGCTCATTAAGCTCTTTAACCTTATTGATATAGGCGAACGGTCTGGCAGCGGTCTTCCTGACATTTATGCAATCTGGAGGGAAATGAAGTGGCTGGAACCTACTTTGGAAGAGCAGTTCAATCCCGACCGCACAATTTTATCGCTTGTTTTGCAAAAAACGAGCGATAAAAAACGAGCGATAAAAACGAGCGATAAAAACGAGTTATCAAAAGCTGAGACACGCAAACAAGCTATCATCAGCTACCTTACTAATCATGAATCTTGTCCTGCCAGTGACGTAGCAGAAGCAATCGGCATCAGCCCCGGTCGTGTTAGGGCATATCTGAAAGAGTTGGTCGAAGCTGGTACCATCATCGCTGAAGGTGCTAATCGCAACCGAACCTATAAATTGAAGCTATGACCAAAAATGCCGCTGCATCAAAGTGTTAAACGTTCGAACCTTGCTTATTAGCTAGATACACAAACGCCCCGTATAGCGGGGCGTTTGGTAGTTTGTTTTGGTGGAGATGATGGGATTCGAACCCACGACCCCTACGTTGCGAACGTAGTGCTCTCCCAGCTGAGCTACATCCCCGACCAAATTGGATTCTATCATAAGAGGACGCAAGAGGTACTTCGATTTTTTTGAGGCATTGCGCCAATCGCAGACTATGACACGGGCACTTTGGCATCCCCAACGGGAATCGAACCCGTATTTCCACCTTGAAAGGGTGGTGTCCTAGCCGTTAGACGATGGGGACTAGCATAAGCTGCGCCTGGTAATCGACTGCCACAAGACTGTTTTCCTCACGCAAGCAATAAAAACCGCTGACGTTGCCACCTGGCGCAGATGGAACAGAATACCATAAGCCGACAAAAGCGAGCCTGCCTATTATGCGGGTTTATTGGATTTTTCGCAAATGAAATCTTGGACTATGAAGCCTCAGACGTCTCATATAAAGCCGCAGGCGTATTCTTGTTGCTCTGACCAAAGATGTCTTTACTGAAGTAACGGTCGCCGCGATCCGGCAGAATGGTCACTATGTTGATTGGGCGCTGGTGTCGGCGTCTGCACACATCTCTGTCACGTGCGCTCTTATCGCTTGTCTCCCTATCGTCTGAGCCTTTATCGCCCTTGCTCCCAGTATTATGGGCGTTCACGTCGCTCGCCTCTCCACCATCTGTGGTCTTGCCGCCTTGAGCACCATTATGGTTGTTCAGGCTGTGTGCCAGTTCTAACGCCGCCCAGGCCGCAGCACCCGACGAAGTGCCCACGATTAACCCTTCATTTACGGCCAGACTCTGCACGGTTGCCAAAGCATCTGCATCGCTGACTTTTATCACCTTGTCCACAAGGCTCATATCCATAGTGCTGGGGATAAAATCGTTGCCAATGCCTTCGATATTGTAGTCGGCGTGCTCGCCACCGCCTATCGTCGAACCCAACGGATCGGCCAGCACGCCGCAGACCGTGGGATCTTGTTGTTTGAGGTAGCGGACAACTCCCGAGAACGTACCACCGCTGCCGGCCCCGGCCACAAGGTAGTCCACCTGACCGTTCAGCGCCTGCCCTATCTCTGGTCCAGTGCTGAGGTAGTGCGCCATCGGATTGGCCGGATTCTCGAATTGCCCCAGCGAGATGGCATCGGGCATCTCCAACAAAAGCCGGTTGGCCCGAGCCGTAGCACCGCGCATGCCTTGCTCACGTGGGGTGTTGATGACCTCGGCACCCAGCGCCCTGAGCAGTGTTTGCTTCTCGACGCTGAACTTTGTGGGCACAACCAGAATAATCCGATAACCCTTACCGGCAGCGGCCGTGACGATACCCAGCCCCATGTTGCCCGCCGTACCCTCAATGATCGTGCCACCCGGCTTGAGCAATCCGCACTGCTCGGCCTGTGCAATCATCAGAGCTGCGGTGCGATCCTTAACACTGCCTCCTGGATTCCAATATTCCAGCTTGGCATAGATGTTGATACCTGACTCCGCAGGAAACGCATGTTTGGCAATGTGCAACAGGGGAGTAGTGCCGATAAGCTCCTGGACACTGTCTACCGGCCGCTGGTTTGGGCTGGAACCTGTATGCCCCGGCGTTGTCTGTGCTCCAGTTTGCGTTTTAGCTTGTGATGCAGCCTGTGGTGACATAACTATCCATTCGATTTTCTTGTCAGCAACCTATGCAGTGCGTGCCGTAACACGTGTCACGGAAACTCGCTGCACGGGCCTTAATTATATAAAACATATATGTTTACTATAATTAATAGGAGAGAATAGCATAAACCCTCGCGCAGTTGCTGTCAACCGTTGTTTTTTGCTCCGCGCTTTCACAGTTTTGAGGTATTTTGAATATCGGTATGAAATCCCGACAGCAGCGAGCGCTGGGCAGATAAAGGCACTGATGGCCGGGTCGCTTTGTGTCCCGAAGGCGTATTCTGCGCTCAGTCTACGAAATACACGTTAAAGGGTTGAGCCTTGCCTTCCACCTGATATTTCTCGACATCTTCACTCCACCAAGGGATTATCGTGTTTTCTAAGGTTGTCAGTATTTTTCTCCTGTTAATCGGATCCTGGTCCATGAAACTTTTGAAGTTGAGTATGGTGAAGATGTAGCCTTCTGCGCCCAACCAGGTGAGATCACATATCCAGTCATTGTAGGCATCAAGATTTTTTGGGCCATCGGGAAACCGGAACACCGTCCATACTGCATCGAGAAAATCAGTACGGTTGTGGATGTCTTTGCCGTCCAGCTCGCCTACGAAGGTGGAGGTACCCTTGGCTGCCGCAGCAATCTTTTCATACTCTTGTCTAGTTACGTGCCTGATTTGGTTGTCCATCGCTTTCCTCCTATACGCAATCAGGGGACGGGCACACGGGACAGGCGAGCCGACGTGCGCCCGGATACTTTGCCACTTTCACAAACGTTCAGTCTACGAGATACACGTTAAAGGGTTGAGCCTTGCCTTCCACTTCATATTTCTCGACATCCTCACTCCACCAAGGGATTACCATGCTTTCTAAGGTTTCCAGTATAATTCCCCTGAAATGCGGGTCTTGGTCCATGAAGTCCTTGAAGTCGAGCATGGTAAAGATGTAGCCTTCTGCGCCAATCCATCGGAGATCACGTATCCAGTCGAGGTAGGCATCAGGATTTTTTGGCCCATCGGGAAACCGGAACACCGTCCATACTGCATCGAGAAAATCATCAAGATCATGGATGTCCCTGCCGTCCAGCTCGCCTACGAAGGTGGAGGTACCCTTGGCTGCCGCAGCAATCTTTTCATACTCTTGTCTAGTTACGTGCCTGATTTGGTTGTCCATGTGCTCATCATCTCCTAATCTATTTTGACAAATGACGCATAGTGGTCAGACGTGTAATACACCGAGCCGTCGCTTCCCCGAAGAAAGCGCTCTTTGTCCCTTTCTGCGCCCGGTACATAGTCGTTCACATCGAACTCCTTATAGGTGATAGGGTTTCCTGTGGCATCTGTACTGGGAAGTTGGTTCTTGGAGTCATTCCAACCTCCCCCAGCCCTGGTTCCAGGCGTCTGTCCGGAAACATTGCCTCTCCAGCCGTGGGCATCATATGCCTCGTAGGCCTTTTTGGCGTTGGTGGGAAGATCGGTCGCACGGACAACGCCCGTAACCGTGTCGGCCGCCTTGACTGTTTTGACTCCCTTGCCGACGATCTTGCCGATGAACACACCTCCCCCTGCCACATCCCCGACAAATGGGATGAGCGCTCCGGCAGAAAGCCCCGCGTTT
>JAITDU010000041.1 GCA_031282405.1 Coriobacteriales bacterium | reverse complement strand
GCTATGCAGAGGCATGGTTGCAACTTAACCTCTTCGGGCAATGTTTTTGTTTCTGGCGTCGAAAGATAGAGATATGAGGCAAAAAAACATGAAGCAACCCCGCCCTACAGAGAGAAGGGCGTGAAGCGGGCATCATCTCTCAATCAGCCCGGTTGCGGCACCCCTCGCTTGTGTACCAGCGCCACTATAGGGCGTGTTGCCACATATACCCAAGAGGGGTGTCAAAACACAATGCGGAGTGACTGGAGTGGTACCAGGATGGGTCCATAACCCATAAGACGCAGGTTCGAATCCTGCCTCCGCGACCATAGGAAATCAGCCGTCTCGAACAGAGGCAGCTTTTTCATATTGTGTCTATACCCAGACGTAAAACAGGGAAACTCATGGGACGGAACCCCGTATAAAACCGTAGAGAGGAAAGGAACACAGATATGAAGTTCGAGGAAATCTTGAAGTCCAGCGAGATAGACGACGAAAGGGCTAGGACTATTTTGGAGGAAATGAAGAAGAACAAAATATATCTTTCTAGCGAGGAGGATATAGATACGCGTTATTCAAAGCTCAAAGGTCAACATGAGCAGTCGAGTAGCGAACTTGCAGAGGCGCAGGCTCTGATTAAGCAACTGCAAGAGGCAACATCTTCAAATGAGGACGCGCAGGCCAAGATAGCCGAGTACGAGCAGCGCCTAGCGCAACTAGAGGCTGAAAAAACAGAAGCCGAGGTTAAAGCTGCTATCCGTGTCGCCTCTGTGGAATATGGCGCAAAAGACGCTGAGGATAACCCCCGCAGGTGCGGGGCAGACAGCAATAGCATGGCTCTTTGAGCCGTCGCTTAGGGATAACCCCCGCAGGTGCGGGGCAGACCTTTTCGCGAAACCGAAGCCAATGCCGTACTCGGGATAACCCCCGCAGGTGCGGGGCAGACGCACGGCAACGAATACGGCGGCATTACAGGTGGCCAAGGCGGCGACCAGACAGGCCGCGAGGTCTCTATCGTGTCTTTTTACGATTACCCTTGGACACACGTGCTTATTCCGCCGGAAGACGATGGGTCAGCCCCGCCGCAAGCCTCAAACCCTGAGCCTAACGCGCCGTCTGGCGGCTTTAGCGGCTCTGCTAAGGCATACATAGCCCACTTGCCTAACGTGGGCTGGCTGGCTGAGGTTACACGTGTGGACGACACAGACGATGGCTACGCGGGCATCAAAGGCCGCCCCATGGACATGATAGGTGTCGCCGGCTCTTCTGAGTATCGTGTGCACTACTTAGGAGGGGACTGGGAGGTACCCGTCTACGGCTATGATATCAACGACACGGTTAATGGGTTAGCCGGAGACTTTGGCCGCCTCATCGATGGCGTAGCCATAAAGGGCAGACCATGCAGGGTGCACACCCGTGAGGACGGCTGGCTTGAGTGGGTAGACACATACGACATCACAGATAGCGTATATGGTGTTGCCGGCATCTATGGACACGCCATAGACGGTTTGCAGGTGGCATGATGCGCAGAGACACAGCCGCCTGGGTCGTATCCCTCCTGTTGATATTGCTCGCGGCGCTTATCGCGATGGCCCTATATCGGATGTCGGCCACTATAGACGCTCAGCAACACGTCATCACTGAGCAGCAAGCACGGCTAGACCACATGCAGTATGTAATGCGCTACGCGCTAGACACCGGAGATGTGACACTGCTAAAAGAGCAGATGCTAGAGTAAGACATGTATATAATATTATAACCGTTTAGCCGTATATTCCTACCGCTTAGCTCCTCTTGCTTGACTAACAGTAGCCTATAACGTATAGTTATACATGTCAGGAGGGCGGGAGCCCTCGAACCGGAAAGCAGGAAGGATGGAACCATGAGGATAAAGATAGAGCTTACAATCCGTGGTAAGGTAATTACCTTGACCATCAGATTGTAAGCTCACCAAAGGAGCCGCCTGTTTTAGCAATCAAGGCGGGCGGCTCCACCTCATGGATAAGTATAGCATGAAACCACACGAACTCGAAGCCTTATATTTCACCAGACAAGAAGTCGAGGAACTACTAGGTGTCAGCAAACCCAGGGTCTATCATCTGCGAGACGCTGGGTTTATCGACGAACTCAAAGGTGGCATTTACAGTCGCGCCAGTGTAGAAGCCTACAAGGCTAAACGCGGAGACAAAAAAGGTGGGCCATATCGTAGGGTGGACAGCGCCACGTAAGTTAAAGGCCTCTGTCACCGGGGGCTTTTACTCTCTCCTTGGATAACCCCCGCAGGTGCGGGGCAGACCTGACCCCCTACCGTGTTTGTCCAAGACGTTACGGTGTAGCTGAGCTGGCTCGTTGAGTAAAAGGGCGTGCCGGTGCCTGCCACAAGCGGGCTCAGTGTTGCAAACGGGCTTTTGTCGGACAGAAGGGAAGCTACGTAGCCGTCAGCTACATCAGCGTAGCCGTTTGCTCTTAGCCACGCAAGTTGTTCCGTCAGGCTTTCAAACTCTGGCCAACTGTCTGAGATATTGACAAACTCAGGCTCGTTAGGCTCATCTGATATGTCTGTGTCCGGAGCAGATGTGGGCGCAGCCTCGGCCTCGACAGCAGCCTGCTTGGGCACGTCGAGTATTACGTAGGTTCTCAGAGCACAGAAAGAAGAGGCGGGGTAAGCGTTCGAATTAAAGTAGAAGGTGGCCTCATAGACTTCATAGCCCGGGCCTGTCTCTAACAAGTGTAAAAGTGAGCGATCTGAGCGCGTGCCTTCCTGGGGCAGTCCTTCGAGGGGGGTAAGCAGGAGAGCCGAGGCATTGTTATAGGTAGGCGCGTTGGTACCATTTGCGAGTACAGTCCTGTCCCCTACGCGGATATCTCCCGCTAAAGGCGCAAAGGTGGTTACCTCAAAAGCGGCGGTGAAAAGATCATTGGGATCCTCTGTAGCCTTAGCGTCCTCATAGGCTGCTATGAGCCCGGCGTAGGTAGTGTCTTGGATCCAATAAGGTTGCTCCTCCCCTATAGGTGTGTTAGAAGGACTGGGTTTTAGGGGAGGAGCAGAGGAAGGAGATGGAGCAGAGGTGTCAGGGTTAGGGGTAGAGCTCGTGTCGGCCGAAGGCTCAAAGGTTGTAGCATCTGTTAGGTAGGTCTCACTAAGAGCCGGCGTATCGTCAAGCAGCTCTGTAGTGTCAAGCTCAGCGGTGCTCGTGGTGTCTGCGGCAGAAGCGCGATACGCACTGTAGTATAAAGCGCCGCCGGTACAGGCAAAGGCAAGGGTAAGAGTGAGTATAATGGATAGTGTTTTTTTGAGTGATAGCATATCATCCCCATCTGAAAAGGTAGTTACGTAATAGGTCGCGAAGATACAACAAGGCCACGCCTGGGCGGCATGGCCTTGTGATACGTCGATAGGTTAGTGTAGCTTACGTTGGCAAGAGTGTTACTGAGCGCGCACGGGGTAACATTTCTCGGGGGGGGGGCAAAATCCTCTGTGTGTTTTTAGGCGTAGATAAAGCCGGCTTGTGGCAGCTTACATACAGCTCAGGTGATGTGAAGCCGGTATATGTAGGTGCGACTGCCACGATTTATTCCCAGTAGCCCTCATGGTAGGTGATGTCCCAGTAGCCATCTGATATCCACTCGGACACGGGCTCGTAGCCGACGATGTCCCATTTAGAGCCGCCGCCATGTTCTATAAGCTCGTCCCAGCCGTCACCGGCACCTACCGGGGTGCCATCATAGTAGACAGAGCCCCAGATCGGTCGTTGCTGGGTAAACCAAAAGCTGGTGTCTACCCACACCCGTTCTTCCCAGCCCGGGTGCCATACGGGTTGAGGGGCTGCACCCGTGCTCCCCCCGTCCCCGTTTGTAGATGCGCCGTTGGCGGCCGTTTGGGTACCGTTGGCGATGGATGCTGTGTCGCTGCCCTGGGTGTCTTCTCCAGAAGAAGCGCTGTCATTGATATCTGCAGGCTGTTGTTCGGACGTGGGTTCTGCGCCGGATGTGGATGTATGCGTGTCTTGGACATCTGCACTCAGTGCGGCTGATGCTTCGATGCCGTCTGCGTCTGCGCTCGTGTTATACAGACCTATCCCTATAACAACGGCGGCCACGAGGGCCAAAGCTCCTGCTACCGAGCCAAACCACACAGCCAAACGTTGTTTGTGAGTGAGCCTGTGGCCTTTAGTATCGTGGAGCTCATGCTTATTCATGTATATCCCTCCCCGTCATATGCCATCACTGTAGCAATGGACGTGTTTAACGGATAGTGCCCGTAGTGCCTTCGCCAGTTTAAGCCACCCGATTACCGATGCCCTTCTTGCTACCGCCAATACGTGGTGCCCGCCACGGGGACTTAATTGTACGCCTGTATGATTTGTCTTGTCCAGTAGCAATGTGGGGTTTTTGAAAAAATTTTGAAAAAATTTTGAACTTTTTTTGAAAAGGCACTTGACAGGACTGGTCAACCGTGCTAATTTACTAGCCATCCCGTAATGCGTTCTGTTTGGCGGGCAAGGGATGTAAGCAAAGCCCGTTGGTATTTAGGGTTGTGTTAGAGTAATGTGTTAACGTGTAGCGAAGGGCAGGTAATGGTAATTCAGATGTCTGAGGCGATCTGCCTGATACAGGGCATTACCCTTGGCGAAGGGCCATCAATCTATGCGCTTACGCTACGCGCTCTGTGCTGATATGCTGTAGAGTGCCATCGATTAAGATGGGGAGGGTGTTGAACATGATAGTTCGAGTTCAGAAGTTGCAGGCGCAGGCAATGAAAGCGTGTGCCGTCTTCGTTGTGGCTGTTTCTCTGATTGTGGCAGGTGGCCTGTCAGCCTTTGCGGATTCCACCGGTTTTATGGTTAAGGACCAGCCGGCTGCTATTCCTTATGGGGTATCTATTCAAGACTATCTCAATGCCGACGCTGCCTTGCAAAGCGACTCAACGATCTTCGATCATGTGCCTACCGATTTTGACGGTGAGAGCTACGCGTTTGCGTTTGGTACCGATGACGCTTATCTCACTGCTTATCCGCCGGCCTCGACTTCCTCACAACCCAGCTCGGTCACGCTGAAGATTTCCTATGGCTCGGAGGATACAGGCGACCTTTTAGCGACTGATGAGGGTACTATCACCTTACCCATTGGCGCGATAAGCCAACTGGATGAACCTCTCTGGACTATCGAAGATGAGCAGCCTGAGTTGATTAACGCAGACCAGTTGGCATCGCTGGCATCAAGCCAAGTCGACAGCAACAGCGACATCCTGCGGTTCTCGTATTCCCCCTCCATAACCTACGATGACGGTATACCGGTAGTTGAAGCCCTGAATCCGGATACGCCTCCGCAAACGTCCGGTTACATCTACGCTCAGTTCCAGCAGGACTATACCACGACGGACGACGTCACATACTATGCGGGCCAGGTCGTGCAGCTGCCGTTATTCTTAGATGTCGAGCTGCCGGCTATAAGCGATGTAGTGCTCAACTACACCGGCGAGATCGATTACTCTGGTGTTCATACGTCTTTTGCCGAATTGACCTTTAGCGTCAGCGACGACGTGCAAAGCGCTCCGACGGTCAAGCTCACTATCGAAAACGATGAGAATTCGCCTTACCCTCTGCAGCCCAGCGGTGGCGTATATAGCTTTAAATTCGTCGACACAGTTTCAACGGATAACCAAGATACAAGCTACACCTTTTCTGATATCTTGCTCAGTGCCGGCGATGGTGCTAACACTGCCACCTGCCTGCTTTACGACGATCAAGACAACCCCGCCGCGCATTTCCGGGTTTTAGAACAGGATTCCGATTCAGGCAGTGCGGTGGACTTTCCGCTTGAAACAGCTGTCCCCCTGCTTGTTAACGCTGCTTTGGATCGGGTGGCTTTCAGGGTGCAGGATGACACAGTAGACCACGATGGGTATTTCAATGCTGCCACTCTGGGCTTTTCTTTGACTCCTTCGTCTGTTGCCAATTACAAGTCCGGCGCGGAGTTATTCTTCCTTGGTTCCAGCATACCATCGAGCAATCCGCTGCACGTGGGTCTTGGTCAACAGCCCACGCTCGTCGATGGCACCTATACAGACAGCATCACCTTACAGGAAGGCATCTATACGGTGCCCTTGCTGCCGTCGTATGTAGGCAAGAGCAAAGCATCCAATGAATGGACAACCCCGGCCAATGACGCTTTTATACCCCTTACCTCCGATGTAAGCACGAGTGTTCTGGGCCGGTTCATTATTGATACCACCAACCCGGTCTTTTCATACGCGCAACTTTTGCAGGATTCCGGCGGTGTCGCTCCCAGTTCGCCTGCGATTAACCATAAGCTTGACGGAACAGATTATGCGGGCTATGTGTTTGCCCATGACCTGGCGCTTACGTCCCAGATAGGCGATGAGCTCTCTGGGCTCGATACCCAAAATGTGTCTCTCAGTATTGGCGGCCAGACCATTTTGTCTGGCAGCGTCGACTTCGTGGCCGGATCTGAGCAGGGCGACGCAACCGAGTTTGACCAGCCGCTCAACGGCAGCCTGTTCTGGACACCCCAGCAAGATACATTGATTAAGCTGGGCAATCCTCTTGCGCCAACCTCGTACGGTGCTTCTTCTGCGCCCGCCGGCGCTTCTGCCAGGTCCGCCGTACCCGCCAAGCTTGAGGCACTCAGCACTCCTTCTACAGTCGAGAGGCTTGCTGCGCCCAGTCAGCTTTTTAAGATCAGCGACCCTGCTGCGCTTAACGAGTCCAACAGGCTGTTTGGGCCTGATACGTCCGGTGGCTCTTCCGGTGGTTCTCACCTGATAAGCGAGCTGGCATCTGCTCCCACCGACCCGGTGCTGATCAATCTGGCCGATATGGCGGGCAATACAACATCTCCTGAGCTTACTATCATTGACAACGCTGCCGCTGCGGTTAAGGGCATCTACAGCGATTCTGCCGCGCCGGTAATTGGCGTGAGCTTCGATAACGATGAGGTCCACTCGGGGAATTACTACGCCGCTCCCCGGACAGCGAGTATTACGATAACGGAGGCATCGTTTTTTGCCACACAGGCCAGCACTGACAAGGCGGTTGGCATTGCGGAGCTTGAATCGAATGGGCGCGCCACCACGTATAACCCTACGGCTTTTACCAATCCTACAGGCGATGATCTCACGTGGGTGCTTGATGTTCCTTGTCCAAGCGACGGTGTCTATGCACTTTCTGCGCAGTTTACCGATCTGGCGGGCAAAACCTCCAACACCTACGATAGCGGCGTGTTCATTATTGACACGATTGCGCCCACCATAAGCCTCAGCTTTGATAACAACGACGCTGCCAATGGCAACTATTATAAGGATGTGCGCACGGCCACCATTGAGGTTACCGAGGTCAACTTTGATCCAAGTCTTGTTGTGGTTACCGCTACCGCTACCGATGCCTCCGGAGCCGCTGTGTCCGCGCCGGGTATCTCTGGTTGGGAGCCCAGTGCTACCAAGCAAAACACTTATACGACCACGGTAGCGTTTACGAGCGAACTGCACTATACCCTGAGCATCGAAGCCGCGGATCCGGCCGACAACATTGCTACTTCTCAAAGCGAGCCGGAGTTCATTATTGACCTCACACCTCCCCAGATTCAGATATCCGGCGTTGCCGACCAGACGGCCTACAACGATGCAATCCAGCCTGTCGTGGCTTTCTCGGACACTAACTTTGATCCGCTTCTGAGCGATGTTCAGATAACGGGCTCCACAAGTTCTGCAGCCTATTTTGACAACAGCGAGACGGAGGATGATACCTCGCGCACACTGGCATTTGCCGATCTACCGTATGAGCTTTCCTACGACGATGTTTATACACTGGCGGCCACTGTTATCGATAAAGCCGGCAACGAAACCGAGCAGCAGCTTACCTATTCCGTCAACCGCTTTGGTTCTAACTACGAACTGGCCGATTCTTGCAGTCACATTCCCGGCACGTATCTTGCCGCTCCGCTGGAGGTTCTGATTTATGAGACCAACGTTTCTGGCCTTGTGGCATCCAGCGTCTCGGTATCAAAAGACGACCAACTCAATCTGCTTGCAAGCGGCGAGGACTACGACTTTCAGGATGTAAGCGGTGGTAGTGCCTGGGCTCGCTATGCCTACACGATTCCTGCCGAGAATTTTGCGACAGACGGCTTTTACCGTATCCTGCTTTCCTCCCAGGATGCCGCCGGCAACCTTTCCGAGAACCACATGGATGCCAAAAACGTCGACCGCAGTGCTCCGTTCCACGTGACCTTTGCGGTGGACATGACCAATCCGCGCGCCTATATCCAGGGCGTTGTGACGGGACAGTCCTACAATGAACCCAGCAAACCTGTGGAGTTTTTCATTGATGACAACATTGCTCTGGAAAGCGCTACGCTTTATGTTGATGATGTTTCTGTGAGTTCCTGGAACGAATCCCAGCTTGCCGCAGCGGCGGTCAATAGCGACGAGACAAAGCTCACCTATGACCTCGCGGGCAAGAGCGAGCCTCAAAACATCAGGATTGTCGCGCTTGACAAGGCGGGGAATTCCGTTTCTGCCACTGCTGACGAGGTGCTTATTACGAACGAATTTTTGATCTATGCTCTGAGTACACCACTCGGCAAGATAGGTGCGGTGTCGATTGTTGCGTTGGTGCTCATTGCGCTTGGTCTGGGCGCCTTCTTCTTCATCAAGCGCAGAAGGCAACGGGTCGAACAAGACAGCGAAGGCGAGCTGGTCGACGGCCTGCCGGTGGCTTAATGCCCATGGCTTGGGTCGTGAGGCAAACTATGGTTATAAGCCTATTGCATACGCAGTAGGAAAAATACAAGGATAGGAGTAAAAAATGGCAAATGTTAATGTTACCTACCAGGAAATGGAAGACGCGGCAAAGAACCTTATCTCAAAGAAGGATGCCATCCATTCAGAGTTAAACAGCCTGCAGAGCTACATCAGCAATCTGGTGTCCAGTGGGTTTGTTACCGACTCTGCTTCCAAAAAGTTTGACGAAACCTACACGCAGTATACCAAAGGTGCCACAGAGACCATCGAGGCCCTACAGGGAATGGCAGACTATCTTACGACCGCAGCCCAGACCTTGCGCGACACAGACATGCAACTGGGCCAGGCGCTCGGGTAAGCCAATCGATAGCAGCGAGAGTGTCATCATGAGTGCTAAAGCAGTATTCAAGGTTGATACTTCGGTATTGTCTGAGGTGGCGGATTCATTGGCAGTCATTAAGTCGGTACTGGATTCTACGCGCGATAAAACAGATAAAGCGAGCAGCGAGGTCGGTCACTCTGAGTTAAGCCAGGCACTTAAGGAGTTTGAGTCCAAATGGTCTGGCAAGCGTGGCAAGATATCAGATGCCTTAGAAGAGGTGAGGACCGGTGTTGTTGAGACTGCCAAGGCGGTCGAGGAGTGGGACATCAACAATGCGAATTTTGGAGAATAGTTCGACGGTAACGATTGCAGTGGCTGTGGCGTTGACGGTGAACGGAGATCAGCATACATGAGATACGATAACCCGATAAAAGGTGACCCTGCCATTGTCAGGCAGACCGGCACGGATTATCTGTGCGTTCATAATGAGATCGCGTCCTCATTGCCCAAGCTGGAGTCAATCACTGCTGCCGATCAATTTGAATCTGATGCAATTGATGCGATTCGCGAGCGTACAGCCAACATAAAAAAGAACCTGTGTGCGGTACAAGACAGGTATGGCCGGGCCGGCCATGCTCTGATAACGTACTCCAGCAGCCAACATGACGCGCAGGTCATGGCTGAGAGGGCGCTCAACGACCGAGATCATGCCACAGAAGAGAAGCAGGCTAAAAGCCGAGAGATAAGCAGGCTGGAAGATCAGAGCAGCAGTACATCCTACACCCTTACGCGTATCAATAACGAGTTGCGCTCTCTTAACAGTCGCCCGGAACTCAGCGATTCCGATACCTATCAAAAACAGAAGCTGTTAAGGGATAAGTCGTATTACGAAGAGGCCATCAGGTCACTCAGGAATAAGATCGCTGCTTCTGAGTCAGACCTCCAGAGTATCGACTCACGCATAAACAATGCTAAAGAGTTACTCGAACAGGCTGTCTACAACAGGAACTGTGCCGCGTTGGCGGCAACACAAACCATTGTCGCGGCCAACAATAGCGATGACGACCTTAACGATAACTTCTTTCAGGACATAGCCGATGCCATTGGCGCCCAGCTGGATCGCTTTACTACGTGGTGTGCAGAGATTGCCGCCGCGATAGCAGAAGGCGACTGGGATGTCGTCTTAGAGAAGCTGTCGGAAGCCGCTGCGGTCTTATCGGAAGTCGTTGGTGTATTGTCGCTCATCTTTACGGCCCTGAGTATTGTTTTTCCAAATCCTATTTTTGCGGCAGTTGCCGCAGTCTTGAGAGTCGCTTCTCTGGTGTTAGAGATAGCCGGCCTGGGCATTTCGTGTATACAGGCAGTCAGGAGCGGCGCGTCGCTCCAAAACATTCTTCTCGGTGTTGTGGCACTGGGCGTTGTCGAGATAGGCGCCTCGCTGTTACTCAGAGGTGCCGGCAAAATTTTTAAGAGTGTTGGTGGCAAGACGTTGATGAATGCAGTCAAGACAAAAGTCAAGACCCTCTCCCATTCTTCAGGAAAATTGGGCAAGGTAGTCAAGTCGATAACTACAAGCCCGGCTTTGAGAATCAAGGGAATGGGAGACTCTCAATTATTCGTCGAGGCAGTGAGAAACACCCCATCTCTTGTTGAGTATGTTGCTGATCAGGCGAAAGAGTTCGTTATAGACAAAGCAGTAGATTCCGTTGACCTGGAGAAGCTTGGCCTGACACAGATAGAGAGCACATTCGCAGAACGGCTGAAGGCAACTGCTAATCTGAGCGTAACAAGGTGTGACGGGAAACAACTCACAATCAAAGTGGAATCGTCACTGCTGGATAAGACTAAAGACATCTTTGGCACGAAGGGCAAATCATGGACAAAGATAATGATACCCGTAGGGTAATGGGCATAGACGTCTTTGCGGGCGGTAGCTCACCGGACCGGTGGTTGCTGTTTCAAGAAGACGAAGATGTCATGCCTGCTATCCGCGAGCGCACCGCCCTTGAGTTGTTCAGCAAGGCAGAACAAGCCGTGCTAGAAGAGACGGCGGAGGATAGCGATAATCCGGATGTGGAGTCACTGCTGGAGGAAGCGCGCACAGAGTTGAAAAACCAGATACACTTAGGCATCTCTCAGATGCTGGACAATCTGGGCGAGGGCAAGGATTCCCTATTTGCCTGTCTTTGTTGGTTTAAGAGAGTACCCTGGGACATACGTCCGGGGGGCTGGGGATATGTATGCGGCAACGATCTGCCTGACCAATTTGACAGTTTCATGGATTTCATACAGGAAAAGGAAGGGTATTTAAGCCCCAAGGATGACAACATCATTATCAACGAGCGCCGGTACTATCTGGTTGAAGAGTCAGACAAACGTGACATTGTCCTTATGCTCTTCTTTGGCAAGGAGCAGGGAGAGGATGCATGCTGGGAGATAAGCTATTTTGCCTATTACAAACCTGAGCGCATGATGTGCACCTGGACGATTACGACGATTGATATGGACAGTGTCGAGGCCATCGTAGCCGATCTTAAGGAACTGGTCCAGACGGCAGTTGCGGAACTGGCCTCGCCTGCCGATCTCAAAAAGGCAGGTTAAAACGATATGGCAAAGATCGAAAAGAACACAGTGTCGAACACGCAGGATGCGGACATCTTTGAGATTACCCTCACCAGGGACTGGTCCGTGATTCCCATCAAAGATGCCAAGGCCCGCAAAAAGGCAGTCGAGGCATACCTGGACAAGACGCTTTCTCGCTATCAAGACGGCGATAAGCCCCTACCTATCAGGGCGGATTTGGAAAAGACCCTTAATACTCAGCTGGATCTGGCTGCGGGACTGCGTGGTGTTCTGATGGCCTTTTTGGCCCTTGACATAGAAGGTGTTCCTGTCGATGCGACCCTAACGGTGTATGAAGTGGGGCTGCGCTTGCCCATCGCAGATGTCTTTGCCCGTTACAAGGAAAAGGGCCAGGATGTGGTACTTCTGGAATGTTTGGGCAACCAGGTGCTGCGCAGGGAATCCGAGTCGGTCCTTACAGTGTCTGATGATGCAGCAGAGATAAACCAACTCAAGGTAGAGTATTGGTTGAACACTGCCAAACAGGGTAATGCGCACTACCTGGTCTTTACCTCTACCTATGTCGAAATTAAGGAAGCTCTGCTTGAGATGTTCGATGTCATCACCGTGTCCGCGTTGGAGGATCTGAGAAGCGATGCCGCCTAGCAAAGAGCAGCCCGGGACAGAGGGGGTAGGCAGCTTTGTTGCGGAGATGCAAGAAAAGCTGGCGCAAAAAGAACTTGAGGCCGGTCTGCCCGGCGACGACGAGTTAAAGCGCATTCTAGCTAAAGGTAAGCGCATTAGCGCTCTTAACGCGATGACGCAACACATCGGTACCAATACCTGGTCAGCCAAACAGATCATTGCGCTGTACGTTTCTCTGTGTTCTGCTGTCATTGGGGTAGGGCTATTGTATCGTGCTGTCAACCCGGATTTCGAGCATGTAGACCCGGTACTTATGGCAATCATTATTGTGCTTTCTCTAACGTGGGCGTTTTACGCAATGTATTTCAACTGTGAGAGAATCGATGGCAGGATAAGACGGCTTTTGCCGGGGAGCCTGGCTTTTTGCGTAAAGTCCCATGTAAGTGCCAGCGACTTTGTTGGTGAATGCCTGGTGGCATCCGCCAAACTGCAAAAAAAAGGGTGGGTCATTAATAAAAGGCATGCAAAAAGAACTAAAAAGTGGGGCGGGAGCATGGGTGGAATGGCAATTGCGCTTAACGGTTCTGGTCTGGAACTTTGGGCTACCAGAGGACTTTTACTCAAAACTAAAAAACCGTGGCTCAAGATACCCCTGGCGGCGCTTACGGATATCGAAATCAAGATAGTGAACTACGGAGGGCCTCACAATCCCGATATGTATCGACAAAGGGCGCTTCTTATCACCTTTGATGGTGTCTCTTCTCCGCTGGTTGTTTTGCCATCAGAAAAGCACGGCGATCCAAAGACCGGTCAGCTTGCGGCCTTTGCGGTGCGCGATAAGCTGCTTGATGCCACCGGTCAAATCAAAGCCGACCCCAGCCTTTACCCCAGAAAACGTCGCTTTGATTACGGCAGGCTTATCTGGTGGATCGTCTTCTTATACATCGCGTTCCTCATTTTCCAATACTTCTATCTGTACTACACGTTTGGCTCTTACTATGCGTCCATACTTCCATGGTACTACTATTTTGTGCCTATGGAGGTCCTTGTCACTCCTGAGGAATGGGCAGCGACCAAGCGCTATTACTCTAAAGACATATGGGTGGATTTTGCTAAAGATTTGTATGAATATACATACGGCTATGACCCCACGCAGTAACACGATGAGATACAAGGGCAAGCCCGAGGCTCTCACCGAGCCACCAGGGCTTATATCGCTTCTGCGTTGTCTCGGCCCCCTACCTGTTTGGGCAGGCTTGCTTACACAGGGGCCTCGTCTGAGGAAGAGAGTACCATGCTGCTCACTTTGCTAACACACGATCATATCAACACTTTTGCTTTGCCGGAAGAGGTTGGCGGCATGCATTGGGTCTGCGACACCAGCTTTACACGCTCCAAAAAATACGGATTTATAGAAGCCAAGGATGATGAGTGGATACTTTCCCCTAAAACAGGAGTTTTGCTCTATGAATTCAACGACGACTCCGAAAAAGCGCTCAGCAGGGTCCGCATCGCCACAGATCAACAGTCTGTGTATCGCCTGACATCCGACGCGGACGATGCAACTTTGATAATCAGACCGCTCACACAGGGGGATAAAGCCTATACGATTATCGGCCTAACAGACGATTGTACTGTTTCTATTGGTAGGGATACTGGCTCGGTTGTCCAATTTGTTGATACTCACGCTCATGTTTCCTCGTCTCATGCCCGGCTTGACTATTATGAAGACAAATTTTCGATTGTCGATTTGGCGTCCAGCAATGGGACTTTTGTCAATGGAGTGCGCCTTGAACCAAGCCAGGCTCTGACCTTAAACCCCGGTGATATTATCTCAATCATGGGCCTTAGAATAGTGATTGGGCTGCGCTATTTTGCCCTTAACAATCCCGGCAATTCTGCAAAAATTAACATGCTTCCAGAGATGCTGCTTTACGAGAAGCCTTCTTATAACTCACCTGAAGAGATTACCTATGAGCTTGATGAATCTGATGATGTAGATTATTTTTATCCCGCCCCCCGGTTCAAGCGCGATGTAGTAGCTCAATCGGTAACTATTGATCCGCCTCCGGCACCAGAGAAGCCTGACGACACGCCGGCCGCCCTCAAGATTGGCCCTTCTATGGTAATGGGCTTAGGTGCGGTGTTTACGGGCGCAACGATGTTTACGCGCATGCAAGATGACGGTGGTTCAATACTGGCTGCTATTCCCATGCTATTTATGGCGGTTGCCATGGTTTTAGGTAGCGTACTCTGGCCTTTGCTCACGCGCCGATACCAGAATCGCAAACTTGAGCGCAATGAAACCCGTCGTAAGGAAACATATGCCCGCTATCTTGATGCGATGCGCTCCGTAATCGATGAGCAAAGTATCTTGCAACGTGAGATATTGTTGGAAAATCGAGTGAGTGTGGATGAATGCCTGCGTCTTGCCGTTGAACTTGATCCACATCTCATGGACAGGACGGTAGCTCATAACGACTTTTTGGAACTCCGTATCGGCTTAGCTACACTGCCTTTAGAAAGCGACATCAAATATCCAGATGAACACTTTCAGGTCGAAAAGGATGATCTTCAAGAAGCTGTCTATGCATTTAAGCGTGAGCCAAAAGAACTCCATGATGTTCCCAATGCGGTCAATCTCGCCAAAAACCCCGTTGTTGGTATTGCGGGAAGCAAAGCGATAATCGAGTCGTTTTGTTTTGGCCTGGTGGCACAAATCGCCACGTTACATTCATATGAGGACGTCAAGGTCGTTGTTCTTTGCGATGACACCGACGAGCGCAATTGGAGGTGGGCGGCTTCTTTACCCCATGCTTTTTCTGATGATCGAGCCTTGCGGTATTTTGCTACATCCAAAGAAGAAGCAGATGAGATTGGATTGGTACTAGAGCGTGTTGCCCAACAACGCCGAGAAACTCAAAATCAAAATCAAGACAGGAGCTTTCCAACGCCTTATTATGTAATTGTCTGTGCATCCCCTTATCTGGCGCAAAAAAGCGAACTGGTGTCGGGTCTCTCAAAGACTCCTGCTCCCGGCTTTAGCCTCATCTGTCTTGCTCCGTATCGTAAGAACCTGCCCAAGCAGTGCACCTCCATACTTGAAATCGAGCAAAATAGTGGCAAACTGTACAACAAAGAAGACTTGCTCGCTACTCCTCATGAGTTCTTACCCGATATTTTTATTGAGCAGCGAGCTGCTCGACAACTGGTGTTGTGCATAAACAGGGTGCGTATCAATCTGGCCTCAGAGGTTAGTGGCCTACCTGACAACCTTGGCTTCTTCGAAATGTTTGAAGCCGGTAATCTGGAACAACTTAACGTGCGCTCGCGCTGGAAAGAGAACAAGGCCGCTTCAACTCTGGCGTCGCGTATCGGTCTTGACACAACCGGCGAGCCCTTCTATTTGGACCTACATGAAAAGTTCCATGGTCCCCATGGTCTTATCGCCGGCACTACCGGCTCTGGAAAATCGGAGTTCATCATAACCTGGGTGCTTTCGATGTGTGTGGAATATTCTCCTCATGAAGTGTCCTTTGTGCTCATTGATTATAAAGGCGGCGGTCTTGCCAAAGCTTTTGATAATGACC
Source organism: Coriobacteriales bacterium (assembly GCA_031282405.1). Lineage (GTDB taxonomy): Bacteria > Actinomycetota > Coriobacteriia > Coriobacteriales > UBA8131 > JAITDU01. The sequence continues at coordinate 22,097 of JAITDU010000041.1, read as the reverse complement.
GTATGGTTTTGCCGCATCTGGCTGCTACGATAACCAATCTCGATGGCTCGATGATCAACCGAAGCATGGTTTCCATTGACAGCGAGATCAAGCGTCGCCAGGCCCTCTTTAATAAGACCAGAGAGTTGGTGGGCGGCGACAATATCGATATCAATAAATATCTTGAGCTGTTCTATACGGGGAGAGTCAAGGAACCCTGCCCACACCTGTTCTTGGTGGCTGACGAGTTTGCCGAGCTCAAGACCCAGGAGCCCGACTTTATGGATAATCTTATAAAGACTGCACGGGTCGGGCGTTCTTTGGGGGTTCACCTGATTTTGGCAACCCAAAAACCAGACGGTGTGGTCAATGATCAGATTTGGTCAAATGCCAAGTTCAAGATTTGTCTCAAAGTTGCCGATAAAGAGAATTCGGTAGCTATGATCAAGCGGCCCGACGCGGCAGAAATTACCCAGGCTGGTCGCTTTTATCTCTTGGTTGGCTACAATGAGAAGTTTGCTCTGGGACAATCTGCCTATACCGGATCTCCTTATATCGCGCTTGAGCACTATGAAAAACCCAAGGATAATTCTGTTGCGCTTATCTCCAACACCGGCAGGCCGCTTATGGTTGCCCAGCCAGAAAGCAGGCGCTTCAGGAGCAATAGCAGGCCTCAACTGGTCGAGGTACTTGGACATTTGATAGACACGGCAGCGGCAGATGACCTTAAGTCAAAGCGGCTGTGGCTTAACCCTTTGCCAGAGTACATAGATTTGCAAACAGTGCTTGCCGGGAATTCGCATACGGTCGAACCATTTACTTTGGACCCGGCCGTGGGCATGTTCGACGACCCGGCAAACCAATCACAGAGGTTGCTCACCCTGCCTTTGTCGACTCATGGTAACGCAATTTTGTATGGCAGCGCAACGTCTGGCGTGGAAAACCTGCTGGCTACTATGCTGTTTGACCTGATATCAGGCCATAACGTCCATCAGTTACATGTCTACATCCTTGATTTTGGCTCTGAGGCGTTAACCGCATTTAGACAGGCTCCGCAGGTTGGCGATGTCCTGGTTTCAACAGAAGAAGAAAAAGTATCCCGCCTTTTTGATATGTTGGATCGTGAAGTTGCTCAGCGGCGCGGATTGATATCCAAGTACGGTGGGTCGTTTACCCGCTACTCTCAGCAGGTTGGTGATAAGCCTGCGTTGTTGTTGATCGTCAACTCCACAGCTGTGTTTAATGAGTTATATGAGAAATTCGAACAACGCTTAATCACATTGGCGAGAGAAGGTACGCGAGTCGGCCTTAATATCATCCTTACTGCCAGTTCTCCTATGGACGTGCGCCTGCGCCTGCGCTCCAACTTTAAACAATCTCTGGCATGCCCCCTTGATGAGGAAGGCGATTATCTGACCATCTTGGGATCAATGCGTGGCATCGCGGTGCCACATGGCTTTGCGCGGGGACTGATCAAGTTGAACGATGCCATCTACGAGTTCCAAGCTGCGCGTATTGCGGCAGAGGGAGCCGACGATTTTGAACGTATTAGCCAGACATGTGCCGAACTGGCGAGCCAAAATCCCGAAAAAGCACCGGCAGTGCCAACTCTTCCAAACCAGGTGACCTCTGATACGCTCATGGCGATGCCGGGATTCAAGCCGGTAAGTCGCAGTTTTGTTCCCTTTGGGGTTTTTGAGGATACGTTGGAGTGTGCGGCAATCGATTTAACGGACAGCCCCATTATGCGCATAGTATTTTCCAAACAAAAAGACGGCCTGGCCTTTATGAGAGCATTATTAGACGAGGCTGACTTTATCGAAGGAGCGAATATCTGTATACTGGACTGTGCCCATTACTTTGATGTACTGCCGGGGAAGTTCACCTCTGAGACCCAGGATGAAGAGGCTGCCGCAGCCCTTCTCTCCGACTTACTCGATAGCAGCAACGGCGCAGCTGAGGTTAATCCTACCAAGCAGCAGTCAACGCTCATTTTTATTTCCGGAATATCCAGTTTCTTGGCAGGCTTGTCATCGGATGTTGCCCTGTCTTTAAAAATTCTCTTGGCCAATCTACGCGCATTGCCCAATGTCAATATTATCTGCTTTGATGCTGCCCTTGAGACCAGTTTTACTTCCGAGGCATGGTTTAAAACCTATTCCAGCAATCGCGACGGACTGTGGGTCGGAGAAGGATTGGATTCACAATCTGCGATCTCAGTAACATTTGGACTGGGAGAACGTATAGATCCCACGGTCAAAGGCGCTCGTGGATACTGGGTTAGTGGCGGCAAGATACGTAAAGCCAAGTTGCTGGTATCTTAATTTCCTTAAGACCCCAACTGTGTTTTAAGTCTATCGAAAGAAGCATGGCATGAACAACAGGATACTCATAAATGTGTTGCTGCCGGCCACTCAAAAGACCTATGACTTCTGGGTGCCCGGTGACGCAACAGTCCATGATGCCACGCGGTTTATCTCTGGCATCCTCAGCCAACGCGAATCCAGCCTGTTTCAAGGTGGCGATGAGGACGCTTTGGCTCTGAGGGATTCTGGAGAGATACTCGACCATAATCTCAGTTTTGAAGAGCATGGCATCAGGAATGGCTTTGAATTGATGCTCATCTGACCCAAGGTTTTGTCCGGTAGAGATGATGAAGTACAGAGACGATGAAGTATTCCTATAAAAGAGATAAGAAAGCCAAATCCGAGCGTTTGGAGGCCAGGACCACAAAAGGCGAGGAGATGGATTATCCTCTGGCCGAGCACCTCAGAGTTTTGCAGGTTGAGCCACTACTGCCTTTTTCGTATGAGTCGCGCGGCTCGCATGTTACGTTTTTCTATGATTTGGCCACTACTGCTCCGCTGCCGATCTATCTTAGAGGTAAGCTCTCGGCGGCTCAATTTGAGCAGTTACTATGGTCTTTTTTCGCTTTGCTCAGGTTTTGCCAGGATGATGGGCTGGACACTGCCAATGTCCTTTTACCGCCTACCTACATCAGAATCGAGCCTGATTCGCTCTCATTGCGTTTTGCCTACCTGCCGATAAAATCAGGATTAGCCAATAACGCGACACCGGCTCAGTTTCTTCAGGCCATCGCCCAAAGCGCAGACTTCGTAAGCAGGGCCGACAGCGAGTCCAAAGACTCGTTGCTCGACTACCTTAAACGCCAGACAATCTTCATGACCTCGGATTTTGGCGACTATCTTTTGAGTAAGGGCATCTTAAAGGCAGGGGAGTATTCGTCAAAAAACACGGTAGGGAGCGGGCACGACAGAGGTAAACTTTTGGAAAAAGACCCGGCATCGGTCCAGCCAAGGGGATATGATTTTGTGCGAGAGCAGGCCCATAAGCCCTCCAAGCAAGAGATATTTGAATCGCTCAGTCTGGCGGAGCAAGCCTATCATACCGCAACGAAAAGGAGCGAGAAACATGAGTTTGATGCTGGATCGCCGCCTGTGTCGTCTGGCAAAACTACCTGCGTGAATGTAACTGCGCCACAAAAACAAAAGTCAGACCACAGGCTATCGCTCAGGCGCAACAGCAACGGTGTTGTCATTCCGCTTGCTCCTGATCGTTCTGTTACGCTGGGCCGCTCTCAAGGGTGCGATGTCCAAATCGATGGCAATAGCGGTATCTCGCGACGCCACATCACCCTTAATGCCGAAAACGGACACTATCTGGTTACCGACCTGGGTTCCAGCAACGGTACGTTCCTGGAACGAGATGGCATCAAGACCCGGCTGGAGCCGAACACAGCCTATGCGATTTGTCAGGATGACATTCTGACACTGCACAACGAACATTTTGTCGTCATTTAGACAAGTGCTGATTTATTCTGCCGCCCAGAGTGACAAAGCTATGCCAATTCTTTCTTACGCTCGTCTGGGCCGACCAGCAAGACGACCTCGCCACGCAGTGGCTTTCCGGCGGCTATGCGCTCGGCAATTGTGTCGGCCACAAAGGCAGCGCTGCCGCGCACTACCTCTTCGTGGAGCTTTGTAAGCTCGCGGGCCATGACCACAGGACGCTCAGGCATGACCTCGGCGAGGTGTGTCAGGGTCTTGGCAGTGCGGTGCGCGGACTCAAAAAACACAAGAATGGTATCGTCGAGTGCGGACAACTCCACAAGGCGCCTGGTGCATGCTCCGGGCTTGCGGGGCAAAAAGCCGCCAAAGTAGTGGTTGTGTGCCTTAAGGCCGCTGACAGCGAGGGCACTTGTCAAAGCAGAGGCACCCGGAAGGACCTCGACGGTAAACCCGGCATCCAGGGCTGCCTTGACGAGCAACTGCCCAGGGTCGCTGATAGTTGGCATGCCGGCGTCGGTAGCATAGGCCAGCCAGTTACCCGCTGTTAACTTCTCCAACAGATGGGGGAGAAGTGCCGGTAGTTTATGTGCGTCCGCGCGGTAAAGCGGCGTGTGAATGTCATAGTATGCGAGCAGTTTTCTTGTGACCCGAGTGTCCTCGCAGTATATCGCGTCGGCCGCTCGAAGCGTATCCAGGACGCGCAGTGTGATGTCGCGGATATTGCCAATGGGAGTGGCGCAGAGTGATACCGTGCCGCCGCCTGGCTTTTCGCGACCGGTATTCTGATGCTCAGGTGTGACCATACGATCTTGGCCGTGGATTTCTTCATCGACAAGAGGTACGGCCTTACCTTCAGCATCCAGCACCGCAATGATGTGGCCGCAGTCGATGTTGTTGCGATTGATAACCCGACCGTTGGCCAGTACCGTGTGGGGCGCTATCTCCAATAGCGGCGTAACAACAAAATCACGCGTCAAAGTACCCGGGTGCGGCAGGGTAAGCGTAGCGGTATCCAGAACATAACCTTCAAAGTCGATGATGTCCAAATCAAGGGTACGCGGGCCTTTGGCCAATGACTCCACATGGTCAGGATCAGATTGGCCCTGGTCGCGCGGCTCTTGTCGCACGGGTTCATGGGAACGATCGCGGCCAAAGTCAACCTCGATTGCTTGTAGAGCACTGAGCAACTGCTCGGGCTCCAGCGTGGTCTGGACTATCAGTACAGCATTGTAGAAATCGGGCTGGTCCGGATTGATGGCCGGCGCAGAGAGGTAGGTACGGCTGAGGGAGCGCAGGTTTACGTCGGGTATGCGAGCAATACGTTTTGCTGCCTGTTGGATGATACTGGCGCTGTCGCCAAGGTTTGAGCCCAAGGCGATGATTACCTGTGGCAAAGGCCTGGAGTCTTTTTCGCCAGAAATCATAGCTGTCAGTCTCGCTCGCTTACCGTACGAGGATGACGCCAGCGTCGGCGGTTGTTCTCGCCCATACCCACCGTGTGCCAATCAGCCAAAATAACCCGCGGCTTGCATGACTTTCAAGGCCTCAACTGTGGGGGCTACATCGTGTATTCGCAGTACGCCGGCACCTTGACCGGCGGCAAGCAGGGCTGTGGTAACCGATCCGGCCATACGCTCGGAAGCCTCCTCGACCCCGGTCATCTGGCCCACAAAGCGCTTCTTGGACCAGGCGGCCATGAGCAAATAAGGGGGATAAGAAGAATCGCCCAGATTGGCAAAGTGATCCGTAGCCTTGAGCAAAGCCAGGTTTTGGTCGTAGTTTTTACCAAAGCCGGGCCCCGGATCGATGCATATCCGATCGTGCTCTACACCCGCCTGTTCCAAACGATGGGCATGATCCAGCAAAAATGCGCTGACCTCGGAAACAACATCATCATAGTGGGGATCTTCCTGCATTGTTTTTGGGTTGCCACGCATATGCATGACCACACAGCCGACCTTGCTGGAGGCAGCCAGTTCAAGCATCGAGCGATCGGCAAAACCAGTAATGTCGTTGATGATACTCGCGCCCTCGCGCAGGCAGGCGGCGACTGTTTGGAAGTGTCTGGAGTCGATGGAGACACACACGCCTTTGCGGGCCAGGTCGCGCACAACCGGCAGCACCCGCGCTAACTCCTCGCTCACGTCTACTTCCTGAGATCCAGGGCGTGTGGATTCGCCCCCCACATCAATGATGTCCGCGCCCGCGTCCAACATGTCCTGGGCGTGCGCGAGCGCTTGGCTTGTACCGAGATAAGCGCCACCATCGCTGAATGAATCGGGGGTAACATTCAAGATACCCATAATCAAAGGCAGTGGTTGGTCGAATACGAAGTCTTTACAACGCCAGATGTTGTTGCGGGGTTGTGCTCTCACAGTTTGCCCAAGATCAGGGATAAAGCCTCAGAGCGGGTCTTTTGCGATGCCTCGAACGCGCCGCGTACCGCCGAGGTCACGGTCTTGACACCGGGTTTTTTGACACCACGCATTGACATACAAAGATGCTCCGCTTCGACTACCACGATGACGCCTGCCGGCTTAAGTTCTTCTACTAATGTACTAGCAATTTGGCCGGTCAAGCGCTCTTGTACCTGTAGTCTGCGGGCAAAGATGTCTACCAAACGGGCAAGTTTGGATAAACCGCAGATCCGGCCGTTCTCGCCGGGGAGATAGGCAATATGCGCCATGCCGAAGAAAGGTACCAGATGATGTTCGCACAGCGAATAGAAGGGAATATCCCTGACCAGAACCAACTCACGATGGCCCTCTTCAAAGGTAGTTGCAAATAGTTCTGAGGCATCCTGATCGATACCCTGAAGTATCTCTGTGTACATGCGTGCAACCCTCTGGGGAGTCTGAACCAGACCTTCACGATCGGGGTCCTCACCGATTCCCTCCAGGATGAGCGCGACTCCAGCGGCGATCTTAGCGTGATCAATCATCCGTGGACTCATTGTCCTTCTGGTCTTTTGGCTTGGTAGAGCGCGGCTTTGTCGTCGTGGCGCGCGGCTTTGTCGTCGTGGCGCGTGATTTGGTCGTTGTGCTGCGCGGCTTTGTCGCTGTAGTGCGCGGTTTGGCCGTTTTTGATGTAGTCGATTTTGACGTGGTGGAGCGTGATTGAGTTGTCGTGGATTTTGACCCGGTAGCCTTTTTTGGGCTTGCGTCTGGGGTAGAAGGTTCAGGCACAGACACGGGTTGTTCGGTGGGCGTGTCGGGCTCAGGCTCAGGCACAACCACGGGTACACCCACGGGCTCGGGTAGCGACTGTTCATCCGATGCAACGGGCGTAGATGCCGGCGTGTCGGGCTCAGGCTCAGGCACAACCACCGGTATATCCTGCGCCGATGGCGTCGGGTATGCGGGGTGCACGGCCTGTATGTCTTCTCTGGTTTGATCAGGCTGACCACTCTGGTCACTTTGTCCACCCTGACCACTCTGGCCACTCTGATCATTTTGTCCACCCGGGCCGCTCTGCCCCGCCTTGCCGAGCAAATCGTCAAGACGCACCCTGCCGGCAAAGACATCTTCCAAAGTAAAGCGTCCGTCTGCCGCAGGGGTCGCTCCAGGCAGACCAGGCTGTGCCGGGGCACCCGCAGCCATAGCTTGCTTTTGTTCCTCGGCTCGCCGCTTCTCATCGTCTTCTTCTTGCTTACGCAATTCCTCGGCCCTGCGTGCCAGGATCTCGTCTTCGTGTTCCAGGTAGTCATCCCACCTGTTCTCCAACAGCGCCGCCAAAGCCTCGCCATCCACGGTCTCGCGCTCCAACAGCACCTGGACCATGAGTTCCATCTGCTCTTTACGACTGTTAAGCACATCGTGGGCGCGGTCATGCGCCTTGCGCATAATTTTGGCAACTTCCTCGTCGATGCGACGCGCGGTCTCGTCAGAATAGTCCGGTGTCGCTCCGTAATCGCGTCCTAAGAACACCTCATGGTTGGCCTCGCCGTAAACCTGAGAGCCCAGTTCCTCAGTCATACCATAGCGGGTAACCATCTGTCGGGCCATCTTTGTGGCGCGTTCAAGGTCATTGGAAGCTCCGGTCGTAATGTCATGGCAGAATATCTCCTCGGCTACACGGCCTCCCAAGAACACGGCCAGATCATCGTACATTTCTTCGCGGGTATTCAAGAAGCGATCCTCGCCCGGTAGCGACAGTGTGTAGCCCAGCGCCTGCCCACGACTGATGATCGATATTTTGTGCACGGGGTCGGAGTTTTCCAGAATATGCCCGACCAGCGCGTGGCCACTCTCATGATAGGCAATCGTGCGTTTTTCGGCGTTGGTGATGATCCGTCCTTTGCGTTCCGGTCCGGCGATCTCGCGCTCCATGGCCTCGTTGAGTTCGGTCATCGTAATCAGTTTCTTATTCTTGCGGGCGGTGAGAATAGCGGCCTCGTTCATCATGTTGGCCAAATCCGCTCCGGTAAAGCCCGGCGTGAGCTTGGCCACCGCTTCCAGATCAACGCTATGGGCCAGCGGTTTGCCGGCCGAATGCACCTTGAGTATCTGCTCTCTGCCCTTGAGGTCGGGGCGGTCCACTACTATCTGACGGTCAAAGCGACCGGGCCTGAGCAGTGCCGGGTCGAGGATGTCTACGCGATTGGTCGCGGCGATGAGGATGACCGAGGCATTCTCTTCAAACCCGTCCATCTCCACCAAGAGCTGATTTAAGGTTTGTTCTCGCTCATCATGGCCGCCGCCCAGGCCAGCGCCGCGCTGACGCCCAACGGCATCGATTTCGTCGATAAAGATAATCGAGGGAGCTGCTTCTTTGGCTTTCTCGAACAGGTCGCGCACCCGCGAGGCACCCACGCCGACAAACATCTCGACAAAGTCTGATCCAGAGATGGAAAAGAACGGTACACCCGCTTCGCCTGCTACGGCCCGCGCCAGAAGGGTCTTGCCGGTTCCTGGTGCTCCGACCAACAGGACACCCCGAGGAATTTTGGCTCCTAACTCGGAAAAGCGCTTGGGGTTGGACAAGAATTCCTTGATTTCCTGTAGTTCCTCTACGGCCTCATCGATACCCGCGACATCGCTGAACTTGGTCTTCGGTCGCTCTTCGATAGCCTTTTTTGTTTTGTTCTTGCCAAAATTCATCTGCCGGTTATTGGCCTGGTTGAACTGTGTAAACACTATCCAAATGAGTACACCGATGCCCAGTAGAGGTAGTCCGTATCCCAAAAGCGTCATCCAGAAGTTGGGATCTTGGACGCTGACGTTGTAATTGATCTCGGGGTGCGAGGCCATCAGTGTATTGAGGGAGTCCTCGCCTACATAAGTCGTTATGAACGGCAGCAGGTCGTTGTTTCCTTCGTTAACGCCGGGCTTGTAGTAGCCGGTTAGTGAGCCATTGACCGCATTATAGTTAGCCTCGGTTACCTTATAGTTCTCCACTGCCTCGGTGAACTGCGATGTGGTCAAACTGTCCGGCTTTTGTCCCTGGGTAGAATTCGATATCATTGAGCCAAGGAAGAACAACAGCATCAGCAGCAATATTCCATATATTATCCAGGTACGGGTCTTAGTATTCTTCACGAACCACTTGTCCTCTACTCTCCGTTACGGTCTTTTATAACGCCCTAGACGCATGCCGACGGGGCCAAGACGCCTATGTAGGGCAGATTGCGGTACGCCTCTGCATAATCCAGACCATAGCCCACCACGAATTCGTCCGGGCAGGTCAAGCCGATATAACGGCACTGAACATTCGTTTGCTGCTTGCCTTCTTTGAACAGCAGGGTGGCCACCTCGATCGACAGCGGGCCGCGTGACTTTAAGTTCTTAATAAGGTATTTCAAAGTCAGGCCGCTGTCCAAAATATCCTCGACTATTAATACGTGCCGTCCTTCTACGCTCGTGTTGAGGTCTTTGATGATGCGCACAATACCCGAGCTTTTAGCCTCGGCACCGTAGCTGGACACCGCCATAAAGTCGATCTCGACATGACCCTCAATGGCTCGCACGAGATCGGCCATGAAAATAAAAGCGCCCTTAAGGACGGTTATCAGCAGCAGTTTTTGGCCGGAGTAATCCCGAGTGATCTGGCTGCCGATCCTTTGTACAGCTTCTTTGATCTGCTGTTCGCTGAATAAGACCTTGGTGATGTCGGCAGGTAGTGATTCGTGCCTCATGTGTTCCAACTGCATTATTCAGGTCTGCTCCTTGCCGTGTCTGCGGTCGTTACGGGTAGTGCGGGGGTAGTGCGGGGGTAGTGCGGGGGTTGCTATGGACCGTTTGCGAGAAGCTCGCAAACGAATCTCTCACAGGAGGATGCCTCTTGCAAAAGGATGCCTCTCGCAGGCGCGTTTCGCAATGATAACAACGATGGGCTTTCTGCGAGAAGCTCACAACCGAGAATCCTACCTTATTCTATTGATTTTTGCACGGGCGCGCGCGTGTTGTTGCGCAACGGTGGATTTGACCTTGCGAGAATGTCCGGCCACGGCACCTGGTGTCAGTTACAGGTTTTAGTTACAGGTTTTTGTATGTTCGGAATTTGTCCGTGGATCATGTTGGGGAGGCTTGGCAGCAAAGAAGCGCAGTTCTCCTTTGCTGTTGCGCACTTCAATGCCGCCCGGCAGGTGACAGGCAAACCCCGGCTTGGCTCCCTTGGCGGCTATCAGGTCGATGTGCTCAAACGTGATACGCGCGCCAGGTGCCAATTCTTTGAAGGCCGCATCTGCAGCCAGATATATGGCGCGGCGCAGCAGCGCCAGCGGAGCATTGAACGAGGCACTCGTCAAAGGAAGAAGCTCCTCGGCAGCAGCCGTAAGGTACGCGCTTTCGACTGTGAGGACATCGGCGCTTCTTGCCAGTGTCTCCACGATAGTGGGGTTGCGGCCGGCTAAAAGGGGAAGAAGATCGTGGCGCACGAACGCTCGAGCCTGGGCGGTGTCGGCGTTGCTGGCATCTTCTCGCCAAGCAGACGCTCCGAAGTTCTCGCGCAGCCAATCCGCTAACACCTGTTTGCGGCAGTCCAGAAGTGGTCTGATTATCCGTCCACGCTGGTAGGGGATAGAAGCCAAAGAGCCGCTTCCACCGCCTACTATGACGCGCATCAGGTAGGTTTCGGCTCGGTCGTCCATCGTGTGGGCGGTAGCGATGCGCCCCTGCTGTGGCAACATTCCTTTAGCGAGGCACAGTTCGTCCAACAGAGCCTCCGCCCGTTCATAGCGCGCCGCACGGCCGGCCTGCTCTAAGCTCTCGCCGCGCTTTTTGGCCAGGGCGGCAACATTGATACGCTCAATTGTGCAAGGCAGGTCTAACTCTGCGCAGAGTTTCTGAACAAACGACTCGTCAGCGTCTGCGGCGTCGGCACGCAGTTGGTGGTTGACATGTAAAACCTCGAAGTGGTTTGCAGGATACAGTGTGGGCATAAGACGCGCCAGTGCCACAGAGTCCGATCCGCCACTCACCATCAATACGACAATCGCAGCCTGCTCCAGCAGTCGCTGAGTGGCAACAGTTTGCTTCACTCGGGCACGGAGGTCGTTTGTGTTCATGATTTTACTCATAGGAGAGCACCAATCCGATCACGGTCTTATCACCATACTTAAGCATCAAAAAGGCGAAAAGGTGTGCTGGGCACGAAGCGCGAAGATGATGCCTCTCTCTTATTTTAGCCACTCTGCATCAACAGCGCATAAAGGGATGTTTGGGACAGTCAGAGGCGACCATGGCAGGTATGTTCATATTACGTGAGGTATGCAGGGTAAGCTACAGGGTAAATGGGACAAAAAAATGAAAGGGAGACTTTCGTGTCTTGGGGGTGGTCTACAAAAGTCTCCCCTCCTCTGAGAGGGTTATACTGGAGAGCGGTCATGATGGAGGGGGGCCATCAGTCAGGGACGTCATCCAGAAAACCCGCGGTATGACATTCTATGTCTTTCAGCTTGCAGTCTATAAGATACCCGAACCCCTCGCTTGTGTTCGATACCCTGATCCTATCCTCTTTTATTACATCAATCATTGTAACGTTTAATTTTTGTCTTGGCAAGACATTTTTTTGTTTTCTGTAATTTATTTTTTCTTCGGTTACAGGTTACACCGAACTAGACGGGAGAGGGGGGACGGTTCTTGGGTCTACTGCAGAACCGTCCCCCGTCTACTCCCCTCAGTGCGGCTGTAAAGCAATACAATAACGTCTATGCAATCACCGGCCAGAAAAAGCAAGCGTGAGAAAAGCGCTCAGAAACGAAGCAATGAAACCAGCGCTTCTCGCAGCGCCCTCGCGCGCATCTCTGAGCGCCTGTTCAGCCCTGGGGCGCTCTCAGACGTTGCCGCACGTCTCGATGCCGGTGCAGACGCCAATTTGGCGGTGCCGCTTTCGGCCCGGCCGCTCGTGGTCGCAGCGCTGTTTGCCCGCATGAAACGGCCGCTTTTGGTCTGTGTGGCTGGCGAGGAGGCCGCCGCCCGCTTTGCCTACGATGTCAAAAACTTCATAGGCGACGAGCAACGGAAGGCAGGAGATAGGCAGCGCGCGACAGGAGACGAGCAGGGCAGAATAGGCGATGGGAGCGATGACCAGGACGAGTTGGTAGTGCAGCTGCCTCTGCGCCGCGACCTGCCCTGGATACCCACGGGCCTTGATCCGCGCGAGGCCGGTGTGCGTACACGGGCGATTCGCAGCCTGGTCAAGGGCGAACCCCGTGTGGTGGTGGCCTCGGCACGCAGCCTGCTCAGACTGATGCCCTCACCGGCCAAAGCCGCCGCTCTACCGCTGAAATTCGTCACCGGACAGCAATTGCCGTGCGATTATAGCGAATTAGCTAATATATTAGTACAAATGGGCTACAATCGCGAGGACAAGGTCGTCAACCCCGGCGGGTTTTCTTTGCGAGGAGACCTGTTAGATGTGTTTGACCCCACCGGCAACCATCCGGTACGCATCGAGATATTTGCAGAGGAAGTCGATTCGATCCGTATTATCCTGGCGGCTACCGGACAGACCATCAGTTCTGTTGCCGTGCTGGAACTTGCGCCCATCAGAGAGTTCACCATTGGTCCCGAGGCGGTGCGGCGGCTGCGTCGAAAGGTGGAGATGACCTCTGATCTGAGCAGTCTGCCGGCCACGGTGGCTCATCATCTGGATCTGTTGGCCGAGGGGAACCTCTTTGACGGTGTGGACCGCTATCTGCCGTATCTCTATGATGACCTGGGAACGGTGTTGACTTGGATGGACAGCCGTACGCTCGTGGTCTTGGCCGAGCCACGTACACTGTTCGATGACGCTGCCGTCTACTTTGACGCGTTGCAACAGAGCGCGACCCGACAAGAGGCCGGCACCGAGGGGTTGTTCTCGGAACCCGGCCGGCTGGATTTTGGCAGTCAACAGCGCTTGACGCTGCTCTCGCTCCTGTCCTCGGGAACAAGGCTGGACGGCCGCCTTCAGACTAAACATCCAGATATCACCGGCAGCAATGACCGTCTCATACAAAAGACGCGTTCGCTTCTGTCCGAGGGCTATCTTAGCTTCATCGCCCAGGCTGACGTGCGGGTACGCAAAGAGCTGGCGCTTGATTTGAGTGATGCAGCTATCCCCTTTGACCTGACTTTGACCCCAGATGCGCAAACGGCGCACGACGCGGACATCGACGGCGGCACAATGCGCAAGGCCAACAGGAATAAGGCTGGCGAGAAAAGCAGCGTTTCTCCCGCCGCCTCGTGCGGTCTTTCTCGCCACTACGCTCATTTTGTCGACTGGGACCTACCTGCACCGCTGGTTTTTCCTCAGGCTAAGCTCGCTTTGCTTACGCTGTCAGATAAGCAGGGGAGAAACGCTGCCGCTCATGCCGCACACGCCGCCCGCTTGCGCTCGGGGCATCCGAACTCAAGCGCCGACGTAGGAGCCAATCGGAGCAGCCTGCGCACGGCGGCCGATCCGACGAGCTACACCTTTGCGTTCAAACCCGGCGATTATGTTGTCCACGCTACCCATGGCATCGCCTTGTTCAAGCAGATCGTCCGCCGTGAGGTCGACGGCGTGTGGCGCGACTACCTGCACCTGGAGTATGCTCGCGGCGACAAGTTATTCTCGCCTGTAGAGCTGATCGACAAGGTCAGTCGTTATGTTGGTGCTCAGGGCACAGCGCCACGTCTGACCCGTTTGAACACGGCTGACTGGTCTCGGGCTTATGGCAAGGCCCGCAAGGCGGCGCGCAAGCTGGCATTCGACCTGGTCGACCTGTATGCGCGACGTTCCAGCGCACGAGGCTTTGCCTTTGGCCCGGATACGGCCGAGCAACGGGCGATGGAGCAGCGTTTTGCCTATGTCGAGACGTCTGACCAACTGACGGCTATCGACGATGTCAAGGCAGACATGCGCTCGCCGCGACCAATGGATCGCCTGATCTGTGGCGACGTTGGCTTTGGCAAGACCGAGGTTGCGCTGCGGGCAGCGTTCAAAGCCGTACAGGACGGTAAACAGGTACTTGCGCTCACGCCCACTACAATCTTGGCCCAACAGCACTACACGACATTCGCGGAACGCTTTGAACCCTTTGCCGTGCGTGTAGAGGTGTTGAGCCGCTTTAAGACCGCTGCCCAGCAGCGCCGCATTCTGGAGGCCGTGGCAAACGGCAACGTCGATGTGCTTATAGGGACCCACCGGCTGCTTTCGGCCGATGTCAATCCCAAGGACCTTGGCCTCATCATCATTGATGAGGAGCAGCGCTTTGGTGTACAACACAAAGAGCAGCTCAAGAATCTGCGGGAGCAGTTGGACGTACTGGCGCTCAGCGCCACACCGATACCGCGCACTTTGCAGATGGCGCTCAGCGGAGTGCGCGACATGAGCCTGATAAACACGCCACCCCCAGCCCGAAGTCCCATTAAAGTGCACGTGGGAGAGTGGGACGAAGACCTGGTCTCTGCGGCCATCCGCCGCGAACTGGCACGTCATGGCCAGGTATATTACGTGTCCAACCGGGTCAAGAGCATAGATGAGGCTGTGCGGCGCGTGCAGTACGTGGCACCCGAAGCCCGTATAGCCGTGGCGCACGGGCAGATGAGCGAGCAGCAACTGGAACGTGTGATGGAGCGCTTTGCCGCCAACGAGGTCGACGTGCTTGTAGCCACAACCATTATCGAGTCCGGGCTGGATAACCCCCACACGAACACCCTGATCATTGAGGATTCCCAGCGTTTGGGCCTGGCGCAGCTCTATCAGCTCAAAGGCAGGGTGGGGCGCTCGCATGAGAAGGCCTACGCGTATTTCCTCTTTCCCTCTGCTCATCGTCTGACCGAGGAGGCTGTCGAGCGTTTGACGGCCATTGAGGAGTACCAGGAGCTGGGCAGCGGCATACGCGTGGCCATGCGCGATCTGGAACTGCGCGGCGCCGGCTCACTGCTTGGGGCTGAGCAGCACGGCAATCTGACCGCCGTGGGTTTTGATCTGTTCGCTTCGATGCTGGCCGAGGCAGTAGAAGCAGCCCGCTATGGCGAAGTAGCAGATTTGGCAGGAGAGAAAAACACGACGGCTGCCGTGAGCGGCACGGCTGGTGTTCTTGGCAGTACGGCTGGTGTGACCGGCGCAGCCGGTACAGTCGGCACGGCGGCCGCCGGGAGTGGCGAGAATGCTTTGAGCCCGGCCAACGCCGACGTGCGTATCGATGTGCCCGTTCATGCCTATTTGCCCGAGGAATATCTGCCGGCGGTTGACGAGCGGGTATTGTACTACCGTCGGATTGCGGCGGCCGGCTCACTGCAACGTCTGGATGACATTGCTGAGCGACTGGAGCAGACTTACGGTGGTCTGCCGGCTCCGAGCGTAAACCTGCTGGATCGTGCTCGTGCCAAAGTGCTGGCCGCCGCCCTGGGCATCAGTAGCATCGCGCTGACACAGGGTAAATTGGATATCCGAGGCTTGGCGTTGACATCGGAGCAAGTCGCCAACCTCAAAAGTCATGGTGCCACCTACCTGGTCAAATCGCAAAAACTACTGTTTCCTGTTCAGTCTGACGTACCGCCACTGCCGGTATTACTCGGTCTATTGGAGCAGTTGTTGCAACCACTGCTGGATACCCCCCTTCAATCTGAGTGACGGTTTTTTGGGCAGTCAAGCTGGGTTGAAGTGTCACGTGGAAGTTGTCAGTCCACCAGAGCGCAAACTGTCGGCCTGTCTCCCCTAAAGTCTCCCCCAAAAAGAGCAGTACACGGCGTTGGTGTTTTAGGTTCATCCGGAAGTCGGTGAAGCGCCGTGTACTGCATAAAGAAAATGATATGTCACAAAGAATTTGTTAGTGCTTTGTGCTCATACCGATCGCTCGCATAAATCCAATGCCGACGTTTGGACTCAGTGGTCGACACCGACGATAACATTGCTGGCCTTGACGATAGCGTAGGCCGCGTCGCCTACTTTCAGGCCCAGGTCGGCCACGGCATCGTTTGTGATGCTGGACTTAATTACGGCAGTACCGATGTCGATGGCCACAATACTTGTGACCGCGCCTGTTTCGATGCTTGTGATCGTACCTTTGATCTGATTACGTGCAGAAATCTTCATAGCTGCTCCAATCCTCGGACATATCTTGATTATTACACTTTACATTTTGACGCACGTTCTAGCTTGGCTCAGGAATATGCTTGTTTCAGAACCATAAGCCATCTTAATTTTACTCTATAAAGTCTTGGTTTGCAAGCTCTTGATAGAGTTCGTGATAATCTTTATTCAGGTTTTGTGCCACAGCGGCCACGGCGTCGCTTTCGGGGCGGAGGAATTGGCGCGCGAGCGGTGGGCCAACCTCAGCGGCTTTATAGGGCAACGTGCCGTAGGGGGTGTCAAGCTCGACTACGCGACGGGGTATCACCGTACGTTCTACATAGCTGCTGCGTACCCCTAAAGACCCTGTTTGAGCTATTATCGCTGCGGCAAACTCCTGAGCCCGATCTGCGCTGCACAGCACCAGCAGTTTTAGTGCCAGGCGGCCTTTCTTCATATGGATGGCCTCCTGCCATACATCCAAAGCGCCCTGGGAGAACAAATGTTCGCAGATAAACGCCAGTTCCTCCGGTGTGCGATGATCGATGTTCGTTTCCAGCAATGCGACACCCTCGATAACAAATCCGTTCAGGCCCGCTTTGTCCAGGCCCGCTCCGTCTAAGTCCGCCCCGTTCGGATCTGCCAGCGGGTTCTTTCCGGCCGTTTTCTCTCCAGCATTATTACCCAGACCCGCCAGCGGGCTTTTCTCTGCCGCCAGTGCCCTGACGATGTTGGCAGTTCCGGAAAGCTCACGACTACCGGCCCCGTGGCCGAGTGCCACAGGCTTACAACAGGGCAAAGGCGCAAAAGAGTCTACGAAGCTGTGAATCAAAGCCGCGCCTGTGGGTGTGGTGAGTTCGCCGTCGTGTATGCTGGCGTATACCGGTATGCCTCCGGTGCCGCTCTGGCCGATGCCGTCTGTCCGTGGGGTAGCGAGTATCCGAGCGGTGGCAGGGGCCGGCACCGGCATCTGTCCATGTTCGCAATCGACGGTGCCGTTGCCCAGCGCCATAGGAGTGGCATACATCGCGGCGGGTGCCAGGGCGGCCAACAAAAAACAGCTGCCCACGATGTCGACGATCGAGTCCGCCGCGCCGACCTCATGAAAATGCACCGCCTCAACCTCAACGCCGTGGGCCTGGGCCTCTGCCTGTGCCAACAGCGCAAAGCAGGACGTTGCCCGATGAGCTGCCTTTTGGCTGAGTGCCCTGTTTTGTGCCGCCACATCAATCATGGCGCGGATATCGCGCCAGTGCCTGTGGTGTGTTGACGCGGGGCTTTCGTCGACGCTGATGTGGGTCGCCTGGATACCGGCGCGCAGCACCTGTTCGCGACGGATGATGCTGTTGGGGAGAAGTGCCGTGGCCATCTGTTGTAACTGACCAAAGTCGGCCACACCCAAGGCCTCGCACAATTCAAGCAGTGCGCCGAGTATCTTATCCCCGGAAGCTCCTGTAGACAGTTCAAGATGGATAATCATTGTGGCTCCTTGTGCCTGTGATTTTCTGTTCTCCTGCATCTTTGCTATTATCCCAGAATACCGCTCTAATCGACGATAACACGTGCGATGTTGTGCGCGCCATCGCGTGTAGCACTGCATGTGGCACTACGCGCCTACGTGTGGCAACGCGACGACAACGGATGCACTCGCGATGCACTCGCCCAGTCAAAGCATGACGCGCATCTACGCGCCTACGTGTGGCAACGCGACGACAACGCGGTATAATGATGCGTGGGTACGTGAACGCTTTGAGGATGGAATCATGATGAAAGCAGTGTATGTAACCAAGGTCTTTGATCCACAGACACAGGCTCCGGGCGAGGTAGCCTGCCTGGAGGTGCCCACACCCGAGGTGGTCGGTGCCGACGACATTTTGATACGGGTGGCCTTTTCTGCTCTATGCGGCTCGGACGCGCACTTCATCAAAGACAATCTGTTTGCGTTTGAACCGCCTTTTGCGGTGGGCCATGAGTTCTCGGGCACCGTCGCGGATTTGGGGCCGGCTGCCCAGGCTCAAGGCTTTAAGACAGGCGATGCGGTATGCGGTAACTTTGTGTTGGAGTGCGGTTTTTGCGATGCCTGTCGCGAAGGCAAGCGTCAGTTCTGCGAGAATGCCACGGCCAACCCGGCCGCACAGGCCGAATATATCGTGCTTAAAGCCAACCAGGTCTATCCTGTACCGCCGGGTGTCAGTCTGCTGGAGGCAGCGCTGATAGAACCGTTTACGATTGCGGCCGGAGCTATCGACAAGGCAGGCATCAAGTTGGGACAGAGCGTTTTTGTCTCGGGCGCGGGCAGCATTGGCCAGATGATTGTGCAGCTCGCCAAACTGAACGGAGCTTCTTTTGTGGTAACGTCGGCCCGTACGCAGTCCAAGCGTGAACTGGCCTTGACCCTCGGCGCGGACCGGGTCATTGATCCTGTGCATGAGGATGTTCTGACCCTTGCCCGGGAGTTGCCCGGCGGTGGTTTTGATGTTGTCATCGAGGCATCCGGAAATCTGGAGTGTGCGGCGCTGGCGCTGGACAGTGTGGGCGTGGGCGGTACGGTAGTCTATATGTCGTATTATCCGCCGGGAAGGCCGGTCGCCATCAAGCTGTTTGAGCAGATAGTCGTGCGAGAATTGACCGTCTGTGGTCTGCAACTCTCGCAGAATAATTGGCCGCGGGCACTCAGGATGTTTCCTCGTATTGATGTCAAGCCGTTGATAACGAACATCTATCGTCTTGAGGATGCCCCGGCGGCCTACGCGGAACTTATCGCCGGCAAAGCGCTCAAGCTCGTATTCGACTGTCAGGGGGGCACCGCTTGAAGCCCTCTGACTTTGCCGGTGCGCCTGTGAGCCCCGTACGTGCGCCTTTGGATCCTGTGTGTGTGCGCTCAGGCTCTGCGCCTTTGGACCCTGCGAGTGTGTCTGTCCAGGGATATTCGAGGGAGACAAGCCAGGCATCAGACACGCCGTCAAGCATGCCCATGCTCCGCGGGCTTGCTTTTAACGTACAGAACTATTCGGTCCATGACGGGCCGGGAATCCGCGTTGAGTTCTTTATGAAGGGATGCCCGCTGCGCTGTGAGTGGTGCAGCAACCCCGAAGGCATCAGTCCTTATCCCGAACCAGGCAGTTATCCGGATAAATGCATGGGTGCAACAGAGTGTGGCAGGTGCCTTGCGGCCTGCAAGCAAAAGGCACTGCTATTTACGCCGGAGGGTACGCTTGGGGCAATAGACCGCGATGTTTGTATACGCTGTCTGGCCTGCACACGAGCTTGTCTCACCGGTGCTTTGAGCGCCTGGGGGCAGTATTATGGCGTTGGAGAGGCTTTGGACATCATCCGCAAAGACCGCGTGTTCTTTGAGCGCACGGGCGGTGGTGTTACGGTATCGGGTGGCGAGGCGCTCATGCAGCCCGAGTTCGTACGTGCTCTGTTTGAACAATGCAAGGCCGAGGGCATTAACACCTGTCTGGAAACAGCGCTGTACGTTAGACCAGAGATAGTGGACGACTTCTTTGACTGCACCGACCTGTTCATTTGCGACATCAAATGTATGGACGATGCCACTCATCGGGCGCGTTGTGGTGTTTCCAACCAACTGATACTCGAGAATCTGCGTCGGATAGCCGCCCGCGCAGCCCGGCTCGTTGTACGTACGCCGGTGCTCAAAGGCTTTAATGCCAGCGATGCGGAGATAAGCGCCATCGGACGTTTCATTCGTGACGATCTGCATGGGCGGGTGCTCCAGTACCAGCTCTTGCCGTATCGCCAGCTGGGGGTCGAGAAGTACGCGTCGTTGGGTCAGGAATATCCGATGCAGGATTTTGTTGGCTATGAGCGTGAGCAGTGGGAGCCGGACATTCGCCACTTTATTGATCTGTTGCAGTCTATGGGCATCAATGCGGTATCCGGCAACAACCAAAAGCTGGAACTGCCCTAGCACAAAAGGCGAGGCTTCTTCGTCTACTGCTGACTACGCGGGCATCTTCTACGCAGGTATGTTTGTGCAAAAGCGCAAGTTTGTGGCACTATTAGTTTGGTGTCAATATCGCTTTATAGCGGCACACATGTTGCGCTGACAATAATTTAACGAGCACATGAGGTAAAGCCTACTATGCAGTTCTCGTATTTGAAAATGAAAATCCAAGGTTTACGCCTTTCGCAGATCGCGAGACTGTTGTTTACGCTCAGGAATCCGATTTTCTTACCTTGGACATGGAAAGAGTGGGACTGGAGACGCTTGAGGTCTTACAAGGTGTCTACGATGGGCATGACGCCAATATAGAACTAGATTACAGCTTGTCGTCTTTTGACGAAGAGAGCAGCGAGTTGATGCAGGGCTTTGCGTCCCTTAACTTCTCTGCTGTGAATTTTCGACTGGTCGGCGAAAATACTCCATACGCCGATGTATTCCACAACGTTAAAGGAATCACAAGCCTCTCAGTCGAAGTTGGCGGCGGCATTGATTGCGAGCCGTTTGCCAACATCCAGGGCCTGGAATCGCTGGAAATTAAAGACATTGCGGCGAGGGGTAGCCAAAATACATCAAGATCTGCTCTGTATAATTCTGCTCTGTATAGTCAGATATGGGCAATGCGCAGTTGTGCGCACCTCAAGTCAATAAGTTTCAGTACTGAAAGTGACGACCTCGACGCGCTTCCCCTTGATGGCGTAGGGCGGAGAAAAGATTTTCAGATACCGTGACAGACTTGCCGATTTCTTGTTGCTTCCGGCCTTTACCTCGACAGGTATAATGCCTTCCGGCCGGTCGAGCAGAAAATCTATTTCGGCACGGTTATCGTCACGCCAATACAGGAGGTCTATGCCCTGACAAACCAGCTGATTGGCCACATAATTCTCTGCCAGGATACCTTTTAGGGGGAAGCTAGTGTCCAGCATGATGTCTGCGGAGCGGATTTTCCAAACGATGAACAATCATGCAAGAGGTGCATCCGTTCGATACTGGCTATGGAACACGAAGCCGGCCTTGTTTTCAATTTCGATGGTGTGAGAAGCGAAACTATCAGGTGTCATGTTGACCTAGATATACGGAAAGCCCATACATGCGTTATCCAACGCTGGTGGGCTTTCGATGGCTTGTATGGTATCAGATTCAGCGGAAAAGCTCAACGATGGTTTTATCTTTGCGGATGAGAATCAGACGCTCAATGGATGCTGTCATGGCAAACTGCCTTTGCAGTTCGCTCATAATCCTGTTTATGTGAATCTTTGATCGGCGGGCATCAAACACTATGCAGCGAGACTGCTTGAGAGCTGCGCCCAGCGTATGTTGGATGTTGCGTTTTCCTTTACCGGTAGGACTTTTAATCTCCCAAGCAGTGCCTTTTATTAGGACATCTGCCGACTTTGAGTTGATAATCCGTTTTTGGAACTCGACATCGGCCTGGAAGTATTCTGCAAGAATGACAGCAGCGCTAATCTCATGCGGCCACGGATACGGACTGGTGTCTGTTGAGATTATGACCTTGAACTTCTCCATACATCGTTCCTCATATCCAGTGCGAAAAAGAAGTACCTGACATTTGCGCATCGTTGAGAGGCTTGGCAGGCGTAGCAAACGCATACTACCACACCAGAAGGTGTCTGTATGTGGGAACACGAGAAGAGTGCCAAAGAGTGTCAAGGGGACGAGTGTCGGGGGGGGGGGACGTGCACCTTGACAACATTAGCGTGTTCCCCAACCATCTAGCACGTCGAACGTCAAAAAGCGCCAGAGTAGGTATGGATTTGTGCTACTAGTGCGTCTGGTACAAGTACCGCACGTCTGTAGGAAGCACTAGAAACTAAGATTGGATAGGGAAGAAATGAAGTCAC
>JAITDU010000028.1 GCA_031282405.1 Coriobacteriales bacterium | reverse complement strand
AAACTACTCCTTTGATGTCTGGGGTGCTTCTGATACACAGGGCGCTTCTATAACTACCTATCCGTATCATGGAGGAACTAATCAGCAGTTTAGACTTGTGGAGGTAGAGTAGGGGTAAGGAAGGGGAGGCCTAACGGAAGCCTAACCCCTTGATGACGCTTTCAAATTTTGTCTCATTCCTCATCTAAAGGACGTAACGGCGTGGCAATTTACTCAAGGACGTAGGCCGAAAATGCTTCGCCTTCCATGACAAAATACACTATTGATATAAGACTATGTTAGCAATATCCTGCTGGGTCGGTGCACCCTACAGGAGTTGGATGATAACGCAGAGTAGCGCCACAATGATGCAGAATGGCGTGTAGAACCGGGTATCGCGGCGGGCAAACTCCGTCATGCGAATCCGTTTGGTCAGGCCCGCGTAACGAAAGTCTCCAATCGCGCGCAGAAGCAAAACCGCCGCAACACCCCACACGCCCACAGAGGGAACCCAAGCGGGAATGTCGGGCACCAGAATGCCAACACGCGCCAAAAAGATAGCTACGGGGAACATACAGATAAGCCCGGTAGCAAAGCAGGCTGCGGCTCCAGGATTGAACAGTGGCATACCGTGCAGATCCTGCGGCAAAAGATTGATGCCGCCCCATTTATAGCCCAGACCCCAGGCGATATGCACAACCGCCAAAGCAATGAAAACCGCCGAAAGCACCAGGGCAATCGCTGATTGCACCGCGAACAGCATATGCCGTCCTTTCTGTATCGTGATTATCGTCGCTCCATCACACGTAAACAAACACAGAAACTGCGAATGGAATTCAAGTACCTCTATTGTAAGGCAATACGGTAATTTTCAAAATAAAAGACAAATAATAAGAAGATTACTTACTGTTTCATGCGATAATAGCGGTGACGGATTCACTGACAGGTGGCAGATGCCCGACAGATGCCGTGATGCAGGATTGAAAACCGCCGGAAGGCGACGAAGATTATGATACGAGGAGACACGATGCCATTCGTTGACTGGTTTTGGATTTGGCTGGTGCTGGCCGCACTGCTGTATGTGGGCGAGATGCTGACAACGACGTTGTTTCTTCTCCCCTTTGGTGTTGGAGCGACGGTAGCACTTCTCGCCAACATCTTTGGAGTCGATATATGGCTGCAATGGCTGCTGTTCATTGCGGTGTCGATCATTGCGCTGGTTGCGTTGCGACCGGCGGCTCGACGGCTTACTGCCAGGGCCGCACAGGAAAAAAGCGGTGTCGACCGACTCATTGGCATGACGGGCACAATAATTGCCGGCAATGCTCCATCGGGAGAAAACCGCGCCCAGGTGGGACGCGAGATTTGGAACGTCACGACTGAAAGCGGCAGCGTTTTGGCCGTGGACACACCCATCAGAGTGCTGCGCGTGGACGGAGCGCATTTGATAGTCGAGAAAGTGGAGTAAACGCACCAGGCATCTCGATTGCAGCCGGCGCGACAGACAGGGTAAAACGAAGAGAAAGCAGGAGCGCATGAACAATAATATCTTGGGAGCAGTAGAGATAGGCACAATCGTTGGCGTTATCGTCATCGTCGTAGTGCTTATCTATGCCTTTAAGTCGATTAAGATAATCCGCCCCTACGAGAAGGGTGTCGTGGAGCGCCTGGGCAAGTTCCTGCGCGTCTGGGAGCCGGGCTTGCACCTGCTCGTGCCTTTCATTGATCGCGTGACCAAGGTGGACATGCGCGAGAACGTCGTGGACGTGCCGCCGCAAGAAGTCATCACAAAGGATAATGTGGCGGTAACGGTGGATGCCGTAGTGTACTACGAAGCCACCGACCCATTCAAGCTGATCTATAACGTGACGAATTTTTATCTGGCGGCCACGAAGCTGGCCCAGACCAACCTGCGTAACGTCGTGGGTGAGATGCAATTGGACGAGTCGCTTACCAGCCGGGAGAAAATCAACATCACGCTACGCGACATTCTGGATGAGGCAACCGACAAGTGGGGCGTACGCGTTGTTCGTGTGGAATTACAGCGTATCGAGCCGCCGGCAGACGTGACTCAGGCCATGCACCGTCAGATGAAGGCCGAGCGCGACCGTCGAGCTATGATTTTGGAGGCAGAAGGTGACAAAACCGCGGCCATCGAGCGCGCGCAGGGCACTAAGCAAAGCGCTATTCTGGAAGCTGAGGGTCAGGCCACAGCCATCCGCGAGATTGCCAGTGCCGAGCGAGCCCAGACCATCCTGATTGCCGAGGGCGAGGCGCAGGCTATCCGCAATGTCTTCAGCGCCATCCACGAAGGCGGCCCCACACGCGATCTGATCACCGTCCGCTACCTGGAGGCACTCAAATCCATAGCTGATGGTAACGCCACTAAGATATTCATGCCGCTAGAGATGCAAAGCCTGGCCAGCGCCGCCGGCGTATTTGGCGAGATGTTGGAAAGCACCGTCAAGCCTAGTGGAGGCAGTACCGACAACAGTGTCAGTAGCGGTGCGGACAATAGCAGTGCGACGCTGACAGGGAGTTCCGGTTAGTCGAAAAATACTAGTTAGCTAGCTAATCAATACTGAGGGCGACTCACGGAAACTTGAGGAGCACCATGAACACCCGTTTATCTGTAACATGTTGCATAATCCGCAAGAAAACGTTAGAGTATCGCTTTACCCTATAATGCGGGGTGGAGCAGTCTGGTAGCTCGTCGGGCTCATAACCCGAAGGCCACAGGTTCAAATCCTGTCCCCGCGACCAAAAATCCTATAAGAACCCCGCGACCCTACGCGGGGTTCTTATCGTGTCTGCAAATTTTGCGTGGAAACCATGCCGAAAGTGCTGTTAGAAGAAAGCCTTGTTCCCACGGCGCGACCAAGACCCCTGCCAATGACTACCAATCTCTACTGGTTTCGATTGGTCCGGGAGCATATTCACTTATGCACTCTCCCTCAAAAATGAACTTCTTGTCGTATTTCGGCCTAAACTTATGACCATCAATAACCCGTTGACGAAAATGGGCAATTTGATCCGCATCTTCTTTTGTCATCCCCAATACAAGACAACCATTTCGGATCTGGTCTGCCGTAAGCCCTTTCCACCGCGAGGGACAGTTCATCATGTCTGCTTTTATTCTATTTTCCTCACGATAGTTGAGGCAATTACCATACACAGCTGACTGCATTGCCACATATTCAAGAAACCGTTCGATCGAGCTTGGCATCTCAGTTTTCGATACTTCCTCTCCATCTTGACTCATGAGAATTCCCTCACAATCTTCTTAACAAAATGAAACAGCGTGGTCGTAATAAGTGTATCACTTCAAAGGAAAGCAATGTTTTCGCTGCTATTCAGCCTCTTCGCTTTCAAATGGCAAAAGGATACCGAAAGTGGTATCCTTTTGCCATGGCTTATTACGATGACATATACGAGGTGGCATCCGAGAACTTCGGATTGATCACCACAGCACAAGCACACGAGATGGGAATTTCCAAAGACGAACTTGGGAAACTGCACTTGCGTGGAAAACTTGAGCGTATCGGGCACGGCGTCTACCGTATCAAACATCATGTTCCTTCTCCTCTCGATGTTTACGCAGATGCAGTGACGCTTGTCGGCCCCGAGGCATATGTGCTGGGTGAATCTGTATTGGCGATGCACAACCTCGCATCTGTGAACCCCGATACGATCTATGTTGGTACGACCAAGCGGGTAAGAAAGAAGCTTCCTATTCATATCAAGGAGGTACACCGTCAAATTGGCGACAAGACAATCACCTATGATGGTATCCGCTGCATGACCGTTGCGGAAGCTATCCGTTACTGCATTGACAAGGTCATGCCTGAACGACTGGCAGAGGCTCTCCGCGATGGCGCGAGTGAAGGTCTTGTGACAAGACGTGAGCTTGAGGCAATCAGCAAGGAGTTGAAGTGACGGATCAAAAACAGCATAACAGCAGAGTGAACCTAGATAAGGCAATCGAAAGAGCATTTGGGAGAGGTGACGCAGCCCTACGAACACGAACAATACTTGCCGATGCATTGTCGCTCAAATGCTTCCCAAGGGCGTGGTTAAGGGTGGTAGTTCACTTAAAATGCGCTACGGTAACCAAGCTACCCGCTTCACAAGAGACCTTGACACGGTCAGAAATCAGGATCTTGAGGAATTTCTCCAAAAACTTGAAGATGCTCTGATCGTTGGCTGGAATGGATTCACGGGAAGACTCGTTACAAAGTCTCCTGCTTCTCCTGATGGAGTGCCAGCTCCCTATGTCATGCAGCCATTCGAAATCAAGCTCAACTATAACGGAAAACCCTGGAGCACCGTGCGCCTTGAAGTTGGCCACAATGAGATTGGAGATGCAGAAGAAGCCGATCTCTTCATTTCACCAGAGATTGTGGATATGTTCACAAGGATTGGGTTGCCAGAGCCTGCTCCTATTGCGTTGATGCGAATCCATCACCAAATTGCACAGAAGATTCATGGCCTTACTGAGCCCGAAAGCAAAAGGGTGCACGATCTCATAGACCTGCAAATCATCATGCATGTAGAGAATGTTGAGCTTGGGCTTGTGAGGGAGACCTGCGAGAGGCTTTTTGCCTACAGGAGAATGCAGGCTTGGCCACCGGCCATAAGTAAAAATGAAGGTTGGGACAACTACTATTTTGAACAACAACCATCTGCATCAGTTCTCCAAACGGTTGATGAAGCAATAATTTGGGGCAATGCTCTCATCAACCGCATCGTGGAAGCTTGGTAAGAAGCAACCGTTAAAATCTCACTGCCATAAATCGAAGAGTGCCCGTTTTGACTCATTCTGAGTATCTTTGGCGGAAAAATCGCCTTATCTTCCTAAACCTCAAATTGTAAATACCATGCTCTACCTGCACGATTGGTTATTTGTTGTCAATTAATAGCCTAGATACTGATACTTCCCCGCGACCATACATTCGCTGGTAGATGGCACGGATGCTGTCTACCAGTTTCTGTTTTGCGGAGGCAGATGGTCGCAAAGTAGTCGCAAAGGCCAACCTCGACAAAACTTTTTCATTCTGATTTAGTGGTTGAAAGGAAAAGTAAGGAAGCGCCGGAGGTAGGTGCATACTGCACCGTTCGGGCGCTTCGATAGGCATACTTTAGCATATTATGTTACTTGATCACAACGACGATTCCGCGGCGGTTGACGAATAGTAACTGTTTAATGGACTTGTTAGCGTGAGATTTGCTGGCAAGCTCCCGCAGTATGGCAACGTCCGGTATCTTCTTCATCCGTCGCGAATCAAAGACAACATTACAGCTTTGCTTGCTTGCCTTTTTCAGATTGCGCTCCACGGCATCTATCTTGTCACTTTTTGGAGCCTTGAACTCGTAGCGTATCCCGTCAACATAGGCATCGGCGCTACGCTGGCGGTCTAGTTCGCTCTTGCGGATGAACTCGACATTATGGCCGATAGCTGTCAGTGATTGTGCTGTTTTTAATTCGTGCGGCCATACGTTCACGTCGCTCGGTATAGTTATCTTCCCTGCTGGTTTCGACATTCGATCATAGTAGCAGAAATACGTACTCTCCTCAAAGTTACTGTTTTTCACTGACTAACGCGCTCCAACATGATCGCCAGCGCCACGCCAAGCGAGCTTGTATCCGGCCAGCCCAGACAGCAAGTGACATCACTTTGGAAGTTCCGTTCACAATAAGCATCCGATGGCCCAATCGGGCCAGACCTGTGCCCAAATTCACCGCAGTCGTACTTTTACCTACACCCTCTTTCTGGTTACTGATAGCAATGACATTTCATCTGTTCATGACAACACTTCTTCCTCATTGGATTTGTCGCTCTTTGTGGCGGCTATGCATTGGAAAACCAAGTCCGATTTCGGGCATAAAAACGAGCCACTCCGTCAAACGGCTCGATACCTCATTTCAAAGAGCTTCTTACTATGTGGTTGTTATGTAACCTGCTCTGATCTGTTTTTTTGAAAGCTTGGAGAGCGCTCCGAATACGACTACTCAGCAATCGTCCGTATATAATGATTGAAATCTGTTCAAGATATTTTTCCCTAAGCTCTGTTCGCCTTATTGTCTGCTATACTTACTCCCAGCCAAACCAGAATGCTTCGCAAGTGGAAGCTACATAAAAACGTTCGTGCAGAAGGGCATCGGCCCGCTTTGGACGTTTTTTACACTTCCATTCTGGTTTGGCGACCGTGGGTTGCATGCCCTTCTTCTTGAATGGCACCAAGGTCGTAATCAAACCTTAGTCATCCCGCCTCTGTCTATTAGCAGTCCGCTCGTGCGGGCAAAATTGCGTTTGCTCAAAAAGGGAGGGAGAGTGAGAGTATGTGTTATCAAATTGGATAGCAAGCTGTTCACACACAGGAAGTTTATGACAGCTTCGATGGAAATAGTTTAAGATGCGCGACCTCTCTAAAATCCACTATTACAACCCAAAACATGAAATGCAGGAGCTGGCTCGTAAAAACGGATGTATGGTCACTTACAGGATAAGGAGATATCATGACTTGTGAAAACTGCGGCACGGAAAATAGAGAGAGCGCCCGATTTTGCGTTGGGTGTGGCGCTGCACTAAGCAACGAAAAGCAGAGAATTGAAACTGCCTCAAGTTTTAACGGCGCAACAACCAAAATAGATATACAAATTCCAGCTCAAGCAAAGAGTAATGGAATCGGAACTGCTGGTTTTATTCTAGCTCTGCTGGGTCTTTTTTTGTCGTGGGTGCCAGTAGCTGGATGGATCATTTGGGTTTTGGGCGCGATCTTATCATCGGTGGGTATGTTTAAAGTGCCAAAGGGCTTGGCAATTGCCGGTGTAATAATATCGTTCATTGATCTCATAATACTCATTCTGACCATCACAGCCTGTTCTGCAATAACTGCCAGCCTTCACTAGAACGACAAGAAGTGTTGGCGAGAAATAAGGTTCTGAGTAATTGCAAGATTTTAAGATGGTACTTGCAGGTACCAATCGTTGGCCTTATTTCCGCCTTTGAGTTTATACAGGACAGATAGATTAGTTGTTAGGTTAATGCGTATCAATCAAGAGCGCTTCTTTGCAAGAAGATAGAGTACAAATTAGATTGGAGTGGTAAAGTATGTACTGTGCAGTATGTGGCGGAGAAAACGCTGACGCGGCAAGGTTTTGTAGAAAATGCGGTGCCTCATTGGCCGAGCAAACAGAGACGAACTTGCCCATCAAAGC
The DNA here is from genome assembly GCA_031282405.1 of Coriobacteriales bacterium. GTDB lineage: Bacteria > Actinomycetota > Coriobacteriia > Coriobacteriales > UBA8131 > JAITDU01. The sequence goes on along the minus strand of JAITDU010000028.1, from coordinate 34,372 downwards.
ACGAGAAAGTATCAATACGAATGCAACGGTAACTGCAGCGGTAACAACAACCACAAACGCAGCCGCTGTTGCGAACAATCCAGTTAACACAAATAAGGATCGCGCAGAACTCCCCGCATTCATCTTGGGTATTGCTGCTGTAGGTTTGGTCATTTTGCCCATACCTTTCACTGGTTGGCTCTCTCTTCCTGCAGCTTTGCTGGGGTTCATTTTTTCTTTATCTATATGGCAAAAGGCAAGACACACTCGAGTTTTACTCTCGAATCGCACGCTTGTCGCACTCGTTCTTTCGGCCTTTGCTATTATGAATCATCTGTTTGAGGTAATCGCGCCGTCTTCTTCAGCACTCGACGGCATTGTTGATCTTATCTTCTGAAATTTGAATTTTTGTTTAAACAAGACATAACTACCGAAAAAAGAAACATTACAGCAGGTGTTGAATTTTGGATAAGCGGATTGCCCCATAGAAAGGGATAGCATGTTTTGTACAAACTGCGGTGCACAGATAAACGATGACGCAGCATTCTGTGACGAATGCGGCACACGCACCGAAAATGAAGCAAACAAGAAAACGGCGCCCGGAGCAACAGTAGGGCAAACACAAAAACTGGATTTAGCGGCCACGGTTGCAGCACCAACAGAATTAGTGGAGGAACCTAAACCCACGCTAAGACCAGAGGCGCAGCAAACAGCCCCAGCACCCGTCACGCCGGTACAACCAACCGCGACACAGGTTATCCCCGCCTTTGCAAACCAAGCGCCGCAAACTCCGCAAAGCAAGAAAACTCCGCTTCCTAACTGGGCAGTGGGGCTTATCGCCGCCCTTGTCGCTATCGTATTGGCACTCGCTGTCGGCGCTGTCCTCTTTGCAACTGGAGTGCTGTCATTCGGTGCCTCAAGCGAAGAAAACGAGTATACTTCTATTCCAAGCAGCGCCAACGAAAAAACAAGCGCAGGCTCTGCTTCCACATCTTCCGCATCGTCTACGTCCTCTGCTTCCCCTAGCACGGGCGACCCTGAAAAAGAAAAAGCCAGTAATACCGGAGGGGTTTATATCATCAAAGACAGCGCAAGCAGAAAATTGGCCGAAAGCGACCTAGCAGGCCTAAGCGATGACGAGCTGTCTATAGCCCAAAATGAGATATGGGCACGTCACGGACGACTGTTTCAAAACCAGTGGCTCCAAAAATATTTCAACGCGCAAAGCTGGTATAAAGGAACCATCCCTGCCGATGATTTCTTGAATCAATATAAGCCTACCGCAACAGAAGATGCGAATGCCTCATTGATCAGTGGCGTCTTGAGCAGTCATGGCTATGATGTGAACAGGGCACATCCCAATTGATGAGCGTCCCCTTCATAAAGCTGTTCGTAAAAACCGTTGCGCTTATCGGTGCACTGTCGCTTGTGCTTGCATTGGCAGGCTGCGCTCTGAATGCACAGCCTACGCCCAATGGAGCTACTTCATTTGAGGGCACAGAACAAATGGGCGACACTATGCCGGATGAGACGGACGCTTTGCAAAAGGCTGAGGAAGAGAGTAGACAGGCCGCAGAAAAAGCAGCCAGTGCAGCAGCAGCTATCAAAAGTACCCGCACAGCCCTGAATCTTTCGGAGGACTATCGCCCGAGTTTCGTACATGGTGAGAAACCGGCTCAGTTCCAAAAATACATCGTACTCCATGATACCGAGGGAGATTCAAGCCCGCAATCGGTTATTGACTGGTGGGATAGTAACGGCAATCTGGTCGCTGCTCATTTCGTCATAGGGAAGGATGGCGCAATCATGCAGTGTGTGCCCATGGACGCGATAGCGCATCACGCGGGCTTTGGCGACGCAGGGCATAACGCGAGCTTCGGTGTTGAAGACGAGTCGCGCGACGATAAACTGGGAACCGTGCCTATCGGGAGTTGGGCACCTGACTACGGTATGAATTCGTACTCTATTGGCATTGAGATGGTGCACGTAGGCGGTTCAGGATATTACCCTGAAGCTCAGCTAGATGCCCTTGATGCACTCATTGCCTACATTGATGCCTATTACGGTTTTCCATCCCAGATAACCGACCATAAAAGCTGGCGCAGCGGCAACTCCGATACTTCGCCGGAATTCGCGGGCTATTTGGCAAACTATCAAGCAACGAGAAACCACAGAGGTGCATAAGGGCGTTTGCCTGAGCAGCAACGAGAAGGAGTAGGTGATAACAATGAGCGAACGCATTCGTCCTGTACTCATAGGAGGAAGTATCGGACTTGTTGTTGTTGCGCTGTTCTTTGCAGTGCTGTTCTTTGTTCCTCCGCTATTAAACAATAATGAAGCCATCATCAACCCCAACGTCGTTGTCTACAATGAGGAAACCTCGCCCTTCAAAATAACGGCAAGCGACAAGGAATCCGTGACCGTTTCCTCTTTGGACGGTATCAGCGAGACAACTATACTCAGTGCTGATATAACAGAAAACACGCCAGACGGCCTGCTCCGTAAGGTCATCTCTACTGAGCCAGTAGATGGTGGCTACAAGGTTACAACCGTTCCCGCAGCGCTCACCGACGCAATAGAAAAATGCGATGTACACTACACCATTACTATGAATACAGATGGCACCTATGAGATTGCTAATAGCAGTGCCAACGAGACGTCGCCACTCTTTGGCATCCAAAAAGCCTATGCAGCCGACGATAACCCAGATAATCTGTTTTCTGAAAAAGGATCCTTTTACGATATCAGCGTGGGCAATATCATTGAGGTAGACTTGACTATTAACTCTGGTGACATCACTATGCGGATGGTTAACCATTTTTATGCAGGTTGTGATTTTGACTTTGCAACGGTAAGTTTTGAAAAATCATTTGGGGACTATCTACCAAACTTGCCATCATTCGAATTCTTTGTAGGGCCAGTTCCCGTGGTGTTCACCAACTCCCTTGATGCCGTTTTGAGCGCCGAAGTTAATGTGTCATCGGTTACTTTTAATACTGGTGGTGCCATAGATAAAGCATTTGGTTTTGAATACACTAGTGCAGAAGGACTGAACTCTGTCAATGAGGATAGTTCGTATTGGTCGGACTTCGAGCCAAAGGTTGAGGCAGATTCATTCAGCGCTTCACTCGATGCTGCCCTCACGGTAACACTGGGAACTCGCCTCTATGGTTTTGCTGGCCCCGATTTATCTGTAGGAGTAAAAAGTGATGCAGACGCAACACTTACAAAGTTAAATACTGCTTCAGGGATTGATGACGCGATAACGATTCCTTTTCTTGACGGTCAATATAGTGGGAGAATAAGTGAAAAAGTTACGGTGCCTATCAGCGGCACATTCGTTGTTGAGATTCCTGACTTCAACCCCTTTAGTAGTGACGATTCTATCGTGCTGGTTGATATGGAGATTTTTAACACGGGCGATATGATTACACTCTTTGAGTTTAGCAAAAGGAGCCGTATACGTGGCACAATCCACATTACTAGCTATGTTGAGCGTGGTTTGGAAGTCGGTATCCCAGCAGATATGTGGGGTGGCTGGGATTCCCCTCTCTGCCTGCTGATACTAGAACAACCTATGAGTGTTTCCGCCAGAGATAGCTCCACGCCGCCGAGAATAACGCAAAAAGAGGTGCGTGTAATCAATTTGCCCTATACGCCCTCTATGGATTCCTACGATGGACAAGAGGTGACGATAGAAGTTGACGATGACGATTGGGGCTACTGGCCAAGCGATATTTCGGGCGCGCTTTTGGATATTAGTTTACAGAAAACTCCAAAAATAGAGCCTCTGCTTCATTAGCGTTATGAGGAATTAGAATGGAGAAAACAGCTGTCGGATTCGAAGCCTGACAAGAGAGATAAGGGTTTGCGTGACTCGGCTTAGGATGCATAGTGACGCTACGGTCACCGGCCGCCTCTTCGTCCAGTTCATCGCACTCATCTTACTCGAGCAGGTAAGGGAGGTCATGGCCGCAAGCACACTTCCCAAATCGCTTTCTGTCTCTGAGATGTTCAGGAGGCTCGGGACGTATCAGAGGATGGATTTCAGCGGCAAGTACCGTGCGATAATTTCAACACCGACAAAGATACAGCGCAAGGTATTCGATGCTTTTGATATACCTTACAGTGAGCGGTGAGTGCTGGCTGTGGGGCGTTTAAACTTGGCCTCACTACAATTGGGTACAGACTTTCGGTGACTCATTTGACCATACAATGAAAACTCCCAGCAGCAACCCCGCACCCTGTCAGGCAATGACCCAATGTCCGTTCTTGTCAGAACCAATCCGGATAATCTTGTTAGCATCCTTTAGCTCGCGTATGGCCCTGCGCACTGTTGCTCTGCTTTTATCGAGGGCGACTGCCATATCGTCGTACGTCGCAAGTGGATTCACGATTTATTATTTAATTTAAAAATAAGTAGGAGAAAAATGAATAAAACAATTAAAATATCAATAGGTATAGTTGGAGTTATAATTATTGCAATAATAGCAATAATTTTTATAATAAAACCTGTAAATCAAGAAGTAAACAATGAAGGTTTATATGAATACAAACCTTTTAATTTACCAGCAATAAATCAGGTAGATCTTCAAGAAGATCCTAATTTATATGATTTTCTTTATGGATCTTTAGGTTGGCATACTGATATTATTAGTTTAGAAAGTGACATGTGTTATGCTATTTTGGTTAAAGATTATTCTTCTGTATTTTATATAAGTTCTTATATGCCTGTTTCAGGTGATATTGTTAGTTTTAAATTAATGCCATTAGCATTTGGATCTGCTCCTTATAAATTTTCATTAGATAGTGAAGAAAATAAAGATAGATTTTACACTTTATTAGAAACAATAGAAGAAAAATACAATTGTGGAGAATATGATTTATATATTTTGAGATCAAAAAACGAAAGTCCAAATGGTATTGGTTTTAATGAGAATAAATTTGGACCATTATCTTTTGCTCAAGTAGATGTTTCTAATTTAAGTTTAGCTCAACAATCAATAAAACAAGGTTTAGGATATGATACTTCTTTATTGCGTGAAAAATTTTCTGATAATCTCTTACAATTTAATAAAATAGATATCTTTGATCCATTTTGGGATAATATAAATTTTGGATCTAGAATTAAAGTAGAAAGAATAGATGAAACCAAAGCAACAAAAGCTTTAATTGGTGATTATTGTATTCTTTCTCCAGCTATAATTCAAATTGTATATGGAGAAGGTGCTACTGAACCTTTTTATGGATTTGCCTTAAATAATTTTGCTGCAAATGTTGATACTGAGAGTTTAAATGAATATCTTGTTAATATGGGATTTGAAAGTATAGATCAAGCTTTAGCAAATAAAAAATATGCATCTCAAGAAGAATTAGAGGAAATAATAAAACTTCAAACTGCATCTTAATATTATTCTAAAAGCAAAATACGATATAAGGAGAATTAATGTTTGATGTATATGTTAAAAAAACAAGAAATTTATAATCAATTTGATAATCTACAATCAAAATCAGAATCTAAAATAATTCCCGTTGTAAAAAATAATTTTAATGGACTTGGATGGGAATTTGCTGGAGAGTTTCTTGATAAATTAATTTTAGAAAATAAAATAGATATTGCTGGAACATCTATGGTACTGTTCAGCACATTAACTGCCAGATAGTTGATAAGTAGGCGTTGTGTTTTTTGGAGGTCGTGTTGTCAGAGGCAGCATTTGGTGAGCGCCTGGCGGAGGCTCGGCACATCAAAGGAGAGCGCATCGAGGAACAAGACAGATGAACCGTCCCCTTTTGTCCGCCAAAGCCCTCATCAAGTATTGCATTGGGGATGCCAAGGCTCGAGGCAAATCGGGACCTTGAAGATTACGATTATTAATCAGGTTAAGCCGGCTTCTGAAAGATGCCAATCTCCCATCCATTGTTCGAACCACTTCATAACTGATTTTCTATTTTTGCATACTGGATCATCCGCATAGATATAGTCTTTGAATTCCAAATATGAATCGAATAGTTCTTCTTTTTCTCCGGGCAAAAGAGAAGGATCCGCAAACGACATTCCACATTTTTTGGCAAAAGAGTTCCATTGACAATCAATATCTTCTTGAGAATATTTCTCATCTTTATATCTAGCTAATCTTGCGGCCTCCCCATATATTTCAATCATTTGCGATGACAGATTAAAAGAACACCATTGTTCATATTCTTCTGAGTCTGCAAATGCTGAAGGATTGACGCGATAATCAGCGTAATCATATTTCATAATGTTATCCATGAAAACAAAGTAGTATTGATCTTTTCTATCCATTCCTTGTCTACTATTTCACGCAAAGTATCTCCATGAGACCCTAATTTTTTATTGAGAGGAATGTTCAAGTTAGATTCATACCTGATTTTACCAGTTTCTAATTCAATAAATCCGCCTAAAAGATCTGTATTGTCACCCATTTCAACACAGGTACATTTATGAGTTATCATTCCAATTGAAACTTTATTCATCTTTATATTAACATCGAATTTAATATCGGGATAATGATAGTGAGGATCTATCTCTCGCAACCACTCCAAGTTTGCATTATCAGTTAAGACAATTCCCAACTTGTTGATATTTTTATTATTTTGGCTATTCATAGTTTTCTTTACTCTCCGAAAACTTATACACTATTTTTTCCATATGAACTGTTTTGCATATCTTCATATTCTTTTCAATTATATAATACTTTATATTTGCCGACGGAATACACGGTCAGCGATGTCTGCATTGCACCACAGAATGGTGTTTACGCAAATGATAGTGGCAACGCATGCAGGAACCGGCAAGACCGTTTGTGCGAGCAGGTACCCTGAGAAGTTTTTATATCTTGTTTCTGGGCCGTACAAGTACGAAGAGAGCCCAGATGTGCCCTTGGGTGAAGCCGGGAAGGCTCATGCTCTTATCCGCAAAGCATGCTGCACTCATCCGTATTACGCGATAAACAGCGAAATCGCATGAAGGCCCTTTCAGAAGCAGAAGCTGGAGAGGTTTAACGACGAAAAGTATCCAAAAAAGTTGGCAAAATCATACCGTCTCCTCTGCCCTATATGTCCCCAAAATCGTACCATCTCCTCTGCCCCTAACATTGGTACCACTGGTGCTTACTACTCAGTTTAGCCATCATCGTCCTGTGCGCCATTTGCCGATGGAGCACGGTCAGGGCATAAAAAGTTTGAAGCACGTAGTAAAATACGAAACGGATATTAAAATACGAAACTCGAATTCAAATATGAAAATAGGCAGGAATCTACAAACGCCGTGAAAAATTACGAAGACAATCCTTTCAATCCTCAGTTTGGCAAGCGCCCCGAGCAGTTCATTGGTCGAGAACTGCTGATTAATGATTTCCTGCAAAGTCTGGCCACCAAAAACGATCCGAACAGAACAACGATTATCACCGGTATCAGGGGTACGGGCAAAACAGCTATTCTCTCCGACGTACACGCAAGCCTTGACACAGACAGGTTTGCGGTGATTGATGTGACGGCACAAGACGGAATGCTGCTCGAAATCCTTGACGGTTTTATCCGCAACAATAAAGGAAAGAACTGGCTGGGCAAAAGATTTGACAAGATGCAGGGGTTTTCCGTTGGCGCTTTGGGCTTTTCTCTTGGTTTGACAAAAAGGGACGACACGGCGGTCCACAGCTTCAGGTTCATGCTCTCAGATCTGCTTGACGAACTGAGGGCCAAGGATATTAAAGTAGTGTTTCTCGTCGATGAAGTACACAATGGCACGCCGGAGATGCGCGAGTTTGCCGTCTCTTATCAACATCTTGTGCGTGAGGAGTACGATGTTGCGCTGCTTATGGCGGGGCTGCCGAGTTCGGTCAACGACGTGTTGAACGATCAGGTTTTGACATTCTTGCGCCGCGCCCACAGGGTCGAGTTGGAAAACATTAATGTAAAGGCTGTTGAGATTGCCTACGAACAGGCTTTTGCTCAGGTCGATCGAAGCTTTTCGGGCGACTCGTTGCGAAAAGCGGCGGCGGCAACCAAGGGGTATCCTTATCTCATACAGCTTCTTGGTTTCTATCTTTTTACTAGTGAAAAACAGACGGTCAGCAGCAGGCTTGTGCAGCAATCGCTGGAACTAGCGAAGATCGAGTTGTTCAAAAACGTCCACGACCTGCTCTATCGGGACCTCTCTGCTAAAGACCGGGAGTTCCTTTTCGCCATGACAAAAGACGGAGCGCAGAGTAGTTTTTCTTCCATAAAAGAGCGCCTGGGTGTTTCTCCCGGCTATGCCTCGAAGTATCGGGAGAGGCTGCTGATGGCTGGTATGATCAAAGCTGTTGCGCATGGCACACTTGCCTTCGCACCGCCCTATATGAGGGAATACCTGATAGCCAAAGAAGGATAGGCCGTGCTCGCTTTGCGCATCTCGCTGCAAATGTGCCACCGCACATTTGCTTAACGCTCGGTTCCAGGCAGTGGAAAATCAACTTTAGTTGGCCTGATAAGTGGCCTGTACGCGCCCTGGCAAGGTCCGGTTGGAATCGAGGCTATCCCACAACGATTACGTACAGGTTGCGCGGGCCGTGTACGCCTTCGACGCGCGTGAGTTCGATGTCGCTGGTAGCCGACGGACCGCTTATCAAGGTGATGGGCAGGCCGGCTTGGATGGATGTCTTGAGCAGCGCCATGGATTCCGGAACATCGCTGACTATCTGGTCGATACGAATAACACACACGTGGGTGTCCGGCAGAAGCGTAAGAATGCGCCTGCCCTGACCAGATCGATGGTCCAACGCAATGGTGCCGGTCTCGGCCATGGCTGAGGTGGCAGTCGTTACCACAGCGGATATGCCGTCTAACTCCTGTTTGCTCAAGGGCGGTTCGTCACGATACAGCTCAATCCCGGCCAAAGCCGCCGTGCGTATCCAAGCCTCATCAAACCCAACCGGTACAACAACACTCGTCGCCTGGGCTTTCGCAAGACAAGAGGCAATCAACAGCGGAACCTCTTCAACGCCCGGTGTTCGCAACACGACCGCTCGATAGTCCTTGATCCGTTCGATGAACAGACCTATCGGGTCTGCGACCGCAGTGGGCCTGCCGTACTCCCAGGTAGAAGGAGCACCCGTAGCCGAGGTGTCTTCTCCCCCGTTTTGCAGTGCCTGTCGGATACGCTTGAATACCAGCTCCCTGCTCATACCCCCTCCCCTTCCTATTCAGCGTCTCATCAAAACTTTACGCAAATGGCACGTTTTCGTTCGCATTTTCCTGTCTGTTCACTTTTTGTCTCTCGCGCGCCGGCGCCACGCCCTGCGAAACGAAACGCGAGCCGGCATACGCATGTCGCGTCGCGCAGTCCAACGTTTGCCCAGCCAAGGTAAGTGGGTGATAAAATCACGCCGTATAAATATACGTGTCCAACCGGCAAGCCTGCCAACAAGGCCAAAGCGCCTGCCCGATCCCATGACCCAACCCACGCAACGCATGGCTGTCTGTTCAAGACCGACATGCCTGCGTTTGACCTCATCTACAACACGACGGCGCAGGTGCAACAAAAGATCCGGAAGGGGTATCTTAACCGGACACACTTCCGCGCATGCTCCACACAGCGATGAGGCATAGGGAAGCGATTTGTCCAGGACGCTTTTAAGGCCGCGAAGTTGGGGGGTCAATACGCTGCCGATGGGCCCGGGATACACCGACCCGTAGGCGTGTCCTCCCACGCGTTCGTACACGGGGCAGATATGCATGCAGGCCGCACAGCGAATGCAGCGCAGGGCCGCGCGGCCAATCGGATCGGCCAGGACACGGGTACGCCCATTGTCCACAAGAACAACGTGCACTTCCTGCGGACCGTCGCCTGGGGTCACACCTGTCCACATACTGGTGTAGGGATTCATACGCTCGCCCGTAGAGGAGCGCGGCAAAAGCTGCAATACTATCTCCAAGTCCTCGACTGTGGGTATGACCTTCTCGATACCGGTTATGGATATGAGCACATCGGGCAGGGTCAAACACATGCGTCCGTTGCCCTCGCTTTCCACAATGACCAGCGTTCCTGTATCGGCAACGGCAAAATTCGCGCCCGACAACGCAACTTTGGCCCGCAGGAACTTCTCGCGCAGATGATTTCGGGCACAGGCGGCCAGATCCTCCGGGTCGTTATCCAGATCATCGGGTGCGGCCTGGCCATAAAGCTTCATCTCGCGCAGAAATATCTCGCGCACCTCATCACGATTGCGGTGGATGGCGGGCACCAGGATGTTGCTGGGCCTGTCGTGGCCCAATTGAACGATGAGCTCAGCCAGATCGGTCTCCCACGCCGCTATACCCTCGGCTTCCAGAGCCTCGTTGAGCTCTATCTCCTGGGTGACCATGGACTTTATCTTGACGACCTCATCGACTCCGTGCGCCTTGATGAGGCAGGTTACAATACGCTGGGCTTCTGCAGCGTCCGATGCCCAATGCACCTGAGCCCCGTTTTGTATCAGATTGGCTTCCAACTGCTCCAGATAGCTGTCGAGAGAGCACAGCGCACGGTCCTTCATAGCAGCGCCGGCGCTACGCAACTCCTCCCAATGGGGAAGCTCAGCAACAACACTCTTCCGCTTGGATCGGATAGTATGCGTGGCATGACGCAGATTAGCGCGCAGCTGCTGGTTTTGAAGAAGCTGTCGGGCCGCAAGGGGGAAGGGCAAAGATTCAAGGAGAGGGTCTGGCGGCGGCGCTGGAGTGCGCCGGCCACGCGTCTGCGCCGAATGCTGAGCGTCACACGTCGAAGCAGATCGGTGAGTGTCACGCATCTGCCCCGAGCGCTCTGAGTGCTGGGGACTGCGTACAGACGTCTGTGTCGAGCGACGAGCGTCGGTCATGGTGCGCCTCCCCCAACTCGCCCGTCCTTCTCGCCTTTATTATGGGTCAGTAGCGCTCTGTTGGGTTGTGGGTGGCATACATGCGGCTCATCTCTTTCGCATTCTTGGCTGCACAGTATCTCTGCCAAATGAATCGTGCGCACAGCTATCCCGTCGCGGTGCAGCGCGCCACCGATGTTCATTAAGCAGGCGTTATCGACCGTAACCAGATACTCGGCACCACTTTTGGCAACACAACGCGCTTTTTCGGAAACCATGGCGGCGGACAGGTCGGGGTTTTTTACAGAGAAGGTTCCGCCGAATCCACAACACTGATCGTCGGCTTCCAAGGGCAGTAGGGTAAGCCCACGCACCTTCTCCATCAAACGACGAGGCCGGTCTCCCAACCTCGCAACACGCAGCGAGTGACATGATTGATGAAACACTACCGTATGAGGAAAGTACGCCCCCACATCCTCAATGCCCAGTACATCGACAAGGAACTCTGTGAGTTCATAGGTCTTGTCGACCACTGCCTTGACCGTCTGTTGCAGGGCAGTATCGCCCGACAACTCAGCCAGCAGAGGGTGCTGCTCGCGAAGAGAACCTACACAGGAGCCCGATGGTCCTACTACGTATTCATAGGGCTCAAAGGCGCTGGCGCAGGCACGTACCGACGCTATGGCTTCATTGAAGTAGCCCGTATTCGTAAACATCTGACCACAGCAGGTCTGCTGCGGCGGAAAACAGACCCTACAGCCCAAACGCTCCAGTAACCGGACCGTAGCCATGCAGGTGTCGGGAAACATCACGTCGTTGATGCATGTGGCGAAAAGTGCCACCTTCTTTTGTATGTTCGCTGTCACTGTTCCCCAGCCAGGTTCCAACGGTCAATTAACGGTTAATAGCGGATATACGCAACCTGGCTTTGCAGGTATTCATACAAGCCGTGCTTTCCATCCGCACCGCCTATGCCGCTTTTGCGCCAGCCGGCGTGGAATCCCTGGATGCCCTCAAAATGCTCACGGTTGACGTACGTCTCGCCAAAATTGAGATCTTTGATAGCCTGCATAACGGTGTTTACCTTGGTTGTGAATATCGAAGAAGTCAATCCATATTCCACATCGTTCGCTTGAGCTATTACATCATCATAATCGCTCCACTTCATGACCGGAAGTACCGGGCCAAATATCTCCTTTTGGACGATCTCAGAGTCATGGCTCACATTTTCAAGAATAGTGGGCAAGTAGAAATAACCGGTGCCCTTGTCAGCCAATGTCCCGCCGGTAACAACCGTGGCACCTTGAGCCTTGGCCCGCTCGACCATGCCGGCTATTTTCAAGAGTTGGTTTTTGCCGACCTGAGCGCTGTAGTCGCCCGCTGTTGCAGGATCGCCAAAATCCGCAGCCTCAAAAGCCTCCGTAAGCTTACTCATAAACTCGTCATAGACATCCTCGTGCACATACGCGCGTTCTGCGCAGTTACACACCTGGCCAGAAAAGATAAGGCGTGAACCTTTGATGCCCGCGACCGCCAAGTCGATGTCGGCGTCGGCAAAGACGATGGCCGGGGCCTTGCCGCCCAGTTCCAAAGACGTCTTCATTATCTTGTCGGCAGAACCTTTGATGACTTCAACGCCGGCCTCGACAGAGCCCGTAAGCGAGACTATGTCGGAATACGGGTGTCTGACCAGCGCGTCTCCTACAGTAGCGCCACTACCGGTCACGAAATTCAAGACGCCTTTTGGGAGATCGAGTTTGCTGATAAGTTCCGCAAAGCGCAACGTGACCAGCGGAGTGGTAGACGACGGCTTGATGACAGAGGTGCAGCCTGTCAAAAGCGCGGGCGCCACTTTGCGGGCCATAACGAAAAACGGAAAGTTCCACGGGCATATACCAACGGCCACACCAATGGGTTTTTGGAAAAGGAAGATATTCTCGCGCGAGTCGTCAGAGTTGATTATCTCACCCTCATATTTTCGGGCCCAGCCGGCGTAGTAGTCGAAGTATACGGCAGTCACATCGACTTCTACCTGGGCCAGTCCAATGATTTTTGCCTGTTCGGCCATGAGAAGTTCGGCCAACTCGACACGGTTGTCACGTATGATTTGGGCGAACTGTTTAAGATACTCGGCGCGCGCGACCGGTGTGAGCCTTGCCCAGTCCTTCTGTGCAGCCTTGGCGGCAACCAACGCCCTGTCGGCATCGTTCACATTGCCCTTAGGCGCGCGACCTATAATTTGGTTCGTGTAGGGATTTTCTACCTCAATCCACTCATTCGTGGTCGCCGGCACCAACTCGCCGTTGAGGTATTGTCGATATTCTTTCATTTCTTGCCCCCCCTTTCATGCCCTACGCACACTTGCGTAGCGCTTGTAGTTCTACAACTCAGCACAATGCAGCACTCACGCGAGAAACACAAGCAAGTTCCCCCTGTTTCTGTTATTCGCTACGATACTCTTTTGCGAGAAATTTTCAAGGCACATTTTTGCCCGAAGCAGCGAGTGGCACTTCGGATACCTTTCGTTGCAAGGTGAAAAACGCCTTCCCTACGATGTGCGCCTTTCCCACCACCGGCCTTGTCTGCTATCCTTGTACCGCAAGCAACCACAAATTCTTTGGGAGGATGCATGGAACGCAGGAGTTTTCGCGCGGACTTGGACGATGCCACTTTCTCGGTTGGCCGGTGAGTCTCTCTATGCTGTCCTGCGCAGATGAGCCTCGATCAAGCAGACGTACTACACAAAGCTCGACTAGCGGCGATTGAGAGCACCCGGTATGCTATTTTGCCTGACTGGTGGTATTCAAACCGGCAAGACCCGCTGGTTGTTGCATCTCGCTGATGAGTTGCAGGCCTGTGGGGTGCGCTGCGCAGGAGTTATCTCACCCGGAATCTGGCGCGAGATCCCCGATAACGACTGCGGCTCACGTGCCGCACGATACGAAAAGTTGGGTATTGAGGTCATGCTGTTGCCAGGGGGCGAACGTCTGCCCTTTGCCCAGCAGCGCACCGCATTACCTGATGACAAAGATGCGGCTTCAATCAAGCAGGCTGGGCAAGCAGGGCAGGTCGGACAGCTCAGGAAGACCGGACAGATCAGGCAGCTCAGGCAGGCCAGGACTTCGACCAAACAGGCGGGGCAAGCAGGGCAGACTGACCAGTCAAAACTTTCGACCGGACAGACTGCTCAAACTGGCCAGACCAAACCTTCGACCAGGCAGGCCGACCAAGCCCGACTGGGCTGGGCAATCCGCGACGATACGATTGCTGCAGTCAATCGCCACTTTAAGGAATTGACCAGCAAGAAAAAGCCACAGGGGCGGGAGCTTCTCCCCGCAGAAAAACTTCTCCCCACAGAAAAGTGGCTTCAAGATCAGGAATATTCTCAAAAACATGACCGGCTCCCCAACCAAGAGTTTCTACCCAGCCGGGGGCTGCTTATGGTCGACGAATTGGGACGGTTGGAACTGGAACTGGGCAGGGGCTTTACCGCGGCTGTTCGTTTGCTTGATAGGGGGCCGTCGCTATCGTGGCCTCATGCTCTGATCGTCGTGCGCGACAGCCTAGCTGATAAGGCGATCGTCCGCTTTTCGCGTGCCTGGGGTAGTATCTCGACCATAAACGCCAATACAGAATCAGCCGATGCGGTGCTCAAGGCGGTGTCTACATGCACTACTCTAGGTTTGAAGAACGGCCACGGTCAAGCCGTTTGCGATGAGAGCCATTGGCTATCCAGCCAAGCAGACCACAGTAAAGCTCCGCTACGAAGCCGAACGCGTACACTACAACGGCTATCGTAATTGAATTGACGCGCTGACGATTTACAGATATATTCTTAATACCGCACAGAGCACTATGCACAGAGCACTATGGTAAAATAGCCTTTTAAGGCGTAAGACCGACACAAGGTCAAAAAATGGAAGGGGACTGTCTTGATTACATCGTTCGTGGCTTTTACTGAGGAAATTGACGACGTAGAGGCAGCTGTCGCGGAAATTTCCGAACAGCTTAGTAAGAAATCTTTGCACAAAAACTCGATCGGACTCATAAGTTGTCTGGCTGATTTTTTGGAGTCGGGGGTGGTCGCCGCGCTCGCACAGTCTTTGCCCTTTGAGATTGTCGGACAGACGAGCATCGCCTGTGCGGCTCCCGGCTCGCCCGGACAGCAGCAGCTTTGTCTGCTTGTACTCACGAGCGACGATGTGGAATTCGTCGCCGCACATACCGATCCCATCACAGAGGAGGACCCAACGCCCATCGCGCAAAGCTATGCGGCCGCCACCGCTGGGCGCTCACAAAAGCCGTCTCTGATTATCTCTTACGCGCCACTGTTGCTCAATGTAGGTGGCGACTTTCTCGTCAAAAGTATCAATGCTGCTTCGGGTGGAGTGCCCATTTTTGGCTCGCTGGCTGTGGACGCCACCATGGATTACCACGATTCGCAGGTCATATTCTCAGGCGCAGGCTCGCGCAATCAGATGGCCTGCGTGCTTGTGTACGGCAACGTGCAGCCGCGCTTTTATCTGGCTACAATCAGTCACGAAAAAGTATTCAAGGAGCGTGGCGTGGTCACAGCCAGCAAGGGCAATCAACTGCAGATGATCAACGGAGCTCCCGTAACGGAATTCCTCAAGAATCAGGGCATCACCCCCAACGAGCAGGGCGACTATGAGGGCATTAACTCCTTCCCCTATCTCGTAGATTACAATGATGGCACTGATCCGGTCATTCGTGTAATGTTTGCCATCACACCCGAGGGCTACGCTGTCTGTGGCGGCGACATACCCGTTGGTGCCAAGCTCTCGATAGGCTATTTTGACGCAGAGGATATCCTAAAAACCACTTCGGAGAAGCTTGGCGAAATCACGCTGGAGCACGATACCAGCTTCATTCTGGCTTTTTCGTGCATTGGGCGTTACTTTACCTTAGGCTATGAACCGAAGGCAGAAACCGAGAAGTTGCGCGATGCCTGGGGCGATTCCAACGTGCCCTACACCTTCACCTATTCCGGCGGCGAGATATGCCCCACCCACAGCCAAGACGACCCCGAAGCCCTCGCAAACCGCTTCCACAACAGTACGTTCATAGCCTGCGTGCTCTAAGGTGTCATGTCGGCAACAGACACAACATCCCCTATGAATGCAGCGCGTGCACAGGAGGCAGATAAAGCTGGGGAGAAGGGCACCGCGCAAACACAAAACGTTACGGAGCTTCTCGCCGAGAATAAGCGTCTGGCATTGGAAGTCAAGAAGCTCACACGCGCCTTAGCGAACGAGCAGGCTGCCAACCAACGTAACAAGGCAAACTTTGAGGCTAAGCGGCAGTTCAGCGATATCGTATTGGCTGAGCGTTCGCGTCTTGAAAATAACATGAATCTTTTGCTCAGCAACAGCAAAGACTACATCTTGTTCTTTGATACTGCCGACAACATCCTGTTTTGCACCGACTCATTTTTACAGACCAATGGAATCGCCGCTTTTGCGCAGCTCCAGGGCAAGAGCTTTAAGCAGATACTGGGAGAGCTGCTCCCCAAAGATTTCTTTGAGGAAGTAGAGAGCTTGAAATCATCCGTACAATCTGTGCAATCTGTATACGCCGAGGCAGCCGCCGACCATCTTGAACGACAGATGCGTGTGGACTTTGGCAGCAGTGGCGTGGCGCGTGACTATATGGCCGAACTCACTATCCTGAAAAACGACACCGGCGCGTATCAAGGTATGCTGCTCACCTTCTACGATACCACCGATCTTATAGAGATGCGCCGAGAAGCAGAGCGTGCCAACGCAGCAAAATCCGATTTTTTGGCAACGATAAGCCATGAGATACGAACGCCTATGAATGCCATCATCGGCCTGGCCGGAATGCTTCAAGATACCAAACTTACGAAAAAGCAAAGCGAACTGCTTACAAAGATGCAGACATCTTCTACTGCTATGCTCAATTTGATAAACGACATCCTTGATTTCTCCAAGATTGAGGCTGGCAAACTGGAACTCATCAATGAGTACTTTGAGTTGCCTGTCTTACTTGAAGAGCTCAAATCGATATTCAGTCTGATGATGGAACAAAAAGGACTGGCCTTCAATTGCGATTTTGCCGCCGATTTGCCACAGGTTGTCTTTGCGGACGACAAGCGCATCCGTCAGGTGCTTACGAACATCTTGAACAACGCTTATAAGTACACACCCAAGGGCCAGGTGGATTTCATCGTCTCAAATACCGTCTCTGGGGCCATCCGCTTTGATGTGCGCGACACAGGGCTGGGCATCAAACCAGAGGAAAAATCACGACTTTTCAATGAGTTCGAACAGCTTGACGTGGTTAAGAACAAGCATGTCAGCGGTACCGGATTGGGACTGGCTATTACAAAGAAGCTCATAGACATGATGAGCGGTAGCATTAACGTCGAGAGTGTCTACGGAAAAGGCTCGATCTTCAGCGTCGTACTTGACCTTAAACGAGGAAGCATCAGCGATCTGCCCCAGTCATTTGATTCCTCGCTCACATTCACGGCACCTGGTGCGCGTATCCTTGTTGTGGATGATGTAGAGGTCAACTTAGAGATAGCCTCATTCATGCTTGAGCCTTTTGAAGTAGAGGCCGATTTTGCCTCAGACGGCTTTGAAGCGGTGGAGAAGGTCAGGGCGGGGAGCTACGACCTGGTGCTTATGGACCACATGATGCCCCGGATGGACGGCGTCGAGGCCACAAAGTGCATCCGCGAACTTCCACTTCCTCTTAGCATGACGCCCGTAGTCGCACTCACCGCCAATGCTATCAGTGGCAACGAGAAGATGTTCGCCTCAATGGGTTTTGATGGCTTTATCTCCAAACCTATCGACGTGAATGTCCTTGCGCGAACACTGTACGAGTTTTTGCCCGACGAACTTATCCGTACATAAGGCCGCACACACGGCTGTATGCACGGCTGTATGCACGGCTGTATGCCGCTACGAGTTTAACAGTTTTACGGTTTAGCCAGGATCTGGTAGTCTGGTAGTTTGACAGTCTGAAAACACCGCGAAAGATTACTGAATGGTCAAAGAGACAATCTGCCAGTCGTTGCCAAGAGCGATCATGAGCAGATAGCCGCACAGATACTGTGGCGGATTTGCCCAGTTTAGCTTGACGGCAGCGGTATAAAGACTGCTCATATCTATCTGCTCGATAAACTCGCGACGCTTCTCCCCCCTTTGCTTGGGAGATTTTTGCTCGTTAAGTACCTCTTGGAAAAATCGGGCCGCCGGCTGAGCGTAGATACGCCCATCGCTTGTCAGAGTAAAAACTTCTGCGTTTGTAGAGAAGGCGGCGGCGCACTGCTCGACATCGCCGGTGTACAGGCCGTCAAGGAAGCCACGAATGGTATCTTGGAGCCCACGCAACTGCGTGTGTTGGTCGGCAACATCAAACGAGATACTTTGGCGGTAATCCGACGCATCTGCCCATAGCTTGGAGACGATACGCCAACTATTATGTGAATATAATAGTGTCATATGATCCGTAAAGTAGTGCGGTGCTTCGGCATAGCGTACTTTTGCACAGGCCAGGTCCGAGGCAGCCCTATCTATGAAGACAAACTGCTCATCGCGCGCTGCTCCCTTTGCTTGTGGCGACTCAGACTCAGAGCCCGCCAGTATTGCCACGGGTAGGCGCAGATATTCTGAGCCATCGGAGAAGTGCATCTGACAGTCATCCAAAAAGCAATCCGGCAGCTCGTCGCCGCCAGCGTAGGCAAAATCAAGGTATCGTTGCACCTGGGCCTGAATTGCTCCAAGGGGATTTGCGTTTGGGGCTTTTGTGTTCAAGTCTTTAGCAGGCAGGTCTTTTGCGCTCCAGGCTTCCGTGTTCAGGGCTTTTGTGCTCAGGTCTTTTGTGCTCACGATAGCTTCCTCCGTTTCAGCTCAAGTTCTCATCCTAAATTCCAGTAATACAACATATTCCACAGTTTGTCCATACGCCACTTAAAGGCGTTTTGGGTGTCGGTGCCCGATAGTGGCTTTTCTCCCCCCGATAAACCGCTAACATGGCACTGCGATGTAAAGGGAACATATCGTGCCTAAACTCAGTACAAGGAGGAATCTTATGAATCTGCAACGACCCAATGCTAACGATGCTACCCGGACTTCGAACCGCTCACGCAGCGTTGTGCCTACAAGCGGACTGTGCACACGCTGCATGGACGACTGCAAAGGCAACTGTGAGGTGTTCAAATCGGCGTTCAGGGGGCGCGAGGTCATCTATCCCGGCCCCTTTGGACACGTAACATCCGGGGCTGACAAGGACTATCCGATTGATTATTCTCATTTGAATATAAATGGGTATGCTTTGGGTCTGGGCGGTTTGCCCGAGGGTGTCGAGGCCAGTCCGGACACAGCGACGTTTCCTACGGTGGATACGACAACGGAATTTGGATGGCAGAACAAAGTGAGCATGAGCATGCCTGTGTTTACCGGTGCTTTAGGTTCGACTGAGGTGGCGCGAGCAAACTGGGAGCAGTTTGCCATCGGCACAGCTATCGCCGGTATCTCGCTGGTCTGTGGCGAGAACGTCTGCGGAATCGACCCTGCGCTTGAGCGCGACGCCGCAGGCAAGGTCACAAAGGCTCCCGATATGGAGCGGCGTGTACGGCTCTATAAGGAATTCCAGGAAAATGACGGGGACATTCTGGTGCAGATGAACGTAGAGGACACGCGACTGGGCGTAGCTCGCTACGTTATCGAGGAGTTGGGTGTCGAGACTGTGGAGCTTAAGTGGGGCCAGGGTGCCAAGTGTATCGGCGGTGAAATCAAGGTAGATTCGCTTGAACGGGCGCTGGAACTGCAAAACCGCGGTTACATCGTAACACCCGACCCATCCAACGCGGCCATCCAAGAGGCCTTCCACGCCGGCAGCATCACCCAGTTTGAGCGCCACAGCCGCCTGGGTTTCATTGATGAGGAGGATTTTTATAACAGCGTTGAGCAACTGAGGGCCTTGGGTGCCAAACGGGTGACCCTCAAAACCGGTGCCTACCCAATGCGCGAATTGGCCATGGCGCTGAAGTGGGCCAGCAACGCCCACATTGACCTTCTCACCATTGACGGCGCTCCCGGCGGTACCGGTATGAGTCCCTGGCGCATGATGGAGGAATGGGGCATTCCCACCTTCTACCTGCAATCCATGGCTTACGAACTGGCCAGTATGCTTGATGAGCAGGGTGCCTATGTGCCCGATCTGGCTATTGCCGGCGGCTTTAGCGAGGAGGCCGGCATCTATAAGGCGCTGGCCATGGGAGCGCCCTACTTCAAGGCTGTCTGCATGGGCCGCGCTCTAATGATACCCGGTTTTGTGGGCAAGAATATAGAGCAGTGGCTGGCTGAGGATAAGCTGCCCAAAACAGTGAGCGAGTTTGGCACTAACAAAGAGGAAATATTCGTGTGCTATGAGACCTTAAAGGCCAAGTACGGCAAGGATATCGAGCGCATACCGCTGGGTGCCGTGGGAATCTACACCTATGTCGACCGTTTGAAGGTAGGCTTACAGCAGATTATGGCTGGGTCACGCTGCATGAGCTTGCCCGCGATAACGCGCGATAACCTCGTGGCCTTAACTCCTGAGGCCGCCCAGGTCAGTGGCATCAGCTATGTCATGGATGCCTTCCGCGACGAAGCGCTGGGGATAATCCGCGGTTAGGGCCAAAGCTGTTTGTTACCTGCGCCCGTGCCTGCAATGCAGGCACGGGCGCTACATTGACATAATGGGGTAAAGGAACCGGGGCGCCCCATGTGCACACATTGACGAGGCGGACTATATGCGGTACAATTACCGTACAATTGTACGTAACTTGTACACCATACACTGATAAAGAGGTGAGAATGGATACGGTAAAGGATCGTCGGGTCGAGGTGCGTTTTTCCTCATCAGATTACGCAGCGCTCTCTGATTTCGCAGACTTTCAAGGCCAATCTATTTCTGAATTGATCCGGACGACTTTGATGGACAGAGTAGCACGGTGGGAAGATGCCGACATCGCAGAAAAAGTCCTCGACGACATTGCCGCCGGCAAACAGAAAACGTACTCACACGAGGATGCGATGTTGCATATTGGCCTGCGCTGATGTGGAGTGTAATCTGGTCCGAACGGGCGCTTAAGAGATTAGCGAAACTTGAGGTAACAACCCAACGACGAATCGATGTGTGGGCCAAAAGAATGGCGCGCCGCGAGCATCCTCGCACTGATGGCGTTGCCCTGCAAGGAAAGAAGTACAAAGGACTGTGGCGCTACCGGGTGGGTGGCTATCGGTTAATCTGCCAGATCAGAGATGCCGAACTTGTTATCCTGGTTCTTGAGATCGGCCATAGGAGCAATATTTATCGGTAGCTCAGAGCTGTAAGCCAGATCACGGTGCCCACGCAAATTCGGATTTTATGGTTGCAATCAGCTTAACCAAATACTATAATGCAGCGCATAGGTGTTCTGTGTAAATGCCTGCCTTAAACGACACGGGTGTTTCGTCGTTTGAGGGTACGGTGTTTTCGGGGAAGCGGGTGCAAATCCCGCGCGGTGCCGCCACTGTAATCGCCTGCGCACAACGGGGCGTAAGTCAGGATACCGGCAGAACAGCCTCTCTATCCCTTTATGTCGCTGCGAGCACGGCGAGATTGGAGTTTGGCTATGCGTTATTCTGTTGGCTGGCACGTCCGGCACTCTCGACCACGTCCTTTGTCCGCCCCTGCCGCGAAGGGGGTGCAGCAAAGATGAGCAGTCAAAACCATCGTTCACACCCACTGCCCTGCCCGCAAGCCTTGAGTGTGCCTCGCGCCCTCTCGGCTTTCGGTCGCCTTATGGTGGCATTTTTGCTGATGTTTGCCCTGGTGCCTGCACCGGCCATCTTTGCGAGCGACCCCGAAACACCAGCGCCGAGCGCAGCTGCAAGCGGCATCAACACCAGCGAAACGAACGCGCCGAACGCGTCCGAGTCCAACTCAGAAGCGCCCACTGGGGAGACAAGCGCGTCTGAGGTCGACCCTGGAGAGACAAGCACGTCTGAGACAAACGCTGAAGTCAACACTGGTGAGACTAACACGCCTGAGGCGGGCGAGCAGCCGCAGCTTGACGCTGGCCTCGCGTTGGGGCCAGACGACGCAAGCCAAACCGAGTGGGCTGACTCGGCGAACCTTGAGGCCACTGCTGATGCCGCTGCCGAACTTGTGGCTACAGCAGCGCCCAATCCAACAAGCGCAAACATCTTTATCAGCTACCAGGCCGACTCATCCGGATTCTGGATTGCCCGCCAGAAGTTTGAAGTGGCCTCGGACCTCTCCGAGCAATATGGTTATACCGACAGCTACGCGGGCACCACGGTTACGGCCCTTGATGCCATCGTGGCCGCACATATCCCGATTTTTGGCGATGACCCTGAGGACATCCACGCTGCCCTTGAGGTTAGCGACGACGGATGGATTATGAATTTTATGGACGCCGGATCAAACATGATCTATATCGTCAACGATGCACTGGCCGGCGTGGCTGCCGGGGATTATCCACTCAGTGACTGGAGCCTGGTGGAGCTTGTCTCGCTTCAAGAGGACTGGGGAATGGACGTGCGGGCCTGGTTTGAGCAGGATGACTCCCGGGTTGACCGTGTCCAGGTAGCGGCCGGCGAAAAGCTGAGCTTAAGTCTCTACGGGATTTTTGCGTATGTCTGGGGCGAGTGGGGCGCTTGGGACGATATCATAGATTCCACAGACATTGTCACCGTTGAGCTTGACCCCGACTCAGGCGTGGGTTACTTTAGCGACCCTGTTGCAGTCAGCAATGAGTGGGGCGAGTTTTCCGTGAGCTTTGATACACCCGGCACCTATATCCTCTCAGCCACCGGCGATGGCAATTCGGAGTGGTTGCCCGTTATCTCTCCGTGGCTCTTCGTAGAGGTCTATGATGCGGAAGAGCCGCCACCGGCTCAGCCAGCTGACTCTACGGGTCTGACCATTGCATCCAAACCCACACAGACGCGCTACGCTGTGGGTGATACACTTAAACTCAACGGCCTGTCCGTTTCTGTTGTCTATGCTAATGGCAGTTTTATCAGGCTTGCGCTGGACGATCTCACTGCAAGCCCCGCAGACGGCGATATACTCAATACCGCAGGTAGTATGGAAGTCGAGTTGGCGTATCAAGACTTTACGACCTCTTTCCTCGTCAGAGTTTACCAGACACTGCCTGAGCCTGGAAGCATTGAGGACGTTGCCGCAAATACAGCTGATACGATTAACGCCCAGGCCGACCCTTTCAGCTTTGGAGACGAATGGCAGGTCTTTACGCTGGCACGCCTGGATAGTCTGACCGACGCGCAGGTAGATGCCTACTTGAACAAGTTGGAACAAAGCATTCGGACAGCCTACAACGAAAACGCCGGTAAGCTGGATCCGAACAAGCCCACAGAAAATGAACGTGTAATCCTGGCTCTTCTGGCACTTGGGGTGGATCCCACGGACTTTGCCGGCATGGATCTGGTGGCGCCACTGCAAGACCTTGAGTGGGTTTGCTCCCCGGGCGCAAACAGCGCGGCCTCTGCCCTGCTCGCCCTGGACGGCGGCGGATTTGACCCGCAGGTATTGAGCCAGGCGGGGCTGTTCTGGGATCTCGACAGCCTGAATCTTGACTTGGATAATCCCACAACTTTGCGCGAGGGCCTGGTGGCTTGGCTGCTTGACAACACGGTTGGAAACGGCGGTTGGGCTTATGTGGGCGGCACCGCTGCCGACCCCGACACCACTGCCATGGTGTTGCAGGCGCTGGCTCCCTACTTCAATGTTGGCTACCCGACTGTGGATGTGGCAGTGAACGCAGCGCTCAGTGAGCTCAGCGCGCTGCAGGATGCCCATACAGCCGCCTTTATCTCCTGGGGCACGCCGAGCCCCGAGAGTGCCGCTCAGGTAATCATCGCGCTCAATGCCCTGGGTAGAAGTATTTATGACGACCGCTTTGTCAAAAACGGCTTTACCCTCTACGATGCTCTGCTCGATTGGTACGACCCGGAAAGCGGTGGCTTTATCAGCCCTTGGACTCCCGGCGCGATTAACGCCTACTCCACCCAACAGGGCCTCATGGCTCTGGCCTCGCTGGTGCGTACACAAGCTGGAGAGGAAGCAGTTGGCCTATTCAACTTTTCCGATGTTCAAAAGCGCAGCTTTACGCCCAAAAAGGAGCAACAAAAGGAAGAGGAATACTTTGAGCAGGAACAGGAGCAGGAGGTAATTCAAACGTTGACGACGGGCGCCAACCCAGCAAGCTTTGTTGTGGTTGACACCACCACGGCCGAAGAGCCAATCCAGCCGCTTGCTGCAAATGCCACTGCCGCACTGCCAACAGACAAGGCCATCGCTGCAGAAGCTGAGCCGCTGGCAGAAGAGCAGGTAGACAACGCACCTTTGCTGGTAGCCTCGATCGTAGGCATAGCGGTGGGCGTGATTGGCCTGGGAGCCTGTGCTCTGTGGTTCTTCAGGCTGCGGCCGGGTGTGCGACCTGTGCCCTGACGCGTACCGAGAGCCGACTGGTTGGACTGATGTGTGAAAGCTCTGGCTCTCTGTGCCCGCTCAGACACAGAGAGCCGAGAAACACAAAAGATAGTATACTAGTGTATCTCCTGCCCGGAGGGCACAAAAGGTGCCCGTACAGGAAGAAAAAACAAGCGAGAAGCAGCATGTCAAAGAAACCGAAAGGTGCACGATGTTGAAGCGGGTATCGCCGCGGATAGCCGCTGTTGTTGCCGCGGTGTGCGCCGTAATCATTGGCCTGGGAGCCTGGGGCCTGGCCAGCGCACTACCCACTTCCACAGGGGCACCGGATGTTGCCCCTCTCAGCGCTGGGACGGCGAGTTCCACTTCCGCTGCAGGCACGGGGCAGGCAGAACAGTCGGCCTCTGATGAGGGGACGGCGGGTGGCTCGGGCGACGGTTCAGGCGCGAATGGCACTGCCCAAGGCACCGGCCCCGGTGGCGAAGGTGGCGCGGGCGCTACGAACGGCGGCTCCGAAGGCTCGGGTGGCTCGGATGGCTCCGCCACCCAGGCCATCACAGTCACGCTTATCGTGGACTGCACAGCAGCAGTGGAGGCCGGCAGCACGCTGGCCGCACAGGTATCCAACAACGGTGCTATGATTCACGCCACACTCAGACTAAACGAGGGTTCCTCAGTGTTGGACGCTCTGCGGGCCTCGGGCGCGGTCGTGGGCGCAAACGGCGGATCGATGGGCAGCTATGTGTATTCCATCAACTCTTTAGGCGAGCGAGCAGCCGGACCGCAAAGCGGCTGGGCTTACTACGTCAACTCCACAAAACCGCGCTACTCCTGCGATAAGTACATACTGCACGAGGGCGACTACGTCGAGTGGCGTTACGTGCTCTCTCCTTAAAAATGCTGTGGATTTTCTCCCCACCGTCTCTCCCCGTAGTCGTTACGTGTTTTCTCCCTAAAAAGGACATGTGATGTGGGAGAATGGTCACACCGAGAGAATGTCTGATGATGAGAGAGGATGTCGTATGCCCTTGCAGGAGAACACGCGATGATACGCAAAGGTATCTGATGCAAAAGAGCGCCTGATGCTGTCGGTACTGCGCGATTATCACCCCGCCGTTGCCTTTGTCTTTTTTATGGCGATGATAACGCTGTGCTTTCTTAGCTTAGAGCCCGTATTCAGGATTATCGGCATGCTGGGTAGTTGTGCGGTGGCCCTGGCTGTACGTGGGGCCGCGGCCTTTGTGCGGGCTTCCTGGTGGCTTTTGCTACTCGTAATCATCGTGACCGCGACCAACGCGCTGTTTTCCACAAGTGGCCTGACCGTACTGTTCTACCTGGGCGGAGCGGGTGGGTTACCTATCACACTGGAGTCGCTTGTGTACGGTTGTTGTTCCGGATTGATGCTTGCCAGTGTACTGGTGTGGTTTCAGGCGTACAACCGGCTGATGTCGCGTCAGGGGTTTTTGGCGCTATTCTCGCGCGTCGCGCCGACCGCCGCTTTGATAACCGCGCGGATAACCGTATTCGTGCCCGAGCTTGTCTCCCATGCTCGACAGGTCAATAACGCCCAGACAGCTCTGGGCACCTCGGCGCTGAGCAAGCAGGCAGAGGCGAACGTTATAGATGCCCCAGACACCCCAGATGTTCCACGTGGCACAAGCACCCCAGATACTCCAGGAGCTCCCGGCACCCCAGGCACCACACAGTCACGAAGCTCTCGCACTTCGCTGTATCAAAAGCTCCGGTATGCCTCAGCGCTCTCCTCACAGATGATGGAA
The DNA here is from genome assembly GCA_031282405.1 of Coriobacteriales bacterium. Lineage (GTDB taxonomy): Bacteria > Actinomycetota > Coriobacteriia > Coriobacteriales > UBA8131 > JAITDU01. The sequence continues at coordinate 8,277 of JAITDU010000028.1, read as the reverse complement.
TGGGGCATGGAAAAATCGCTGGTCACCGCCGATTCAATGCGCGCACGCGGCTTTGGCAGTACGCAACGTTCCAGTTACCGGCCGATGCGCCTGACGAGGCCCGATGTAGTCGCACTGGCTACGATCATTCTGCTCGGCTGCCTCAGCGGCGCGTTCATGTTAGTCTATGGCGGCCAGTTCGCGTTTTATCCCTACCTCACAGGGCTTTCGGCCTGGTGGGTCTATGTGCCCTACGCTGTGTTCTGCCTTTTCCCCTTCGTCCTCGCAGGAGGTGAGCGCCTGGCATGGACGCTGTCACGGTCACGGGCCTGAGTTTTGCTTACCCGGGCGGAAATGCTGTCACAACGACAGAACAGGGGGAGAAGCCCGGAGTTAAGTCCGGAGGCACACCTCAAGTAAAGCCCCAGGAGGAATCCGGAGGCACGCCCCGGGCGGAGTCAGCACTCGCGCTGACTGACATCTCGTTTGGCGTCACGGCTGGCCAGCGTGTGCTGCTCTGTGGAATGACCGGCTCGGGCAAAAGCACGCTTTTGCGCTGCCTCAAGCCTGAGTTGCGTCCCTCTGGCGCGTTCAGCGGCAGCGTAGCGTTGGAAGGTGAGAGTGTTGATGAACTTGACCCGCAGCAGTCGGCCAGTGCCATCGGCTTTGTGTTGCAGGACCCACATCAACAAATCGTCATGGACAACGTCCGTGCCGAGTTGGCCTTTGGCCTGGAGAACCTCAGTGTTGCTCCTGAGGCCATTCACCGACGCATCGCAGAAATTGCTAATTTTTTTGGCATTAATACCTGGCTCGATAAGAGCACCGACGCGCTCTCGGCAGGGCAAAAGCAGGTGGTCAATCTGGCAGCTGTTATTGCCATGCAGCCTAAACTCCTGTTGCTGGATGAACCTACGGCACAGCTTGACCCCATTGCCTCAAAGGATTTTACGGCACTGCTGCAGCGTGTCAATGAGGAGTTAGGTATAACCGTCATCATCATTGAGCATCAGATCGAAGAAGTTCTGTCGGCGAGCGACCTCGTGCTGTTCCTCCAGGAAGGCAGGCTTGCGCTTTGTGGTTCTCCCCAGGAGTTCATAAGTTATCTGGCCCGGACTACCAGCCCCTTTGTGACCGCACTGCCCTACGCTACCCGCCTGGCATTAGAGAACACGCAACACAGCAACCACACTGAGGACGACGTGTGGCCGTTAGATGTTAAGGAGGGGCGCCAGTGGCTACGCCGGCATAGTGCCGCGTCCGGTTTGGATGAACCGCCCTCTCAAAAGACAGTTGGACCTGCTCAAACTACCCGGCTAACCGACCTAAGAGAGCCTGTGCTCAGCGCCCAGCGCATCTGGTATCGCTACGATCGCGACGAGCCGTACGTCCTGCGCGAGCTGAGTCTGGATGTCGCAGCGGGGCAGATCCTCGGCATCGTCGGCGGAAATGGCAGCGGTAAAAGCACGCTGCTCAACCTGCTGGCCGGTGTGAGCACACCACAGCATGGCCGTATCCGCAGCGCTGCTGGGCTTAAACGGGCGGCATTGCCGCAGGATTCCACGACGTTATTCCTGCGAGACACGCTGCTCGATGACGTTATGAGCTTTGCGCCGCGCTTTGGCTTTACCCGCGCCGAGGCTCTGGCCTTGTTAGAGCGTCTGGAGTTGAGCTGCTATGTGGATACACACCCCTTCGACCTCAGCGGCGGCGAACAGCAAAAGGCAGCACTGGCCAAGCTTGTGCTTACCGGCGCGAATCTACTGCTCTTAGACGAGCCCACAAAGGGCATCGATACCTTTGCTCAGCGCGACCTGGCAGCTATCTTGGATGAACAGCGCCAGTCGGGCTGTGCCATCGTCTTGGTCAGCCACGACCTGGAGTTTGTCTCCCGCTGTGCCGAGCGCTGTGTCATGCTGTTTGACGGTACCTTGATAGGCGCGGACAGCACAGCAAACTTCTTTGCCAGCACCATGTTCTACACCACCGCCGCCCAGCGGCTTACCCGGGGAATAACGACATGAGTGGCGCGATTGAACACAAACAGCGCAACACAGCTGGACGCAAACGCGGCGGGCATCGAAGCGCCGTGGATGCCGTGGCTCTGCTGTCGGTCCCCGTGGTGCTCATAGCCTGTGCTCTCAGTGGTATGCAGCAAACCGCCCTCATCAGTACACTCAGTGTGCTGGTTGCCCTTGTCCCTTTTTTTGTCAACCTTGAGTTAGACCGGCTGACACCCCGCGACATCATGCCTATTGTGGTCTTTGCCACGCTGGCGGTGGCCGGACGCATCGTCTTTGCGCCACTGCCCAATATCAAGCCGGTCTCGGCCATCGTGATTATGGCCGGTTTGAGCTTTGGCCGACACAGCGGTTTTATGGTGGGTGCTCTGGCGGCCCTGGTCTCCAACCTGTTTTTTGGTCAGGGCCCTTGGACACCGTGGCAGATGTATGCCTGGGGACTTATGGGTTATGGTGCCGGCGTGCTGGAGGACCACGGAGCCTTCAAGCACAAGGCGATTGTTTTTGTCTACGCCGCTTTAGCGCCTCTGCTCTACGGCGTGATTATGGATAGCTACTTCGTCGTGGGGTACCTGGGCGAGATAAACACGGCATCGGTGCTTACGGCCTATGGACTTGGGGCACTGTCCTCGCTGGCACACGCGGTTGCCACGGTGATTTTCCTCGTGCCCATTTACCTGCCCTGGACCCACAAACTCAAACGTCTCAAATACAAATACGGCATCAGCACCTTATAGGGGGGCGAGAAAGACGGCCTGCGGGAAGGAAGCGCCCCTGTTATGCCTGCGTGCGAGACGGCCTGCCCGACCAAATACGCCTCATAGCACATACGCTTACTGGTTGTGAGGGAGACGGCCTGCCCGGTTAAATACTTCTAGCGAGGGATGTCCAGCGTAACGGTCGTGATATGTGGCTCCCACGGGTTCGTAACGCGCACGCCGGTGTCGTGAAAGTCCTTTACATTACGGGTTACAAGCGTGAGGTTATGCTCCAGCGCTGTAGCGGCAATGAATGTGTCGACCAGCGGCCGAGGGTTGAGCACCTGGAGGGCGGCGGCACGGCGTGCGGCTTTGAGGCTCAAAGGGAGAATACGCTCCGCATAGCCCTCCAGGATGTCTCTCTCAAACCATCGGCGTAAAGGCTGTGCCTGTGCGGCATCCTTTCGTTCCAGCAACAAGAGCCCACGCTCTATCTCAACAATCGTTATGACGCTGAGGTAAGCCTGTTGCTCACTCAATTCCTGTGCCCAGGTGTTGATGAGAACGGGACGACGCGCCGGCGGCTTGCGCAGCTCGCTTACAATATTTGTGTTGAGCAGATAACCGGTCATGAGAAGTCGACCTCTCTGAAATCGCCCTCAAGACGGGGGAACTCATACTCAAAATAATCGCGTTCGTCCATTGCCAGGGACTCAAAGAGCGTGCGCGTAGGTTGGGTCAGCGCTTCGTACTCCTCAATGTTCAGCAGCACGTACTTGACCGTGCCCCGTTCGGTGATAAAAACGGGCTCCTCATGAGCCAACGTTTTGGCCCTGCCGGTATATTGATTGAACTCGCGCGCGGTCATTGCGGCCATTCTTGTCACCTTCCTGTCTGCTTTTTTGCGTCGGTTGCAATAAAGCTCTGTAGTAACGTTACTACATTATAGCAAAACACGCCAGGTACCACACAGTGAGCCAATCGCCGAAACCGGCAGCAGCGCGACCATATAGGTAGAGTGTTACAAATCTTGCAATTGTGTTACCATTGTGCGACTGCCCCTTAATTGCAAGGAGCACACGCATAATCGCAGATTTCAAGTGCGTACATGATCGACTACCCCTTACCTACAAGGAGCACACAATGAACAATGAAGAACTCTGGCACAAGGCAGTGGCCTTTCACGGACACCAATGCCCCGGCTTGGCTATTGGCTTTGCGGCATCGCTGGGGGCTATTGCCGAGTTGGGGTTAGATGCCAGCCGACTGCCGGCCACAGACGAAGAGATCGTCTGCGTAACCGAAAACGATGCCTGTGGTGTTGATGCCATCCAGACGGTTTTAGGCTGTACCTATGGTAAGGCTAATCTCGTGCCGCGTCTGCGTGGCAAGATGGCTTTTTCTTTTTTCACTCGTCCGCGTCAAGGCCCCACTTCGGGAGCCGCAGCACCCAACCAAGCCGCAGCCATCGGCAAGGCCGCCGCAGTCATCGGCGAAGTGGCCACGAGCATCGACAAAAAAGTCACATCTCCCCTTCAAGCGGTACGTCTCTGCCTAAAACCCGAAGCAGGCCAAGGATTGGAGCGGGCCGAGTTCCAACACTACCTTCTCGCCACGCCGCATACGCAGCTGTTTGATATCAGCACGCCGGATTATATACTGCCCCAGACAGCGCGACTCTTTGCCTCGCATCCTTGTGTGGTCTGTGGTGAGAAGACAGCCGAGCCTTTCCTGCGGGTGGACCAAGATCGTCTGCTTTGCTTGGACTGCTATGAGGGTTATGATCGCGAAGGCTTTTAGCGGTGCTTGACAACACCCTGTCCATCGCTCAGGAGGCCCGTCAACGCGAGCGGCGTAATTGGTGGGTGATTGGCGGCATCATTGTAATTGGCCTACTCATAGCTTTGCTGGCGCTTTGCAGCGGAGCTATGGCTATAAACCCCTTGGAGAGTATCGTTGCCCTCTTTGGGCAGGGAGAGCTCCAGAATGTCACGGCTGTTCAGACTATCCGGTTGCCCCGGGTGCTTACGGCTATCATCGCCGGTGCGGGGTTGGCTTTGGCCGGCGCGGTATTGCAAAGTGTCCTGGAAAACCCCCTGGCCTCAGCTTCGACGGTAGGCATCTCTCAGGGTGCGGTCTTTGGCGCAACCATTGCCATCCTGCTTATCGTTCCGGCAGTCACAGAAAACGGCAGCGCCACCTCGGTGGGCTTGGGCACCGTAGCTCTCTTTGCTTTTGCGGGTGCCTTGGTCTCGTGTCTGGTCGTGTTACTCTTTTCGCGCCTGGGCATTGCCAGCCCGGAAAGCATCATCCTTGTAGGGGTAGCTCTCTCGTCACTTTGGGCAGGAGCCTCAACCATCATCCAATATTTTGCCGACGATCTGGAGTTGACCAAGGTCATCTTTTGGCAGTTTGGCGACCTGGGGCGCGCTACCCAGCCGCAGATTGCCCTGATGGCCGGTATTGGACTTGTCTGCGCGCTCTACTTTTTTGCTAATCGTTGGAACTACAATGCTTTACTTAACGGCGGTGACGCGGCTGGTGGTCTGGGCGTAAATGTGCAACGTACGCGAATTTTGGGTGTCGTGATGGCCTCGCTGATGGCAGCGGCCATGGTCTCTTTTGTGGGCCTGATCAGCTTCATCGGCCTGATCGCCCCGCATATCTCCCGCCGTTTGGTAGGTAACGACTATCGCTTCCTCCTGCCAGCCTCAGCCGTTTCGGGCTCAATTATCCTGTTGGCCTCTGACCTTTTGGCCCGCATGGTCATATCGCCGGTTATCCTGCCTATCGGAGCTATTACCTCCTTTTTAGGAGCACCACTTTTTCTTTATCTGCTCTTCAGGGGGTATAAAAGATGAGAGAAGAGCACGACCGCAACGCAGCTGATGCCGGCAGCACACATACGCATCTGCATGAACATACCGACGGAACGCTGCACAATCACTACCATAGTCATCGGTATGAAAATGCTCCGCACAGCCATAGGCATGGCGCACAGCAACAGGTCGTTCTCAAGGTCAACCAGGTGACCTACCGCTACCCCCATGCTCCGCGCACAACCTTCTCTGAGATAAACTTCACAGCTCAAAGCGGCAACCTCTTGGCCATCCTCGGCAATAATGGTGCCGGTAAGTCCACATTGCTTTCTTTGCTCAGCGGCTTGCTTGGACCCAGCGCGGGCACAGTGGATATCTGCGGCAAAAACCTGCGCGATATGAGTCAACGCGAGATAGCCCGGCAGGTTGCGAGTGTATTCCAACAGCAACGCGTGCCGCACCTCAGCGTCTACAACGAGGTGCTTTTGGGCCGCCGACCGCACATTTCCTGGGGTATCAGCGACTACGACCGCACGGTGGTAGCACGAGTCATCGAGCGCCTTGGCTTGAACAGCTTTGCTCAACGTTATGTGGATCAACTCTCGGGCGGCGAACGCCAAAAGGTTTTTATTGCCCGCGCCCTGGCTCAGGAGCCACAAATCCTGCTCTTGGATGAGCCAACGAGCGCCCTGGATCCTAAAAACCAGATCGAAGTACTGGGAGTAGTACAAGAGATAACCCGCAGCAGTTCTCTGGCTACTGTCCTGGTCCTCCATGACATCAATCTGGCCTTACGCTATTGTGATAACTTTTTGTTGCTCAGAGACGGACGAACCGTAGCCTACGGCGGTTTGGAAGCAGTAACCGACCAAACCCTTATGGCTACCTACGGCCATCCACTGCATGTACACCGCTTGGACGGCACACCGGTGGTTGTGCCCGAATAACTCAGGCTTTTCATGGCAGTTATGCCCAGTCAACTCAGAATTCTGTGGTCGGCCCACTCGAAGTTTGCGTCGATAGGTGTGCCCATATAACTCAGAGTTTGCTCAAATCAACCTGCTCAAAACTATAGCCTTCGGCCGCCAGATCGGCAGACAAGCCCTGACCGAGGAAGAAGGTGGTAATCTTGTCCAGTTGCGCGGTGGGGTCAATATCGGCAAAAGCCTCGGGATAAGCCTGGGCACCCACCTGGTAGCAGTTGGCCAAAGCCAACTCGACATTGGTAGCATAGAAACGATAGGAGATCAGCGAGTAGACCTGATTTTTCTGTACAGCGTCAAGCCCGGCAAAGTAACCGGGATTGTTGTCGTAATCCTCTTTAACCAAGGCAAAATTGCTGCTCTCGACGAAGATGTAGTCGGGCTGAGCGGCACTGATCTGCTCCAGATCGATGTCAAAGGCGCCTGTAGTAGCGGCACTATCGGCAATATTCACAACCTGTACCGCCTCAAAGGGCGGGAATTGGGCCTCGGTGCCGGCAAAGCCGTGACCACCTCTGAAACTGATGCCGGCCGCGTAGGCACTGGGCCGCTGACTACCAGCCTGACTGCTGCGTTGCTCTAAGTCGGCCTGAGACTCTTGCACATAGGTAATAATCGCGTCGGCCCGATCCTCAGCGCCGAGGACCTCGCCCACCAATTCAATGTTGTCATAAAAGACCTGATCAAAGACGATATCACTCAGAGTCACACAGAGCACGGGGATTCGGGTCTTTTCGGCCAGAGCATCGGCACTGTCCTTGTCGATGCTGGCGATAATCAGTTGGGGGGCCGCCTGAATGATGGCCTCCTCGTTGGGAGTAACGCCTCTGGAGCCGCCCTCGCCGATTACCGGCAGCTGGGCAAACTGTTCATGGTAGATATGCCGATAGGCACACGTCACCGTGTCCTCCTGTTCGGCCAGCTCCACACCTACAACCTTATCAACCTGCTCCAAATAGGCAATCATCCGCAAGCTGCTGGAGCCAAGGCCGATAACACGACTGAGATCAGCCGGGATCTCCACGGTCCGCCCCAGCATATCGACAACACTGTGTGTCGCTGTGGTGTCGACGCTGGAGGCACGGGTGCTTTTGCTGCCGCTGTCGCTGCCGGCTGTGCCGGCACAGCCTACGAGGCCCAATCCAAACAAAGACAAAGATAAGAGTGCGACCAAAAGCGCAAAGGCCCATTTTTGTAAAACCTGTTGTGTTTTCACTACGTTCTCCTTCTCGTCTTTTCCTAGGGTCGGAGGAAGTATCGTAACACAAATATTAATTTCGTAACACCGCTTATGCTTAACGGGGCAAAACGGCCCGGGAATGGATTTATATTCTCTCGACTTGGAGCTTACGGCTTAGGGTTTCTCGGGGTTCGAGGACAGGAACCCGGGGTTCTCACGACTAAAGATTAGCCGCATACACATAGGTGAGATCCAAGGTCAAAAACCACCCCCGGCAAGGCGCCGTTAAAGATTGCCCGCATATACATAGGTGAGGTACTGGCGGGCAACGTCTACCAATTCCAGCACCACAGTGCGTGGAGTGGCAGCCGTGTCCAGCATCCGATAAGCAGGATGAAAGCGACTCAGATGCAGCGGGATATCCGCGCTGATACCAGCCAGCCACCGCGACAGCTGCTCTATCTGCCGTGGGTCATCGTTCAGGCCTGGCACTATGAGCGTCGTGACTTCCAGGTGACTGTGCGCCACGGCATATTCGATACTGCGTTTGACAGTAACCAGACCACGTGAGATCGGAAGAGCGTCGTGTAGGGAAAG
>JAITDU010000023.1 GCA_031282405.1 Coriobacteriales bacterium | reverse complement strand
TTAAGAAATCTGAAAGTTTTCCTTGAGACAATACTATACGTGCAGGGTTCTGGGCACGCTTCTTGATTCCTCTATAGAGAGGAGATAAGGAGGATGCCTTATGGACGAACCCTATTTGGTTATAGTTATCTTAATAGATACTATAGTCCGTATTGTTGTCTCAATAATTGAAACAGCAATCAGAGTTGCTTCGTTGCGAAAGCAGCGACGAGAGGCTTTATCAAAGCTAAGACGAAAGTCAAAGCCGAGCCGAAAGTCTAGTAAAACGAAAAGGCCATCGCAAAAGCGATAGCCTAATCAATTAACTAGAAGCGTCGCCCAACCAAAAGGGCCCTGCACTTCTTGGGGGGTAGTGTAGCACAGTGGGGCATATTTTGTACCCCAGGGGGCGAGACAAACCGATACTCCCCTAGGTAAGTTCAGATTGGACTTTGTCCCATTGCTGGTTCGCTGCATCTTGGACCATGTTTTCAAGAACAGGTTGACCGGCTTGACCAGCATTTGCGACTACAGCGTACTTGGCGCTACCTGTCTCACTCGCTTGTTTTTTGCGGACAAACAGGCTTTGGTAGATGCCCAACAGCGCTCTGGTCGTACCCAAAAAACTGTTGAGTTGTCGGCTTATCTCCGCGCGCAAGCTCGCGTCTTTGCTGATTGTCACACCGAGAACAACTGAGACAATCGTCAGTCCGCCGAGCGATGATAGTGCTTTGACGAAGTTCGTGTGCATTTTATCCTCGTTATTGATATATTAATATATAACTTTATTAGCATTTATGGAGGCGGCTGGTCGTGGTCCGTCTTCGATTACACCTAATATCCTTTCCAGGTCTTCCTCATCGGCAAATTCGATCTCTACCTTGTTTTTGCCTCTTACTGTCTTCACTCTTACGCCGGTGCCGAGTATTTTTCGGAGTTTGCGGGCAGCGATTCCAAAGGCCCGAGGGGTCGGCATACGTTTGCTGCGTTCAAACCCCTGGCTTCCATACAATCGTGCTATATTCTCAGCTTCGCGCACGGTCAGATTCTCTGCTACGATTTTTTTGGCCAGACGGATTCTGGCGTCTTCATCTGGAAGAGACAGTATCGCTCGTCCGTGACCAGCACTGATGGAACCGCTGAGCATCATCTCCTGAACTTCCTCCGGCAAATCCAAGAGCCTGAGTGCGTTGGAAATCGTGACCTGCGACTTGGACACCGCTTCGGCCAGGTCTTTTTGCAAGCCGCCGCTTAATTCCAACAGTCGCTTATAGCCGCGGGCTTCCTCAATAGCATTGAGATTATCGCGCTGTAGATTCTCTACCAAGGCAATCTGTTGAGCCTCTACATCATTCACTATGAGTATCTTAGCCGGGATTGTTTCCTTTTCCAGTCTCTTGCAGGCTTGCCAGCGTCGCTCACCGGCGACTATCTGATATCCATCTCCCTCTGGCCGCACTAATATAGGTTGCAGTAGACCATCTTTCCTGATCGAGCTTTCTAATTCTTTAATCTTCTCCTCGTCAAAATCGAGGCGTGGTTGATTGGGGTTAGGATTAATCTTATTGAGGGGTAGCTCCATAAAGTCAACATTGGTGCCGGTCTCGGCCGTTGCGTCGCCAATTAACGCTCCCAGGCCTCGCCCGAGTCCTCCTTTAGCCACGATCAATCACTTCCTTTGCTAGTTCACGGTAGGCGGTTGCGCCCTTTCCTTTGGGGTCATAAGCCAGAATTGATTTGCCAAAACTGGGTGCCTCGGCTAAGCGTACTGTTCGAGGAATCTTAGTCCGAAAAACAGTATCGCCAAAATAAGCGGCTACTTCCTCAACCACTTGATTAGCAAGAGAGGTACGGCTGTCGTACATCGTCATCAATACGCCGAGAATATCCAAGTCATTATTCATGCGAGTTTTGACAATTTTCACTGTCTCAAGTAATTTTGTCAGACCTTCCAACGCATAGAACTCACATTGTATGGGGATAATAAGGTAGTCGGCCGCCGTAAGCGCATTAATGGTCAGTTGGCCAAGGGAAGGAGGACAATCGACCAATACGTATTCATAGTCTTTCCTGGTCGGCCCCAGCAGTTCTGCCAAACGCCTTTCTCGTGCATATTCGTTCATCAGTTCCACTTCAGCGCCGGCCAGGTTGATGGTTGCCGGTATGATATCGACACCATCAGTAATGGCCCTTATTATTAGCTTATCGGCCGCCTCGTCGTTTATCAGGCCATCGTAGACACATTTGATTTCTGGGGTTTTCTCTACTCCCAGCCCGCTGGTAGCATTACCTTGTGGGTCAAGGTCGACCAACAATACCTGTTTGCCGAGCTCGCCCAAAGCAGCAGACAGGTTGATAGTCGTAGTTGACTTACCTACGCCGCCTTTCTGGTTAATGACAGCAATAATGGTCGCGCCTTTTGTTTCTCTGTTCGTTCGAATCACCTCTTTCAACAGCTTAGAAGCAGTATACACAATATGCGGTGCTACATTCACCAGAGAACGGCTGTGTGGATAACAGTATCAGTTGACATGATCCTTGCATTGACTTTTCACGTGAAATATTAGAAAAATGCTAACAACCCGCTGCTACTTTTCACGTGAAAAGTCTGCTTGCTTTTAGTCACGCTTAGCTTAGTATTGATTTCCAGCATCCGCGGACATCCACAGAATGAATGGACACTTTTCTGGGAAGACACCCTATCCACCACTATGTCGGGATGTTTATACAGGCACTTACGCCTCGCTTAAGACCGAGATAGACCGGGATGCTTGAATCGCCACAGCCCCTTTCGGTGTTCGGGGTGACGTGAGTCTGTCTGAGGCACCAGGATTGTGAAGCCTTAAGCCTTACGGACCTACGGACTTACGGACTTACGGACTTACGGACCTACGGACTTACGGACTTACGGACCTACGGACCTACGGACCTACGACAGCCAGGGTATCACTTTGCGCGTTTCTGTGGTAGGTGGTTAGGCTGGTTAGGCCAGTGGCCTTTTGTTGGCCATTCCCGGACGTCGTGGCAATGAGACAACGGGTTCGCCATCTTTTCGAAACAGGTAGACTGATCGGCAGCTGCCATTCGATAGTTTATATCGCCGACTGCTTACCAGCGACAGGCCAACCAGGTTTCCCGCCTGTACGCCTCTGGCTATCTCGACATCTGTCGGACGGCCCTTAAGCGCTACTAAAAGCCCTTTGTTCATGAGTAATGGCGCGGCCAACTCTACTACAGTCGGTAGTTGACCCACAGCTCTAACAGTAGCCACGCTGAATTGTTCCGGCCTTTCTAAGGCGACGGTCTCAGAACGCTCAGATACTATCTCGATCAGGCCCCCAAGGCCATTGCTTGCAACAAAACGGTCAAGAATTGCCCCCTTCTTGGCTATAGATTCGACAAGGAGAGTCTTTTTGCCGGTACAGACAGCCAGGGGGATGCCCGGATAGCCAGTGCCACTCCCGATATCGATCAGGCTTCCCTCGGGTGCCTTTAATACTTCGGGCAAAACCCGCAATGAGTCCTCAATATGCAAAACCTCACCAGCCTTACTACTTTTAATGCTGGTGAGGTTTATCTTGTCACTGTTAGAGAGTACACATTGCAAATGATCAAACAGTACCTGTCGTTGATGACAAGAAACACTGTCGAGGGGAGAATTGTCAGAAAGTTGCCCAAAAGGCGTTAACATGGCTTTACAACAATATACCGATTAGGCTCCTCGCCTTCAGATTCGGTGAGTACCCTATTCTCATTCTTAAGGACAATATGGATGATTCGACGATCATGGGGCGTCATGGGGCGCAAGTGTACCATGGTCTTTGTGCGGATACAGCGGGCAGCCGAGGATCTAGCCATCGATTCCAATTTTTGGCGCCTGCGGTTCCTGTAGCCCTCGATATCGACCACGACTGGATACCTGATATCCAGCTTTTTATTGACAAGGGCAGCGACCAGAAATTGCAGAGCGTCCAAGGTCTTGCCGTAACGGCCAATCAGGACAGCAAGATTGGCGCCGACAACATCAAGTATCAACTCTCCTTCTTCTCCCTCATATTCGTCTATCGCTGCTTCGCCCGCATCAAAATAGGCCAGAATCTCGCGTAGCGTCTCTATCGCAGTATCTGCGACTCTGTCGAGCTCCTCATCGCTCAGCCGTTGCGCGTCACTCAGACTCTCTTCTGATACAGGGTCTGAAGCGTCTCTTGAGTCCGCAGGCACATCTTCGCCTGTGTCATTATTGGGCACGGTTACTTCCTCAGATTCCAAAATCGGCTGTTCATCACTTACGTCGGTTTCTTGATAGCTCATAATTACTCCTCCGTGAACGTTGATTATTCGTACAGGTTATGATGCCCTGTGCCGAGAAAGCGTGTGTTTCGTGTCTTGCTTCCTGGGCGCAGCCCTCAACCTCTTTTCTTGGGCCGTGCTTTGCGTTCTTTGCGATCGACCTCGACCTTTACTGGCGCGATATCCACTATCTCCAGCTCCTCTTTGGCTTCCTTGCGTTGCATGAGTTTACGCGATGCCAGTTGCTGGGCAACCGCTATATATGACGAGACATCCCAGTAAAGTAAAACACCGGCCGGAACGTTCCAACCAAAGAATAGCATCACCAGTGACATAACAGCCATCATGACCTTGGTGTTGCGGTCGCCCTGCTGTGTCAGCAGCGTTGGCACGAGCAACGAAAACGCAAATAAAAGTACCATTAAAACATAGGGAATAGCTGCCAGTACTCCTGCTTCTCCGAAGACCTGCCCCGGCGATGCAGCCAGATCCGGTATCAGGCCGTAAAACCTGATGGAATCTTCGGTGCCAATTCGCCCCTGAAGTTCCAGGAGCACCTGATAGAGAGCAATGAAGATGGGCATTTGCAGAAGCATCGGCAAACAGCCTGACAGCGGGTTGAACTTGGCTTCCTGCCATATCTTGGTTGTTTCTTGATTTAGTCGCTGAGGGTCGTCTTTGTATTTCTCTTTGAGTTCATTGATCTTGGGTTGCAGTTTCTGCATCTTATAAGTCGACTTGAACTGCTTGCGGGTAATCGGATAGATGAGTATTCGAAACAGGATCGTTATCAGGATAATCGCCAGACCCCAGTCGCCACACCAGCTGTAAAACCAGTCGATGACACTGAATATTGCGTCCTTGAATATGTCCCAGGCGCCCAAATTTCCTCCAATTCGTTGTTCGCTCTGTCGTTCTTGCTCAATTTCTATATACTAGCAAATTAGTATATTACTATATTTTTGCCTCATGTTTGCATCTCTGCTGTCCGGTGCCTCCTGTTGCGATCCGTGTTCGATTGTTGGTGCCAACGCATTCCGGCACAGGGTCAAAGCCTCCCTCACAAAACGGATGACAGCGCCCAATTCGCCTGAGGGACAGCCACAGACCCTTAATAAAACCAAATCTTTGAAAAGCAAGCAGGGCATACTCCGAGCATGTGGGTGTAAATCTGCATGATGGCGGGAAAAGGGGCGAGATAGCATGCCGGTATATAGTAATACAAAACATGGCCAGATTACGGGGGATATTCGTGATAAACGCTTTGACGTTGTGTGTCTGCCGGCTCTTTGGTCTGTGCATCGCCTCGGGCGGTCGTGTGCCCGGGCCTTTTTTGTCTCCGGCACCGCGCGCAGAAGCGTTCGCAGAGGCTCTGGACAGCCTGGATGTAAACCTGATCAAATCGCTTTCCAGCGCACAAAAATCATTGGACAGAGTGCCTTTTCGGGCCACTAACACCACATCAAAGCCGCACCAGGGAGCACCCTGCGCTCTGGCGGCCTCGCGAAGCCGTCGTTTTGCCCGGCTTCGAACCGGAGCGCTGCCCAGCTTCTTGCCGGCAATGAAAGCCACCCGCCCAACGGGCGGCAGCGTGCAGTCATCTGGCTGCTCTGTCCTGCTTAGTCCAAGGTCCTCTTGCTCAGAAGTATGCTCAGCAGAAATGGATTCAGCATACAGCGCAAGCATGCTGGCAGAGGTATAACGCAAACCATGATTAAACAGCCAGTCGATGCGTTTGGTGGATTTGATTGTCCCCTTCATAAGGGTCAAACAACATAGAGTCAAAGACCCAGGATCAGACGCAGAGGCGTTTACGCCCCTTGGCGCGACGAGAAGCCAAAACCGCTCGACCACCTTTGGTGGACATACGGCTAAAGAAACCGTGGCACTTGGCCCGCTTGCGTCTATTGGGTTGATAGGTCCTTTTCACGTCGTCGTATCCTCATTTCTATAATTATCTGCCAGGGCCGGCCAGAAAGCTGAATGGCCTTGACGCGCTGTAACGGGCGGCTACTTACCACATATGCTACTACGCAAACTTGTCGAGCAGTCCTGTCAAACAAGGTCGCGTCACGGTTGTATGCGCAACGCCCGTCTTTTCGATATATGCAAGAACTTGGAATTCTATAGTTTTTCTCTACTCTGTGTCAAATCGAGTCACTTTGAGCCCGGTCTGGTGTCAAAAACAGCCGGAGACGGACCGATCACTAAATCCCAAAAAAAACTTTTTTTCACAGATATGCCTGTGGAAAATGTGAAAAACCAAATGTTTTTCCGCGATTGTCTGTGGAAAACCTCGCTAAGCGAGCATTTGTTCGCGCTTGACAAGCCGCTTTTTACCTTGCACCATGTCCACGGTAAGAAAATTGATTGTGAACAAAATTGTTAGTTTTACCTGCACTTTTGTCCACGTGCACCTTGAAAAGAGAATCCGTTTGTTCTCCTGTTCGCTTTGTTGTTCACTCGTTGTCGGCGCACCAAGGCCATGCTATCTTCGTCTTAATGTCGCCGGGCACTATTTTGGTTTAATGGCATAGTCCACGCTTCATTTCTTGTTCTGCCGATTCTTTTTTGACTGCCTATCCTTGATATGACCTGTTTTGTCATAGATTTCCACAATTTTTGGTCGCTTTGTTTTCATTTTTCACTGAGTTTTTCACAGGTGTTGAAATTTTTGTGAAAAAAGTTGAAATAGGCAGGTGTTCTGGTGTATCCTGTTTTTCACTATTTATTTCAGCACTCATGGACACGGCTGTTATCAGCAGTTTTATCTCTTGAAAATTTTGGGGTTTTCCACCAGGTTCTGCCGTTCTCTGTGGATAACCCTGTGGATTTCAGTCGGCAACACGTTGTATAACACATGTGGCACTATGAGCAACTTATTAGCAGCTATCTATCACCCTGGCAGGTTCCTTTATGGACGAACTCTCAACTGACACGCCCCACCCTTCGCTCTTGGGTACTGATAATGTCCGAACCCTGGCACGCGTCGCCGTCTATGACGACATGCTGTCGTCGCCGCGCATCATCGACATCGCTCCGGCAGCCGTGCAGGAATTCATCGATAATATCGTGTTGGCAGTCTATGATGCCTCACACCAACTGGGAGGTTCGCTGCCTTACACAGTGATCCGAGAGATAACCGAGAATTTTATCCATGCTGATTTTGCAGAATGTACGGTCTCGGTGCTTGATGGCGGTAACACCCTGCGTTTTTCTGACCAGGGCCCGGGTATTCAGAAAAAATCCTTAGTTCTACAGCCGGGAGTGTCCTCGGCTACCGTAGACATGAAACGTTATATCCGGGGAGTAGGCTCGGGCTTTCCCATTGTTAAGGAATACCTGGAGCGTTCCGGGGGTTTTTTGAGTATTGATGATAATGCTACATCTGGCGTTGTTGTTACGATCACGGCGGCCACAGCAGAGGCCGCACAAAGGCAGATATCTTCGTACACCCCTGCCGACAGTGCCACGTACCTCTCTCAAACGACAGCGGGACCCTCAGGGGCTTTTTTAATGACGAACCCGTCACGCTTTTCAGATCGCATATCCCAGATTACCACTCCGGGAGCCGCGCAGGAAAATGTCCTTCGTTCTGCTTCTGACACGTCTCCGTCCGCTGTTTTTGCGGATGAGCGCAGCAACCCGCACAGTAATCCCACTTCACAGATACCGCTGTTGCCACGCGAAGACAAGGCGCTGAGGCTACTACTTGAAGAGGGGATGCTTGGCCCGGTAGATCTAGCCACTGCTCTTGGAGTCAGCGCGCCCACAGCCACTCGGGTCTTGCAAAAACTTGAGCGTTTGGGCATGGTTGAAACCACACAATTGAAGAAACGGATTCTTTCCAATGTCGGATTGGCGTATGTCCAGCGACAAATTAATGCTGAGACAGCGCCCTAAAAACAACGCTTTAGCGTGGAGGGGATACGAATTATGAATAAAGAAGAAGTTTTTGCCCTGTGGGAAGAGGCCCGTGAGTTATTGGCCCGTCGAGAAGAGACCAGCTCTCCTATGGCGTTGGCATTTTTGACCTATCTTGTGCCACAGAGTCTGGACGATAATCAAATGATATTCGCAACGCGCCTGGAACATGCCAAAGACTGGGTGGAACGCCGCTATATACAATACATAGAAGATGCCTTTCTTGTTCTGTTGGGCAGCCGTCGCGAGGTATCAATAGTGGTGGATGAGAATGCCGGTGCTATTCCTGCAACCACACCCACAGGTGCCTCGTCGTCACTGACAACCACACCTACAGGTATCGCAGCATCAACAACAACATCGGCGACAACTCCGGCTGTTGCCATGAACACACCGGCCACCGCTGTCAACGCCGTCGTTGCGCCAACAACTGTCATAACTCAGAGCGTATCACAGGCCGAGGCTTTTTCTTCTCAGTCTGTCGCTCAACCTGTTTTGATCACACCTGTCGCTCAACCTGCTCCCCTCACCCAAGCGGTCCCGCCTGTCTCCTCATCCGTTCCAGCTCAGTCTATCTCATCTTCCCCTGTCTCAGCCACGCCCACCGCTCAGGCGGTCCTTCCTATCCAATCTACCTTATCGGCACCAACCTCACCTGCTTCTCTTGCTGGCGAGGGCGCGGTATCCGGCTCGGCTATTTTCTCGATATTCTCTCAGGATAACGATTATCCGCCAGTCCAAGACCCTGCACAAGGACTTAAGACTTTTTCTAACTTTGTGGTCGGCTCATCAAACGACTATGCCTACTCGGCGGCTATGCGTGTGGCCGAAAGTCCCGGTCAGTACTTCAATCCTCTTTTTATTTATGGGCGCTCCGGCCTGGGCAAAACCCACCTTCTTCTGGCTATTAAAAACTACATAAACACCTACCAATCAGACAAACGGGTTGTGTATGCACCCACATCGGAGTTTGTAAATGACTTTACCGGTGCCATGGCCGGCGATCGCGATCTTACCAGCTTTAAACGTAAGTACCATACCTGCGATGTCCTGTTGCTCGACGACGTTCAACACCTGGAAGGTAAAGAAGGCACCAGCGACGCGCTGTTTGAAATATTTAATATGTTTATCGACCGTAAAAAACAAATAGTATTGAGTGCCGACCGCTCTCCTGTAGAAATAAACCTCGATGAGCGCTTTACGAGCCGTTTTGCCGGTGGTGTTACCGTAGATATTCAACCACCTAATTATGAGATGAAAGTCGCTATATTTATGAATTATAAGCATTATTTCTGCAGCCACATCAATGCTATGGATATCGATATTCCTGATGAGGTCGTTCAACATATTATCGAATTATCAGGATCTAATATCCGAGAATTAGAAGGCGCGGTTTCTTCTATCGTAGGTAATATTGCCTTTCGCCCACCGGAAAAGCGGAGTATTCCCATTACCCCTGAAGAGGCCGAAGCCATCGTCGGAAAGGTGTTTTTTCATAAGGACACACGCAGGGTCGATATCCAGGTTATCCAACAAGCAGTTGAAGCCTATTACCGGGTTTCTCATGATGATCTTCTTAGTGATAAACGCTCAAAAAACATCTCTCATCCACGCCAGGTGGCCATGTACCTCTCTCGTCGCCTCACACCTAAGTCGTTTCCTGAGATCGGTAAGAGTTTTGGTAACAAGGACCATACTACAGCGATGTATGCCTGCAAGAACATCCAAGCTAAACTGGTTTCTGATATGAGTGTAAAGACCGAAGTTGAACGCATCGCCGAGATGATAACCACATGAAAATACAGGCCTATAAAAATCTGTTAATCAGTGTTAATAACTTTAAAAATCTGTGGACAAAATGACGTATAAGACGGCCGCCCGTGTTGGGTTTTTCTCCCCTTGTTATAAATCGGTTGTTCTTCCCTCAAAAAACCCACAACCGTGTTGTGCCGTACCATCAGGAAAAAGCTTGCTTTTCCGCAGTTTCCACAAGACTTATTATTACCGTTAAATATATTTTATATATAATAAAAGCAATAGAAGGAGAGGAAAGCTCATGAGGTTGACCATCGAAAAAAGCCGCCTGGTACAATGTGTATCTTTGATTTCTAAGGGAATGAGCAGCCATAGCACTATCCCGGTTCTCTCAGGTATTCATATCAATGCTGCTACCGACGGCGTTATATTTGAAACTTCTGATTTAGAAATTTCTGTGCGCCATATAGAAGACGCAATGATTGAAAGAACCGGAGCTACCGTTGTTTCAGGCAGATTGTTTACAGATATTGTTAAAAGTTTGCCCGAAGCAGCCGTGACCCTAGAGACTAAAGACGACAAACTGAATATCAGCGCCCAAGAAACGCTGTTCAGTATTGCAACGATGAGTGCGGAGGATTTTCCGCAGTTTCCCACGATAATCGCTACACGTTCTGTACAACTCAAAGTAGAACAACTCACAAAGATGGTAAAAAAAGTCATCCGTGCGGTTTCTCGGGATGTCTCGCGAGCAGTGCTAACCGGCATATTTTTTAAAGTAGGAAAAACAGATACCATGATGGTCGCAACGGATTCCTACCGGTTGGCTATCACCAGCGCTACACAAACAAAGGCTGAAGATAAAGGGGAAGATAAAGAGGATTTTGAGTTGATAGTGCCGGGAACGCTTTTAGATGAGGTTTGTAGGACAGCTGCAGATGAAGAAAAGATAACGATAGGAGAGAGCGAAAACCAGATAATTATCATTTTTGGTTCCACCACCTTCATTGCCAGAAAAATAGAAGGAAATTATCCCAACTACAATCAGATAATTCCTACACAAAAAAACCTTACGGCCACCATTGAAACTGAACTGTTATTGGGCGCTGTCAGGAGAGTGTCGATAGTAGCAAAGAACAGCAGTCCTATCAGGCTGGTATTTCATAATGACGCCCAACTTTTGGAAGTAACAGCGCAGACTCAAGATATAGGACAGGCCAGCGAGAGCATTCCTGCGCAGATAGATGGGGAGGGTTTTGAAATTGGTTTTAATCATCAATATATTCTGGACGGATTAGCTGTTGTTGATACTGAAGAGATTACATTTGAAGCACAGACTCCGCTTAAGCCTGGGATATTCAAAACCGTAGACGCATCCACCGATACAAGCAGCTATTTTTATTTAACGATGCCAGTGCGCCTGGAACGGTGAGCGTGTTTAAGTAGTATGCAGATAAAAAGCATTGAGCTGATTAATTTTAGAAATCACAAATATCTGCGGTTCGAACCTACAAAAGCGTTGGTAATCGTAGTTGGTGATAACACAGTAGGCAAGACCAATCTGGTTGAGGCTCTCCAGCTTTTAAGTATGCAATATTCATTCAGGCATCCCACAGGGTACGAACTAGTGCACCAACAACAGACAGTAGGAGAGGCACAAAACACAAAGAATTGTAAAGGAGAGGAAAATGGCTCACTCGAAAACAGCAGGATAGACTGCAAAATTGCTATTGAATATAGCAATTTTAGAGAGGAATACGACGCGGGGGAGAATTCCTCAAGAGCCTGCTTACGGGGAGCTACCACGATCTGTATGAGGATAATAGCAGGAGAAAGGAGATTTTTTGTAAATGATAAACAGCGCAGTCGTCTGGACATGGCCGGACTGTTGCCGGCCGTGCTCTTCTCGCCCGATGATCTTGGTATTGCCAAAGGGCCACCTCTGGTAAGAAGAGAGTTGCTCGACAACCTTGGTGCCAGAATCTCTAAAACCTTTGCCAGCATTAAAAGTGATTATAATCGTGCTCTCAAACAAAAGAACCTTCTCCTTAAAGAAGGGTATGTGGATCCGGATATTCTAGAGTCATGGAACCAAAACCTGGCCAAGCTAGGTGCCTCGTTATTTACGCACCGGGTAAACCTTTTTCTGCGATTAATGGACGCGGCCACGAGAATATACGCTGACATAACAAACGGAGAAGAACTGACAGCACTTTATGTGCCGTCGCATGATGAGGAAAATCCCACAGATGTTGCTTCGGGCGGCGCAGGCTTTGATACCAACACGAGAAGTTTTCATAAGACAAAAGAAAAGAACAATACAGATTCCCAAAAAGCGCCCGACCAAGTAGTTCGCGCCCCTGTCAACCTCACCACGAGCGATGTCAAAGAGCAGTTGTTGCAAACCATGAACAATTACCAGCAGCGCGAGACCGGCGCGCGACGCTCACTTATAGGACCACATAGAGATGACATCATCTTTTTTCTTAATGGTCAGGATGTTAGACGTTATGGTTCGCAAGGACAACAACGTAGTGTGGCGCTGGCGTTAAAAATGGCCGAAATAGAGGTATTTAAAGATGTCTTGGGTTTAGTGCCGATGTTGCTTCTGGATGATGTCATGTCGGAGTTGGATGCTAACAGACGAGCACATCTGATGCAGCAGATCGACCGCTACAGCCAAACCTTTATAACCACCACAAACCTGGGATATTTTGATGAACAAACGTTGCGCTCTGCTCACCTGCTGCGCCTACCTCTTAAATCATGAGGGATGACGCTGATGTCTGTTGGTAAAAAAACCACTAAAATTCCCGAGCGTAATCGTCGATTCTCCAGTCTGAGTACAGAATACTTGTCGTTTTTGCAGAGTTTTGAAAAAAAAGGACAGGCCACACAAAAACCCACCAATAACTTGCAAATAGCCTGGGCGGCGGTAGCACCGGCAGAGATATTGAAGCATACCGATAACGTTGTCTACTCCAAACGAGCAAAGAATCCCGAGATCCTTATTTATGTAGATGATAGTGCCTATGCTGCTGAACTGACCATGAATGGAGAAGTCTACCGGTTGAAAATGCAAGAACAGACCGGTCGCGCGATAGCCGCCATTACGTTCAGAGTGTCGCGCACGACAGCCCAGCGCAAGCAGCGTCCGACGGCAGAGTAAGAAAGCCGCCATAAAAGAACCGTTTATTGAGTGCGGCGTGCCAGATGTTGGCCGCGATGTGACAGATGGCTTTATAATAATGAGTAGCATGTATCAGAAGTTCTCTTATATGTGGGGAAGGGGGGCTATTTTTTCGCACTATACTCTATAATGCGACACACTTTCTCCACACAAAAAGGAATAGCGAGCAGGTTTTTGTGGCCGGTTTTGTTTATTTGTGGAGTTTTTGTGTTTTTATGCCCATTGCCTCACTATCCTGTCAAAAGCGTCAATTTTCGTGCTAGAATAGCACACAGAGCGCAGTATAAAGCGCATAGCAATGGTTGATAAACGAGATGCACGGCCGCAAAAAAGGAAGGTGTGCAAGCCGTATGTCTCAAATCCTGTCGGTATGTTTTTTGGACTGGTTGACACAGTCCCAAACTACGACAGGGAAAGAAGGAAGTGGGGTTACTCATGAAGTTAAACGAAAAGTTGGCATCGGCCGCTTTGGCCGCAGTGCTGGTGCTGAGCCTGGTACCGAGCCTGGCTCTGGCAGAAGCCGTGGGGGGGGGGTCTCAGAATCAGTAGTTCAAGAAACTACTGATATTGCTGACGATACTAAGCCAGACTTAAACGCTGTCCAGGATGATTCAGGCAGTGCGAGAGAAACGGCTCAAGGCGACGAACCAGACGGCGCAAACAGCAGTGACGAAGGGGGAGAAAAGTCCGATCTGGAGAGGGGCATGTCAGCGGCCATCCATGTGCCGACAGCGGAGAGCTCGAGCGAGATCAGGGCACTGGGCGCTACGACGCTGGTAAATAATGAGACCGAGTTGCGCGCTGCGATCAAAGAGGCCGACTCGGGCGATACCATCACCTTGAAAAACAGCATCGATATAACCAAGAGCGAACTCAGCATCACCAAAGACATCACTCTCACCAGTGCCGGTGAAGACCGGCATACCCTTAAGCAGACTGAGATTGAAAATGAGACAGGAGTAATAAAGGTTGTCGCTGCCTCACTTACTCTTCACAACATCGTCATAACCGGCGGCACCGCCCACGACGGCGGCGGCATCTATGCCTCCAACAACGCCACAGTTTATTTGACGGGCGCAACGCAGGTGAAGGACAATCACGCGAATGCAGCCTTTGGAGCCGGAGGCGGCATCTACGCCGACAATTCAACGGTGTATGTTCAAGATGAAGCTGAAATATGCAACAACACAGCCTTTAACGGTGGTGGCATCTACGCTTTCGGCTCGTCTTCTGTCTACCTCAGCGGATCCGCATCCGTACACGACAATAAATTCGCGCACGAAGGGGGCGGCATCTCTGTCGTGACCAAAAAAGATGCAGGCCCATACGCATACGCATCTGTTTCGGTGAGCGAGTATGCAAAAATATACAACAACAAGACGTCGACTACATACCAAACCGACGGGGGCGGTATCTTTGCTGACAGTGCTACGGTTAAGATCGAAGGCTCGGTAGAAATATACGGAAACGAATGTTACCGCGGGGGCGGCATCTTTGTTGAGGCACTCTATTCTGAGGACTATGATCACAACATCTTGAACATATCTGGCCCCGTTCAGATACGCGGTAACATTGCCACATATGGCGGTGGCATCAACGCTCACGGCGGCTATCGCGTCACGCTCGAAGCGGACAATGCCGATGTTAGCCCTGAGGTGAGCGGCAACAAGGCGATACTAGACCAAAACGGTAATGTTGGCTACGGAGGCGGCATCCTCATTCACGATCATGCGACTGGGTATCCTAGTATTACGGCTAAGTACGCCATTACTGTTAACATCAGCGGCTCTACCAAAGTCACTGGCAATACTGCTGTTGGCTCCGGCGGCGGCATCCGCTCTGATGGCGATGCCCTCTCCACTGTTAGCATCAGCGACTCCGTCGAAATCAGCGGCAACAGCGCCGGTATCCGTGGCGGCGGCATCTACGCTGCCAGCAACTCCACAGTTGCCCTTGCCGGCTCTGCCCAGGTGAGTGGCAACATCTTGACCGCTACCGGCGGAACTGTTTACGGCTACGGCGGCGGCATTTATGCCGCCGGCTCCAGCAGCGTTACTCTCGCTGATTCCGCTCAGGTGAGTGGCAATGCCCTCGCTGAAAATGGCAGCAGCGTTGCTCACTACGGCGGCGGCATCTATGCTGCCAGTAGCTCGGTTACTCTTACCGATGCTGCTCAGGTGAGCGACAATGAAGCCTACTGGTATGGCGGCGGCATCTATGTCTACAACACTACGGCCACCCTTACCGGGTCTGCTCAGGTGAGCGGCAATGAGATAAGCTCCTCCGCTGGCTATGGCGGCGGCATCTACGCCTACTATGCTACGGTTGCCCTCGGCGATGATGCTGACGAGATAGACGACAGCCCCGTGATCAGCGGCAATATCGCCAAGATCCGTGGCGGCGGCATCTATGCTTACTACGGCTCCGCTGTCAAGCTTGCCGGCTCTGCCCAAGTGCGCAGCAATGTCACCACCAATGGCGGCGGCGGCGGAATTTATGCCGACTACTGGTCGTCAGTTACCCTTGCTGACAACTCAGTAGTAGGTGGCGCTACAGCTGACGACGGTAACAGTGCGAGTACTGGCGGCGGCGGAATTTATGCCGACCAAGACAGCAGCGTTACTCTTGCTGGCAGCGCCGCGCTTAACGGTAACAGTGCAGCTTGGGGTGGCGGCATCTATGTTGTGGACAGTGGCTCCACCATCACGCTCTCTGATGACGCCCGAGTAAGCAATAACACCGCGAGCGGCAACTCCGGCGGCGGCGGCATTTATGTGAGCTACTATGCCAGCCTTTCCATACTCGCAGGCAGCGAGGCGTCGTTCAGCGGCAACAACGCTACCAAGCTTTACTACCCGGACACCACGCCCGTGGGATTCGCAGGCACGGTTACCTCCATCTCGCCTGCTTGGTTGGAGACCGATAGCTTGAAGTTCAAGAACCTCGTGTTTAACAACTACGACATCAACTATACTGGCGGCACGCTCACTTACACGGTGACCTATGATGCCAATGGCGCCACATCAGGCACCGCGCCCGTCGATCCTACGCCCTATTCCGCCGACAACGCTCAAGCTACCGTGTTGGGCAACACGGGCAATCTGGCTCTGGGCACCTACACGTTCGCCGGCTGGAACACGGCCAAGGACGGCAAGGGTACGCCCTATGCGGCAAATGAAACATTCACCGTCAGCGGCAATATCACGCTGTATGCCCAATGGGCGCTCAACACCTTCACGGTGCGCTTCTTAGACTTTGACGGCACCGAACTCAAATCCGAGACGGTATCTTACGGCTCTGACGCCACAGCGCCAAGCGACCCAACGCGCGAAGGCTACACCTTTACCGGCTGGGACAAAGACTTTACCAACGTCACAACCGATATCGACATAAAGGCGCTTTATGCCTTGATTGCGACAGATAATCCTGAGCCCGAGCCTGATCCCACAGTGCCCGCTGTTGTCGACACACCCACACCGGCCCCGGCAGAGCTTTTGGCCGAAGGCTTCGCGCCAGAAGAGGTAGAGGCTCTTCAGTCTCAAACCGGAAACCCCGTCGTGGATCTCGCCGAGGGCAATGTGCCCCTGGGCAACCTGGACACTACCTTGGTCATAAGCCTGCTCAACCTGATCCTTGCGGTCCTTGCCGCTCTCGGCTCGTTGGTGTTGCTGGCAGCCAATCTCCTCAGGCGCAGGCATTTTAAAGGAGCCATCCTTTTAACCGGTATTGCGGCTGTGGTTCTGGGGCTTATCACCGTCGTGGTATGGCTTGTGCTTGACGGCCTTAACAGACCGACGGCCTGGCTGGACGCGTATACTCCTATCATCGTTGCCCTATTTGCCTTGTTTGCGATAATGGGTATCATCCATACCGTCGTGGCGCTTCGCAAGACAAAAGACGATGATGGCGACAAAAACCAGGACAATCGCGCGGTAGTTACCGCCTAAGCGCGCTAGTTGCCGCCTAAGACAGGCCCAAGCTGCCAGGAAATCTTAACGTGTGTTATGAAAAGCAGGCACGGGGAGTTTCTCCCCGTGCCTGCTCGGCTCATGGCACACGTTAACGCCAGGGGCATCACCTTCTTTTTTCTCAACTCTGTAGACACTTAAACGCGGTTTAAGCCAGGGTTTAGACCGTGTTAGGCAATCCGTTATCAAAATGATGATAAAGCGACCCTCAAATCGCGCCCTATGGCCGTAAAAACACCGATTTTCCGCTCCCACTAAGTACAAAATAGGCTAAAATATATGCAGGCAAGCACCAACAAACGAAACCCGAAAGGAGCCAGGTTGGCAGCCAGCAAGAATCCAAACGTGCAATCAAACCAGTCGAGCTATGATGCTGACGATATTATTGTCTTAGAGGGCTTGGAGCCGGTACGCAAACGCCCCGGCATGTATATCGGTTCGACAGGTCCCCGAGGACTGCATCATCTGGTGTATGAAGTGGTCGATAACTCCATTGACGAGGCCATGGCCGGCTTTGCCACTCGTATTGACGTCGCCATTAACAAGGACAACTCGGTCAGCGTGGTCGACAACGGCCGTGGTATACCTGTCAGCAAACACTCCAAGAAAAAGATTTCTACCTTAGAAGTGGTTCTCACCATATTGCACGCGGGCGGCAAGTTCGGTGGCGAGGGTTATAAGGTATCGGGCGGTTTGCACGGCGTGGGTGTGTCGGTGGTCAACGCGTTGTCTACACGGCTGGATGCCGAGGTCATGCGCGATGGTGGCATCTGGGAGATGTCATTTGCGCGAGGCAAGACCACCAAGAAGCTCACTCAGGTCGGAAAGACCAAGCGTACCGGTACCAAGATAACATTTTGGGCCGATGACGAGGTATTCGAGACAACAAATTATGACGCTGATATTCTCACGGCCCGCCTGCGCGAGATGGCCTTTCTCAACAAGAACCTGAAGATCACCTTCACCGACCATCGTAAGCTGAACGAAGCCGGTGACGGGCCTTTGTATGAAGAGTATCAATATGCCGGCGGCATCGTGGATTTTGCCAAATACGTCAATGAGGGCAAAGATGTCTTGCCCGGCCTGTCCAAACCGATTTATTTCTCGGCCAGCCAAGAAGAGGTAGGCGAGATCGAATTTGCCCTGCAGTGGAACAACACCCACTATGAGACCACCCTGGCCTTTGCCAACAACATTCATACCACCGAGGGCGGCACACACGTCGAGGGCTACAAAAACGGCCTGACCAAGGTTTTGAACAACTACGCTCGCGCCAAGAATATGCTCAAAGAGAAGGAAGATAACATGGTGGGCGAGGACGTGCGCAGCGGCCTTACCTGCATTATCTCGGTCAAATTGCGCAATCCGCAGTTTGAGGGCCAGACCAAAACGAAGCTCGGCAATACCGAGATACGTTCGTTGGCTCAGACCGCGGTCTCGCAAGGGCTGGCGGAGTTCTTAGAAGAGCATCCCAATCCGGCGCGCGAGATAGTCAAAAAAGCACTGGAAGAAAAGCGCGTGCGCGAGGCCGTGAGCAACTACAAGCGCAACCAACGCAAACAAAAAGACGCTGCTCTGCCCGGCAAACTGGCACCCTGCTCGATCAAAGACCCAGAGCTCACCGAACTGTACATTGTCGAGGGCGATAGCGCCGGTGGCTCGGCCAAGCAGGCGCGCGAGCGCTCATTTCAGGCCATTTTGCCGCTCAGGGGCAAGATCCTCAACATCGAAAAAGTCAACATCCACCGCTCGCTTTCCTCTGACACAATCAACACACTGATAACCGCCATCGGCACGGGCATTGGCGAGGACTTTGATATCGAGAAAGCCCGCTACCATAAGGCTATTATCATGACCGATGCCGATGTCGACGGCGCTCACATCCGCATCTTGCTCCTTACCTTTTTCTATCGTTTTATGCCCAAGATGATCGAACGTGGTTACATCTATATTGCCCAGCCGCCGCTGTATCGCCTGAGTGTAGGTCGCAAACACACCTACATCTACAGTGACGATGTGCTGCGCAAAGAGACCAAGGCCCTGCCGCCGGAGACGAAATACACAATCCAGCGCTATAAAGGCTTGGGCGAGATGGATCCCGAACAGCTATGGGAGACCACGATGGAACCCAAATCGCGCACGCTGCTACAGGTGACGATAGACGAGGCCGTGGCGGCCGAGAAAGCCGTGAGCGATCTTATGGGCGATAAGGTCGAGCCGCGCAAGCTGTTTATCCAAAAGCATGCCAAAGACGTGCGCTTCTTGGACATCTAGGAGATTAAAACAAGAACCAGAGGGAGAATAACGTGTCAGATGGAGTAAAGACCCAGGAATTGGACCTGAGTGGCAGCACGGTCAAGCCGTCCGAGATGGCCGCCGAGATGCGCCAGAGCTTCCTCGAATACGCCATGAGTGTCATCGTTGCCCGCGCCCTGCCCGATGTGCGTGATGGGCTCAAACCGGTGCACCGGCGCATTCTCTATGCCATGCACGAAAGCGGCATTACCCCATCCAAGCCTCACAAGAAATCAGCCTGGACGGTTGGCGAGGTTATAGGTAAGTATCACCCGCATGGCGATGTGGCCGTCTATGATACGATGGTGCGTTTAGCCCAGGATTTCTCGATGCGGATGCCGTTGATTGACGGACACGGCAACTTTGGCTCAGTGGATGGTGACAGCGCCGCAGCCATGCGTTATACCGAAGCACGCCTGCAAAAAGCCGCGATGGAACTGCTGCGTGATCTGGACAAAGATACGGTAGATTGGCAGCCTAACTACGATGAATCGTTGGAGGAACCGGCCGTTTTGCCGGCGCGCTTCCCCAATCTTTTGGTCAATGGCTCGCAGGGCATTGCTGTGGGCATGGCCACGAATATTCCTCCTCATAATCTCGCCGAAGTCATCGACGCGGCCTGTCTGTATCTGGATAACGAGCAAGTAAGCCTTGATGAGGTCATGGCGGTGCTTCCGGGCCCAGACTTTCCTACAGGCGCTATGATTATGGGCAAAAATGGCATCCGCGAGGCTTATGAAAGCGGACGCGGTTCGCTCGTACTGCGTGCTAAGGCGCGGTTGGAAAAAACGACCTCGGGTAGAGAGCGGATAATCGTCTTTGAGCTGCCCTATATGGTTAACAAGGCCAAGCTGGATGAAAAGATCAACGAACTCGCGCGCGACAAAAAAATCAACGAGATCAGCGATGCCCACGACGAGTCTGATCGCAAGGGCATGCGCTACGTCATTGAACTCAAACAAGGTGCCATTGCCCAGGTGGTTTTGAATAAACTCTATAAGCACACGCAGTTGCAAACCACATTTGGCGTGAACATGCTGGCTTTGGTCAACGGGGTTCCGCGCTCGCTCAGCCTGCTGGAGATGCTGCATTACTACCTCAAGCACCAAGAGGAGGTATTGGTACGACGCACGCAGTACGACCTGGAAAAAGCTAAAGACCGCGCCCATATCCTTGATGGCCTGATGATAGCGCTGGACAATATCGACGAGGTCATTCAAATCATCAGGTCTTCTGCCGACGACAATGAAGCCAGAGAACGCCTGATCGGCCGTTTTGCTCTCACGCGCGCGCAGACCGACGCGATTCTGGAGATGCGTTTGCGTCGACTCACCGGATTGGAACGCGATAAGATTTTGGCCGAGCTGGCCGAGCTCAAAGAGAAAATTAAATATTATACTAATATATTAGCAAACAAGGCTTTACAACACCAGGTTCTCAAAGATGAACTCATGGAGATAAAAGGCCGTCTGGCCACGCCACGCAAGACCGAACTGGCCGACGATGCCAAGGATTTGGAGGTCGAGGATCTTATCGCCGAAGAGGACATGGTCGTAACGGTTACCAGCAGCGGTTATGTCAAACGTCTGCCCGTGGCCACTTATCGTCAGCAGAAGCGCGGCGGCAAGGGGCTTTCGGGTGTCAATCTTAAGAGCGAGGACTTCGTCGAGCATCTGTTCGTGGCCTCTACGCATGACTACATGCTGTTCTTCTCAACAAAAGGCAAGGTTTACCGACTCAAGGTGCACGAATTGCCCGTGGGTTCTCGGCATGCCCGAGGCACGGCCGTGGTCAACTTGCTCCCATTTGAGCCGGGGGAGAAGATCGCCGCGATCATTGCCACAAAAGACTTTCCTGCCGACGAGTATCTGTTGTTTGCCACTTCGGGCGGCATGACCAAAAAAACGGCCATGAGCGCATATGGTCGCTCGCGTCGCGACGGCCTCATAGCCATCAATCTGCGCGAAGGCGACTCGCTGATAGCCGTGCGCCGCGTCAAGGAAGGTGAGCGTGTGCTGATGGTGGCCTCAAACGGCAAGGCAATCTGTTGGGACGAGAGCGAAGCGCGACCCATGGGCCGCGACACGCTGGGCGTCAAGGGAATGACTACACCAGGCGATGCCGAGGTCATCGGCATGGAGGTAGCGCGCAAAGGCAGCGAGCTGTTTGTGATAACTACCGGCGGATTTGGCAAGCGCACCCCTGTGAGCGACTACCCGTTGCATCATCGCGGCGGCCAGGGCGTCTACACGATTCAAATGACCGCCAAGAAAGGACCTTTGGTGGGCATGAAGATCATTATGCCCGGCCAGGAGCTGATGATAATCAGCGAGGAAGGCGTGATGATCCGCGTCAAGTCCTCTGATATCTCACTGCAGGGGCGCAACACCCAAGGTGTGCGCGTAATGAATGTTGCCGATAGCGACAAGGTGACGGCCGTGGCTCGCGTTGCGACCTCGCGCAAGGCCAGGCCTGAGGCGACAGACGCCGCTGTGGAAACAAATGAAACAAACGCGTTCGAGACTATGAGCGTGTCTGACGAGGCTGACTTAATGGTAGCCGGGGAGACGGATATGGACAGCGCTGAGACACCAGGCGACGCAAGCATTACCGATGGCAGCGATGCCGCGGGAGAATAGTAATGTGTGGAATCGTAGCTTTTACCGGCACGGTCGACACTATCCCGGTTTTGCTGGGCGGACTGAGGCGGCTGGAATATCGAGGCTATGACAGCGCTGGTGTGGCCTTGCAACTGCCCACGGAAATCAAAACTATCAAACGGCAGGGCAAGGTCTTGCAGTTGCACGAGGCTGTTGACAAGGCCATCGCCGCAGGCGAGCTGGGCCAAATGCCCACCACCGGCATCGGTCATACCCGCTGGGCCACCCATGGCATCCCTAACGAAGCAAACGCTCATCCGCACAGCGACTGTACCGGCGAGGTCGCTGTCGTGCACAACGGCATCATCGAAAACCACGCTCACCTGCGAGCAGCGCTGAGCGAACGCGGGCACCGGTTTTTCTCCCAGACTGACACAGAAGTTATCGCTCACCTCATAGAGGAGGAATATCAAGCAACGCCGGGCGACCTGGCCCAGGCTGTGCGCACTACTGTGGCCCAGCTTTCGGGCTCATTTGCTCTGGCTATCTGCCATGCCAAACACCCGGGAGTTCTCGTGGTTACACGCAATGATTCGCCTTTAGTCGTGGGCAAGGCTGCCTACGGTGTTCTTGCGGCATCGGATACTCCGGCTATCATCGAGCATACGCGTCGCGTGTATTTTTTGGACGATCGCGACGTGGCGGTACTGCACCAAAACGGTACTATTGATTTTTTCGATCCGGCCGGCACGGCCTATTCACCCACAGCAGTGACGATAGAATGGGATCTTGAAGATGCCGAACGTGGTGGTTATCCCGATTTTATGCTTAAGGAAATTCACGAACAACCCAAGGTCATCAAAGATACACTGGCGGGACGTTTTGATGATAAAAATCACCAGATACTGTTTGAGGAATTGGCGCTGAGCGCCCAGGAGATGTCCGATGTCGACCGCGTGATTATTGTAGCCTGCGGCACTTCTTATCATGCCGGGCTGATTGGCAAAGATTTGCTCGAAGCCTGGGGGCGCCTGCCAGTAGAAGTGGCCTATGCGAGCGAATTCAGGTATCGCAATCCGTTATTGACCGCGCAGACCCTCGTTATTGCCATATCTCAAAGTGGCGAGACCGCCGACACGTTGGAGGCTGTCAAGTTAGCGAGAAGAGCCGGCGCCCACGTACTGGCAATCACAAATGTGGTCGGCTCGCGCATCACGATGGAGGCCAACAACGTTGTCTTCATTAAGGCGCACATCGAGATTGCGGTGGCTGCGACCAAGTCCTTTTTGGCCCAGGTCGCACAGCTTACGCTGTTGGCCGCACATATCGCCCAACAGCGTGGCGAGGTAGACGGAAGGTGGGTCAGCGAGCTCTACGAACACATGCAGGAACTTCCCGCCAAGATCGAGGAGCTATTGACCGATACCGCGACTGCGGCTATCGAGCGCTGTGCCGCAGAATGCGCTGCCGCTCAAACAGCGCTGTTTATCGGACGTGGCGTAGGCGCGACCACATGCTATGAAGGTGCCCTTAAGCTTAAGGAGATAAGCTATTTACATGCCGAGGCTTTTGCGGCCGGCGAGATCAAGCACGGACCGATAGCCCTGATTGATCCAGAAGGGCTCAGCGATCCTCGCCGACAAACGCCGGTCATCGCGGTAACTTGTCAGAGCGCAACCTACGATAAGATGTTGGCGAACATCGAAGAGATGCAGGCACGCGGCGCCAAGGTCATCGCTTTGGCAACTGTGGGCGACGAGCGCATAGCCCAACTTACCCCTTATGTCATCTCCATTCCCAAGGTCAGGGAGTGTTTGAGCCCGATACTGGCCAGTGTGCCGCTCCAACTCTTTGCTCGCTTCGTGGCGCTTATCCGTGGAGCAAATGTAGACCAGCCGCGCAATCTGGCTAAGTCCGTAACTGTGGAATAACGGCGCAATGGCCCGGCTTTCCAAAAAAAACCAGGCCCTGCTTAGGGCAACGAAGCGTCAGAGTCTTGACAACCCATTGCCTATCCAAGGTTCTGGTGTCGGCTTGGGCGTAGACATCATCGAAATCGATCGTATGCAGCGGGCAATCGAGCGCACACCGCGGATACTCCAACGCGTATTCAGCAGTGGTGAGCGTGAATATGCCTGGAGCAAGAGTCGCCCGGCCAGCCACTATGCCCTGTTCTTTGCTGCCAAAGAAGCTGTGCTGAAGGCGCTGGGCACCGGCTTTACGGGCATGCGCTTTACCGATGTTGAGGTGGCGCATGACGACAAAGGCAAGCCGATAGCCCTGCTGCACGGCAACGTTCAGGCAGAGGCGACAAGCCAGGGGATCGTCGAAATACAGCTCTCGCTATCGCATACCCACCAGGTAGGGGTCGCGTCGGCGGTTGCCATTAAAGATACCAGCAGGCCTGTCGAGCCGCTGCGTTTAGACCCGCAAACCGAACTGTCCCGGCAGTTCAAAGAACTCAGGGCCATCTTGGACAGCCTGGACCAACGGTTGGAACAACAGGAGCAGAGCACGGGTGCTCAGGATGCGGACGCTCAGGAAGCGGGAGCCGATACGGATGCCGATGGCGATAAGGATACGGACACAGGCGCTGATGCGAAAGCCCGGGTGCCCCAGAACGTTCCTGTCCTGCAGGATACCGAAGATACTGTTTTGAAGCACGCGGAAACCCAACGTACCCAACGAGCCGAAAGCGCGCTATGAGTGCCGGTGCGTTTCTCTCCACGTCCTTGCCGCCCCACAGCAATAAATACACACGAGGCAGTCTACTGGTGTTGGCTGGCTCGAGTCGCTATTTTGGCGCTGGTGTTTTGGCTGCACAGGCAGCGGCGCGCAGTGGTGCGGGCTATGTTACGCTGGCTACCCCGGGAAGTGCGGCGGCCGCGGCTGCGCGGGCCCATCTGCTCACGGTACCGGTATTCGAAGCTAAAGACTGCGAAGGCACCTTTGCGCCTGATGCTCTGGACGATATCGTTGCTACGATCAAACACTATGATGCTATTATATTAGGCTGTGGTATCACTGTGAGCGCATCCAGCGCTAAATTCGTGGCCTGCGTCATCCATCACGCCGTCCTTCGCGGCCTGCCGTTGCTTTTGGATGCCGATGCCCTGAATATCCTTGCACAGCAACCCGGTTTGTTGCCTGTCCGACCAACAAACCAGCAGCCTACTGCGCCGCTAAACCAGCAGCCTGCCCAGTCTTCAAGTCAGCCTGCCGACTCGCGAACAAACGCATATCCTGCCCAGCAGCTCACCTTGCCGGTCAACAGCTCCGCGCAAGAAAATACTCCTGTCGTTTTGACCCCGCATGCCGGCGAGCTAAAGCGGCTGCTTGCGGCCTATGGGCTAGATGATGCGGATGATGGCAGACAGTTGGCTCAGATTCTGGAGGCAGTCGTTGTGGCAAAAGGACACCGGACGCGCGTGTCCGGCCCAGCGGGTTCCGATTCAGGCTCTGGCTTGGATCCAAGCTCCAATTCCAACTCCAACTCAAAGGGCTCGATTCTCATGTCGGCCGCTACACCGGCATTGGCGACTGCCGGCACCGGAGATGTTCTCAGCGGTATAATCGGTGCCTTGCTGGCTCAGCGCCTTTTGCCCTTTGAAGCTGCCCAGACTGGCGTGGAACTGCACAGCCGCGCTGGCTCTTTGGCGGCAGAACACGTAGGCGAGCACAGCGTGATCGCCACAGACGTCATTGATGCTCTGCCCGGTGCGTTCAAGCAATTCGTGTTATAAGTTATAATCGTACCGGTAATGAAAACCCGGGAAAGTCGGGAGAAGATTTGGACGGGTTCAAGGTCATAGAAGGCGGCAAGTCGCACAATGAGTCGCACAATGAGGATGGCGACCTACAGAAGATACCGAGGTTTTTAAGCCCAGGTGGAGATTTGTTGGTTCAAGAAGATGCCGCGACGCTTTTAACGAACGGTGATACTGCAGGCAGCACACCGATTGCGACTCCAGGCGTAGGCGCAATAACAGACAACGTATCAGCTGCGACGGCACGTGAGCCATCTGCAATAGAGCCGCATCAACGTCGGTGGGCCTGGGCGCAGATCGATAGAGAGGCCATCAGCCAAAATCTTAAGACCCTGCGTAAGCACATCGGCCCAGATAGTATGATTTTGACGGTCGTTAAAGCTGATGGCTATGGGCATGGTGCCGTTGAGGTTGCCAAGGTGGCCATGCGTTCGGGCTCCAAATACCTGGGTGTGGCCAGTGTGTGTGAGGGTATCGAGTTGCGCCGCGCCGGCATCGACGCCCCCATTATCATCTTGGCTGAACCACCGATAGACTCCATCGCCGAGATACTACATTATGACTTGGTGCCAGCACTCTACACCAGCGAATTTGCCCTGGCTTTGGGTGAGCGTGCCGATGCGGCCGGATGCGTCGCTCCTTATCACCTAAAAATCGACAGCGGCATGAATCGTATAGGAGTACATTATTCGGACGCAGGCGATTTTTTGCGGTCGTTGGCCTTTCATCGCGGCTTGGAACTACAGGGTTGTTTTACGCATTTTGCTACTGCTGATACGATGGACACACTCGGTTTAAAAATGCAGCAGGAGCGCTTTGAGCAGGCGCTGGAGACCATTCGTTACATGGGTATGGATCCGGGTATTGTCCATGCCGCAAATTCAGCCGCCGCCATCCGCTATAAGCACACGCGCTACGACATGGTACGTTTGGGTATATCGGTTTATGGGCTGCACCCGTCTAAACTCACCAAGGACCTCATCAAACTACGCCCGGCCATGAGCGTACGTGCCCGCGTCAATTCCATAAAACCCGTACCTTTAGGAGAGGGCGTAAGTTATGGCTTCAACTATCGTTCGCCGGGAGGAGTGCTTATCGCCACTATTCCCATCGGCTACGGAGATGGTCTTTCCCGGGTTTTGTCCGACCGAATCGACATTCTTGTGGATGGTTATGCCTATCCGCAGGTAGGGACGATCTGCATGGATATGTGCATGTTTGAAGTGAGCCAGCGTCAGGATATCTCCAACATTCGTCAGGCTCAGTTGTCGGCCGCCCGCCCGAGTGTGGAGTTTGGCAGCGAGGCAATCATCATTGGCAGGAGCGGCGAGCAAGAAATCAGTATGGATGACATCGCCGAGAAGATGGGCACCATCAGCTATGATCTGGCCTGTATGTTTGGTCTGCGATTGGAGCGCGTCTACAAGAACTGAGAAACGTGCTAACAGGGCTCACGCCTCCTGTTCACAGAGGCGGGCGCAAAAGCGCACGGGGCCTCTGTTCAGAGGTATCGTTTAGCATCTAGCAGTCAGCAGTGCTGCATGTTCTGTAACTCTAGTAGTAATAATAGTATAAGTCAGGATTGGCAACCAGAACAATCACTGCTATTATGATAATAATTCCAATCACTAATCCGACGATACCCATCACCAAACCGGCAATAGCCAGGCCCTTTCCGCCGGGCCGCTTTCGGGCCAATGCGGCTAAGATGATGGCGATAATCGAGCAAATACCAAACGTATACGGACAAAGTCCAACGATGCCCAGAATTAAAGAAGCGATCGCCAGGTTGTTTGAGGGTCCAGCCGGGGCCTGTATGTACGCGGGGTTTACCTGCTGTTGAGGCTGCTGGAGAGGGCCTCCGCCTACGCCTACAGGCGTGGTGGGTGCGACGGGTGTGACGGGCGCGGCCACGGGCGGCTGCGGTTGTGGCGCTGTGGGTACGACGGGTTGCACTTCTGGCGTTGCGGGTGCGGCACTTACAGGCTGTGGTTGAGGCTGTGCTTGTACTTCCGATGGTGCAGGTACGACGGGTTGCGGCTCAACGTTTGGGGTCTGTTGCTCAGGAGTTACAGGCGAAGAATACGCAGGGTGAGGCTGCGCTTCTGGCGTTGCCGACACGATTGGCTGCGCTTCTGGCGTTGCAGGCATGACCGGTTGTGGCTCTGATGTTGCAGATGTGGTATTTGCAGTAGGCTGTGGTTGAGACTGTGCTTGTGCTTGTGGGGCCTGGTCAGGAGCATCCGTGTAATTGTCCGTCCACTGGCTGCCGTCCCAGTAACGCAGTTTTGAGGGATTTCCTGCGGGATCCGGATACCATCCTGCTTGTTGACCTGCCATTGTTCCTCCTTGGTTAAGAGAACGATTTAATGTTACCGTTTCGTTGATTATACAGAATAATGCTCACTTATGCTATAGATTTTTCGCTGGAGCGCCGTGCGCTAGAGGCACGTCAGTCATATGGCAAGTACGCGCCCTCCGGAGATTGTCCCGAAAGTTACCCGTCGTGCGTTTAGTCTGCGTGCGCTTAGTCTGGCAAGATAGGGGCGCACCATCCAAAACGCAGGCCCGGTACGGGCCTGCGTTTCTTCACTCAAAGAATAAAGAAGGTGTCAGCGCTGATATTAGCGTTTGGAGAACTGCGGGCGCTTGCGGGCTTTTTTCAGGCCGTATTTCTTGCGCTCGACCATTCGAGGATCGCGCGTTAAGAACCCAGCCCGTTTTAGCTCGTCGCGATAGTCGCCGGCAGTCAGCAGGGCGCGAGAGATGCCGTGTCGCAGTGCACCTGCCTGACCGGAAACACCGCCGCCCGTACCGGTGGCGATAACATCAAAGTGGCTTGCAGTGTCCGTTATTCTGAGGGGAGCCAGGGCATAATCCAGCAGAGCGTCGCGGCCAAAGTAATCACTGCCCTCTCTGCCATTGATTGTTACTTTGCCTGAGCCGGGCATCAGTCGCACGCGCATAATAGCACTTTTGCGACGACCGGTACCGATATAGATTGCGTCATTGGTGGTCATGGGCTCAAGCCTCCAATTCTATCTTGCGTGGGCGCTGCGCCTGGTGAGGGTGCTCCGGGCCAGCATAGACCTTCAGTTTTCTGCCCTGGGCACGTCCAAGGGTATTTTTAGGCAACATACCCTTGACAGCGTGTTCAAGCACACGTTCCGGGTGTCGTTCCATAGCTTTTGCAAACGATTCGGCCTTCAAGCCACCGGGATAACCACTGTGGCGATAATACGTTTTCTGTGCAGCCTTGGCGCCAGTTACTCTGATCTTCTCAGCATTGATAATGACCACGAAATCGCCCGTGTCAATGTGCGATGTAAACTGTGGTTTGTGTTTGCCTCTGAGTATCTGTGCGGCCGTAGAGGCAACCCGGCCGAGTACTTTATCGGTGGCGTCGATCAAGACCCAGTCACGCTTGACCTCGCCGTCTTTAGCATAATATGTTCCCACAAAATCCTCCGTATGTTCTTGCCCTTGATGGCGCATATCCGTAGTGTCAGGCCACGTCGGCAGCGTCGGCGGGCGGTATCAGATCGCATCGCGTCGCCGTATGCGTTAGTGTGCACCACGGGGCTATCGAGACAAGGCTTCCTGGACGTTGAAGCATTTCTCGGCTACA
Organism: Coriobacteriales bacterium; assembly: GCA_031282405.1. Taxonomy (GTDB): domain Bacteria; phylum Actinomycetota; class Coriobacteriia; order Coriobacteriales; family UBA8131; genus JAITDU01. Next base: position 50,830 of record JAITDU010000023.1, on the reverse strand, counting down.
AGGGCGTTCGTTGGCGTTTCAAAGTGTCACGGGGCTTTGAAAGCGAACCCACAAATTGTATACAAGTATTCTTTTAAGCGCAACTGCGCGTCCACTGCGCGCGCTGCGTGCGTCGGCTCATACGACCTAGCACGGCTTGTGCCCGCCTTTCCCCGTCCACTGCGCGCACTGCGCGCGTCGGCTCATGGAGACAAACGTCTTCACCCGTATCTATCACGTTATGAACCACTGCGCGCGCCGACTTATGGGGACAAACGCTTCATGGGGACGTGCTTTGCGCTTCATAAGGACGTATAAAGTGACACACTGCGAGAAGATATGCTCGGTAGGCCGGCCCGTAAGGAGATCCATCGTGCGTCAGCATTCTGGTGCGCCCTCGGGCCGGTTTCTGGGTATACTGGTACAGACGGTTTACAAAGGAGCAGCGGTGCAAGAAAATAAGCAAGAATTACAGCGGGAGCAACGACAAGAGCTGCGCCGGCAGCATGTGCACTCAGACCAGGCTGACCCGCAAGATAAACAGGAGTCGTGTCGGCAACACACAACGCCGCCACCGCGCGTGGTAGTCGTGGATTTTGGCGCTCAATACGGCCAGTTGATTGCCCGGCGGGTGCGTGATCTCAATGTTTACAGCGAGGTCGTCCCCTTTGATATAGATACTAATATATTAGCATCTAATCCGCCTGCGGCCCTTATTCTCTCCGGCGGCCCGGCCAGTGTCTATGCCGCAGATGCCCCCAAGCTTAACCCCAAGCTGCTTGAACTGGGTGTACCGGTGCTGGGTTTTTGCTACGGCATGCAGGCCATGGCACAGGCACTGGGTGGCAGTGTGCCACAGACAGACGTAGGTGAGTACGGTCCAGCCACGCTGGTTCGCGCCCAGGACGAGGGTGCCGCGTCGGCCTTGCTGGGCAGCACGCCGGATAAGCAGACGGTCTGGATGAGTCATCGCGACTCGGTCAGCGCGGTGCCCGAGGGTTTCGTTGTGACCGCGTCGACTTCCACCACTCCGGTTGCTGCCATGGAGTGTGTGCCGCGCAGGCTGTTTGCCACGCAGTTCCATCCCGAGGTACATCACACTACCTACGGCAACCAGATGCTCAGGCATTTCCTGTTCGATGTCGCCGGACTCAAACCCGGCTGGACGACGAGCTCGATTATCGAGCGCATCACCGGCGAAGTACGTGCCCAGGTGGGCACCGAGCGCGTAATCCTTGGCCTCAGCGGCGGGGTTGATTCCAGCGTGGTTGCGGCGCTGTTAGCCCATGCCATCGGCAGACAATTAACCTGTGTGTTCGTGGACACCGGGCTGTTGCGAAGAGACGAACCAGAAGAAGTCGAGACAGTATTCAGCCAGCAATTTGATGTGGATTTCATTCATGTACGGGCAGCAGATCGCTTTATTCAGGCGTTATCCAATGTCAGCGACCCCGAGCAAAAGCGCCGTATCATCGGCAGCGAGTTCTGGCGGGTGTTCTTTGAAGAGGCCGCAATAATCGAGCAGCGCAACGGCGCGCCGGTACGCTACCTGGCTCAGGGCACTATCTACCCGGATGTCATTGAGAGCGGCGTCTCGCGCGGCGGCGCTGTTGCGGCTGCTGACGGCTCTGTGGCTACGGGCTCCAAACAGGCAGCAACTATCAAAAGCCACCACAATCTGATCCCCTTCCCCCAGGGCGTGCACTTCGACCTGCTTGAACCGTTGCGTAACCTCTTTAAGGACGAGGTGCGGGCGCTCGGCACGGCGCTGGGACTGCCCGACCACATCGTTCATCGCCAGCCCTTCCCCGGTCCTGGCCTGGCCGTGCGCATCATCGGCGACGTGACGCATGAGAAGCTGGAACTGCTGCGCAATGCCGACGCCATCGTGCGCGAGGAGATTGACGCTTACAATGAGGCGCTGTTTGCCCAGACCGGCATGCGCAACTCTGAGCGAACCGGCGCTGATGTCGCTGCTAGTCGTGGTGTCGGTGGGGATACTGCTGCTGCTGGTTCTGACGGCGGGGCTGCTGCCACTGCTGCTGTTCCCGACGGCGGCGAGCGCGCGGTTTGGCAATACTTCGCCGTGCTGCCCGACATCCGCAGTGTCGGCGTGATGGGCGACGAGCGCACCTACGCCCACCCGATCATCCTGCGCGCCGTAGAGTCCCGCGACGCCATGACCGCCGACTGGGCGCGCCTACCCTACGATCTGCTCGCCCGCATATCCTCCCGCATCGTCGCCGAGGTGGAAGGCGTCAATCGCGTCGTCTACGATATAACCAGCAAGCCGCCGGGGACTATTGAGTGGGAGTAATACCCGACCGAACAATAGCACGAAAACCGTCGCTGTGATTTTGATGTGCAAAGCAATGGAAACGACGAATTATAGGATTAAAATGGATAATACGATTACCAAAACCCCTGATAAATCAACGAAAATCCTGCGATACATGAATCTCGCGAGGGAGTGGGAGTAGGCCATATGAGTAAAGTATCGATTCGATTCTTCGATGACCAAGAGGTACGGGCTGTCTGGGATGATGAGACATCCAAGTGGTGGTTCTCCGTTGTCGATGTTGTCGCTGTTTTGAGCCAAAGCGCGGGTGCGCGGAACTACTGGTATGTGTTAAAAAGTCGCCTGAAAAAGGCTGGAAGCAAAGTCCTTACAAATTGTAAGGGGTTCAAACTTATGGCACCGGATGGCAAACGCCGAGTAACGGATTGCCTTACCAACGACGGCATTATCGCACTCGCCAAGGAGTTTCCCGGCAAAAAGGCCAACCGCTTCATCGAGTGGTTCACCTATTCCGGCGAAACCATCGACGGCAAGAGTAAGTCCAAGGCATATGCGCTTTTTGATAGTTCGCTGCTCAATGAAATCGAGGTTGGCACCGTCAAAGGCTTGCAGCAGATTCACGGCTATCTGTTCGGAGGTCTGTACGGCTTCGCTGGACAGATAAGAACACTTAATATCGCCAAGGGCGGCTTCCAGTTTGCAATGGCGCAGTACCTCACGGAATCGCTGCGGACGGTCGAGCGGATGCCGGAGGACAGCTTTGAGGAAATCATCGACAAATACGTCGAGATGAACGTCTGCCACCCGTTTATGGAGGGCAACGGCAGAAGTACAAGGATATGGCTCGACCTTATTCTCAAAAAGAATTTGAAGCTCTGCGTGGATTGGAGCAAGGTTGCCAAGAAGGAGTACCTTGACGCGATGGTGAAAAGCGCGTCGGACAGCAGGCCGATAAAATCCCTACTCAAACCTGCGCTGACCGACAGGATAAACGACCGCGAGATGTTTACGAAAGGCGTTGATTACTCGTATTACTACGAGCAGGAGGAGGAAATTACGGACTGGGGCGTGACATAACGAAGTGTGTTATAGCGATGACGATTGAGGAATACGCAGTCGAGCAAGATGCGGCGATAGGGCTGATGCTTGAGGCCATGCGCGGCATCGTCCATGCTGTTGCGGCGGCTGCAAAAGAAAAATCTTGTGGTGTGTGCCGACGTTTTGACAGAGTGAAAACCTGATACACCAGTAGAACAAATTTGGCGTGATACTATTTTGATACTAAAAAATCCCCACGCCGCAAATAGCAAGTAGAATGAGGATAGAATCAAGCATAAGATATAATAATCCCTAACTAAATATGCTTAGTATCGATATGGACCCGGCGAGTGGGAGTAAATCACCGAAGCGGTAAAAGCGCTGGTAGAAGTAGGTTTTTAGCGTTAAAAAACGGCTGCTGATACTAAATTTAATACTGATTTTATTCCCAAGGAACATTCGGACAGAGTAAAAACTCCCGTCTGAACGTCAAGTTCGGACGGGAGTTTTCTTATTGCGGACAAACCTCTGTTCAGCAGGCGAAACTCGACAGGAAGTTTTCGTGGGGCTATTGAAAAGATCGATCTATGGGACAAAAAAGCGAAAATGCAATGAGATAAAGAAGCCTTCTTCCCTAATGCTATAGCTATTTTTCTCTCGAAAATAGAGTAATACATGCCGGGACCGAACAAGCAATGTAAAGGAACAAGTCAACAGATCTGTCAGGATTTCAATCTGATGGCCAAGGAGCAGGCGGATCCGATTACACCCAGCGCGACAATGACGATGCCGGCCAACATAGTGTTGCTAAGGTCCGCACCAAGCAACAGCGAAATGAGAAAGGTTCCCAAAAATTGCCCCAAGCCCTGTACGGTTGCAAAGACGCCCATACCAATGGTGGCCAGTTCCGGGCGCGGCAACAAGCGGATAAAGACGGTCAGAACCAGACCCATAGCACCGGTTCCCAGAAGGCCGAGCAGTGCCGCTCCTAACCATAGCAGGACGCCGGTAGAGGTGTAGAGCAAAAACGCGCCTGCCGCCTGGCCAAGCATGGTAACAGCCAGCAGCACCTTGGAGTGACCAAAGCGGTCGCTGATGATGCCGCAGAGCGGCGAGATGATGACCGAGCACATCATAGGCAGTGTGGTAACGAAGCCGGAAAACGATGCCTCCATGCCCTGCAACTGCAGGATGGTTGGTACGTAGCCCAAAACGGCCAGAAATATCAGATTAACAATTAAAAAGGCAGCAAAGAAAAGACCTATATCACGAGTAAACAGCTCCAGGTAGCGTGGCCTAGCTGGCATAACAACGGTGTGTGAATCGCTTGCTACCAACTTTCTATCTGCAAATCTTGACGGTTCGGCCCCTCTCATACTGCGGTTCGGAATACGAATGTAGAGGAACATCACCACCACGGCGACCAAGACGACTATTGCGAAGAACACCCAGGTAAAGACGTAGCCCTGACTCACATACAGTTGCGGGGTCAGCAGCATGGCAACTACCGATCCCACACAACCCCAGATGCCAAAGATGCCCATGGCGGTGCCGATCTTGGTAGGACGGACGCATTTTTGCACCACCACAGGTCCGCAGGTGGTGGTAACACAAAGAGCCACGCCCTCAATTGCCCGGGAGACGATGAGTACTGGTGCCAGGTCAGCAAAAGCTCCTAGCAGCGAACCTGCGATTGCCAGGATACCGGCCATGCCAATAAGTAGTCTAGGACTGTATTTTTGCGACAGGGCCCCGGCTGGAATGGCAAAGAACACAGTCATCAGGGTAAAGATGGACATCAACCAAGAGCCCAGGTCGTTGTCCATGCCAAAACTTTCCTGTACTGCTACAAGGATTGTCGGCACCTTGTACTGCACAGCAGCCATAGCCACCCCGACAAACAGCATGACAACACCCACCGCTACGTGGTTTTGGTAACGGTGCTTGCTGGTACTTGGTTCGATGTTCAATTACCCTCTCCTTTGTTATCGACGTCGAGCCAACTTTTCTTGTCCCCGGCTTGGTTACACTTGAGCAGCTTAGAGTTGCTTGCCTCTACTGGTAAAGCGTTGTGCAAGGCGAGCAATCCTCAATTCTCGGTTGAAGTGTGGTAGATGCAGCCGCGGCTTGCATCCTGCGGTTCTCTATCGGCCTGTTTGCAGGGGTTAGCGCACGGTTTACCTACCCGCATACAGAATGCTGGTTCGGGCAGATTCCGCGGCGGCAACACGGCACCACACTGCTTACAGTTGCCAAACTCACCCCGCTCCGGGTCGTTTAGCGAGCCGCATTGCGGGCATTGCAAAAACGGTTCGCGTGGTGGTCGACACAGCCCGCAGCGAAAGCAGACATGCATCGAAGTGCCGGGCATAGAAACTCTCCCTCCTTCAACGGCTACCAAAAAGCATAACTGTCGTCAGAGGGTAGCAAACTGAACAATTGGCGTGGATTGTTTAAGCCATTACGACACAAGGACACTGGCGTCAACAAGCCTTGTTCGGTATGCGCGGTTTGTACATTGAATAAGCCGGGGTGCGTTTACTAGTATAGGTAATGACAACAAGCAATCAAATCAGAGGAAGGGATGGTAACTTATGGCCGCAAAACCATGGAAGCGAGAGGAGATGGGCGAAACCATTGTCCGCAGTTGCGCCTGGTCACCACCAGGATGTCACCCGGTGGGTTGCGGTGTGCAACTGCATGTTAAGGACGGCAAGCTGGTAGACGTAGAAGGCGACCCTGAACATCCCATCAACCGCGGGGCACTTTGCCCCAGATGTCTGGCCATCAAAGACGTGGTCTATCACAAGGATCGCATCTACAGGCCGCAGATCCGCGACCGCGCTGATCGTGGCAAGAACAAGTGGCGGGAGATATCGCTGGACGAAGCCATGGATCTTTTGGAGGAGAAGACACGCTACTTCCGCGATACCTATGGGCCGGAGAGCATCGTCGTTTTCTGCGGCACCGGCCGTGAGGCCACGATGTATCACAACGAGCTGACCTTTATGAGTTTTGGCTCACCCAACGCCTGTTATGCCCAGAGCGGCTGGTCCTGTTACGCCCCGCGTGTGAGTTCGGTGGCCTACCTGATGGGCGGCGGATATCCAGAGATCGACTATGCCGCCCGCTACGCCGACCGCTACGACCACGAAGGCTGGAGTGCCCCCAACTACATCTTGCTCTGGGGCAAGGAGCCGCTCAAAAGCAACGCTGACGGTTTCTGGGGACATTCGGTTGTGGACATGATGAAAGACTGCGATACCAAGCTGATTGTTGCCGACCCGCGTCTGACCTGGATAGCCTCCAAGGCTGACGTCCACCTACAACTGCGCCCCGGTACCGATGCCGCCTTGGCACTGTCCTTGCTCAACGTAATCATCAACGAGGATCTTTACGATCATGACGCGGTTGAAAAGTGGACCTATGGCTTCGAGGCGCTGCAGGAGCGTGTCCAGGAATACCCGCCAGAAAAGGTTGAGAAGATTACCTGGGTACCAGCCGAGCAGATCTACGACGCAGCCCGCAAATACGCGGCTCACCCTGAGGGCAAACACTCTGCCATCGGTTGGGGCCTGGCCGTGGATCAAAATCCCAACGGCATTCAGGTTGGCCACGCTCTGTTGTCACTGATTGCCATCACAGATAACATGGATGTCCCTGGCGGCAACACGCTGGGCCTACCGACTAAAAATGACACCAACGTGGACATGATCAGTCGTGCCATGGAAGCTGACACTGTCAGCAAGCAGTTGTTCGATAAGCGAATTGGAGCCAAGGAGTTCCCCTTCGTCTGCGACCTGATGAGCACCAACCATCCGGACAGCGTATTGGATACTCTGGAGAGTTTTGAACCTTATCGTCTGCGGATGGGCGTCTTTCAGAGCTCCAATGTGGTCGGTGGTGCTATCTCAGCTGCTCAAACTCGCTGGTTGGAAGCAATGAAGAACTCCTTCGAGTTCGCCTGCGCTACCGAGATCTTTCACAACCCCACAACCATGGCGGTTTGTGACCTGGTCATCCCGCTAAAAACCTGGGTGGAACACGACACATTGGTGGTCAGCCACTACAGCTTCAACATCGCCTTTTACGGTATGTGTAACAAGGCCATCGACGTGGTGGAGGGTTACTCCGACCTGGAGTTCATGATCGAGGTGGGTAAACGACTCTTCCCAGAGTATTGGAACGAGGTAAACACGCCGGCCAAATACTTTGAAAAATATCTCCTGCCCCCCGGCGAGACCTTTGAGACCCTGCAGCAGAAGCACACCATCCAACCCGAGGAGATTTACCGCAAGTGCGAGAAGGGCCTGATGCGCTTTGATGGGGGCTTAGGCTACATGAGCCAGACCGGTCGCATTGAGCTGTGGTCACATGCCTATAGCAACTATGGTGACGACCCGCTGCCCTACTTCGTCGAGCCGCCTCGCTCGCCCATCTCCACCCCCGAACTGTTCAAGGAATACCCGCTGGTGCTGACCACCGGTGGACGCAGCTACACCTCCTTCCACTCTGAACATCGCCAGATTGACCGCCTGCGTCAGCAGGTCAAGTGGCCGCTGCTGGAACTGCATCCGGACACCGCCAAAAGTCTGGGTATCGAAGACGGTGACTGGGCCTGGATCGAGAACCCCTTTGGCCGCGTTAAACAAAAGGCCAGCTTGACCTACTCGCTGGATCCCCGTGTAGTACACGCCCATCATGGCTGGTGGTATCCCGAGGATGACCCGGAGGAGCCGTCGTTGTATGGTTTTCGCAAGTCCAACATCAACGTGATCATGCCGCACAAGGCCATTGGTAAGCTGGGCTTTGGCGACACCTTCAAGTGCGAGATCTGCAAGGTCTACAAGGTCACCGACGACAACGATTTGGATAACCATCTGCCCGCCCCGCCCGTTCTGGCACAGGTGTAGAGAGGAGAAGAAAATGGCAAATGGATTACTGATCCACTACGACTGGTGCAGCGGCTGCAAGTCCTGCGAGATGGCCTGCCAAATGAAGCAGGATCTGCCTTTGGGCCAGTGGGGCATCAAGGTGCTGGAGGACGGCCCTTGGCCGCTTGATGCCAAGGATTTGCGCAGCGAGAAGTTCTACGCCGCCACCGAGGACAAGAAGGCCGCCGATATTGAGATCGAAGGCAGTATCAGTCATGGCAAGATGCACTGGACCTACATTCCCGAGCCAACCGAGCTCTGTGACCTCTGTGGCGACCTTACCGCCAAAGGCGAGGTGCCGCGCTGTGTGCAGACCTGTCAGGCTCGGGTGATGGAGTACGGGTCGCTGTCCGAACTGTCCAGCCGGGCCGAGCAAATTGGCAGGCGAGTACTGATCTACCTACCGTAAATCTAAACATCCAGGCAGAGGCGCATGTCTCTGCCTGACATCCTCTTGAGATAAGTCGATGGACGAATGAACGGATCAAAGACATATGCAAGGAATGACAACTAGTTAACCACAACGAGGTGAGGAGAAAAATGGCTGAATCAGCAAAGTATCAACTGGAAGAACTTTCCCCCAAACGCTGGATTGCAGTACTCTGCATCCTGCTCATGCATGCAATCTGCATGGGTTCTGCGGTACTGCCAGGGGCATACTCTGAGATTATCATCGGTGGATGGGGCGTATCTCCGGGTGCCTTCGTTCAACTGACTATGTGTAGTTTTCTGGCCGGCGCAATCATGTCTATCCCGGCTGGTATTCTTGCCGATAGGTTCGGCGTTACCAAGGTCTTGGGCATCGCAATGGTCATTGCGTTCGTGTCCAGCGTTGCTCGCGTCTTTGCCACTCAGGCCGAGAGCTTCCCCCTGGTATTCGTGTTCAGCTTCTTGATCGGCACCGGTCTTGCTGGCATGAACGCCAACTCGGTCAAGTTTCTCCAGCCGTGGTTCAAGCACACTATGTCTACCGGCATGACCTTATATGTTTCTGGTGCCGGCATTGGCGTTGTAAGCCTGATGTATTTTGCCGGCGCGTTGTTCCCAACTGACCCGACAGCAATGTTCACTGCTACCTCTGTTGTTTTTGCAGCTGCCTGCGTTGTCTGGTTTGCCTTTGCCAGGATGCCAAAGGACTATGTGACGATAAAAGATGATTATTCTGCAAAAGCTATTAAGACCGTTTGTACCAACAAAATCCTTATTCTTGTCTCCCTGGCAATGGTGCTTACTATGGCATCAAGCGCGTCCTATGCCGGAAACGTTCCTGTGGTCTTCATAGGCAAGGGCGTGAACCCGGCTGATGCCGCAATTTGGGCTTCCATACTAAACATTGTCGGCATGCCCTCAAACTGGATTGCGGGTCCTCTGGCTGACAAAATCAAGCGGATTAAGCCAGTCTTTATCACCATGGCTGTGGTTGGGTCAGTTTTCCTGATTATCGGCTGGATGCTTCCACTTGGCGCATACACTCTGCCTTTGATTATGGTCGGTGCATTTATTCAGTGGGGCAATATCGGTTTGGTAAAGGGTTCTGTTGGTCTGATCCCAACGCTTCCCAAGCAGTTCCTCGGTACTGCCGGCGGCATCCAGACCTTCTTCCAGAATCTTGGTGCTTATCTGATACCATCTTTCCTCTTCACGCCGCTGTCGCTCGGCGCTGACGGTTCCAGCGTGACCGAGATTTTCTTCGTGCTTTGTGCTGTTTTTGTAATCGCGTCTGCTGTCGTTTTCCTCTTTGTGCCCGAACTCGGCTTGAAGGGCAAGTTGATGCAGGAGAAGATGGCCGAGGCTGGGCCGGTGGAATAAGCACCATCGGCCGCCTGGAGTTGAACCTACATTGCTCAGCTCATGCCACTGGAGATCCAGAAGTCGCCCTTGAGCAGGACGTGTTCCTCTGGCTCGGCCAAGATGTCGTGCAGTTCGCGAGGTACGGCAGTTTCCATCATGTCACAAAACTGCTTGAGCGTGCAGTCCATCTGATCAAAATACTTGCTGGTCATGGCTACCTCGGTGTGCACCAGGGCCTCTATCTGAAAGGCCAGCAAATCGCTGATATCCAGATGCTTGTACTGTGTCAGGGTCTCGCGCAGGGTTTGTAGGCGGTGCCTGATGTAAAAGGAACGCCCGGAGCTGTAACTGACATTCTCCGGCTCGCTGACAAACAATGATCGAAAGTGCATGAAGCTGCGTGTGGTGGCCAGGTAGCTCTCAAACCAGGTAAGCGAACGACCAATCTGGTCTACACCATAGGAGTAGAACATCGACGTCAGCCATTGGACGATGGCATCTTTGTCGGCAAAATGGTGATAGAAGCCACTGCGACTGATGTCGGCTTTCTTGGCAATAGCCTCAGCTGAGATCTTCAGATAGGGCGTCTGTTCGCAAAGGCTATTCAACGCCTGGGCGATTCTAATTTTGGTGCGGAATGATCTAGACAGCACAGCTTCCTGCGAAACAGTCTCGTTGATCATAGTGCCCGTCTCCTCTCACGTTCAATCGGCACCATTTGTTCAACGCTACCATTATACACATGTTAAACCGTCCAAAAAATCATACAGAAATGCGTTTATGTCTAAGGTAGTTGGACACATCAGGTTTTGTGTGAACAAAAGTTGTACAGTCAGCGATCTCTGGGCAGCAGGCTGCGATAACCAGCTTCAAACTGATCATTGAACCACCTTGCTCCTTCTCCGTATAATCTTTGTATCACGTCATGGGCGGCGATGACGGTACGCCTAAGACGCCGGCTTGGGCTGCGGAGAAGTGCGACGTGAAGGCCCACACCACCAAGGCTTTGGCCCGTTGCTGGGCTAAATCGCGGGTCTCTATCGCCCACGGCAATGGCGGCGGCTATATCTGCTCCTGCTTTTCGCATGAGCCGGCCCGCCTCAAGATTGCCCTATTGGGCATGCAGGGGCTGGGCAAGCCGGGTGTCAACCAGCTCCAGTCCATCGAGCGGACGCTGTTCAACCTGCCGACCAAAAATCCGGTGCCGGTAAGCAAGGTCTATCCCAGCGCCGAGGCCGTCTACCACGGCTTCGATATGATACCTCCAAAGGAAAACCGTCGTCGGCCACAAGCAGCCCAAGCGTGATCTGTGGCTTCAGCCGTCTTTCTTTGCTCATCTCCGGCCTGCGGTAGTCGTCCTCGCGTTGAATCTCAAAGAAAAGCGTAGTGACATCGTAGAGCAGAAGTGAAAGAGTTTTTGGCAACGCATGCTCAAAGCAGGCGGCGGACAAGATAGCGCGATACCCTGCATTCACCACTCGCCTAAGCGTTCTATGGATATGGGAGTTCGTAGGCGGCTTTAACCCCAGATCCCCAATCACCCGAATGGTATCCAGCTTGCTTGTCGGCTCAATGATGCGCGACAGCACCAGCTGTTTGAAGGTCTCATCGCCAAGCCTGTCAAATCCCAAAGAGTCGTATACGACTGACAATGCATCCCACAACAGTTCTGAATACGTACTTTCCACCACCATCTTTTTCGTGTTTTGCACGATAAGGCAGCGCATCTACCAGCGCAATTGATAATTGGTTGAGAGTTATTCGAGAAAAGCGGTCAAGTCAGGTGTGCGCCGCTTGCACCCGGCGGAAATACCAAGACATCACCTGCAGCAACGCGCCACTCGCTACCTTGAGTCTCAAGCAATCCCTCTCCGGAAATGATATAGAACACCTCAGTAATACTTATATAAAAGTGGTAAGGACAAGCGTTTTTCCGGGCGGCACTTCCATGATGGCGACTGTGCATTGGTTGTCCTCCTTCGGAACAATCAGGTATTTCTCATGCTCAAATTCATCATGGTGCTTGCTCGTCGGGTTTGTGTCTCCCCACTGGTAAACGATGGTTTCAGGAATCATGCCGATCCTCTCTCTGCTGTCCTGTGTTGTAGCGTATGACGTTCGCCAACTTATGCAGCGCGCCATGAAGCTCTTCGGGCTGTTGTGCAATATATTCTTCCGGACTCATGCTCCGAACTCCCTCTGTGGCAAAGTCAAAAGGATCTGGCGGCGATGTGGCCGCAACTGGTGGCGGTAGAATCCTTAAAAGTTATTAAAAGCTAACGGGAGAACCCGGCTGAATGCTATCTTTTTCGGCTCCAGCCGCGGCTGTTTTCTCTGGCGCTCACAAACGCGCGGTACACGCCCGCCTCACACATCAGCTTATCGTGGGTTCCCTGTTGCACGACTCTGCCCTTCTCAATGACGAGAATTTCGTCGGCATGGCGAATGGTGTTTAACCTATGAGCTATGACCAGCAGAGTCTTGCCCCGGCAAAGCTCGCTGATGGCGGCCTGTATGTAGCTTTCGTTGTCCGCATCCACACTGGCAGTTGCTTCGTCGAGGATAACGATCGGTGCGTCTTTGAGGATGCAGCGGGCAATGGAGATGCGTTGCTTTTCGCCCCCGGAAAGCGTCTGGCCGCCTTCGCCTATCATGGTCTGAAAGCCGTTGGGCAGCGCTTGGACAAAGTCGTAGCAACGCGCCTTTTTCGCGGCGGTGATAATCTCGGCTTCCGTCGCATCCGGTCTGCCTAAGGCAATATTGTTGTAAACCGTATCCTTGAATAGATAGACCCGTTGGAAGACCATACTGATGTTTGCGATGAGCTCCCTAAGAGGTACTTCGCGCACATCGATGCCGCGCATACGTATGCAACCGCTTTTCGCATCCCAGAAGCGGGGGAGAAGGCTCGCAATTGTCGACTTCCCTCCTCCTGAGGGTCCAACGAGCGCCGTCATCCTGTCTTTTTCAAGCGTAAAGGATATGCCGCTGAGCACGTCCTTCTCGCCGTAAGCAAAGCTGACATTCTCAAAACTGATCTCTGGCGCGTCGCTGGCCTGCGGGATGGCGCTCTTGCCGCTGTCCGGCAATTCGGCTTCGGCAAAGACTTCCTCCAGGCGGTCGAGACAGCTGTTCATGATTGTCAGGCGGATGCTTTGCCCATACAGTGTCTTCAGCGGTGCGAACACATCAAAGGCAAAAAGCAGGATGCCGACCACCGTAATCGCGCTCATCAATGTGTTTGAGTATAGTGTTGTAGCAAGTGCGATAATCAGCGCCGCGCCCAACGCAAAGACGACATTCAGACACATCTGCCAAGGCAAAAGATGCTTTTCAAAGATGAGATTTTCGTCGCAGGTCTTCTGAAAATTGTCAGTCAATTCTCGGGATTTCTCACCCAGCAGATTGTATGTCTTGATGATCCCGATTCCCTCGATGTAATCCAACACCGATTCGGTGAGATTCTCGTTTTGTTCCTGGCGCGCAGCCGAGTCGGCAAGTGCTTGCCGGTGCATTTTATTGGCGATGAAATGCGCGACCAGGCAAATGACGATTGCCACAAGCCCCAGCCAGATGTTGAAGAAAAGAAGAAACGCAATCATGATGATCTGAGCAAACAGGTAGCTGATGAGATCTGCCAGCACCATCATGCAGTTGTTTTCTACAAAGGCCATGTCCGTAGAGAGTACCGAGCTGATCTTGCCGATGTTGCCTTCTGTGAAATATCCCATATTCATGCGTCGCAGATGCGCGCCGAGTTCCGTGCGCTTTTCTGCCATAACCAAAAATCCTGCCGATGATTGCAATTTATTATCCAGATGCTGAAACAGAATCTGCAAAAGTACGCAGACGACCATGGAGGCGGCGACGGTCAGGCAAAGTTCAGGAGACTGCCTGCCCTCGTAAAACATCAGCAGGACGTAGAAGGCGAGTCCGATCGGTGCTTTGGAAAGAAGGGATTTCAGAAAGGAAAACACCAGTGCCAGGTAGATCCGACCCTTGTACCTGCCCGCGAAAGTGACGATACGTCTCATTAATGCAATCATTAGTCCGCTTCTCCTTTCACGCTGACCGACCAGGCGGTGCTGCTCTCGGCGGCCTGCCACAGCTTTTGATATGTGGCGCAGCCACTCAAAAGCTCCGCATGTCTACCCGCCGCCGCAAGATTGCCCTTGTCAAGCACGGCTATCAGGTCGGCGTCAATGATAGAGGGCAGTCTGTGGGCAATGACGATTACGGTTTTATCAACGATCAATTCTGCGATGGCGTCGTTCATCTTCTCCTCGTTTTCGGGATCCATGAAGGCGGTCGCCTCGTCAAGCACGATGATTGGCGCGTCTTTGAGGATCGCCCGCGCCAGGCTGATCCTCTGCCGCTCCCCGCCGGAGAGTTGCTTGCCGCCGTCGCCAGCCAAGGTGGATATGCCTTGTTCGAGCCGCTCCAGAAATTCGCCACACTGCGCCTTTTCGGCAGCAGCGAGAACTTCTGCATCGGTGGCACCTGGCCTGCCAAGGCGGATATTTTCCAGCAAAGTGATGTTGAACAGGAACTGCTCCTGCGCGACAAAGGATATCTCGTCATTCAAGGCTTCAAGGCTCATGTCGCGCACGTCCTGTCCGCCTATTCGTATGCTGCCGCTCGATACATCATAGAAATGTACGAGCAATTTTGCCAGCGTGGATTTTCCCGAACCGGATTCCCCGACAAAGGCGACAAGGCATCCTTCGGCGGCCTTCAGCGATACACCGTGGAGAACTTCAGCTTCTTCATAGGCAAAACAGACATCCTCAAACTCTATCGAATGATCTTTGCCCGTAAACGACCCGTCGTTTTGCGCAAGGGGCTCTGAGTTCAGGGTTTTCTCCAATTCACCAATCTTATGGTTGATCTGAGGGATGGTTGACATGAATGTCAGTGCCTTCAGGAACAACGGACCGACGGAAAAGGCCATGCAGAGAATCAACACTAGATCCGGCAGGCTGGAAAAGCCGTTCAGGACAAACAGTGTGCCGAGTGGCAAAGTGAACAGTGCGACGCAGGGCAGGATGCTGGTGTAAAGTGCCATCCACGGCCAACAGGCTTTATACCAGGCGAGAGTAAGGTCACGGTATGCCCTTACATCTTCCTCGAAGCGCCGATAAGAGTCGCCGTCGCGTCCGAAGATCTTTACGACCTCCATGCCGTTTACATATTCGACAATAGTGTCATTCATCTTCTTACCGGCGGCGTACCACTTTTTCATTTCCTTCATGCCTATGCCATACATGACCGCCATGCAGGTGATTCCCAGGGGCAGTGCGCACAGGGAGAGCAGCGCCAACTTCCAGTCCACAACGAACATCCCCGCATAAATCAGTATCGGCACAGCAAGATTGGCGAGTCCTTCGGGAAGCGCATGCGCCAAAAGTAATTCGATCTCATCGATGTCGTCTACAAACAGTTTCTTCAGCGCCCCTGATCCCTTTGTTTGGATGGTTCCCAGCGGCTGAGATTCCAGTTTTCCCTGTAAAGAGATACGCAGGTTCTTTAACGTGTTATACGCGCTTTTATGTGAGAGATCTAGGCCCTTTATGTAGAGGACGGCATGCAGAACGCCGCAAAGGGCGATTCCCGCAACGAGCCACAATGATGTTTGCCACGCGAGGGACTCTTTTATCAACAGGGGCTTGATGATCTGGTATGCCAGAAAAAACGGCAGCACATTAGCTATCAGTCCCAGAAACATCAAGGCTGCCGAACCGTAGGTGGTTTTGCGGTAGGCGCCGGTATACTCCAGCACTTTCTTAAACATGGGAGCCTTCTTTCGCTTGCTGGATCGCGCTTTCGACAGACTGCTTGCGATATTCATTGGGCGATGCGCCCATCACAGCGCGGAAGGCTTTGGAAAACTTACTCGCGTTCTCATAGCCCACCGCTGCCGCAATATCTGTCACGCGCGCCTGTGACTGGCGCAGCATCATCGCTGCGGTGCTCATCCGCTGGTTGCGTACGTAGGCATAGATGCTGCTGCCAAACACGCCCTTAAAGCATAGTTTCATCGAGGTTGCAGGAAAGCCAAAACGAAGGGAGAGATCTTCTATCGTGTGATGTCTGCTCAGATTTTCTGAGAGGTAGCGTTCTATCGCTTTGGCCTTTTCCACTTGTGTTTTGTAGAAATAGGGCGTCTTAGCCACCTCAGAAACATCCAGTTCATCCAGCAATAGCAAAATTTCCATCACTTTTAGCCGATGCAGGCTTGTTCCCGCACCGCCTGCCACCTCGTAAAGCGAGTTAAAGATTTGTTCCGGAAGTTTCCCCTTTGGCAGGATGAAGGGAGGGCGGTCGCCGCAAAATTTGTTCCGTATGCTTTGCAGATCAACATCAAAGTCATCAAACATGGCCTTCAGGCTCCTTTGTGCTTCTTCTATAAAAAAGACAATCGTGAGTCCGTGAAAATGGGAGGTCGGGCAGACAAAATCAGGGTGGAAACCTTCGCTGTCGTGCACGAGGGCGCTTCCCGCATCAAGATAAAGCACAGGGCCGCTCACCAATTGGCATTCCATTCGCCCTTCTCGACAATGGTCGAGGGAGAACATCTCTGTCATTGCTTGCAGGTCGGAGCGGTAATACAACATATGTATGTCGCAGTGCATCATTACAATGCCAGGGAGAAGATGGTAGCAGGTCATCAAGCCCTCACCGGTGCTGTTTTGAACCTTGTAGACCTCGCAGTGTTCGTTGCTGATAATCAAGTGGATGTTAGTCCCCAGAAAGACCTTACCCTCGTACAGCATCCCGTTCACCTTCCTTCCGCAGGAAAAACGCCAGAATTGCCTGCCTTCCAACTCCATCTAACGCAAGGACGTTTTGGGCCTTACCACGGTCAATAGTGATCGCGTGGGTGCAGCATGCCATAATCAGTTCAGGGTCGTGGGTAATCGCGAACAGCGTTTTGCCCATTTCCTGCAATCGTGCCAAGTTGCTTGCAACGCTACGCATATGGGTATAATCAAGACCGCTGGTAGGTTCGTCAAAAACTATAATTTCCCGCGCGCTTGCAGTTGCGGTGGCTATGGCGACACGCTGTTTCTCTCCGCCGGAAAGGCTCATGGGGTGTGCCTCTTCGAGATCCAGCAGGTCCATACTGTCAAGGATCGCCTCCGCAGCGGCTTTATCCTCTTTCTTCATGCCAAGCAGAACTTCATCCAGAACGCTCTCTGTGAAAAGCTGATGATTCACGTCTTGCATGACCATGAAACACTGCCTGCGCCGCGCGCCGTTTCGCAGCCTTTGCCCTGCTAAGGTCAAGGTGCCACGGAAGTGTTTATTAAGTCCGCACAGGCAGCGGGCGAAGGTCGATTTGCCCGCACCGTTTAAGCCGACGACCGCAATCACTGCGCCGCGTGGCAGGCTTATGGAGGGGATATCGAGTGCCTTCTCGCCGCGTTTGTAGGTGTAGACGAAATCAGAAAACTCCAAGGTATCCGTCAGGGGCGCTACGGTGCCCGAGGGGCTGAGCTTCAGCTCATCAAGCGAAAGCACTCTCAGCCCCATGGAAGTCCGCTTCTGCAAAGGCAGTGCTTCCAATTCCTCCCATGTGAAGGTTTGCTCAATTCTGCCTGCACGCATATAAATTACGCGGTCGCAGAGGCCGCGTAGATAATGCAGGCGGTGCTCGGCGACAATGATGGTTTTTTTCTGTGATCTCCACAAGGCGATATGCTGCCGTAGATCTGTCATTGCCGCCATGTCGAGGTTTGACGACGGTTCATCCAGGACATAGATATCAGGACACAAGGCTGCCACCGAAGCGCAGGCGATTTTTTGCTTCTGACCGCCGGATAATTTGAAGATGCTTCGTCCCAGGAGGTGCTCGATCCGCATCTCTCGTGCGACTTTCTCCACACGTGATGTTATTTCGGCCTCCGACAGCCCGAGATTTTCGGGCCCGAATGCAATCTCGCTCGCGGTGTCCACATTAAAAAATTGGCTGCGAGGATCTTGAAATACGGTACCGATTACACCCGCTGTCTCGTAAAGGGGCAGATCGGGTAGGCGCTTGCCGTCCACACGCACTTCGCCGCTGAGTTCCCCCTCGTAAAAATGCGGGATCAGCCCATTAATTAACCTTGCAAGCGTCGTCTTTCCGCAACCGCTTTCGCCGCAGAGCAAGACGCATTCGCCTTGCCTGATCGTGAGGGAAATATTTTTAAGCCCGCTCTCTTTGCTGGCGGACGTGGTCTGCCGATAATTGAATGTCACGTTGCGCAATTCAATCATCGCTGTCTCCCTAGTGTACAAACAGCCACTGTATGTAGACGCCAAGGCTTGCGAGGCACAACAGCAGAAGGACAATATCCTGGGCGCGAAAGCCGATCGAGCATATATTCGTGCGCTTCACCGGTGCGCCAAGTCCCCGTGTCAGTGCTGCCGTTGAAAGTTCTTCGCCAATCTTCAGGGAGCAGATCATCATTGGGACAAAACGGTATTCCAGCATCTTCAGCGGTTTGCCTCCTGCCAAAACCACACCTCTCATTCGCATCGCGTCACCGATGGCGGAGTATTCTTCTCGTACAGTAGGGAAGAAACGGAACATTACCGACAAAGGAATGGCGATTTTCTCCGTTACATGCATCCTGCGCATGGCAGCCATGAACTCACTGACGGTAGTAGTTGAAACGAGAAAATAGCCCATCATCAGTCCCGG
Organism: Coriobacteriales bacterium; assembly: GCA_031282405.1. GTDB lineage: Bacteria > Actinomycetota > Coriobacteriia > Coriobacteriales > UBA8131 > JAITDU01. Next base: position 32,103 of record JAITDU010000023.1, on the reverse strand, counting down.
CATGAATCGGGTGAACAGGCTGAAGCTCGCCAATAATATGAAGTTTACAACGCCATAGGTGCGCGAGAGCAAGAAGTATTCTCCAAAATAGGCCAACCCAAAACAGAGTATGTAGAGCAATGACGCAGCCCAGCGTTTGGAGAGAAGCAGTAACAGCAGGGGCAGGACTGCCAATGCTGGGCGTATATAAGTCATCAGTCCGCCATAACCCCCGGCGGTGAGAATCACACTTACGGTGACAACCATGAGCATCTTTATACGGGGGTCAAGGCGCAGGGTCTGCTCCGCATATCCTCCGCGCAGAAGTTCCATCCTCATCAAACTATTCCGGCACGGATAAAGTGCTTTTTGAGGGCTGCGCGTCCCAGAAGTGCGCCCAGGCAGCCAAATACGAAGCAGGCAACAATAAGAATCGGGGCGATCCAATCTGGCAGATAACTCATGTACGCATCCGCGTACTCAAGGCCATATCCGCCGCTCACCATTCTTTCGTAATAGGCGTCGCGCATAAAGAAAGTTGGTACAAAGTTGCCGAAGATGGCGATGCACCATACACCGTAGGCGATCACGGCTCTCTTCGCACTTTGATAATTGCCAGCTCTGACGATGAGTTCAGCGATTAATCCCGTTACGATGCCAAGAGGCAAGGTCCACGGAGACGTACCCAGGACCAGGTAGAAAATTCCAAGGATCACAATCATAATCAGCATTGCGCCGAACTTGCGCACCTTGGTGAGCAACAACATGAAGGGAATACCTCCCACCAACGGGCAAAGTGCCGCCAGCGCGGGCATGAATATTGGTATGTAGCCGAGACACGCGACCGCAAACATGATCACAAAATAAATTGCTGTAAAAAGCCCAATGTTGATAAGGTCTTTGGCATTAAGGCGTTTATCTGACTTCTGCATGCGCTCTCTTCCAATCTGCTTGGTGCGGTATCTGATTTTCCTCCCGCGCTAAAATGCGGTGACATCCGGTTTAAGTATGCCAAAGTGCGCAGCATACGACGGCAGCGCAAGGGGAGCCTTCTAAAGTTAAAGTACTCTAACTTCATGAGCTTACTTTATAGATTTAAGCTTTGCAACTCCATTTAGACGAAAAAAGCTCCATTCAGCCAACAGATTAGCGAAATGCTTTGTGTTGCGCATAGAAGGGTGCCGATTTATAGCTTCCCACCCCACGAAACTCAGTCGCATCGCTCCTTCGGGTTTCGCGGGGACCCCGGGGAGTACGTCAGATTTCGAGTCAATTCTGCCCAGGTCTGTTTGGGCGCGTGGCGATATCAGTTCTGTTTGTCTAGCCGCAGTTGTTCCTGGCGTACTTCGCCTCTCACTTCAACTGCTCCCCTGTGAGGTCGCCACAGGGGTCATCAATGGCGCAGCCGTGCCGATGCCGGATACAACAAGCGCAGAACATGAGGGGCCGCCCCAATCTTGTATCGCGGCGCAATTTTGGCTCGGCGAAGCCGTCTGCGCAGGCATTCAGAGCTGTCCGTTAAAGAAGATTCGACGCTTCCCATTGGTACGGGCGAACTATGGCGACCTCTTAAAAGGTATTTATGCTATGCAGGAATACCCAGCAGCGCCTCTCTTGCCGTTATGGGCATTAGTTCGACAGAATGGTCACAATCAAGTATAGCCATTGAGGCCAACAACGCAAAGAAACGCCAACGGAATAAAGGTGACAAAAGGCCGCCCTTGCTGCCTCTTTGCTGTTGCGACAATGGTACAATTACATCGACTTTTCACCATGGCTTTACACCACGTCTTTACACCAAAACTTTACGTTGGCGCGACACATGTCTCAAAGCCAGCAGATAAAGCCAGCAGATGTTCTTCCTCCGATGAGAATTATCTGGACTTGAGGTGGTAGCGCAAAAATGGTGTGCAAAATTGACGAAGTGGGACAAGACGTAGCCACACTAAGATGTAGCCGTACCAAAACGCAGCCGCACCACCGTTGAGAAGGGAGATTCGCCATGAGCGCTAACGCAGACACCCACGTTGACCTGGATGTGCCCCAAATTGCGGCAACCACCCGCCCGACTCCGCCTACTGTAGACGATGCCAGTGCTGGCGATCCAGTACCCCCCACTGCTACCGACTGGCTGGGAAAGCCGCCAGACCTCAAGCCCGAGGACTGCGCGGCCGCCTATCAGGCCGATGTCATCATCGTCGGTTCTGCGCTGGCCGGAGAGTTCGCCGCCTATAGTGCTATTCTGGAGGGCGCATCGGTCATTGTGTTGGAGCGCAATAGCACGGCGCACATCGGCGGTAGCGGTATCGGCTTCGTTAACTCTCGCTTCCAGTTGGAGCAAGGCCAGCCTCGCCAGGATGAATATCAGGTCATCCAGACAGTCTTTAATCAACTGGCCGCCCGTTGCGACCTCAGTCTGCTCAGTCAATGGGTGTTTTATAGCGGCGCTGTGCTTGATGAATTAGTGGAGCAAGTGCTGGAGCCGGCTGGCTTCCCGGCGCGCGTCTCCGTGCAGACGCCTTATCCAGATCGCCAGCGGGAGCTGTTGCAGTCCTTGAACAGCCACGTCAATTTTGACCCCAGCGGCCGCGACAGTCTGGAGGACTTCAACTTTATGATGCACAACTGGCTAAAAAGCCACGGTTGTCAGATGCACTTTAACACCACTGCCCGCGTGCTCACTCAGGATGCGGACGGACGGGTCACGGGCCTGATCGCCAGCGACGAATCTGGCCGGCACATACACTATAGTGCCAGCAAAGGTGTGGTTGTGTGCAGCGGTTCCTACGGTGCTAACGACGCGATGATGGCGCATTTCGCGCCACCTTTCCTGGCTCGCTTTGCCAAGCGTTATGGCTGGTACAATGCCCGAATCAGCGACAAGACACCGATTACCGCCACCGAGCCCATGGACGACGGCCAAGGCCATAAGATGCTTTGCTGGGCGGGTGCTGCAATGGAGGAAATCGACCCCTCGTACCAGTCCTGGTTCAGCACCGGCTACAACTGGTGGCCCTACCTGGCCGTGGATGCGAGCGGCCGACGCTTCCAAAACGAATCTGTCTCCTGGCTTGCGCACACCCACCTTTTGGCCGAGCTGCCCGAAGGCAGCAACTACTACTGGCAGATTCGGCCGACCAATGACTTTACCATGCCCATCACCTTGCCCTTCAATGCCGACCTTGCGGTCTGGCACGAAAAAGTCAAGCAAACCTCGGAGTGGCATGAGGCAAACAGTATCGCGGAGCTGGCTGTCAAGATTGGCGTAGATCCCGAGACCCTGGTGCAGACGGTGGAGAGGTACAACGCCAACTGCGCGGCCGGCTTCGACCGGGATTGGGGCAAGCTGCCCAAGTACCTCGACCCCATTGATGATCCGCCCTATGTGGCCGTAAAGTCCGAGGCCTTCTTTTACTGTACCTCCAGTGGTGTCAAGTGCAATGACAAGATGGAGGTTCTGGACAAGGACTGGCAGCCGATTCCCGGCCTCTTCGCCGCCGGCAACACCGTTGGTTGGCGCCTGGGTAGCGGCTACCAGATGGCTATCCCCGGCCTCTGCAACGCCTACGCTCTCTTCCATGGCTATCTGGCCGGTAAGTCCAGTGCCAACTCGGAATGGGCACCCAACAAGCTCAAAACATAATGCTAGTATAATAGCTTTATTAGGGTGAGAGAGACATCGCGAGCCTTACGCTCGCCAGGCTCACACCCGGCTTTGAGGCGTGCGTTTGCACGAGCCACTACCGAGCGCCTTGCGCCCGCCAGGCATAAGGCGCAGTCCTCTGCCCGCTCACATTTTCAACACAGCTTTGATGACGTTTCCCTCTTGAGAGTCGACAAAGGCTTGTTCGATATCTTCAAAGGGATAGGTTGTGATGATGCGGTCTAAGGGCAGCAATCCCGCTTTGTAGTAGTCCAGCAGCAGTGGAATGAACAATTTGGGGTTCGAGGCTCCTTCCATCACGCCTACGATGCGTCGTGTGTAGTCTATCAGGTCGGAGAAAACATCAAGGTGCAGGTCCTCGCAGGGCGCGACTAAGGCCAGGGTGCCGTTTGGGCGCAGTCCGTGCAGCGCAGCTGTTATCAGCGCAGCGTTGCCAGAGCTGTCCAGCGTAAAATGTGTGCCCTTGTCGGTAATCATGCGGATTGCCGCTGCTATGTCTGCCGTTTCGCGGCGATTAATCGCATGCGTGGCGCCCAGCTCGGCGGCCAATTCCAAGGTTTTAGCATTGCCGCCCACAGCGATGATTGGCCTGGCTCCGGCGAGGCGCGCGGCCATCACTGCGCTCATGCCCACCGTGCCCATACCGATGACAGAGATCGATGTTCCCGGAGTGACTTTGAGCACGTTGAGAATCGTGCCTGCTCCGGTTTGGACACCACAGCCCAACGGCGCTGCGACTTCTGGCGGAACATCATTGCCGACGCGCACCGCGCTGAGGAAGTTTACAACGGCATGCGTGGCAAAGGATCCCTGGCCAAAGAAAGCCGACACTTCACTGTCGCCATAATGCAGGCGATGTGAACCATCAAGACAAGCACCGCCAAAATTCAATCGCCCCGATTGCTCGCAGCGCCAGGGTTTAGCATCAAGACAGAATTCGCAGCTACCGCATGAGCTAAACGTCAGGCAGATGCGGTCGCCAAGTGCAAAGCCGCTCACTCCAGCGCCAATAGCTTCAACTATTCCAGCGCCCTCATGACCAAGAACCGCCGGCAAAGGCGTTGGGACATGTTGTGCACGGGCGGCCGCGTCGGTCGCGCAGATTCCCACGGCCTCCAAGCGCACCAGCAGCTCGCCCGGCTGCGGTTTGTCCAGCTCGAGCTCCTCTATCAAAAATGCTCCGTCCGGCTCTTTGACGATAGCCGCCTTGATCCGCATAGCGCACCTGCCTCCCTGGACTCTGAATCAACTTAGTAGTATCGCCAATTCTAACATTTTATGCTTCGCCTACAGCAAAGCACGGGTGGCTGGGTTTGCGAACCAACTGGACTGCAGGGTGACAAGGGACAGTGACAAACATGACAAGGGAACGAACATGACAAAAGGACGGTATGATTGTCAACCCTTGACAGGCAAACTTCTGGGGGTATCTATGTGATTCTCATTACCACACTTACGGTTTAAATAGTCCGCTAAACTCACTTTTGTCACCCATAAACGATGGGAAACAAGCATCCTTTCTGGAATAGCATTCTTCGCTCGTAGGCGAAGCCCGAATACCAGTTCCTCAGCAAGAATCAACTCCCCAGCACAGACCCTATTGCCCACTCGCAACCAAAAGTTGCGTAAAATTCCAACTGGAATAGCTGGCATTTGGCCTTGCGCAACCGTAAAGTAGGCTTTGCTGCTATAGTTGATTCAGAGCGGCAGATCACCTAAGGATCCAGTTCCTTTGGAAGCAATAACTTACGTGAAGTGCTGACGCAAGTTGGTCAGACCATAAAAGACCCAGCTTTTTAGACTCGGTTCCTTTGGAAACAACGCGTAGGTTCAGGAATATCAGGAATACGAGGAGATAACCATGAATGTAGATATTGCCGAAAGGCTCGCCACGCGCCGTCGCGAGCGTGGGCTTTCACAGGAGGCCCTGGCTGACAAGCTGGGCGTTACGCGCCAGGCGGTGTCCAAGTGGGAACGTTCGGAGTCTTCTCCCGATACCGACAACCTCATCGCTTTGGCCGAGCTGTATGGGGTGTCGTTAGACGACTTGCTCTATGTAGACGTCAGCATCAAGGATGATGTGGAGTTTGAACAGCAGGATCGAGCAGACAGGCACAACAGTGAGCAACACAGTGCGGCGCGGGTTGATACGCTGACAAGCCGACCGACCGACCAGCAATACGATGCGGCGCGGGTCAATGAGCAAGCCAATGAGCAGGCAGACAATCAACACGGAGCGCCCCAGCCTGACGAGCAGGCAGACAAACAAGCCAGCGAGGAGCCAGACGACGGACGAACCTGCTGTAGTAACGGCGAGAAAGTGCACGTCAGCTTCAAAGACGGCATCCACGTCGATGACGGCAAAGACAAGGTGCACATAAACTGGAAAGACGGCATCCATGTAGAGGGCGACGGCGAGAAAGTGCACGTAAGTTTTGCCGACGGTATCCATGTCGAGAAGGAAGATGCTCACGGAAAGACAGATGAATGGGATTGGCATGAAGGCGGATGGCGACGTACCAGCGCCTGGTTGAAGTTCCCCTTCCCGGTACTGGTAACCTGCGTCTATCTCCTTGTCGGCTTTATCTATGATGCCTGGGTGATAGGCCTCTTCGTCTTTTTTAGCATTCCCCTCTACTATATTATCGTTCATGGTATCGTCAAGCACAAAGCCTCTGATATCTTTTTTGGCATCTACCCGCTGCTGACAGCCTGTTGGTTTTTGTGGATGTGCGCAAATGACCAGCCGCACCCCGCGTGGATTATCTTTCTGACGATTCCCCTCTACGAATGGGCGGCCCATTCTATCCGCAACTGGTACCGCAGAAAAAGGCAGCTGTCTCAAGAGGAATTAATGCAATAGCGGATAAAATGCGGTAGCATTAGTCTGAACACAAATTTTGCAGGCCAGATAACACAAATCTGTAGGAGCAAAAGGTGAAAGAGGCTTGAATGAAAGCACGAATGATACATGAGAATCTGCACGTTCTCGACATGGACGCCTCGCTGGCGTTTTACAAAAAGGCCCTTGGGCTTGAGCCGGTGCGCGAGGTAGGCCCCGCAGACAGCAGCTGGAAGATCGCTTTTCTTGCTAACGACACCACGGACTTTGAGCTTGAGCTTACATGGAATAAAGGGCGCAACAAACCCTATGACAACGGCAGCGAAGACACCCATCTTGCCTTTGCTGTTTCTGACTTTGACGAGGCCCATGCGCTGCATGAGGATATGGGTTGCATCGTCTATGAAAATTACGATATGGGCATCTATTTTATTACGGATCCTGACGGTTGCTGGCTTGAGATTTTACCTGAAAAGCCGCCTGAGTCAGCAAAGTGATTTTTTGCTGTATGCAAGAATGTTCAACAAATGTAGAATGAGGGATGTTGTGCGCAAAAAGCCAACTGGCTATCCTTGATGCCGCCAGTCCGTCGATGCAAAGGGCATAAATCTTTTGAACGATGGCAGCGGCAACCTCATCGACTATCCACCTCTTGGGGTCGGCGGGGTCTTTGGGCAAAGATAGCCAACCTCAAAGAAGCCGCCAAGACGCTGAACTTCCTCACGGAGAACAGCCTTTTGCACTTCGCCGACTTGGAAGCCAAGTCCGCAGAGGTCGCTGCCACTTTCGATGGGGCCGCAGCAACGCTCAAGTCCGCAGACAAGCGCCTCACCGACATGGCCGTGCTGATAAAACACATCGAGACCTACCGCGCCACCAAGCCCGCCGCCGAAGGATTGCGGGCGGCAAAGGACAGGGACGCTTACCGTCGCGAACACGAAAGTGCTTTGATACTGCACGAGGCTGCTGTGCGGGCATTGAAGAAGCTGCGGCCAGACGGCGGCAGGCTGCCAAGCCTCGCCGCTCTGCGAACCGAACACGCCAAGCTCACTGAGTGCAGGGACACCCTCAAAGCGAAGTACGCCACGCTGAGGAAGCAGGCTCATGAGTACGGGGTAATCAAGCGTAACGTGGACAGCATACTGAATCCAGCAGACAAGAAAGAAAAGGGTAAAGAACGCAGTACGGAGCTGTAGGCCCTGATTGCCGCAAACGCAGGTTTGCGATATAACGTCTTTGACAGAAAGGAGTTCCAAATGGATGAAGGCAACAAGATTGAACTGTTTGAGAACAGGCGTATCCGCACGGCGTGGGATGGAGAGAAAGAGGAATGGTTCTTTTCTGTTTCCGATGTCGTGGCCGTCTTGACCGACAGCGCAGACGTGAAGCAATACATCAAGAAGATGCGCAGCCGTGATGTAGAGCTTAACTCGAAGTGGGGTACAATCTGTACCCCTGTTGAGATGGTGGCGGTAGATGGGAAGATGCGTCATATCACTGCCGCAAACGCTGAGGGCATCCTGCGCCTTGTCCAGTCCATTCCCAGCAAGAAGGCCGAGCCGTTCAAGATGTGGCTTGCCCGTGTGGGAAGCGAGCGCATTGACGAGGTGATCGACCCGGAGCTTACGATAGAGCGCGCGCTTGAAACCTATCTGAAAAAGGGTTACCCCCGTGAGTGGATAAATCAGCGCCTACAGGCGATTCAGGTTCGCAAGGAGTTAACGGATGAATGGGATGTTCGCGGCGTGAAGCAGGGAATGGAATACGCCATACTCACCGATGAGATTTCCAAAGCATGGTCGGGCATGAACACGCGCCAGTACAAAGACCTCAAAGGCTTGAAGAGGGAAAACCTGCGCGACAACATGACCACGCTCGAACTGGTGTTAAATATGCTTGCCGAGGCCACAACGACAGAGATTTCAAAGACTGCAGAACCTGAGACATTCGAGGAAAACAGACAGGTAGCGCGTCGTGGCGGTCGAATCGCGGGAAACACCCGCCACGAGATCGAGGCCGACACGGGCAGACCCGTTATCACCTCAAAGAACGCCACGCAGCTCAACACGCTTGTGACAGACATGATCGAGGGTATAACCGACGACGCGGATAACGCGAAGCGCACTAACAAGGAATAACGGCACAAAAAAACAAGGCGCGGCTGCCAGCCCTTTCGAGCTGACAGCCGCGCCTCTTGTTGTAGGACGGCCTCAGGTATCATATCCAGCATATAGACGGCCTTTGCAGGCCAGAGCCTACAAAGAACCGCCCCGCCCCCAAACGTCGCTCACAGGCGATTTGTCGTCAGGTGCAAACGCCGTACCGCCAAACTCGCTGTCGCTCATGACGGTGAGCCTGGTTGTCGCTCGCGTGTCGATTGGCTGCATGGCCTCGTCCATGTATCTTACAGACAATATGACCCGAGCTGCCCTGGAGGGGCTGGGTTCGGGTCATATTGTCTGTGTTGAATGGCGCTGGGCGGGTTTGCGGGATGGCGGGGGTTGCCGATAACACAAAGGAACCGTCCCCTTGTGTCTGACACAAAGGAACCGTCCCCTTGTGTCATTTCAAAGGAACCGTCCCCTTGTGTCATTGTGTCAAAATGTCGTGCCGAGGTAGGTGATGCGGATGAAGCCGCCGCCCTTGCTTGTCTTGGAGGAACCTTTCACGGTCGTCGGGTTCCGGTTCTCTTTCTCCGGATCCGGCTGCAGATAATATCCATCCGCAGCCATGTCAGCAAACGTATAGTTCGTCTCCGTGAGCTCTGTCTCTTTGCTGCCTCCTGCAGACGCCTTCCACACATTGTAAGTACCTACGGTGAACACCCAGCCCGAGCCGCCACTACCGTAGATGCCGGCCTTGCCGCCGTACCAGCCTCCTCCTCCGGCACTACTGCCGGCGCCGCCAAAACCAAAGTTCGCACCACTTGTTTGAGTACCACCATTAGTACCACCACTAGTACCTCCGCCGGGGCCGTACTCGGAGCTGGCGCTGCCGGCGCCAGCGCCGCCGGCCACTATCACGCGGGTATAGAGGGAGGGGTCTCCAGATTTCTCGCTTATAGGTGCGCTGAGGGAAACCGTTTTCGCCTTCATGCGTATATCGGTCGCCCCGCCGCCTCCCTTGCCGCCGGAGCTGGAGGCGGTGCCGCCGCCGTTGGCGCCGCCGCTGGTGCCGGGGGAGGCGCCGCCGACATACAGATACAGTTTGTCGTCCTGTGCCAGCTGGATGACGCCATAGGAGTAGCCGCCGTAATTGGGGCCGTTGGCTCCCGCCCCCCACACCTCGAGTCTGTAGTAGCCACTCGCGGGCGCTTTGTACTCGAAACCTGTGTCGCTGCCTGATGTTTTAACCCCCACGAAGGAGGTCGTCACTGAAGAAAGGTCAGGGGGCATAGCTGTGCCCATCGTAATCTTCGTAGCGTCGTCAGTAACGTTTTTACTCGCCGAGTCGTATAGCCCCTCCGTTATGTACTCATCGGTAGGGTCGAGCTTGAGGATGAGAGTACTAAACGCGGTAAAGTCGCCCATGTACAGCGTGGGCACATTCACCGACACTGGGTCTGTACCTACGAGCACCGTGTAGCTGCGACCGCCCTCGGTGTAGGTTACCGACTCGCTTGGCAGCTTAAAGCCGTTGAGTTCGAAGTCGTCGAGGGGAGTAGCCTCTCCTCCCTCACCTTTTGTGATTTTGTCTTCCACCGACTCGGCGTCGGTGGAGGAGATTTTTGTTCGGGCGCTGATGTTTGCTGCGGTCACAAAGCTGCCGACGACGACCGTCATGACTATGGCAAGTATGGCTATCGCAACAACGACCTCGACGAGAGTAAAGCCGTTGTTGCCGCTACGCCTTTGATCAGAGGCGCGAAAAGTGTCAGAAGGCAACAGGAGACGAAAAGCCCCCCGAGATTGTTCAAGCCGTGACTTGTGCATGCGATGCTCACTTGAATGAGAGGGTAGGATGGATGTATTGCACAACTGCCTCATTGTTTGCCTCGTTTCCTCCTGGTTTGTCAGTCTTTTATCGTATAAACCCAAATAGCCATGCTTACGCACGGCAACTCTCCACTAAAGAACACAAAGGGGACGGTGGTTTTTGTGTTAAACGCCTCAAATCACTCCGATAGGTACCCCTGTCAAACGAGAAATTCTCCTAAGCGATGCGCCGTTGTTTTTCAGCTGCCGCAGCAGCTGATTCCGATCGGCCAAGGCAAGCTGTTGAACATCTAGTAGCGCTTGGGTGTCGGGACTGCCTGGACATGGAGAAGCCCTTCTATCTGCTGCAAAGCTTATGCATAGTCTAACACAAAAACCACCGTCCCCTTTGTGTTACATTATCGCCCTCAATAAGACGCGTGATATGGTATCATAAATAAGTTGAGGACAACCCTGTCTTTGGTGCTTTTTAAGCGGAACTGAGAGGGAGTGGGATCATGAAATCTAAACCGGAATCCAAGCTAGAAGCCTCACGAGAATCCGCGCCAGAATTCAAACCTGGACAACGCAAAGTACGCACCAAATACGGTGGCAGTTGCGGATATAAAGACGGGTGGTATGTTTTGGATCTGAAAGGCACAAACTATCAGATCAGCTACGACCACGGAGTCATGCTCGCAGAAGAGATTCGTGCCTATATCGAGGAGACCCGCACGCATGTGTGGGTGTGTATGGGTGTCGACTATGACTATGCTCGTGCCGACGTACAGCGCCTTGCAGACGGCAAACTTTCCCCAGAGATAGCCGAGGAGTTAAAAGCGATTGCCGCAGGAGTCACGTTTTTGAAACCAGCGGTTACTCCAATGTAATTGCGCAAATCACACCCAAAGAGGGGCACAGGTTTACCATGCAGACACAGATCGGCTATGTCCATTCCATGGCGGATTTTTATGTGGTTGAAGTTGGCGAAAAGACGAACGCCCGTGTTGCCATCACTGAAACAACAATCGGAGGCTTTAACCGCTACAATCCTGATAGCATACCGGAGTTTGACCGCATACGTCGGGCTGTCCAACACTTCACCTCAATCAATGACGAGGGCGATGCGACCTCTTTTGTCAGCATCATGCGCAAGGGGGAATCCGGTGACTATGCCAACACGTGGCTTTTAGCAGATTATCGCGACGACTCGATCTGGGAACTTGAGGAAGGGTTGGAGTTTTACAACGTCACGCGCAAAGCCCTATCAGCCGCGCGGCGCTATCGATGGGATGGGGATAGATGCCATACTCGCTGAGAGATTGCAACTTAATGCACGCTGGGGCAGCAGTTGTGGCACAGCGTGGTATGCTCAGGAGTTTTTGGAAGCGCACCCCCAGTTTGACCACCTGGCACCATTTTTGCATGACCGCCCTTCTCAACCGTGGACGATACTGCCGGAAATTACCGTTGATTCGTGAGCAATGCGACGTTTGTGAGCCGCGGATACAGCCGGCTCTTCCCCAGACGAAAGGAACACGGAGATGGAATCATTGGTTCAAAGACCGTTAGTTGAGGTTATCGTAAACAAGAATTGGGAGACGGAGCCGTTTCTTGCTGCAATGACAAACCCTAAACTACGATCACCCGAGCTCCCCTTTCCCTCTGTCATTAACACTCCGAAAGACGGCGATAACCGGATGTCGGATCCTCGCGCGCGGTATCGCCTGAGTAACAGTGATGTCATTGTCCGTTGTATCGAAGATTTGATGCTGCCGAATGACAATACTTCAAGTTCTGAGGCCAAATACAAGGTACTTCCTTCGTATATACATGCGGACAATCCAGATTATATTATCAGCGTCAGCACGGCAGAATCCGCTGCTTATACCTCTACTGAATCATCCGAGAATGGTTCTGTGTATATAGGCGGCAGCTTTTTCCTGCACGACGCTGACCCTGATAATCCTTGTAGCCACCTGATTATCCCCCCTGACAAGGTATTTATTCCCAACAATATGAACGAAGCGGTGTTCGCCCTTTTTGGCGGGACCTTTGCAGACGGCGCAACCGCACGTTTCATTCCTGCCGTGCGACATCCGGCCGCAAAAATGACCTGCTTGGCCTCTCCCGACTATGCGGCAGTCGGCGTCATCAACATAACAGATTATTCGATGTACGAAAAAGCTGACAAGGAAGCACGAGAGGCGTTCGATCACTACGGGCCGGCCGACAAAACTACGGCGGTATCCATCGAAACTACCCATGGTGTCGTGCGCCTTTCGTCTGATAAGCCAATCTTGTTTGTCTCGCCAATCACTGACCGCTACGAGTGTTTCCAAGAAGATGTTACCGATACGCAAAATTATACGGTGGCCTTCAATGCCGGGATCTGCGTAGGCGATATGCTCGTAGCTCTCAATACTTATTTTGGACAGACGTGACAACAGGAGAGGCAGAAGCATTGCCCTTGATGTCAAAACCGGCAAGAGATACAGCCGAATGTGTGTAGAGACACGAGAGGCACACAAAGAGAGGACGGAGGCAACAACAAAGTCAGAGTTTGAACAGATCCCTTGCTCTGGGCCGAACATAGCGTAGCGCCTTATCGTCGCGGGTTCTTCACAACATGTAGACAAGAGACAGATCCGCGACAGATCCGTGTCTATAATTTTTTGCCGTTGGTTATCTTATTGTCTCACTCTGACCTGTCTATCTTCCTCACATCACCTTCTGCGTTATTTTGAGTAGCGCACTGAACCAAAATGGCTCAAGCCTTTTTTGCACTTTTGCAAGTTCTGTGGGAATCTTTATGTGTTGCGGACATTTTTTCTCGCATAAGCCACACTTCACGCAGTTTGACGCCCTGAGTCCGCTTGAGGAATGAAGTACGTTTGTGCTGGTCAGGTATTGGGTCATGCCTGTGACAAAACCGTTAGCGTAAGAGGCGTTGTATGCGGCAAAACAGTCGGGGATATTTACCTTGTGGGGACACGGCATGCAGTAATTACACCCTGTACAAGGTGTCCTGTAGCTTTCTTCAAACACGGCTCTGACTTTTTCTATGACCGCGAGTTCGCTGTCTGTGAGCGTTCCGACCGTTGCGATTTCGGCAGTTTTGAGGTTGTCGGCAAGCTGTTCTGGTGCGTTCATTCCCGACAAGACAACGGTAACTCCCGGTTGATTCCAAAGCCATTTTAGCCCCCAAGAGGCCGGTGTAGTGTCAGGATTTGCCTCGTTGAATAGGCGCAGAGCTTTTTTTGGCACACCGCCTGCCAGCTTTCCTCCCAGCAAAGGTTCCATAATGATGACGGGCAAGCCTTTTTCATACGCCCGGTGTAGTCCGCCTTGCCCCGCCTGATAATTTTCATTCATATAGTTATACTGAATTTGGCAAAGATCCCACGGGTAAGCGTCTAAAAGCCGCAAAAATTCTGCTTGTACGCCATGAAACGAAAAGCCGACACGATGGATCTGTCCACTCGTTTTCTTTTGGGCAAGCCATTTTTCAAGACCAGTGGCAACGACCGCCTTCCACGCGTTTATATCAGCCACATTATGAATCAAATAGTAGTCGATATAATCGGTATGCAAACGCCGTAGCTGTTCGTTAAAATAACGGTCAAAATCTTCATAGCTTTTGCATTTTTCGTGAGGTAGTTTTGTGGCAAGATATATTTTGTCGCGCAGATTGTTTTTGCGCAGAATCTCTCCGAGCACATCTTCGCTGCCGCCGTAAACGTAGGCGGTATCAAAGTAATTAACACCTTTTTCGATTGCTTCGAGCACCAACCTTTCGCTTTTGGCCACGTCGATGGTAATGCTGCGCGGAAATCGCATACAGCCAAATCCCAATGCAGACAGTCTGTTTCCCGATTTTTGATCAAGCCGATACTGCACTAGCAATCCTTCCCACAGTATTCACCGCGAATTTTTTCAATATGGTTGACAAGAGCAACCAGCTCTTGCCACGCGCCGCCGAGTTTTAGGTAGTAAAAATTCATCGTTCCCTGTGGGCGCAAACCGATTACTCCCGCATCAAGCAAAATCTTGATGTGGTGCGATACGGCAGGACGCGACAGATGTGTTTTTTGAGTGACCTCACCCACGCGCATACCAACTGTGCAATGAGCACAGGCAAGCGCGGCAATGATAGTCTGCCTGGTTTCATCGCCAATAGCTACCAATAACTTGCGACAATCAGAGAATTCTTTTAGAAGTCCTTTGTCATCCACGGGCCCACTCCTTATAAAAGTTTAATCGTTTAAACTATTGTACCATACAGGATCGCATCTTTCACCGTAAAGAAAGAAAGTCGAGACAGAGAGGACAGACGACGATTATGGCGCAGAAAAGCGCAGAAAGGCACCACTGTCGAACAAAAGCCGTATCGGAAGCATGTGCCGGCCCCTCAAGCAAACAATTCCATTCCCTGTAGCTTGCTTGAGGGTAGTTCATCATATCAATTCCGCGTTGGATGTTCTCGTCTCTTGACAGCTCACGAGCGAAGAACCACGGCGACCTTTTGCCAGTGGGCTTTGAACTCCGGTTTGGCCTGAGCAGCGCGATTTGCGGGGCTTGTCGAGGGTAGATAGGTCGCCTGTATTCCCGCCTCCGCTGCACAAAGCTCGTTGAACAGCCGGGTCGCTTGCTTACCGGTTGTAAAGATAGCCTGTATGTCGCAAGCTCTAAGAAGTGCTGAGAAGATATTCGGCTCAGGGTTACGGATACTCGCATCAGCCGCACCAACTATCGTAGCAGCGTGGAGCACATCCCAAAGCGCAATCCTGTTCTCCCGCAAAAACAGCCTGCGTGCTTCAATGGTACGAGGAGGCTCAGGCACATCAAGCACTTCGGCAAGAATCCTCCAGAAGATGTTTTGTGGATGTCCGTAGAAAAAGCCCATCTCTCGCGAGGCAGGGGAGGGAATGGTTCCCAAAATGAGCAGCCGTGAGTTGCTGCTATAAAACGGCGGCCAAGGATGTACGATGCGCTCACTTTGCGGATTGTTCACGAATTCTTCCTGTGTTGTCTTTTTATGAGGAACATATACTCTCCTGCAATTTTTGCTGCAAGAAACGGTCTGTATAAAAACAGAATACCATTTTGTAGTGGGGTGTCAGACGAACGTACACCTCGACGACAGTGCCTCAAAGAACCTTCAAGATCAGGTAGGTGTTCAAGGTGCCGGTTTTGCCGTCTGCCGTAAAACGCGAGACTACTAACGTCTTGTCTGCGAGTGAGCCAGCGAGTTGGTCGATTTCGGCTTCGTTAAAGCTATGACAGTAGCGGTATGTTCCCGGAGTGTTCTTCCAGCCAAGCAGATAATCACCGTCGTCCAAATCGGGTAACTCGAGTTCCTGTAGGGCTTGCGCATGTGTGACCTGCGCTTTTTTTGCCAAGGCCGCGTCGTCTAAAAATCGCCAGAAGGTAATGATGACAAGACCGCCGGGGAGAGTCTGCTGTACGAGGCTGGTCAACAGTTCCTGCCGGTGCTCCTTGAGAGGGACGTGATGTAAAAAGCCGAACGAGGCGGACACATCGCACAAAGGGGCCGCAAATTGCTCGGCAAGAGGCTGGTTTTTATGCAAAGCGCTGAGCACGTCAAGGTTTTGGTAGTGAACCTGGTGCCGAATGCCGCTTTTATTGGTGCTGTCGCAGTTGTCCACAGCGTAGAAGGTAAGAGCAGTCTCGGGGAGTGCGTCGGCAAGATAGACCTCGAACCTTAAATTGCCGCATGCCAGATCAAAGACCGAAAGAGCCCGGCCCTCTCCCTTACATGTGCTCCGCAGGGTATCGACTGTTACGCCGGGTTTGGTCCTGAGGTCTGTAGCCTCTCCCAGACACATACTCCGTATAATGTCAAGGCAGTGTGACCAGCCGGGCCAGGGGGATTTTCGCGTCTCTGAAAATGAGGCGGCAACGCTTTGATAAAACTCGTTCGTAATGTTTTGGAGCCGGGCGGCTGTCTTAATGTCCATTTGTCTCAGTGTCCATCTGTTTTAATGTCCCTTATGGTATAGAATCCTCATATTATGGAAACAGTCCTGCTGGAGATACTCACCGAGCTTCGCGAGAACGGTCGTCTAAATGACGGGCTTCTCGCAAAGATCATCCGAAAGCATAACAAAAACCTCGTCGGCAACAGACGGCATGTCTCAAAGAAACGGCTTTTGCCGTATTATTTTAGGATAAAGGATTCGGATCCTGAGCGTTGGGCTCAATGGGGTGTCACGTTGGCAATGGAAGAGCAGTTGCTGCGGATACTGCAGGCAAAGCCGCGCAGAACCGCATCCGGCGTTGCGACCATCACGGTTATTACAAGACCGCAGGGGTGCACGAGCGACTGCCTGTATTGTCCAAATGATGTAAGAATGCCAAAAAGTTACCTGAGCGACGAGCCCGCCTGTCAAAGGGCTGAGCGGAACTACTTTGATCCGTATTTGCAGGTAGTATCGCGTTTGCGCACACTGACACACATGGGACATGCTACTGATAAAATCGAACTGATCGTTTTGGGAGGCACGTGGAACGACTATCCTATAGGGTATCGGGTGTGGTTCATTGCCGAGCTGTTCAGGGCGCTTAACGACGGTACCGCTGCCGAGCAGAATGCCAAGGAGCGACGCAAGATATATTGTGAGAAGGGCCTGAGCAGTCGCGCGGACACCCTGGCGCAGCACGTTGCCAAATACCAGCAACAGGTGAACGAGGGTCTTCTCACCTACAATCAGGCAATAGAACGGCTGTATGGTAAAGGAAGCGTCTGGGAGCATATCGCACACAGACAAACAGCCGATTTTAATATGCTAGTAAGGCAGCATATTCTCAACGAGACTTCTCAACACCGGGTCGTTGGCCTGGTCATTGAGACGCGCCCCGATACCATTACCGCCGAAAGCCTAACATTAATACGCCGCCTTGGCTGCACCAAGGTGCAAATCGGCATCCAAAGCCTGAACCCTGCCATCCTTAACCTGAACAACCGCAACATCAGCGTAGACAGGATTCGCCGGGCCTTTGAGCTATTGCGGGTCTTTGGCTTTAAGATACAGACACATTTCATGCTGAACCTCTATGGATCCTCTCCGGAGGAAGACGAAAGCGATTATCGGCGTCTTGTTACCAAACCGGCGTATCTGCCAGACGAGGTCAAGCTGTATCCTTGTGCACTCGTTGACGGCACAGGACTGTGCGTCCGCTATGCCGAGGGAACCTGGCAACCATACGGCGAAGAGGAACTGATTGATCTTCTGGTCAAAGACACGCTCGCCACGCCGGAATTTGTGAGAATATCGCGGATGGTCAGGGATATCTCCGCTCGTGACATTCTGGTCGGCAACAAAAAAACCAACCTCAGGCAACTGGTGGAGGGTAGAATCGAGGAAAGGGGAGCGCTCATAGAAGAGATGCGTTATCGGGAGATAGGCACACGCAAAGTCGATGTTAATTCTCTGGCGTTGGAGAGCCTTATTTATGAGACCACAACAACCGAGGAGCACTTTATACAATGGGTAACGCCTGCGCGTCAACTCGCGGGATTTCTGAGGCTTTCTCTCCCAAAGCTCAGCTATGTGCGTGAGCATCAATCGATTCTGCCCATCGGGCTGCGCGAGGCGATGATCAGAGAGGTTCATGTCTATGGCGCGGTTGCCCAATTGCACAAGACCGGCGAAGGTGTCCAACATCTCGGACTGGGCAGACGGCTTATTGAGGTCGCTTGCGAAACGGCACGGGATCAAGGGTACGAAAAAATTAACGTCATAAGTTCAGTCGGAGTGCGCGAATACTATCGGAGCCTGGGCTTTATGGACGCGGGGCTGTACCAGCAGATGTCGCTTACAGGTTCTCTCTTGTGCTGAAGTCTGCCAAACCGGTCACTGTCCGCCGTGGTAATTGGGCGCGCCTTTTGCGCCTTCATGCGACTTTGCCTCTACGCTGAAACGCTGAAGTCTGCGAAACGGTAGACCCGCGACTTGTTCTTACCGATTGCTTGCAAAAAGCCGATGCGTACGAGTGTCGCCAGATGTTTCTTAACGCTTTCGGCTGATTTGTTTGTTAGAGTTTGCGCGCGATAGTTGTTGATCTCGCCGTACTCGCACAGATAGGGGAATATCGCGAACAGAAAAGCCTTTTCGGTCTTTGTGAGCCGGTTGGTAAAAAACGAGGGAATCAGCCCTGCCAGACCGAGCGATCCAGGTGGTTCATCAGGTGGATTCTTACGTCTATTGATAACATTATCAGGTCTATCGGTACTGATTGCAGCTTTATCGGTAATCCTTTCAAGCTTATCAGTACTATTTTCGTATCTTTCGGCATTAATTACCGATAAATCAAAAAAATTACTGCTTTTATCAGTATTATTCTCAATTTTATCGGTAAAATTACCGGATGTATCGGTATGGTCGAGCCCTCCTGTGTTAAAGGCCGAAAAATCGGGGAGATAAGGCAACGCAATCGTTTCTCCTCTTCTCTCGTAGGTAGGAATCGTTTTGCTGCGGATTATTTCTGTGAGGGTAAAGCCGATAATCTCCAACATGAAGCTCACAAAAATCGCCGCGTCATTGGCTTTTCCTGCGGCCCCCAGTGCGTCGTAGTATCCGTATTGATTCCGGTATACCATCGTTTCTACGGGAATCCATTGGAAAATAGGGAGCCAATCTGCAAGGATCACCGTTTGCCACAGTCTGCCCATCCTACCGTTGCCATCCTCAAACGGATGGACATATTCGATGAGGAAATGAATAACGCAACTCTTGATTAATGGATGGGCTGTGGACTTGGCTCCCCATGCGAATGCCGCTTGCATCAAGTCTACGATTTCGTGGGGTCGCGCTCCTTCGTGTATCAGCTTAAAGCCCTTGTACACACCCACTTCCACGCTCCGAAAGCGCCCGGCCTCGCGCACCAATTTACTTGACATCTTGCGATGAGCGCGCAAAAAATCCTCTATCACATAGGGCCGGTACGCACCAATATCCTCGTAGGCATCCCAGGCGTTTTTGACCTCCTGGATCTCTCTCGGATCACCGAAGACCTTCCTGCCGTTGATGATGTCGGTAACTTCCAACAGCGACAGCGAATTAGCCTCGATAGACACCGACGAGTGGATGGAACTTATCCGGCCGGCCTTTCTCAGCTTGAATAAAAGATCGATGTCGCCGACTCTCTCCATCGTCTCCAGATCATCAATTATCTTTATTGCGAGGTTTTCGATCTTTGGAGTAAGCTTAAAGTCGGGCAATCTCATGGTTGCACGGTCCTTTCGTTTCCGCACAATCATACCATTGTTGCTGCCAAATGCGTCATCCGACGGTTACAATGGAGCCATTGATAATCGTTGCCACAAGGATTGAGGGAGAAAAGACCATGGAACACGCCGATAAGCAGTTCGTCGACCCAAAAGCGATAGCGCCCCAAGAGGCGTATGAACGGATGAAACAGGGCGGAGTTATCGTTATTGATGTGCGTGGCCCCGACGAATACGCGAAAGGTCATGTCAAAAATGCCCACAACATTCCTGCAGATCACATCGAGAGTCGCGCGGGCAGTGATTTGCCGGACAAAAATGCCTCCATACTGGTGTATTGCCATTCCGGCTTTCGCGCGGCCGCCGCGGTCAAGACTCTGCAAGGCTTGGGCTACAAAAATGCCGTGAGTTTTGGTGGCATTATTGCCTGGCCCTACGAGATAGTCACATAATAAGTAAATTCGGGCATTATTATCGAGAAGATTCAGAAGCGCTTGGCATGTTTACGAGCGATTGTTGGCACTATGCTCCTTATGAGAGAAATCAGGAGGAGAAAAATGTCTCGGAGAGCCAAGGACCGTACTCGCCACTCCACATTGTCTCCAGTTGGCTAAAGACCACAGGCCAGTCTATGGTTTGGTCAAAAATCAGCTCCAGGTAGTTATGACTGGCGATGCCTCGCCGAGATTCTACCCCCAGCAATGCCTGGCCAATAGTGTAGGTACAGGTGGGACAGGTGGTTACGAGTGTATTTGCGCCGGTTGCCCGGGCTTCGTCTATGATCCGCCAAACCCGGCGTTGCGTGATATCGGGGTCATAAGCTGCTACCGCGCCACCCGCACCACAACAAAGCGTATTCTTGCCGCGGTGCTCTATCTCCACCTGCAAAGACTCGGGCAAACACCGCGCAAGCAGGCTGCGAACGGCCGTGCCGTGGCGCGTGTCAAAACGATCGTGGCAAGAATCAAAGAACGTCAGTGCGTGCCGGCTGTTCTGTGCGTTGTTTTGCGCAGGCAATTCAGCGCCTTGATCAAGACGTTCGAGCAATAACTCGGGAAGCGGCACAATATCCACCTCATCGCCCATCACCTCGGCCAACTCTTCTCCGCAGCCGGGGCACACGGTAAGTACGCGCGTGATTCCTGCGGTGCGTATGTGCCGCAAAAGCTCTGAACGCAAAGCATGCGAGCGTTCAAACAGGCCAGCGCTCATCAGAGGGCTGCCACAGCATGCGCTACTCATCGCCCAGCGACACCCATCTGCGTTCAGCCATTGGCCCACACGCTGCATCAGTTCCGGCGCGTAACTCGTTAGCGAACAACCCGGAAAGAATAGAGTATCAACGCTGACCTCGCCGGCTGCGGCCTGTTCAAGCTGAAAAAACTCGGGATATGCAACGCCATAGATCGCCCGATATGCGCTGAATATGTGCCACTCATTATCCACCATCACCAACCTGGAGTCATCCACAGGCATCAGGCCGGCTGCTGTGAAGAGCTCCCGCCACTCGCGCATTCGCGCAGGAGCGGTCATATGCGTCGCACAGGCTGCTGTGCAATATCCGCAAAAACAACAGCGCCGCAGGGCCTGATACAAATCGGGGTGTTTCTGCACCAGCCGAAGAGTAGCCGCACTGCGCTCCTCAACCGCAAGTTCGACTATTCGTTTAAAATCCGCCTCCACTGCCCCAATATCCAGCTCCGGCAACTCCAAGACCTCGCAACGCAGAGTGCATTTTTTGCAATGAACGCAGGCAAGCTGTTTGTTGAGCCAGGCACCGAGCAGGTTAACGAGCGGCGAGTCCAACTGTGCCAGATTGACCAATTCCGCTGCAGAGAGTTTTTGTGGCTGCATGAGCCTTACGCCCGTTGTATCCATGCCACTATTCTAGCCGATAAACGCCTTGCTTTGCGCTGCGAAACGGCAATTGCCAGGGTAAGGCAGTCCATGCGGCAGGGCGCTTTAACGCCGCGAGAAGAAGGCACGCAAGCGCTTGAGCAAACTGGTGCGCGGCTGCGCGACAACAACCATGGTCGTCTCGACGGTTTTCTCTGCTTCCTTAATTGCTTCATTCATGAAGAATTTTTGGCTGTCGAGAGGGGCGTCGCCGGAACGTTCGCTGATATATTGGCCACTTGACGTGAGGGAGCGAGCTTTGACATTATCGTGAAGGTCAATATCTAACAGCCCAAATATACGTGCGCGCAGGGCAGGGTCAAAAACGGGTGTGAACAGCTCAACGCGGCGCGTTGTGTTGCGCGTCATCATGTCTCCCGAACCTATATAGAGGTCGCGGTCTGCGCCGGTACCAAAACAATATATGCGCGAATGTTCAAGGAAACGCCCTACGATACTGCGTATATGGATATTCTCGGTGAGATTGGGCACGCCCGGCAGCAGGCAACAAATGCCACGCAATATTAAATCGATGGGGGTGCCTGCCATCGATGCGGCGACCAGTTCTTTGATGACGTCTTTGTCGGTCAGCGCATTGCATTTGATGGTAATGGAGCCTTCAGGGCCGCGCGCTGCCTCTCTACGGATATAGTTTAATAATCCAGGCTTGAAATCCTGGGGCGCAAGCCACAGAGTGGGATAGCTCTCGTCGACGGCTCCAACGAGCATGTTGTGGAAAAAAGCGATGGCATCTTGCGCGATAGCCTTGTTTGTTGTCATAAGCGAGATATCCGCGTAGGTCTTGGCGCTCTTCTCGTTATAGTTGCCTGTGCCTATATGTACGAAGTGTTCATAGCGCCCCAGGTCGCTTCGTGTGATAAGTGTAATTTTGGCGTGCATCTTGTAGCCAAGCTGGCCGTAGAAAACCGAACAACCCGCCTCCTCCAGTCGCTTGGCCCAGCCGACGTTGTTTTCTTCGTCCATCCGGGCACGCAGTTCGATGAACACGATGACCTGTTTGCCCATTTCTGCGGCTGTTATCAGGTGCTCAACCAAGCGCGATTGGTGGTCGGCGAGGCGGTAGAGCGTGATCTGGATAGAAACGACCGCTTTGTCCTCCGAAGCCTCCTTGATCAACGAGAGGTAAGGTTGCAGGCTTTCATAGGGATGAAAAAGCATGACGTCACCCTGGCGCAGACGTGCGAACATTCCCTCAGGAGAGAGCGCGGCATGCGGTATGATAGACTCAAAGGGTGCATAGCAGAGTTGTTTACGTAAATCGTCTGATACCTGTTCCCGTACGCGGACGTGGTAGCTTAAATCAAGAGGTGCCGTACTATTGAATACCTGTTGGGCGTCAAGGTTTAAACGTTTGCGCAGGTATTTAGATAGTTTCTCTGTGTGTTCGCCCTGTACCTCCAGGCGTACCGGGTCCAACCGCTGTTGACGTTTAAGCAGCTTTTCCATATGGTCCAAAAAGTCCTCGTCAGCATCAAACTGTTCTTCAACGGTGTCAATATCAGCGTTGCGTGTGACGCTGATGACCGCGCGTTCAAGAATCGTGTATTTCTTGAATATGTTTTCGCAGTAATACAGCAGGATATCTTCCAACAAGATGTAGTCGCCGTTTTCGAAAAAGAACAGGCGCTCAATATCGGTCGGCAGCGGAATCATGCCAAAGACTTTCTCGCCCTTTTTATCAAGATGCAAGGCAATGATGATACGCTTGTTTTCTAAATGCGGGAAAGGGTGGGTTTTGTCCACGACCTGCGGGGCAAGCAGGGGGACCACTGTGGTCTGATAGTACTGATACAGCAGTGTCTCGTTGGCCCGAGAAAGCTCCAGGGGTAACTTACGAGCAACACCATGACGCGCAAGCTCAGCTTCGATCTTTGCATAGGTAGCGTCGCGAATGCGATAGAGATGCGCTGTCGCCTCGAACACCTTGCTCAGCAGCTCGATGGCACCCATGCCGGTCTTGCCATCCGTGTATCGTGTCTTTGAACGCGCTATACTCTGAAAGCTTCCCACGCGAACCATAAAGAATTCGTCAAGATTCGTTGTGTAGACGTTGAGGAAGAAAAAACGTTCAAACAACGGCGTGTCTGGGTCGTTGGCTTCCTCGAGAACACGCTCATTGAAGCGTAGCCACGACAGTTCGCGGTTTTGCATGCAGCGATATGATTCGTCAGATTCTACAGGTTTTGACATTTCAGGCTCCAATGATTCTATCAATGAGGTACCCTTCTCTAATGCCGCATTTTGACACCAGGAGAGAGTCTGCGCTACTCGCCTGTATGATCTCTCTCATGATGAGGAGTCCGGCATATAACGTAAAGACACGATCAGGAGCAGCGCTGCGTACTGCCTGCATGGTTGCGGTATCTCTTAATTCAAAACCCTTAATCAATGTGTCGATACCTTCAGGTCCAAAGCTACCGTTTGCCCGTAAGTGTAGTTCTTTAAAGCTCCGGCTCGCACCCCGGGCGGTGCCACCTACAAAGCAAAGTGTCTCTGGGCGCTTGGCCAATAGGGGTATTGCTGGCTTCATGGTATTTTTTATGACTGCTTTCATATTCTCGGTGGCTTCAGGTTCAGGGAATATCGTATCAACATTTCCTACACTCAACGAAAGGCAGCCAAGTGGGATGCTGGTAAGTCCAACAGCAATGCCGTTTTCCTCTCGGATCAACTCACAACTGGCGCCACCCAGGTCAACAACGACCCCGTTTTCAATGCCCGTAGAGTAACGGGCTCCCATAAAACTCAGGTGCGCCTCTTCCTCACCGTTGATAATCTCCAGGAGCAACCCAGTTTCATTATACATTGAGGAAACAACCGCCTTCGCATTGCGAACATATCGCAAAGAGGCGGTGGCAAAAGCCCGTACCGCGCTCACTTCAAGGGAGGTAACGATGGAGCGAAACTCCTTCAGACATTTGTATAGCTTTTCGATGCCTTCTTGGCCCAATGCGCCGTCAGTTACGTAACTCGCCAGCCCAGCGACTATTTTTTTGGAGAGGAGCAGCTTAAAAGAGCCGCCATTTTCAAGGCGATAGATTGACAGTCTGACAGTATTAGAGCCAACATCGATTATGCCGGTTACCATAGCCGCCCTTCCCAAGCGGTATCCTTAACAGTCCCACATTCATTTCTGTGTTACGTTGTGCCTCTATTATAACGTAGCCTAGTAGGCGTTTTTTGTAAAATCTAAATTAATTTGTGCCACGGGAACGTTTTTTGCAAATAATGTTTAAATAATGCTTGACTGTGAAGTGGCCTTATAGTTTATGATAAGGATCCCCCCACTGGTTGGCACCAGGTAAACCTGGTGCCAACCACTCTTACCAGTAAAGGCTCCCTGTGAGCAAAAGCTGTGTATCGCTTTTAGCGGACATCGGGAACATGATGCTGGTCGTTGCGTAAATCTCAGGACCAGTCAAAAGCGTTCCTGGCAACTCGTTGGGCAAACACTACGTGCTAATAGCATAATGTTCTCCATTTGTCAAGAACCATCCAGCATGGTACTTGGTTATTGCGTGACCCCATTATATAAGCCTCAACATGTTATAGTACGAAAAGCCTTTGTACCATAGTGTGTCCCGCGCATTCAGGTGCGCCGACTCCATGTTTTTTGGGGTGCAACAAGGGGGGAATCTCTTGGGGGATTAGAACACAGGCGACATGCATAGATATGTTATTCAACCCGCAATCTTATTTCGAATGCGGGGTCTTATCTATGTAGGCAAAGGCAGGCACAAGCCGATGTTCAATTATTTTTATGTTGCATAGCAGCCTGTAGTGGCATCACAAGCGGTAAGCCACAGCTAACGCCAGGCTTGGTTATTCAACAGGTGGAAAGGGGAATAGAAGTGAATAGGATAACGTTCACACACACGCAGCCAGGTTCCGGTCGTCGTATTATCGGAAAAGCATTGTCATTAGCATTGTCGTTGCTGTTGATAATCGGCTTGGTTCCGGCAGTCGCGCTGAATAGACAGGAGATCCCCGCAGATCAATCTGGGACTCCAAACGCCCAAGCTCAGGCTCCAAGCGCTCAAGCTCCAAGCGCTCAGACGCAAATTGAGGGCACAGGAGGTGATCTGGATACCCCATATCAAGAAGATAACAACACCTCGGGCTCCAATGAAAAAACCGGCGAGGCCAACGTGTCCGACGAACCTGCAATTGTGGTCAACCCGCAGGGCGCAGCACCGATTGCCCCCCGTGCTCCCTATCAAAGTCCCAACGTTCTTCAAGTCATACCATCAACCGCTACCACACTGTTGAGTGGCCATTCGGCCATAGCCAGTTTTGCTATCACGAACAACGCACCTAGAGGATGGGTACTTGCTGTTCCTGTGCCCGATCCGCAAAACTCCGGTAGCTATACTGTTGTCCTCGGTTCTGCTTACGGGATCGACACTACGCATGTGGGACCGCTGGCCCAGCCTCTTGACGAAAAGTTCGGGCCACTTCAGGGCCGTACAGATGTCTTGCTTATCTGGGGCACTGCCACCGCCACATATTTCTCGGTGAAGTTCACCTATCCCAGTGGAACCACGCCTTCAGGTACACAGCTTACGCTCGATGCCTATCTTTTCGAGGCATCCTATATCTCTGGTGCGCCCTCGGGTATCGTAGAGGCTAATACAGCGATTGCGCCTACTGATTTAGCAGGCTCGCCTACGCCCCCCCTGACCTTTACCTGGGACACCAACGAGGAACTGTCTATCACGAAAAGCGTAACCGCTCCAACACCAGACCCGGCGTTTTCGACCTTACAAACGCGTACATACTCTCAGGTGGCTAATCCTGGAGCAGAAAACACCTACACCACATCATATCGCGTCAACGTAGCCACGACAGGCTCTGATGACTATGGCCGAGTCTGGATGGACGAGCTGCATATCCGAGACAATCTTGCCGGCTATCTCAACGGCACTTCTCAAACACCGCAGTCGATAGTTGTCAAGAATTCTGCGGGTTTGGTGGTGGCCTCCACGACCGGACAGGGAAGTCCCATCGCCCTTAACAGCAACAGCACGGTTTTTGATATCGCGCTGCCAATGGCGCAAGGCACCGCTATCAGCGGTACTTATTTCGATGTCGATATAACATGGGATAAAAACGCCTATACCAAAACTTATTTCAATAACACCTATGAAGCCGGTGTGGTTACCGTCGATAACACCGCTACACTCTACAGCAAGCCAGTCTTTGCTCAAGCGCCCTCACCCGTAGACGAGGCCTCTGCCGCCATCTCTTTAGGTTGGCAACAGGCCGCGCCCGTGCCCGCGCAGCTCACCGTAAACAAGCGTCTTGGTGTCAGTGGCTCCATTTTTGCCTACACGACAGCTCTGGCCACGGCCTATGAGCGAGACTACGGAAATCCTTCATATAACAACGGCGATACCTCGTGCGTTGAGTTCACGCTTACCGATGCGAACAATGCGGTGCTTTCCAAGCATCTTATCCTGGGCGAGACAAACTCTGCGGTTACCTTTGGCGTAGCTGCCGATGGCGATTTCAACGCTACCCATGACGGATTACCTCCAGGAACCTACACCCTTGCCGAGACAGGAGGAACAAGCGCAAATGTGCCGGCGAATCCACTTTCGGTCTATACCATTGTAGTCAGTGTGCCCAATCCCACAACGGGCGTTTCCACCATAAGCGTTGCAGGACCTAATAACACCGCAGCCGATTTCAATTCCGGCACAAACACGCTTAATTTTATCAATACCGCAACGCAAACCGGCCGTATTAAGATAACCGCACGAACCCAAAACCGTTGGAGTGCCCCAGCTACCTATACTCCTCAAGCGGGAGCGGCTTTTAACCTGCTGGACTCAAGTAACAACATCATAGCCTCGGGCACCTCTGATGCCTCAGGCAATATCATATTTGAGGACGTACCCACGACGGGTAGTTATCATCTGGCCGAGGCAACGCCTCTTGGAAGCGACTACCTCTTAGACGTAGCTAACTCCACGCTCACGAACATCGCTTCATCTGTCGATAAGCTGGAAACGTATACGGTTACCTATCAGCGCAACGAAGGCTCGCTGTATGTAGGCAAGTACTTTAAAGGGCCTGACGGCGCACAGATACCAAGCAATACGGTTGGCGCATTTGAGGCTACCTTCCATCTGGTCTATGCCGATGGTGCCAAACAGGGAGAAGAACTCCCAAACAGCAGCTTTACCATCAGCGGCACGAGTCAAACGGCAACCATTTTGGCAAACAAGGTATTTCCTCAAGGGAGCTACTATATAGTTGAAGACTCCATCAAGGTAAGTGGTACGACCTACAGCGCCACCAGTCCAGATGCTCCTTATTCCCTGATTACTCTGGCCGACGGTGTCAAGGTTGACATCATAGCTGGCGCATATGACAACGTGCCCTATGATGCCAATGTCACCGATGGCAAGAACATGGTCGTAACAGACGGGCCTACCGGTGGCGCTCTCTTGGTCAATAGTGCAACCTGGAGTGAGCTTGCCATCGACAGCCGCTTTTTCTCCGATTCGGGTTCTTCTCCACTGACGTATCCCGATGCCTTTACAATAACCAACCGTGCCGATAGCTCCATCAGCTATGACATACCTGCCAATTCCAGCAACTGGATAAACGGCGTCTATCGCCTTTTAGTACCTGCCGGAACCTATGACGTTGCTGTCAAAAATCCAAGCGATACTCCGAACATCAAGACGATTGCCAGCCTGGGCAACCAAGCTGCCCAAGGCACCAGCGACAGCGTGAGCATCAAGGTCGAGCCCGGCTCGGTGGCTCTTGCCAATGCGATTGTAGCCATCAACAACGGAACCGGCACTACTTCGATTTCTTATGACGGATGTGCCAATACAGCGGTATTTGTCCAAGCCTATGTACCCAGTGTCAGTATTACCAAGCTGCGTGCAGACACCAATACCAGTTTGAGTGGTGCGGGCTTTACCCTCTATCGCCTTGTGGGCACCGAATATGTCAAAACCACGATTACGGCTACTTCGACGACAAGTACGACGAATAACGTTTCTTTTGCCAATCTTATTGCTGGAACCTATGTGGCTGTAGAGACGAGTATTCCCGCCGGCTACTATGGCACCGTTGATGCCAGCGTGTTCAAAGATTCTGTAACGAACGGATTTTTTGACCATGTTTCTGCTGCGACGGTTGATTCCATCGCGGATTTAACCAAGTTTGTTGTCCAACAAAGCGATTATGCACAGACCGCACAGACCTCTTTGGCTAAGGGCAATGCTATTACGAGCAGTACCAATCCCGACACTATGGCCAACAAGATCGTGCGTAATGTCCCAACGTATACGATAAATGCCCGGGCACTTGACGCTGCTACCGGAAGCGAGCAGGGTAGCAACAAGACCACCAATGCCGTGTTCCAGCTTTACCAAAACAACGCTACGAACACTGCTCCCAACTGGGTGCTGGTAGGAACGGCTACCTATAAGAACTCAGCTGCAGTCATATTCACTACAGAGGGCACCACTCCGGTCGCTTTAACTCCGGGTGATTATAAGGTTGTGCAAAGCGTTTCTCCCCAACCTGCCCAAAACGGCGGCGAGTATATTATCACAGGCGAGACTGCCTACTTTACGGTGGACTCAAATGGCAAGGCCGGCACTACTAATTGGACGCTTCCGGGAAAGGCCGATTCGTCAACCGCGCAGATTTCTTGGTCAAGTCTTAGTACAAACGCCTCCACCAAAATTGTGTCGGTGGTTTTTGGTCAGGTCAAAAAACCCATCATCGAGTTCCAAAAATATGGCGAGACCAACCAGCTCATTGGCAATAAGCGCGTTACGGCCCCTATCCAGGGTGGCACGTTTAAGATCTACTCTTATGACAATGGCGATCCGGATACCGGCACCAAAGTATATCTGGCCCAAGACTTTGTGGCTCAAGGTTCCAACAAGCTTGGTTGGCTGGACATACCTGCGCTCGATCCAACAAAGACCTACTATTTAGCAGAGACCGCAACCCCCCCTTACCAGACCGATGTTCCTGAGGATGAGCCCACGGCTGTTCAATACAAAAAAATTAAGGACATCAAATTCTGGTTCGAGTTAAACAGCGCAAAAACAGCCTGGGAGCCTCATGTTTTTGGTGCGGACAGTGGGGGTTTCTCCTCGGAAGTCTCAAGCCTTGGCACAGGCAAGTATAAGATTGTTAACCACGTCGACCCCTATTTTATTCACATTACCAAACTACCGATAAAGCCGACCACCGATGGCACCATCACCCCGAATTCCGACGAGTTCACAATTGATGCCAAGTCCGGTGAGCGCGACGCGGATGGTAACCCAAGATGGCAAGAAATCCTCGTTGCGAATGCCAGATTTGCCCTCTATCTGCTGGACGAGAACGGCAACAAGATCGACTCCGACCTATCCAAGGACGGAATTCAACCCATCCAGTACATCAGTAGCGCTACCGGTGGCGAGCACTCGCAAAACGATGCATGGAGCATGCAACTGCCGCCAGGCACCTATTGGGTCGAGGAAATCGCCAGCGCCCTCAACTACGGTCAAATAGGTACACCTCTTGACCCCACCGAGACCAGTTCTGTTTACTTCAACGAAACCGCCTCGGGTATGGGAGAAGCAAACGGAGGCGACCCAACAGTGCCGGACTGGCACGCAATAATCAAGGGTGACAAGGGCTACGGAGTCCAGATAACCATTCCGGATCTGAGCGCCAACGAGGACATTGACGACGAGGATCGTACCTATGAGTTATTCCTGGGCAACTCTAATCGTCTGGATACCGGGCGTGCCGGCATCAATCCTCCCACATGGATTCAAGTTCATGCCTGGAAAAACGGTGCTTCTCGACTCCCCTACGGCGGTACCACTCCCTATAAAATGAAGTATGACGAGGACAAAAATACCTGGGTCGAGGACGTTACCAATGACGCGGGACGCCTGGCTAATGTGCGCTTCTCGCTTTATCCGGCGTTGTTTATTGGCGATCCTGATAACGTTGCAGAAATCCAGGATATAAGCAACTATATCCAGCTGCCGACCTTTAACAATACGCCTTTGGATGATCTGCGTTCCTCGCGCTGGGGCTCGATGGACTCACAATGGATAAACGTTACATCGGTCTTCAGGGGTATTGTCAGTGGCTTGGATGATAGCCTTACCATTACCAGCGACGCAGTAAGCTCCGAAGATACGGACACATCACGTGTGGATTGGACCAGCTTCTTTAGCAATGGTCAAAACTCCCAGTATAAGCAACAGGCAGCAGCCTTGGCCGAGGGCAACCCAGAAAACGGCTGGGCAGTAGTCTGGCTCGAAAACCCAAGTTCTCTGCCACCTGTATTCCAGACCGAGGTATCATCCACCCCCTTTGTTGCTCACGCTTCTGTGGTTTTTGGAACCTACGGCCTGATCGATCAAAAATATGACACGGTTAACAAAAATGCCTATGGTTCTAACGTAAATCATGAAAGTCCGGATACCGCCAAAACGCCCGAGATCGTTAACACCCGTGGCATCGCTACGTTGCAGGTGGACAAAGTCGAGTTGGGCAACGCCAACAACAAGGTCGCTGGCGCCACCTTCGCCCTTTACCGCGCCGACAACAGCGCGATAGAGGCAATTTACGCTGCCCATCCGGGTGCCTGGAATGCCTCCGGCGTCAATGGTGTCGCTGCGGTCAAGGCTGGTTTTACCCCTGTTCCCGATGGCAATGGCGGCTACACTGGCCTTACCTATATCGACACGCTCACAACAGGAGCAGACGGCACCATCGCCCACAGCGGCCTAAAGCCCGGCTATTATTATCTGGTAGAGACCACCTCTGGCAGCAACGCGCTTAACACCTATGGTGAATATAGCATCAATTATCCCGAAAGAAAAGTGCCGGAAGTCACCGGCCCTAATGTCCTTCCGGCCGATGTGAGTGCAGCCGCCTATGGTATGGGTAGTGCAGGCTCACCTACGCTTATTGGGCCCATTGAACTCAGCGACCTTAATTTTCCCAGCTTTAGAGTGGTGGCTCAAGGTAAACCCAAGCCTTCTATTTATGTCCGCAATTACTGGAATGGCAACCTTCTTTATGATAGCGACTATACTGCTACTTATAAACTTACTCCCGCTGTTGACCAAGCCAATTCCTACACGGCTACAAGTGCTAATGCCGAAACGATTCAATGCCTGGCAGACGGCACGTACACACTTACGCTCGACAGGCTGTCGGATACTGCTGCGGCATATTACGGATGCAACGCTGATGCCCAGGATAACAAGATCAGTCTTACCATTACGGGCGCCCAGATCAGTGCGGTCAAGATAGCTAATCAATCTGCGCCGCTTATCGCCGACGGCAACATTTGGCTCACCGGTGCGGTCTGGAACAGCGCTAAGGGATACTACGAGCCAGAAACCGCCGGAGCCCAGATTACCCTTAACGTCAATCAGCCTGCTCAAGGCGCTTTGATTATTCGTAAGGGTGGCCTTGTCGATGGTGTTTTGAAAAATTATACCGGCACCACGGGTCCGAGTGCTGTGCCAACTAACCTGAACAAAGC
>JAITDU010000034.1 GCA_031282405.1 Coriobacteriales bacterium | reverse complement strand
TAAACTCTACTCCGTATCACCTGGAGTGTCAACGTTTTGCAAGCATATGCACATGCCACACCCGCACATCTTGCACATTCCTGTAAAACCTGCTAGAGTTCAAAATATATGAGGTCTTGTAAGGCAATCAACACGCATCGTTTAAGTCTGTAGCAACTTACTGTCCTTAGCTGTATTACTGAACGGCACACAAGGGAGTCTCAACCACAGATACTACTGACACAGGCTCACGTCAAACTTCTGATGACACTGATGATACTGACAGTGGTGATAGTGCTGATACGCCTAACAACACATCCCCACTAACCGGTACCAACAGTGCTCTTACGTCTGCTTCGCCTTTAAACCAAGACGATACCTCCACTACCCTAAACCCGGTCGTGATTGGTGTGGCCTTTGCCTGTGTGATAGCCTTTGGAGTGGTCATGTGTGCTTACCCTTTGTATCGCAGACGCAAAGTACGCAGCGCTGCTGATAACTCGCACAGTACCAAGAAAGGATAAAGGCTTACTATGGACTCACAACCTTCAAAACGACCGACACTTTGGCTCATGTTGGGTAATATGCTCTGTGGTGTGCTGACGATAGCGGCATTCGTGCTTTTTAACTTGCTGAGTTATGAAATCATACGCATTTACGATGTTGGAACCAGCTTGATACTGCCAATAGTTCTCGCGTTACTTTGGCTTTCATATGTCAGTTGGCGTTACTACAAAAAAATGCGTAAACGCGGGTTTAGCAAACCCACTATCTGGCGCAACACCATTGTGGGCACTTTTGTGTACGCCGCAAGCGCCGTTGTGACTTTCATGCTCTATTTCTCGGCACTAGTGTTCTTCTCCTTCTTTTACTTCATGTAACGTTTAGCATGGCAAACGCGTGCCCTTATTTCTGTGCGTCATTGCTGTGCGTCATTTCGAACAAATGTTTGCTTTTTTCTCAGGGTCATGTTATAGTGTTATCTAACGGCATCACCAACGCCGACACGCCAACGACCAGGTTTGAATAGGAGCAACAGGAGTTGCAGCGATGACAAGAACAGGACAAAACCTCACCGAGCGCCAGCAACAGGTGCTGACTTTTATCAAGGATTATTCGCGCGCTATGGGTTATCCACCCAGTGTGCGCGAGATCGGCAAAGAAGTCGGTCTCAAGTCCTCCTCAACGGTCCACTCGCACCTGAACAGTTTGGAGATGAAGGGCTACATCCGACGCGAGGAGTCGGCGGCACGCGCGATAGTTGTCTTAGATCGCTCAAGAGACGCAAACGGAACAGGCGGAGCGGGCGGAACAGGCGGTGTAGACAGCGTAGACGGCCCAGACGGGGTTTATACAAACGGCCTTGCCGCGATAGACTCCAGAAGCACTGGGGAGAATGACCGTCATCCCCTTAGCGCCACCGATATTGCCCGCAAAGTCGTAGTCCTACCGCTGGTAGGTCGGGTGGCGGCGGGCAGCCCTATCCTGGCAACAGAGAATGTCGAGGACAGCTTTGTCCTGCCCCGTAACCTGATGGGCGATACCGGCTCCTTTCTGCTCACCATCCATGGCGATTCGATGATAGAGGCCGGCATCAACGATGGCGACTATGTAGTTGTGCGCGAACAGTGCACGGCAAACAACGGCGATATTGTCGTGGCTATGCTCGGTGAGGAGGCTACCGTTAAGACATTTTATCGCGAGAGCGACCGGATCCGTTTACAGCCGGAGAACGCGGCCCTGGGGCCTATCTATTCTCGCGATGTACGTATCGTCGGCAAGGTCATCGCTCTGCTTCGCGTGTTGTAGGCACTCCGAGGGTTAACTCCGAGGGTTCATACAACGAAGGCTTCGAGGCGAGTTTGGTGCTCATCCAAATTGTGAGACGACGGGCTTTTTGTGAGATGACGGGCTTTTTTACCTGCTTTTCTCACGGGCTTTTCTCGCCAGGCTTGGCACTAAACTGTGGGGGCGCAAAGAACGTAGAACTGCTAAAATGAGTAGCATGAAGAAACTATTCCAGGAATTTAAGGAGTTCGTAGACCGCGGCAACGTCATGGATTTGGCAGTGGCGGTTATCATGGGAGCTGCCTTTACGGCTATCATCAATGCGGTCGTGGGCGATTTGGTCACGCCGCTTCTCTCTCTGCTCACCTTTGGTATTGACTTTGCATCCTTCCAGCTCACTATTGGCCAGGGCTCCGGTGCGGCCATCATAAAATATGGCAACATGATCGCCGCCATCGTGAATTTCCTGGTCGTGGCAATAGTGGTGTTCCTGTTGATTAAGGGTATAAACAAGCTGGCTCGAAAAAAGCCAGCTGCCGGGGAACCTACCAAAAAGTGCGCCTACTGTGCCGAAGATATACCCGAGGCTGCGGTGCGCTGCCCGCTGTGCACGACTATCCTGGATGCCGAAAAAGTACCGAAAGATCTACGCTAACACAACGAGTATGGAAGATGGACTGATACAGGGTCGATACAAGCCCCTGTTTTTGCGGGCTCGTGGCGGCTTTAGCGATGTTGAGGTGGCCTGGGACACCCGGTTGCAAAGGCGCGTAGCCATCAAACGCATCCCCGTGCACAATCTGCCTGATTCCGCAAGCATTGAAGAAGCGCGTATCGCTGCCTTGTTGTCTAATCCTAACATCGTCAGCATTTACGATGTGGAACGCACCGGTCAAGAAACGCTGATAATCATGGAGAATGTCGACGGCCCCAGCCTGCTGGAGCTTTTAGCACGCTCTACGGAGTTGCTTGACCTGGACACGATTACGGCCATTGTCGATGGTGTGGTGCAAGCATTGGACTACGCTCATGAAAACCAGGTGCTGCATCTTGATATCAAGCCTGCTAATATTCTCATAGACCATTCCGGCCACATTAAGGTCAGCGACTTTGGTTTGGCGGAACTGGCGGGAGACGCTGGCTATGGCAGCGGCGAAGGCGGCACGATCGGTTATATGCCGCCGGAGCAGTTGCAGCAAGGCCCCCTTGATGTCCGCAGTGACCTGTGGGCTTTGGCAGCTTTGACTTATCAACTACTCTGCGGCGACAACCCGTTCTTTGCGCTCAGCCCTCAGGCTTCGCTCGCGCATATTGTCAACGAGCCGGTTGTACTACCCTCATCTCTACGCCCGGAGCTAGGCAGCGAGGTTGACGCGGCTTTGATCAAAGCGCTGAGCGTCCAGGCATCAGAGCGTCAGGCGAATGTGACTGGGTTCTGGGCAGAGTTACAGCCCTATCTAGGCAAGACCCGCTCAGGCCGCCGGCGGCTCAAGGCTTTGGTAGCAGGCTGGGCAGATGCCAACGCACTACTACCACAGGAGGGTGGCATTCTGGGTGCCGGCCTGATGCCGCCGAGCGACTTTGATGGTGCCGGCGCGGGTGGTCAGGGGGCGGGAGCTCAGGGGGCGGGAGCTCAGGGTGCGGGAGCTCAGGGTGCGAGAGCCGCTGGTGGCCAGATCGCAACGGGTGCCGGTGATCAACACGGCCCAGATTTTGCTAATAAAAATAGCAATTTTAGGGGCATCGATGCAGACGGCAGTGCCGACGACGAAGCAGACGATGCCGCAGACACCGCAACAAGCGAACGTTATCGACCAAAGCGCGAAAAACAACACCGAGAAAAACGGCTCGGCACCGTCTGGGAGCGCACCGGACCCAGAGTTCGGGCTGTTATCGCCAGGTTAGTGTGCGCCCTGGGTTGCGGCACGACGGCCTGGTTGGGACTGAGCGCCGTGATTTTCCTCGGCAGCCCCGTCAATGCGCTGGCTACAAGTCTGGCTACAAATACCGGCCAGCCGGTCATGGCCCAATCTGAATTTACCTGGGTACTGTCGATAGTCGTAAGCTTGGTGGTCGCCCTGGTAGGTTTCATCGTCCCCAGCGTCGGTGGTGCCTTGGCGGGGCTTGTTCTGGCGCTGGGATTTTACTGCACCGGCAACTGGCTTGTGGGCAACCTCGTACTGGGTGGCTTTATTGCCTGGTGGCTGGCCGTGGGTCGACGTTCAGTGGCCGATGCCGCGGTCCTTATGCTCACGCCGCTGTTCTGCGCTTTGCAACTGCCGTTTGTGTTGCCCTTGTTGGCCGGTTATTTCCAAACAGAGCGGCGGGCTTTAGCCACAACGGGTTTTGCGTTTTTCCTGGCGAGTCTCATAGCGCTGCTCAGCATTGGTTTGCCGGATGGCATCGCCGCTGCGCTCTTTGGCCAAGACCCGCAGATGGCCTCTGCTCAGGCTTATGCTCAGCCTGCTCTGAGCTCTGTATTTGGACTTTTAGGCGGATCGCTTGGCCTTGCGCAGATGCCTGGAGCAGACGAATTATGGCTGCCACTCATAGAAATGGTTACCTCACCGGTGTTTTGGGCGCTCGCAGCGAGCTGGTTAGCGGCCGTTTTTGTAATGTCGCTATGCTGCACGGGCCAAAGCCGTGTAAAATATATGCTGGGAGGCTCCCTGGCCACCTTGATACTGGCCGCCGGTGCCATGTCCGCTCCGTTGTTGCTGGGATCCGGGCAGCCACTGCTCTACACCGCGACCACGATAGCGTCGTTGGTGCTTGCCTTGGCAATCTGTTCGCTGCTGGTAGCCTTAGGGGTCTTGCCTCAACCCTTTGCCCGCAAAAGAGAGGGATAAAGAAGTGAGCATCTTCTCTAAATTCGAAGATAAGGTCGAAGGCGCGGTGGACAGTGCAGCCGGTGCCGTATTTGCCAGCCCCATTGAGCCGGCACAGATAGCCAAACGCGCCGAGAAGCAGATGAAACGCGAGAAGCTCGTAGGCTCAGGCAAACAATACGCCCCTACGCTCTATAACGTGCTGGTCAATCCCCGCGACGACAAACGCCTGTTTGGCTTTTATCCTACGATGGCTACAGAAATCGAGAACCACCTCTACGCCCGGGGCACCGAGGCTGGGCTGGAGTTTGACATCCGCCCTCTGGTGCGTTTCATCGCCGATGCCGGCCTTAAGAAAGGCAAGTTCGACGTAATTGCCGAGGTCGTCTCGGCACCGATTATCACGAAACTCCGAGAAGAGGAGTTGGAATACTACGGTATTAAAAGCGGGGCGGTGGGCGCAAAAGGAGCGGCCGGCAGGAGACAAACGCACGCCGAGCCAGATGACGCATCATCTGGCGGTTTTGACGACTCGGACAGTTCTGGTGGTTTTGACGACTCCACTGACTCCAGCAGCGCTGATTCTGGAGCACACGACAGGCTCGGGCGCAGCATGAATAGTGACGGCTTGGACGTCTGGGCAGACCTCACAGACATCGACGCGGGGGAGTATGCCGGCGGCGGGGGTGGGAAAAGCGCCGCGGGGTCCTTGTCCCTGCCACCACTGCTTGCGGAAAAAGAAGAATCGAACGTTGAGCCAGGTGTCGACGAGCGAGCGGCGCAGCGCACAGGTAACAAAGCAGAAGCAGACGGCCCCCTCGCAGGCAGCCCTCATACAGACGGCCCCCTCGCAGGCAGCCCCCTTGCAGACGGCCCCCTCGCAGGCAGCCCCCTTGCAGGCAGACGAGCCGCGCAGCGCATAGGTAACGAGGCAAAGGCAGATGGCCCCGATACCAAAAGTATCGGCACGGCCAGTGTTTATGTCGTCTCCGAGCACAGGCGGCTGCCACTGCGCCGTCGCATGATGACGATAGGCAGGGGCATGGATAACGACATCGTCTTAGCCGACGCCAATGCCTCAAGAATCCACGCCCGCTTAAGCCAGGACGCGACCGGCAGATGGAAGATCAGCGACCTTGGCTCGACTAACGGTATCCTGCTCAATGGCCGGCCGGCAGATTCCGCCATTCTCAAAGACGGCGACGAGATAACCGTAGGTATGACAATTCTGGAGTTCTCGCAATGAGAACGGCGCTTGCCACAGGCGTACTTCTCTCCATGAGCACGATTCTTGCCCTGGAAGCACTTCTCGCAACGGGAGCTTCTCGTGCTCCGAGAGCACTTCTCCCCATGGGCGCGGTTCTTGCCCTGGGCGCGCCTCTTACTCTGAGCACAATGAAAGTATCCAAAACACCACAGCATCACTTTGAGGGGAGCAGCTATTGATCGACATTGCATTGCTCGTTGGCCGCATACTTCTAATAGCGCTGCTGTTCGTCTTTTTGTTTGCGGTCATGAGCACCGGCATTGGCCTTGTTAAGGGCCAAAACCGTAAGGGTGAACGCTGGACCATCGCGGTAGAGCGTGGCCCCCGGGAGTTGCGCGGTGTCAAGCTACCGGTCATGGGGCCGGTGGTGATAGGACGCTCACCCGGTGCGGACATCGTTATCAACGCCAGTTATGTTTCCGGTCGCCATGCCCGCTTTGCCCTGTTCTCGGATAAATTGGTGGTGGAGGATTTGTCCTCAACCAATGGCACGATGGTCGACGGCACGCTCATCGCCGCTCCTACTACCTTAGAGCCGGGAGACGTGGTAGGCATCGGCGACGTAACGCTACGAGTGGGACGATCGTGACCTACGGCCCCCCAGATAACTGAGGCGCTCCTATGTGTGCTAAGACAGGTAACAAAACCAATGACTTTGGGGCGCTTACCCATGTTGGGCTGGTGCGCGAGCATAATGAAGACGCGCTGATAGTCTCGCCACCCCTCTATGCCGTGGCCGACGGTATGGGTGGGCATGCCGCGGGCGAGGTCGCCAGCGAGATAGCCATCAACACCCTGGCCGAGAATGCCCCGTTGATTTGCGACAGTGGTATGCTCATCGAGACGATAGCTCGGATAAATCAGGCCATTATCGATGCCGCTCGCACGGGAATAGGCCGTCCGGGCATGGGCACGACTCTGACTGCGGCTATCCTGGATGGTAATCGGCTGCTGGTGGCTCAGGTGGGCGACTCGCGCGCCTATCTGCTCCATGACGGCAACCTGCAACAACTTACCCGCGACCACTCCTATGTGGGAGAATTGCTTGCCCTGGGCCACATCTCCGAGCAAGAGGCCGCCACTCATGTCAAGCGCTCGGTCATAACCAGGGCTTTGGGAGCAGACCCCAAGACCGAAGCCGACATCTACGAGGTCGAATTGACCGTGGGTGACAGACTCCTTTTGTGCACCGACGGGCTCTCTGGTATGCTCAGCGATGCGGACATCGCCGCCCTTCTCCAAGAAAATGCTGACCCACAGGCGGCTACGATCGCCCTGGTCGAGGCGGCCAATCAGGCCGGGGGCATGGACAATATCTCGGTTGTCGTCGTGGATGTTAACACGGATAAGAGTTCGTTTTTACGCTACGGAGACGACACGAAAGCTGTCTCTCATCATGAGCACAACGGCGATGCCGTTACCGGCGATAAAAACCCGCGCACACGGTGGCGATCCCTCAAAGATCAGAAGAGCGAGACACGCAACACACCGGGCAGGCGCCTCCATCTGGGTGTTATAACTTTTGCGCTGCTCATCGTTTTACTCATAGGTGGCGCGGTGGGCGGTACCTGGTTGTACGCGTCCAACTCGACATTCCTGCGCACCTTGGACGGCCAGGTGGCTGTCTATCGCGGACTGCCCGGCGACATCCTCCCGGGGCTGCGCCTGGAGTGGTTGGAATACGAGACCGACATCGAAGCCTCTGCGCTTTTGGCCAGCACGGCCGAGCGCTTAAAGACCGGTATCCAGGTGGATTCTTTGGCAGAAGCAAAGACCCTTGTGGCCTCCTATGAGCAGCAGGTTACCGAGAGAAAAGCCTTGCGAGGAACCTCATGAGCACTCCTGTTTCGGTCTCTCCTTCTCGTGCTGCGACCACAGCCTGTGCCTCTGACGTTGCCCTTGCTAACACTGTCTTGGGAGAAAAACGATGAGCGCCACGGCCACCGGCTCGGTCTCCACCGGCCACAAGAGCGGACTGACCAGACGCAGTCTGGAGCTTTTGCTGCTGTGCGCGGCCTCACCGATCATAATATTGATATTTATTTTAGCACTTTTGAGTGACGGGCAACCCTTCCAACTTACCGACCTGGCAATCCCTTTGGGGCTGTTCGCCGCGTTTTTGGCAAGCCATTTGGCTGTACGCAAACTGGCGCCGGGTGCTGACGCGGCTATTCTCCCCCTCTGTTTCATGCTCAGCGGCATCGGCATTGCTTTTGTCATGCGCCTGGCACCCAACCTGGCCGGCCGCCAGGTGATCTGGCTGTTCGTCAGCATCGCCGCCATGGTGCTGACGCTGGTGTTCGTGCGCTCGGTACGCAAACTCGGCGACTTCAAATATACCATCCTGATCCTTGGCTTGCTCTGCCTGGCGCTGCC
The DNA here is from genome assembly GCA_031282405.1 of Coriobacteriales bacterium. Lineage (GTDB taxonomy): Bacteria > Actinomycetota > Coriobacteriia > Coriobacteriales > UBA8131 > JAITDU01. Next base: position 27,239 of record JAITDU010000034.1, on the reverse strand, counting down.
GGCCGTCATCGGCACCGAGCAAAATGGTTCCAAGATTTGGCTCACCTTTGCCGGGTTCTCGTTTCAGCCCGGCGAGGTGGCCAAGGTGCTCATCATCTTGTTTCTGGCCGGATACCTGGCCGATAACCGCGAGATGCTCTCGGTGTCCGGGCGGCGCTTGGGTCGTGTAAACATCCCCGATCTGCGCACTTTGGTGCCGCTCATAATCATGTGGGGCATATCGCTGTTGATGGTCGTGTTTGAGCGCGATCTGGGCAGCGCGCTTTTGTTCTTTGGACTGTTTGTACTCATGCTCTATGTCGCAACCGGACGCGTAAGCTTTGTGGTCGCGGCCGCGCTTTTGGGCATTGTGGGCGCAGTCGGTGCCTATTTCCTCTTTGACCATGTGTCCACGCGCGTAAGCATTTGGCTCGACCCCTTTGCCTATGCTCAGACCAGCGGCTACCAACTGGTACAGGCGGCTTACTCATTGGCTGACGGCGACTTGTTAGGTACCGGAATCGGCCGCGGGATGCCCACGTTTATACCCATCGTCGAAAGCGACTTCATTTTTGTGGCAATCGCCGAAGAAATGGGACTTTTGGGCGCGGCCGGTCTGCTTTTACTGTTCATCCTGTTTGCTGTGCGCGGCTTTACAATAGCAAGCCGGGCACGCTCAGACATGGAGGCTTTCAGCGCATGCGGACTTACGGCCGCCATCTCGCTTCAAGCCTTTGTCATTGTGGGCGGCACGACGATGCTCATCCCACTTACCGGGGTGACACTGCCGTTCATCAGCCAGGGCGGTTCCTCACTTTTAGCCTCGTTTGTCATCCTCGGTCTGCTGCTGCGCATTTCCGACAGCGGCACAGGGCTCGAAAAGGAACTGGTGGCCACCGTCAACCTCGATGGCGGGGTTTTGGGAAGAGTAGCTCTGGGCAAACGACTTACGGTGTTAGTCACGGTCTTTTCTCTCTTATTTGCTATTTTAATTGGCAATTTAACCTACCATATGATATTCAAGGCCGCCGAGATTCGCGCACTACCGGTCAACAGTCATGCGCTCGCCCGAGAGGCCAGGACCCAGCGCGGAGCCATAGTCAGTTATGACGGTGTTGTCTTAGCACAGAGCAATCGCAATGACGATGGCAGTTATACGCGTGTGTACCCCCAGGGGTCGCTGGCCGCACATATCGTCGGCTATAGTTCAGCACGCTATGGTAGCGCCGGCGTTGAGGCTACAAAGCAAGAGGACCTGCGTGGCGAGACGAGCTTTTCTTCATGGTCAGATGCTATTAACGCACTCGCGGGTATTCCCAACCCCGGCAATGACATCAAGTTGACCTTAGACAGCCGTATTCAATCCAGTGCCCAAGACGCGTTGGGTGGCTACAATGGCGCGGCAGTGGCGTTGGATGCCCGTACGGGCGAACTATTGGCCTGCGCTTCGGCACCAACCTACGACCTCAATGACATCGATGCCATCTTGGATGCCAACACCACTGCCACCGATGAGAGCGTGCTGCTTAATCGAGCCACATCCGGGCTGTACGCGCCGGGTTCGACATTTAAGATGGTCACACTCACCGGAGCACTCTATAGTGCCGGTATGCACCTTGATGATAGCTTTGATGCCCCCGGCAGCATGGAAATAGGTGGCGCGCAGATAACGAATTTTGGCCGGGAATCCTATGGCACGATCAGCCTGAGGCGAGCTTTTGAGTTGTCCTCGAATACAGTCTTTGGCCAAGTTGCCGACAGAATGGGTGCGAGCACACTCGTGGCTACAGCCGACTCCTTCGGCTTTGGCCGCACACTCGCACAGGATTTTGACACAACCGCCTCGCTGATGCCCGATCCCGCCGTCATGAGTAAGTGGGAGACAGCCTGGGCGGGGGCCGGCGAACCTGTCGGTGAACACGCGAACAGTCCCGCCGGCCCCCAGGTTACCGTAACGCAGATGGCACTTGTGGCGGCGGCTTTTGCCAATAATGGCACGATCATGAGCCCTTATGTTGTGGATAGTGTCGTGGCGGCCAATGGCGCTGTTTTGAGCACAACCACACCGACGGTGTTGGGCAGTGTGGCCTCGCCGGCGGTCATCAGCGATGTCAACACCGCCATGGAGGGGGTAGTCAATGCGGGAACAGGCTACGCCGCCCAGATTCGCGGGTATACCGTACGAGGCAAGACCGGCACGGCCGAGACCGGGCGCCCCAAGGACGATTCCTGGTTTGTGGGCTATGTGGATGTTGGTGGCAGGAGCGTCGTTGTGGCTATCGTCTTAGAAGAGGCCGACTCGGGTACGGCAGTACCGGCGGCCCGCAGCATCCTGCAAACGGCGGTGAGTGCTTATGGCTGAGTTTGCAAGCGAGCGTGCGGGCGCGTTCGTCCATGGGCTTACAGACATGCAACGAGCAGGCGTTCCGAGAATACTGCGGAATGCCAAGGTGGTATCATTACAAGCGAAACAGAAAGTTTGGAGTAAGTCGTGATTGATAAAGTGATTGCCGGACGTTACCGCATCAACGAAAAAATAGGCACCGGAGGCATGGCCATGGTCTATAAGGCCACCGACGAGACCCTGGGCCGTACCGTGGCTGTTAAGGTGATGCTGCCGCAGTATGCCACCGACGAGACATTCGCTATCCGCTTCAAGCAAGAAGCACAGGCAGCGGCTAATCTGCAAAGCCCCTATATTGTCAACATTTATGACTGGGGTTTTGAGGAAGTCGACCAGACTTATTTTATCGTCATGGAATATGTACGTGGCACTGATCTTAAAACGGCCATTGAGCAGCGCGGTGCCATCAATCAACGAAAAGTCGCCGAGATCGGTGCCCAGGTCTGCTCTGCCCTGGGCGTTGCCCACAGTTATGACATTATCCACCGCGACATCAAGCCGCATAATATCATGATCCAGCCTGACGGAAACGCCAAGGTCATGGACTTTGGCATCGCTCAGGCCAACAACGCCAACCTCACTCAGACCGGCAGCGTACTGGGTACGGCCTATTATGTCTCGCCCGAGCAGGCCCAGGGTAAGCCACTCACCGCCTCTACCGACATCTACTCACTCGGGGTCGTGCTTTACGAAGCGGCCTGCGGCACACTACCCTTTGATGGCCCAGACGCAGTGTCAATAGCTGTCAAGCAGGTCAATGAGCAGCCACTGCCGCCGCGCTTAGTCAATCCAGACATCGATAGCGACCTGGAAGCCATCATCCTCAAAGCCATGCAAAAACGTCCCGAGGATCGCTTTAGCACGGTAGAGGAGATGCGCCAGAGCTTGCTGGAATACCTTACCGGCAAGCCGCTGAGCAATGTTGACCCCAACGCTCGTACGCGGGTGATAAGCGCACCGGCCGTAATCCCGGCTGTCGATGGCACCGAGGTCATGCCCCAATTGGCGACTCCGGCCACCATCACCCATGCCGGCACAAACGGCGCTCAACAAAAGGGTACGAATCAAAAACGCAACTCACGCAAGCCTTTGATAGTGGCCCTGGTCTGTGTACTGGTTGTGATTCTTGCGGGCGTGGCGCTGTATCTGGCGTTCTGCTCGTCAAATAGCGGCGATATCGTGGTACCCAAGGTCGTGGGGCAGACCAAAGATGAGGCGACCAAGACCCTCACCGACGCTGGGCTGGTCGTTGGCGACATCAAAGAACAGGCATCAGAAACAGTAGAGGCGGGCAGGGTCATTAGCCAGGACCCGGCGGAGAAGGCCAAGCTGGCTAAGGGTGGCAAGGTTAATCTGGTTATCTCTACAGGCAGTGATCAGGTGGAGGTACCCGATCTACGCGGGCTTTCGCCGGCAGAGGCCGAGGCCAAACTGGCCGAGGCCAAACTCACCTATGCTACAGGCTCGTCCCGGTCCGACCCAGACATAGCCAAGGGCCTCATCTGTGGCCAAAACCCCCAGGCAGGCAGCAAGGTGGCCCCGGGTACCAAGATAATCTATGATATCTCCACCGGCCCGGAAACCGCCCAGATACCCAATGTCTATGGCATGAGCAAAGACAGCGCGACCAGTACGCTTACCGGGGCTGGCTTTAAGGTGGCCTTTGCCAGCGACGTCTACTCCTCAGTCGTAGCCGCGGGTTGTGTGGTCAGCCAGGATAAGAGCGGCGAGGGTACCAAAGGCGACACCGTGACTTTGACGATCTCGCTTGGGCCCGAGCCAACCCCCACTCCAATGGTGACCGTGCCCAATATCGTGGGTATGGATGTCAACGCTGCCTCAAATGCCCTCTCGAGCCTTGGTTTGAGCCTGGATTACTCGGGTGACGTAAGCGGCAAAACTGTCAAATCCCAAAACCCCGCAGCAGGCAGTTCCCTGGCTAAAGGCAGTTCGGTTCGCGCCACATTTGGTTAGGGAGACGTGCCGGGAAGTACCCGGGCATAACGTCCCGTCATTGTGGGTCCTCATAGGGTTGACGTGGTGCCCCGCCATTGCAATACGCAAGACGGTGGTTTTTATGTTTCCGGCTGGCTTCGCACCCGTACCCGGCTGGCTTACGCCCGTACCCGGCTGGCTTACGCCCATAAGCCTCATGGCTTCGCACCCGCAGGACTCTGACAACACTGCAGCTGCGGAACTCGGCCAGCACTTACTTTGTACCAAAGTAAGTGCTGGCCTCGAACAGTCCTCGCTTGCGCAGTGCTGTCAGAGCCCTGCTGCTCCACAAAATCGCCTTATGGGCGTAAGCCAGCCGGAGTAGACAATCGCATCGCCATTGCGAGGAACGAAGCGACGTGGCAATTCAGGCACATCGGCCAAAGGCCGAGATGTACGTGTCCTCAGGTGTGACTGTGCGGTTATTCTACCGGCGTGCCGATGCGCACCACCAGAGGCATGCCTGTCTTAATGCCCCAGCTCTCGGGACTATCCCACATCTGAGTAACGTTGGTTATGAGGTCGCGACTTGAGTCAAACAGCTCATTTGCCTGGGAGCTCGTAAACTCAGGATACGGTACAAAGCTGTGGATACGACCGCTTTGGTTACCCGCGCCAGGGATGACCTTGGCATTGTTTGCTACGGTCAGGGAGCCCACACCAGTGCGGATATCGTTATAGATGAAAATACCGCTTTTCTCGCCAACATAATCATGTTCAACGTTAGCCGCTACACCATGTGCCGAATAGGTCGTCAGGTCGCCTTGGAGTGTGAGCTCACCGGCACAAAAGATATTGCCGTAAATCTTGCTGGGGCTATTGGCGCTGATGGTCAAACTGGCTCCGTTGGCCACGTAGATATTGCCATCTTTTATCACACAGCCATCTAAGATAAGGCTGCCACCCGGCTCCACCACGATGGCCTTGTCAAGGCCCTCTGCGTCGATGTATGCCTCGGTAATCGTGAGTTCGTGGTTGCTTTGAACCACTATGGGGCTGTTGTATACCTTTACATCCGGCTGGATATAAGAGTGGCGCTTTTCCTGCTCAGGCTCAGCACCCGGATCGGCGAAGATCATCGTAAAATCGTTGAAAATGGCATCGGCAGAGGCAAGCTCGCTAAAGGAGGTGTCTGAGGCCCGCTCGTCATAAAGCTCAGCGCCAATCTCGGTGTTGCGCTTGGTGTACAGCGAGCCTGAATTGGCCCAAACGCCCTTGGTGACTCCCAGTTTTTTAGCAGAACTGTCGTTAAAATAGAGGTTGAGTTCTGCGTAGGTAAGTGGAGCAGTTACGGCCCCATACATCGCTTCGCCGTCATCTCCCTGAGACAGATAGGGCGCAACGGTAACGTCGGTATAGAGACTTGTAGGCTCATCAGCATCGTCAACAGTGTAGTAGGTCACAGGCGCGGTCAGATAGTAAGGCGAAGCGGAGGGGGGTGCCATCGCGTACCAGTCAACCGACAGCACAATACCCTTTGGGTAGGCCGCGCTAAAAGCTGTATCGGCTATAACTTCAGTTGGATATCCATTTACAGGATTAATCGGGAAGGAGGAGTCTGTGTTTGTAGACGTAAACGCATGGCGCGAACCGTCTAAAAACACCTTGAAAGGAGAATCGTCAAAGTAACCGTAAGAGGGGAGCAAATAGCGATAGCTGTACTGATGGGGTAAGCCGGGAAGGATCCCGGAGTCATGAGCATAGTCGTCATAGTTGGCGTAGCCAACATCCATCATGTCTAAGTAAGCACCCTCGTACAAAGAACCATACCTGGTGAGGTAATAACTCCACCACAAACCACCATAGTCAGAATAATCGGAGGAGCTGGAGTTCCATTCATAAAGTCCGCCGTCTGAGTTCAACTGCATTCGTGCTGCTGTAGCCCACTTTCCTAACTCTTCTACATCTGTGAGCACTGCGGCAGCGGCTGGCTGGTTATAGTCAAAATGCGTGTTCAGTACAGTAAAGGTAGAGGCGCGGAAAAGATTCATAGTACTCTGCAGGGTCTCGGTGGCACCTCCGTAGGTTGCGGTGGTCGTTATCTGCAGGGTGTCTTGCGTCGAGCCTAAAAACTCAAAACGGGTTTTAGCACTGCCCATGGTGCCGCCCAGGTCGGCTTCTGTGTACGTCTCGACTATTGGTCCGGATTCGTCTTGTGTCATCCACAGGTTTTCTAAAAACGCCCAGGCATCATGGTAGCGCACATAGACCGGGTCAGTCGTATCCACGGGTAAGGCTTGAGGCGTACCGACAAACCAATTTACAAGCTTCTCGTTAATCGTCTCGGCCGTATAGTAGGCCTGAGTCTTAACCTGAGAAGCCACAGTCTGTCTTTGACTGAGGCCGATTATCATAAATACGAGCACCAAAATCAGCGAGAGTACTACGCTTAATACCATCGCCCAGATGAGCGTAGAGCCCTGGCGGGAGTTGTCTTTTTTGACCAGGCCATTTTTGTCACTCAGACCATTTACTCGAAGTGTCTGGATTACTACGTCCTTTGTGAGGGCACGTGACGGCGGGGTGGTTTTTGTGTTGTTTGTGTCCATGTGCTTGTCCTGACTAGCCCACAAAAGTAATGCGCACATAGCCTTCGCCGGCCATGCCGATCATAGTGACATCGTCGTTGCGGGGATTGGGAATAGCGGTCCAAGTGCCGTCGTAAGTATCGGCATCTGTGAGGTAGTAGGCAGGATTGAGCAACCAATTGGGTTTATCGGACGCGTTGTTCCATGAGGAGAAGTTTGCTTCTGTGTAAAGCCAGCCCGAGCCACCGCCGCCCGACGTACCGGCAACGCCGGCACCGCCACCGTACCAACCGCCGCCACCGGCACCAGGAGACCAAACATTGTCATTGGTACCGCTCGTTCCGCCTGAACCGAAACTTCCGGGCATATGGCCTGTTTCTGGGGTGTTGGTGCCTGTCATGATGCCCTTGGCCCCACCGCTTGACCCGGTACCACCCTTGCCGCCGGTACGGTTGGAATCAAAATCCGGGGCGGACTTCCCAGAAAGACCACCGCCCGCTCCGCCCTGTTTGCCATATTGATCGTTTCCAGCACCGCTGGTACCCCCGCCGCCACCGGCTACTATGACGCGGGCATAGAGGTTGTCTGTTCCGATACGGATATCAGAAGCACCACCACCGGAACCATGCCTCAGGTGAGAATGATTAGAGGAAGAAACCTCTTGAACACACGCGCCGCCCCCATTTTCGCCGCCAGCAACCGCATTGTAGTTGGTGCCCGTTTTTCCCATGCCACCAGCATGGAGGTAGAGTACCTCGCCTTTCTGGAGTGTGACGGTGCCGTAGGAATAGCCACCCGCACCGCCAGGCACGTTTATCAGGCTGGCTGCACTCTCGCCATAGCCACCGGCACCGCCCGCCGCTCCCCATACCTCAAGCTTATATTGTCCGGTCCTGGGTACCGTATACGTTGAGGTATAGGCTACCTCGCCATCCAATATCACAGGCTCAGGAATGGATTCTTCGGGATCGATAACACTGTAGGAACGACTGCCCTCCGTGTAGGTGTCATAGGTGCCATTGATAGTATAGTCGCCCACGTGCAGCGCAACTTCGCCCTGAGCGTCCGATTCCTGATCAGAGGCTATGTCGCGCTCGATTTGCTGGGCGGCGTCTTTGTTGTCGAGGTCTCGTTTGTGCACAGCAGCAGCTGCGGTAAAGGCGGCCACTATCGATACCCCGACGAGAGAAATAATGACCAGGGAGACCATTATTTCTACAAGGGTAAAACCCGCGCGAGAGCTTGCTTTAAGTGACAGGGTGGTTTGATGGGTACGCGTTGTCATTCTCATACACTTCTTCCTCTAGGACACGAATGAGATTTTGACGTAGCCGCTGTGGCCGGTTGTGGGTTTGGAAATGAACATAGGGTCGGTTACCGGTACGTTTACGGGATTGGTAAGGCGGTAGCCGGCGTATTGAGAGAAATAGCCCGATGGCCTGTAGGAATCCGTGGTAAGCACATAGCCTGAGCCACCGCCGGCTCCACTGGTGTGAACCATATTTCCCCGTGCAGATGCTCCGCCGCCGTACCAGCCGCCGCCGCCGCCGGCTCCAGCCGAAGCGTTGGTAGCTACGTCAGTGCTGCCTCCCGTGCCGAAGGCTGCATCAGTAGTGCCGGCAGATATCTGAGTGCCTCCTGTACCTGCTACGTTACCGTTGTAGTCGCCCGCCGCACCCGCTAAACCACCACCGTTACCACCATGTGCAACATTACTGGAGCTAGAACCCCAGTCATACACTCCAGCACCGCCTCCTCCGCCGGCCACGAGTATACGGTTATAGAGGTTATCGCTCAGCACACGGACATCAGAGGCGCCGCCGCCTTCTCCCGAATATCCCCAAGTATAATTATATGAAGAATTGCTCAGCCCGCCACCATTGAAAGAATCGGATGGCGCGCCTGAAGCCGGATTTCCTGCGTTTCGACCCTTGCCGCCGGCTTTGAGATAGACCGTAGTGCCTTCAGTCAAATAGACCGTGCCGGCAGCATAGCCTCCCTTGCCGCCCAAAAAGCTTCCGCGCGAAGTATTCGGTTGTCCGTTGCCACCATCGGCCCCCCAGGCCTCGATACGGTAGGTACCGGTCTTTGGTATAGTGACGGTTTGCTCGCGCGCCGTGGGCCCTGCGGTGTAGTCGCCGTCGGCTATGATGTCTTCGGGCGCAGGGTCCGTATCGCCATAGTAGGTATAGCCATAGTAGGCAAGGTAGAACGGATCAACAACGCTGAAGTATTCTCCCGATTCTGTGGGCTCAAAGTTGTCGTCTGAGTTGGGTAGTTCAAAAGTCCTGGATATCGAGTAACCGGCGTTGCCGGCACTATCTATAACGGTAAGTGTTAGAGAAAAAGACTTTTGAGCCCCCCCCCCTCCTCCTCCCTCCGGGACAATTGCGTAGTAATCCAGCGTGAGTGTGTTGTCTTTGTAGTATTCAGCACCAAAGACGTTTATCGGCTCGGTGCCGCCTTCTTTACGTATGAACAGATAGCCCGCCTGTGCGGTTTCGGTCCCGTCCGCGTTTCCGATATAGAGCACCGATGAGCCAATGCTACTGGGTGGAGGCGTGGGTGCTTCTTGAGCATAAATAGAGCTGGCATAGATAAGTTGTTCTTTGATGAGGTCTGCGGTATCGATGGCCAGGCGTTGCTCATCTGCCTTGCGCTCGGTGTTGTCTAAGATGCTTGAGCCGGAAAGGATAAAACCTATGGCAGCGCCTATGACTATGACGGCCAAGGAAAGCGAGACGATAAGCTCCACGAGCGTAAAGCCACCGCGGTGCGCACAAACGTCTGGGGCCTTTACGCCCAAGCCTTTGCTATCGCAGCCTCTGTTATAGTGGCGAATCACAGTGGTTCCCTCCCATGCACATGTTAAATCTGCACCTCAGTATAACAGTTCTTGGAGACCGAGTACAAAACTATTACACTAGATAGGTGCCAAGGAGACGTACGTCACGGCTTTTGGCCGCTGTGCCTGGATTGCCACGTTGCTAAAGCTCCTCAGAGTGACGGAATGCTGTCTACTCTGACTGACCGAGCCCGTAAGGCTCATGGCTTCGCACCCGCAGAGCTCTGACAGCACTGCTGCTGCGCAAAATCGCCTTACGGGCTCGGTCAGTCAGAGTGTGCTACCTTATATGTCTCTATGACGGAGCGCTTACGCGGGCACTTACGCCGAGGCCGAGGCACCTGGATTGCCCTACAAGAAAGGCACTATGTTGGAACGAACAGATTCGCATACTCATACCTATCTTTCCAATCATGGAGTAGGCACCGCAGACGAAGTCGTAGCTGCAGCCGTAGCTCAGAATATGACGATGGTTGCGCTTACCGAACATCTGCCCCTGCCGCCAGAGGTAGACACAGACGGCACCTTTGCCATGGACCCCGACAAGGTCGACCTCTACCGAGAGGCCGTAGAGGCAGCCCGGCTCAAATACCCGCAGATAGAGGTTATCTGCGGTATTGAGATCGACTGGCGCTGGGGAGCGGCCGACTATATCCTTGAGCGCATCCAGCCCTTTGAACTCTTGCTCGGCTCGGTGCATATGCTCACGGATGCCCAGGGTAACCATTGGGAATTCGACCATCCGAATTATATCGAGGGCTGGCAGGAGCGTGGTGAGGAACAGGTATGGTGGACCTATCTTGAGTTGTGGTGCCAGGCACTGGCAAGCCCTGTACCCTTTGACCTTATGACACACCCCGACCTGCCCAAGAAACTCGGCTTCAAACCCTGCTTTGATACCCGCGAGCTGTACGCGACCATGGCCGAGGCGGCGGCAACGGCCGGTGTGATGATCGAGATGAACACATCGGGGCTACGCAAACCCGTAGGCGAACTATACCCATCCGCAGCGCTGCTGCGCGCGTTTTGCCAAGCCGGCGTGGATTGCACAATAAGCTCCGACGCTCACCGTCCCAGCGATGTCGGCCGCGATTTTGATGCCGGCTACGCCGCCATGCGCCAGGCCGGATACCGCGAAATTACCATACCCACACGCAGCGGCGACCGCCGCAAGATACCCCTGGACTAACGACAGGCCGCCCTCCTATGGTATTCAGTTCGCTGGTATTCGTCTGTATATTCCTGCCTGTTGTGTTTGTTGCCCACAGCCTGATCAAGAACATCTCGGTACGCAATGCTCTGCTGATTATCGCCAGCCTTCTGTTTTACTCCTATGGCGAACCTGTCTTGGTTGTGCTCATGCTGTTGAGCACACTGCTCAACTACCTGTTTGGCCGAGCGATTGGGGCAGCCAGAGGCAACGGAGGCGCTGGCGCAATCACACAGACCGAACCCGGAAAGAAAAGCAAGTCATCCACAGCGGTCAAAAGCGACGGGGAGGGCTTGTCCACTCCCACGTCGGCAGCCTCTACTTCGGCGATCTCCCCTGCGGGGGCCTTTGCTTCGACAACCTCCCCTGGTGCGACCCTGACGGCAGGCTTCTCCCCAAAATTGCTATTAATATTAGCAATTATATTTAACCTGGGGATGCTCGCGGTATTCAAGTACGCGAACATGGCCGTGGGCAGCCTGTTCGACATAACCAATCAGCTGAATCAGATGGGCGCGGGCACAGACAGCCTGGCGGGCAGTGTGGCGAGTGGCCTGGCCCTCGACCCACCGCTTTTGGGCATCGTCTTGCCCATTGGCATTTCCTTTTACACGTTCCAGGCACTGTCCTATGTCATTGATGTCTATCGCGGAGAGGTCGTCGCACAGAAAAACTACCTGAACATTCTGCTTTATATTTCGTTCTTTCCCCAGTTGATAGCCGGGCCGATAATCAAATACCACGACATCGCCGCTCAGTTGCGCAAGCGCCACGTTGATGCCGGGCGTGCCGCCGCCGGACTCAGACGCTTTTGCGTGGGCCTGGCCAAGAAGGTACTCATTGCCAATACGGTAGCCGTGGCTGTCGACGCGCTGTTCACAGCGCCCGATGCCAGCGTCAACGCCGCTGTAGCCTGGCTGGCCGCCTTGGCCTATATGTTGCAGATCTACTACGACTTTAGTGGCTACAGCGACATGGCTATTGGCATGGGCAAGATGTTTGGCTTCGACTTCAAAGAGAATTTTAACTACCCCTACCGCTCCACGACGATAAAAGAATTCTGGCGACGCTGGCACATCAGCCTGTCGACCTGGTTCAAAGAATATCTCTACATTCCGCTGGGTGGCAACCGCAAGGGCCGGGCGCGTACCTCGCTCAATAAAATCGTCGTGTTTTTCTGCACGGGACTATGGCACGGTGCCAGTTGGACCTTTGTGGTGTGGGGGCTGTTCCATGGCCTGTTCTTGCTGCTGGAGGACTACCTGCCCATTCGCAAGCTGCCACGCTTGCTGGGACACCTCTATACTCTGCTTGTAGTCGGTGTAGCCTTTGTACTGTTCCGTGCTGCCGACTTTGGTCAGGCCGCGTTGTTCATCTCGCAGATGTTCACGGGATTTTGGCAGACACCGGCGGCTCTCTCCCTGGTCGTAAGCCAGCTCAACCCGCTATTCATCTGCGCTTTCGTGGCCGGCGTGGTCGGAGCCTTTGGACTGCCGGGAGTACTACGCGGGCTTAGGCTGGAGAGAACAGCTACGCCGGCGCTCCTGCGGGCGGGCAGCTACCTGGCCAGTCTGGGTTTGTTGTTCGTTTGTCTGTTGTTTTTGGCCTCGGGCGGTTATAACCCGTTCATCTACTTCCGGTTTTAACGAGGACTTCTCACAATGGAGAAACGCAGTGCGCAGAGACGACAATCAGAAAACGGGAATGTGAGCGAGGACGGTATGAGGACACTAGTGTGAGGACGAAAGTGTGAGAACGAAAACGGCGATAAGCTATCTCGTGGTGGCCTTAGCGATGATGCTAACGCCATTGGCAGGTTTGCTCTGGTATCAACCCGATCCCGAGGCCCAGACCGCAGAACTGGCTGAATGGCCGGCTGCCCTGGATCGTAACGGAGTGGTGAATATCGAGTTCTTGCCCCAGGCCGGAAACTACTTTGACGATCATTTTGCCTATCGCGATGAACTTATCACCTTGCATGCCCAGGTGCAGACCGGCCTTTTGGGCGTGTCGCCCACAGATCAGGTCATTTATGGTTCAGACGGCTGGCTTTACTATGGCGGCACGCTGGATGATTTCCTGGGCAGCGCAGATGTGAGTGAGCGCGCGCGATACAACGGGGCCCATAACCTGCACCTGATGCAGGAGTATGTCCAGGCCCGGGGCGCCCGTTTTGCCGTGGTGGTGGCCCCTAATAAAAACAGCGTGTATCCCGAACACATGCCCTGGTGGTACCTGCCCGGCAACGACGATGAGCCGGCGGCTTTAGCCCAGGCATTTGCAGATGCCGGTGTGAACTACATCGACCTGTTTGATTTGTTTGGTGGGGCAGAAAGCAACGCTGCAAACAGCACGACCCCTGCCCAATACTTTAGCCGCGACAGTCACTGGAACAACCGGGGAGCCCTGGCAGCTTATGAGCGCATCATGGCCGAACTCGGCAGGACGCATCTTGAGTTGGACATAAACCAATCTACCCAGAGAGTTGATCACAAAGGTGACCTCGACGTGCTGTTATTCCCTACCGCGGTTCAACCCGAGGCGAATGACTACTTCTCGCTACCCTCCTTCGCTTATTCCAGCACCGATAAAACCGTTGAGGCATCCTCGTCGGCTACCGTAAACCCCCAGGGCATCGGCACGTTGCTGATGTACCGTGATTCCTTTGCCGACGCGCTGATTCCGTTGTTTTCGTCTACCTTCCACAAAGCCTACTACTCAAAGCTACTGCCCTGGGATCTTGGCGATGTAGAGCGCTACGGGCCCGATGTGGTGCTGGTGGAAAGCGCCCAGCGCTCAACACTGAACTTCTCGGCCAATCCACCGGCCATGCCCGGGCCTGTCGTAGAGGCCGACCGCTACGCTAACGCACCTGTCAGAGACACAGCCACGACCCTTAATTTTGCTCTGGACGGGCCTTACCTCGTCGCCAGTGGCATTTTGGACGAAGCCGTAGGCTCTGGACACGTGCGCGTATTCGTGCGCATAGACGGCACTCAGGTCAGAGAGGCGTATCTGACCACCACACGCAGCCTTGCCAACCGACAAAACCCTGCCGCTCAGGCTACGGGCACCAGCGGTCAGGCCCCGAGTGCCACGACCGACCTGGGCTATAAGATATTTTTGCCCAACAGTGACGGCCAGTTGAACGGCCGCGAACTGGATGTTATAATTGAGTCCAAAGAAGGCACCTACGTGATAAGGACGGATATATTTGATGGGGACGGACAATATGAATGACATCAACGCCACACTCGTTGAACACGAATCCCGTACTCCTGCCAAAAAATTGCTTATTTGCTTAGCAATTTTATGCCTGAGTATCGGGCTGCTTGCTTTAGCCGGCTGCGGCAGCGCAACGCCAGGCTACAGCGGGGCGGCAATCGATATCAACAAGGCCGGAGGCAGCCAGGATGATGACACCGACGTTGTCGGACAGCTGGCGAGCCAACAGGCAGCCAGCGAGGCTGCTGCCGCAGAGGCCCAAGCTGCTGCCGAAGCTGCTGCTGCCGAAGCTGAGGCTCAAGCTGCTGCCGAGGCCGAGGCTGCTCAGAACTACAGCGGCAACACCGGTAGCGTGGGCGGATCAGATGGCGGCTCCGTCGCGCAAAGCGATGACGGCTGCTTTACCGACGTAGTCGTTAATTGAACACCCCACTGAGGGCATTTTGCTAAGAGCCCTGTCGGGAGCACCCCACCGAGGGCCCCACCGGGCACCTGACCAGACACCAGTCCAGACAACCAAACTGCAACTGAGCACTCCGCGTCAGCGCTCATGCCAGGCGTATCACTAATCAGACGTATCTAAGAAGAGGGCGGCGGACCTACGTCCGTCGCCCTCCTTTAATGACACAATGAGTCTTAGGTTCTTATTCTTTAGCCCTGAAAGCGAACACTCTTGTTATACAGGGTCTCTTTGATGTACTTGTCCAACTCGGCTTGATCTTTGGGCGCGTCTTCCATGGCACCGGCGCGGTTTATCATCATCCAGATCTCGTAGAAGCTGTGGTCAACAACGTCTCTGTCTCCAGATATCCACGTATAATCCTTGATCTCCTGGGCAAAGATGTCGCGCGTAAAGCCACTGTCGGTTTGGATGGGCACATAGCCGGCCTGAGCGATGATGTCGGCGGCCTCATCAGGATTGTTCTCCAGAAACTCAGCAGCTTTTTTGATAGCGGCCGAGACCTTGGGGCCCAGTTCCGGACGTTCGTCGAGCGTACGCTTGGACATACCCACGAAACAGCAAAGTGTGTCATTCAATCCTTCATCAAAGGTGTTGGAGAAGAATTTGACCGCGCCATTCTTGACGGCAATGTCTGTCCACGGGTCATACTGCGCAAAAGCGTCTACCTCACCAGAGAACAGTGCCGGTTCTAACTCAGCGTTAGGATAGGTCAGCCATTCCACCTTGTTGGGATCCTTGCCGGCCAACACCATCTGCGAGGCGATCTCTATCTGCTGAATCGAACCCATGGGAGCGGCCACTTTCTTGCCCTCAAGATCTGCCGGTGTCTTTATCCCGGAATCCGGCAGGGTCGCACCCTGAATACAACCAACGTGCAACGAGTCGATGATGTATACCTCCAGGCCCTGCTCCATTGGCTTGAACTTATCGGGCGTAAGCTCAAAAACGTCCAATTCGTCACTGGCCATCAGTGGGGCAACATCACCTGTGATCTGCAAAAGCTCCGGGGTCAGCCCCTCCTCTTCAAAGTAACCGTTTTGATAGGCGATATACAAAGGGGCCTCGCAGGTACCGCCCCAGTAACCCAACACAACCTTATTGTCGGCACTGGCGGGCTGGGCGCTGCCCGAAGCTGAACTGGCAGACGCACTGCTTGTAGGAGCGCTACAGCCTATCAAAGCCAGCGAGAGCGCCAGGATAAGTGCCAGTGCCAGCGCGGCAAGAACGCGCCCACCTCTCTTGGTGGTGCCTTGTCTTATTTGTGGATTCTTTGTATCCATTTCATTCCTCCTATCGTGCTTGTCATGTCGTGACAGAGTTGTAGCTCTGTCCGTTGCTGGATAGCTACGTTACATTCGCTCGTTGATCAGTCTCTGGGCAAAGGCGCATCCTTTCTCACAGGTACCATCTGGCACATCAACATCAGTAAGCCTTATCCAAGCAGTTCAATGAGTTGCTTACGCTTGGTGACGAAGCCATCTGAAACCCTGTCGCGCGGATGGGGCAAATCGATGACTATCTCGCCCTTGTTGTGGCCCGGACGTGGTGTCATGACCACAACCCGGTCGCAAAGGTAGACCGCTTCCTCAATATCGTGGGTTACGATGATCATTGAGGCTTGGGACTTCTGTTGCATTTTTAATATCTCGTCTTGCAGCGATGCTCGCGTAAAGGCGTCCAGAGCCGAAAGCGGTTCATCAAAGCAGACCAGTGCCGGATTTTGTACGAATGCACGGGCAAGTCCGCAGCGGCTGGCCATACCCCCAGAGATCTGTGGCGGATAGGAATGTTCAAAACCCTCCAGGCCCATCATTTCGATGAGTATCGGTATCTTGTAGCACTGTTGCTTATAGATATGGCGCGCTTTAAGGCCAAAGGCGATGTTGTTATACACCGTAAGCCACTCAAACAGATTGGCATTTTGAAAGACCATTGAGCGCTGGTAATCGGTGTGTTCTACGGGCTTGCCGTCAAACTCCAATCTACCGGAAAGCGGGTCATCCAGGCCAACTACCAGTCTGAGAAACGTGGATTTGCCACAACCGGATGGGCCGATGATACCGACTATCTCAGGACCCGTGACCGAAAGCGAGAAGTTGTCCAAAGCCCAGACCTCACCGCCGGTATCGTCTAAAAATGTCTGCGTCAGACCTTCGGCTATGAGTGTGTGGTTGCCAGTATCTTCAAACAACGGTTGGGGTGCGGGTTGCACAGATACTCCGACGGATTGCACGATAGGCTTTATGGTGGCAGGTGTCGTCACCAACGCACCACCGACTTCTGCCATTTCATAACATGATCTCTGATTCGAAACAGCAGGTTAATGAGCACATAGAATATGACGATGAATATCGCCACCGAGGCAAACACCTTGTTGTATTCTCCCCAGGTTGTCGCCCAGGTAATATACCAACCCAGCCCCGCCTTGACACCCAGTTGCTCAGAGATGATAAGGGCCCCAAAACTTGACGACAGCCCCATGAACAGGGCCATAAAGATGTCGGGGATGGCCGCCGGCAGGGCCACGTGGAACAAAATGTAGGCCTCGCTGGCCCCCAGCACCCGCGCCGCTTCAATTTTGCGCTTGTCTGTACTGCGGATGGAAGACGAGAGCAATAGGCTCAGCGGAAACCAGACCGCCAAAGAGATGAGAAAGACACCGGCCAGATGCGACGTTGGCATCAGCGCGATGGCTATGGGCAACCAGGCGGCAGAGGGTACCGGACCGATGACTTTGAGCAACGGCGCAAACCAGTAGTTTGCTATCTTGGACCAGCCCATCAACGTGCCCGTAATAAAGCCCGTGATAAGACCTATGAGCACACCCTCGGCCAGAAGCATCATTGACGCACCCAGATTGACCAACAAGAGCTCCGCGCTCTTGGGAAACACACCTAAGACCCGGTCGGGACTGGGCGAGAAAGGCAGAATCATAACACCACTCTTGAGTGTGAGCAGATCGCCTGCCTCCACAAGCAGGAATACCGCAGCGATCAGGGCGGAGTAGTGAATGAGCTTGGCGCGCAAAGGAGCAACAAAAGCAGCGGTGATCATCAAAAGCAGGTAGATACCCAAAACACCCAAAAGGAACGGCGGATAATATTCCATCACATAGCCCTCTGGGTAGATATCCGGGAGCATTGTTGTGAGCGCATAACTCAGACACAAAGCTACAGCAGGGAGCAGCATTCGCAAGATTTCGCGGGCGGTGGCAAGTCTCTTTTCGCGTACTTTGCGGGTCGGGGCCTTGCGGTGTCGGGTGAGTCCGGCGAGTTTGGCGCTTGATGAATCCACACTCGTTGAATTGCCACTCGTTGAACCGGCGTTTGTTCCAATACCCATGCCCACGTTCGCGCCAGCGCCCGTATCCACGTTCGTACGTACACTCATACGTACGCTCGCGCCTGTGTTATCTTTTGACAGCTTGTCTGCGGTATCAGCCAAGAATCCAGCCTTTGGACGGCCCTTTTAGGACTTCCCAACCAGAACTCATGAATATCTCGGCAGCCTTGCGGATGTTTTGACCACGACCACCATGCTCAGTACGCTTAACCGTATCGCGGGGGTTGGAGCCAACCTCGGCCCAGGCTAAATTAGCGCCCGAGGCCGCTACAAGCGTGGAGTTGGCTGAGCAGTTAAGCCTAAGATCGGTGCCGGCAGCCAACCTATAGACGGCGACCATATTCGCGGCCACAAGATCAGAGAGCATCCCCCGCTCGAACATCTGCGTACCGGGGACCGATATACGCTTGCCCACGCCGGCAGAAACGGCACCAGACTCGATGCATCTGAAGGTGGCTTCGGTTAATTCTTGGGCGGTATGCTCCGGACCGACCGGCTCCACACAGGTCGAAAGGCTCAAACCAGCCTCTTTTAAGTTATCAAACGTGGCAAGTCGTGTCTCAAGAGAGATACCGGTATCGATACCTTCGCGCATCCGCACGGCATGATAGGCACCGTTAGCGCCCGCCGCTTTAAGACGCTTCCACTGGTCCAACGTAAGATCGTCAGTGTTTACCAACAGTGGCAGTTCGGCCGAGATGACCGCGCGCACAGCAGCTACCATCTCTTCGAGCTTATCGAACCGATAGCTGGCGGTCGTGAGCAGAAGTATGAGGTTTGCGCCATCCTCTTCGTAAATTTGGGCGTATTCAACAACGTCATCTTTAGGTAATTCATATTTGCCTTTGCGGGCGTTGTTGCTGGCCGCAAAAGAGCAAAACTTGCAGTTCTTGGGACAGATCGTGCCGTTCAGACCAATCTGAGCGTGGACCTCTGCCTTGATACCTTTGATGCTCAAAGATAACTCCTGAGCCGCCCAGCGCAGATAGGCCGCCTCTTTGGAGCGGGCGTGTACAGAATAAAGGATGGTGGTCTCGTGTTTGTCCAGCCCCTTGCCCAACAGTCCTTTGTCTACAATGTCGTAGACGTCTTGGGGTGTGAACGTAAGCGGCGATGTGGTATCTTGAGCCGGCGCATCTGCTGCTACGGTGCTGACAAGGGGGCTAAAGAGACCTGCGGCCGCCTCGGACAGACCAATGGGTCCTTCCTTGACCGCCGGAAAATCCGTGGAAGGGGCTTCAATGGTCGCTATCCCTTCGGAGTTTGTATGTTTTTTGGGCAAGGGTCTTCCTTTCTCGCTGCTCGACAGGTAGTGCCGTATCGATTCACATAAATGCTCGGATTCTTCAGGGGCTTCTCAGCCAGAATCCACAACTAGTAGCGTAATGCACCTAATAGATAATGTCAACTACTTAACGGCGTGCGTATGAGGCCTAAAAGCGCAGGAAGAACCGGAGGTAGGTCAATGTCGGCTTCCAGGTATAGTTAATGCGGCCACAAAGCACAGAGAGAATCAGGGCAGGTTCTGGCTTGCCTCACGTGCCTAAAAGCGCACCCAAAGCGCAGGCACATAGCGTATACCGGGTGTAACCCCCTATAAAGTCCTACAAAGTGCGATCTCGACCATGCGCGGTGCCATAACCTCCAGGTGTAACCCCCTATAAAGTCCTACAAAGTGCGATCCGCACAAAATCCTACCGGACTGAATCCCCAAAGATGACCGTAACACGAGTGCCTTTTTGAGGCGTGCTGTCAAGCTCAATGCTGGCATTATGGTATTGCACACCATGTTTTACGATTGCCAGACCCAGGCCGGTGCCCCCTGTCTCGCGCGAGCGGGTGTGATCCACCCGATAAAAGCGCTCAAATACCCGTTCCTGATTAGACTGTTCAATGCCAATGCCGGTGTCCTCCACACACAGGCAGACCCGTTCGTGCCTGTCAGCACCTGTCGTGTCCTGCTTCGTGTCCTGCTTTGTGTCCTGCTCCTGCTGCAAGGCATCTGAGCCGTCTGTGTCCTTCTCTCCCACATAAAAAACGCTTACCGTGACCGTGCCTCCTGCCCGATTGTAACGAATAGCATTCTCGCAAAGGTTATAGACGATAGCGTTGAGTACGTTGAGCGAACCACAGACCATAATCTCCGGCTGCTCAAATTGTTGAATCAGTCGCACCTGGTTCTGCTCGGCAAAAGGCTCCAGACGTCGGACGACTTTAGCGGCAAGCTTACAAAGGTCAACGTCCACCTGAGCATCGGGAGCAACCGGGGCAGTCGAGGCAGTCGTGGCAAGGTCGTTTTCTTCCAACTGCGAAAGCACGAGGATGTTTTCTACCAGTTGGCGCATGTGCTCGGCCTCGTCATAGATGAGTTCGGAGAAATGGTTCATATCTTCGGGTTTGGCAAGGCCGGTCTTCATAAGTTCGGCGTAACCGGAGATAACCGTAAGCGGGGTCTTGAGTTCGTGAGAGACATTGGTGGTGAACTCTCGGCGGCTGTTTGCGGCCTCTTCGATCTGGCTTTCGATACGTCTGCGTTGGGCCTCCATGCGCTCTAACAACGGGTTCATCTCGCGGTAGACCCTCGTGCGCCGCGTGCTGCGGTCCTTCAGATTGTCTGTGCGGCCGGTTGCGATACCAGCTGTGGTGGTTGTATCGCTGGTTATGTCGGTTGTATCGGTTGTGCTGGTTGCGCTGGTTGTGCCGATTGCGCCGGTTGTGGTGCTCACAGCCGTGTTTTTACCCACGTTTGTAGACAGCGGATCATCAAGGTCAAGCTGGTTGATGGGACGCACGACCGATCGGGCCGTGAGGATGGCGATACCGGCAGCGGCCAGTGCCAAGCCACAAATAATCAACGCTACAGGCAGGAGCAGGCCGGCAAGGTGAGCAAAGACGCTGCTTTCTGCGCGAGAGAGCCTGAGTACCGAACCATCGTCCAGAAGCAACGCATGGTAGTAGGTGACCTCGTCAAGTGTGTCGGAATAGCGACTGGATTGGCCCTCGCCCGCGCTCAGAGCACGGGTGACCTCGGCCCTGTCCAAATGGTTGCCCATGGTCGACACATCCGTTACCCTGTTGTCGTAGCGCACCTCTCCGTCAGCCGCAATCCATGTAATGCGCAGATCGTCTGGACTCAGCGTTGTACCAAGAGCTTCAACTGTGCCCTTGCGATCATTTGTCTGCGTAAGGACGTTGCCGATAAGGCGCAACTCGCGACCTAACTCATCTTGCAGCTGACTGCCAAACGAAAGATAGATAACCATACTCAAGAATATAATGCTTACCAGAAGGGTAGCCAGCGCCACGATAAAGATAGTACGAAATATCCTGCCGGCCAACGACCTCATAGGGGCTGCTCGCGAGGTGGGTTGTTCGACTGTCTGTGGGATGGGTTTATCGGCGGCACGTGGAGCGATTCCGACGATTCGTGAGCGGCCGGTTCGTGGGATGGGTCGGCCTGTTCGCGGAATTCAGGTGGTTCGTGGGATGGGTCGGCCTTTTCTACTAGCTGGTCCCGTACCCGATAGCCTACACCATGGACCGTCTCGATTAACGCGCTGGCCTCGCGCAGTTTTTTGCGCAGCGTCTGTATGTGGACATCCACCGTCCGCGTATTGCCACCAAAATCCCAACCCCAGATAGAGGTAAGCAGATGCTCGCGCGTGAACACCAGTTCTTTGTTTTGCATGAGCAGGTACAGCAAATCGAATTCCTTGCGTGTTAAGGAGATTTCCTTGCCAGACACCTTGACGCTACGATGTTTGGGTGATATGCGCACGTTGGCAAGCTCGATGGCTGGACTGTCCTTCTCCCTTTGTTGGTCGTCGCGACGCTGGCTACGCCGTAAAAGGGCATTGGCGCGCGATACCAGCTCCATCATGCCAAAAGGTTTGGTAAGGTAGTCATCAGCACCGCTGTCCAGGCCCGTAACGACATCGAACTCCGAACCCTTGGCCGTAATCATCATAATCGGGATGTCGCGCGTTTCTGGTTGGCTGCGCAGCCGTTTGAGGATGCTGATGCCGTCTTCCTCCGGGAGCATGATGTCTAACAGGATAAGACTGGGCACCTGCTGACGGCAGGCGGCATAAAACTCCCCAGCGCTGGAAAAACCCCGGGCGGGCAGCCCGGATTGCTCCAATGCGTAGAGAGCCAATCCGCGGATGTTGACGTCATCTTCTACGTAATAAATCATCGTAAGTCATCGCCAGGTTCAGCCTCTCGCTGTTTTTACCGCCTTAGCAGCCTCGCTGAGCGTACCGATGCCGATCTTATCAGGCTCGTCAACTTCGCCCAGCTCTTCAACGAAATAACATGTTACAGTATACAAGTATTCTCACAATCGTCCGTACCAGGCAGTAGCGCCGTACCGGGCACTATCAAAGCCTATTCCTTCTTCTTCTATCCTCATCCTGGCTGTGGCTGGGGAGAACAGCAGCAGCAGCAGCAGCCCCCCCGCGTTCACAGGCCAGCCTCCTGATTACTAGTATATTAGTATTCAGTGAGCTGACCTTAACCTCTCTGTCTCTCTCCTCCCCCGCTGTTCAGGCCCGCCTCATCCTTAGCCAAAACGGCCTGCAACATAGTCTGCGGTACGCTCGTCTTGCGGCATCATGAAGATATCTTGCGTAGGGGCTGCCTCGATAAGCTCGCCGAGCAGGAAAAACGCAGTCTTGTCGGAGATGCGCGCTGCCTGCTGCATATTATGGGTGACGATAACAATCGTCAAATGCTCCTTGAGTTGGACGACAAGCTCCTCGATACGGGCGGTCGAGATGGGATCAAGCGCCGAGGTTGGTTCGTCCATGAGGAGTACCTCGGGTTGTACCGCCAGAGCACGAGCGATACACAGGCGCTGCTGCTGCCCGCCTGAAAGCCCCAGGGCATTTTCCTTGAGGCGATCTTTGAGCTCATCGAAAAGGGCAGCATCCACCAGGGCCTTTTCTACAGCCTCGTCAAGTTGAGCCTTGCCTTTGATGCCATGCGTACGTGGCCCAAAGGCGACGTTGTCATACACATTCATCGGGAACGGATTGGGCTTTTGGAATACCATACCCACACGCTTGCGCAGCAGGTTGACGTTGATCCCGGTGTCAATGTCGATGCCATCAAGCAGGATGGCTCCCGTATGACGACAGCCATCGATAAGATCGTTCATGCGATTGAGCGACTTGATCAGCGTAGATTTACCGCAGCCCGACGGGCCGATGAAGGCAGTTATCTGGTTTGAAGCGATACTGAGGTTAATGTCCTTCAGCGCCTGGAAGCTACCATAAAACAGGTCGAGATGCTTGATGGCAATACGCTCGACTGTTGGCTCCAGCGGCAGATTGGCCAAAATCGTCTCGGCCTCTTGTGCCGGCGTTATATCAGCCGACTGAATGGCAACGTCTGCATCTGCTATGAACGGTCTGTAGGCTGTCTTATGGGTCAAATCGACTGTGACCGAGATAGGTCGGGTGTTGGGTGAGTGCACAGCTCTTATCCCTTCGCAAAACGTCGAACCAGCGTTGCCGCCAGCGTATTGATAATCAAAACCAGCAGTAGCAGTACCACGGCCGTAGCATAGGTCTGCTCCACATGCAAACCTTCGCTAGCTAGTACATACATATGTACCGATAAAGTACGCGTCGAGTCGAAGAGTCCCGAGGGTATCTCGGCTACGGTGCCTGCTGTGTAGATAAGCGCAGCGCTTTCTCCTACGATACGCCCTATACCCAGCAGAATACCCGCCAGGATACCGGGTGTTGCCGAGGGGAGAAGCACGCGCAACACCGTGCGCAGACGTCCCGCCCCCAGACCAAAACTGCCCTCTCGATAAAGGTCGGGTACGGCTTTAAGCGCCTCTTCAGAGGTACGCATGATCAGCGGAAGGATCATGATGGCCAGTGTCAGCGCGCCCGATATAAGCGACATACGCCAGTTAAGATAGGTAACGAAGAACAGCAGGCCGAACAACCCATAGACTATCGAAGGGATGCCCGAAAGGGTCTCGGCGGTTACGCGCACGGCACCAACGATCCGATTTTTGCGGCCGGCATATTCCGTAAGGTAAATGGCAGCGCCCAGCCCCAGGGGCACGGCGATCACCAGTGCCACTAAAGTGATAAGCAGGGTGTTTGCGAGTGCCGGCATCAAAGAGACATTGGTGGAGTTATAAACCGGATCGAACAACGCGGGACTCAGATGCGGTATTCCCATGATCAGGATGTAGACCACAATGAAGAGCAGGACACCCACTGAGAGCAATGCTCCCAGGTAGACAAGCAAACGCAAAATCCAAGCGCCGATGGAACGAGAGCGCGTCCGGCGTGTTAGACGACTGTTTATGGTTGGGCTGATGGCCTGGCTCATATCTTTGCTCCTCGTTTGACCACGTTGAACAGCAAATTGATGAGCAAGATGAACACGAACAGTACCACAGCCGTAGCGATAAGCGCCTCGCGGTGGAGATCAGCGGCATAACCCATTTCCAACACTATGTTACCCGTGAGTGTGCGCGCGCCGTCCAACAGGCTGTCTGGGATGTGCGTCTGATTGCCAACCACCATGACCACGGCCATCGTCTCGCCGATAGCCCGGCCTACGCCCAAAATGATCGCTGCCATAATGCCCGAGAGCGCCGCTGGCACCATCACACGAAATACACAGCGTTCGTGTTCGGCACCTAAGGCCAGCGCCCCCTCGTAATAGGATTCCGGCACAGCGTCGATGGCCGCCTTGGAGATCGTGATAATCGTAGGAAGTATCATAATAGCGAGTATGATAGCAGCCGTGAGGATGCTCATGCCCTGAATATGCATGCCAAAAAACGAATCAAAAAACACGCGAATCAGCGGCACAAGCACTACCAGACCAAAAAAACCATAGACGACCGAAGGGATGCCGGCTAGAAGCTCAATACCTGGTTGTACCAGCCGCACACTGCGTCGTGAGGCAAAGGTTGACAGATAGATAGCACAGAGGATACCTATGGGCACGCCGAGAACGATGGCGCCGGCCGTAACATACAGGCTTCCCAGGATCATCGGAAAAATGCCATACTCACCACTGGATGGACGCCAGACGTCGCCGGTCAAAAACTCCGGCAGACCAATCTGGACTATAGCCGGCACACCGTTGGCAAACAAAAAGAAACAGATAAGCACCACCGCGACTATACAAATAGACGCGGCAATGAAAAAGACTATGTGGGCCAGTTTTTCCTTGAGCGCTCCTGAGACCTTAGGCTTTTGGGGTGCTCCGGGTGGCAGAGATGCTCCGGGAGAAGGAGAAGCCTCTGAGGGGGCCGTCGCCGCTGGGAGTGGAGAATTTTCCGAGGACGACGGCTCCCCTGACGGCGTAGAAGCCCGAGGAAGAAACGACAGAATCAGCTTACCCAGCACTACAGCGCCTCCCATTTGGAGACGGTGCCGAGGAAAATGTCGCGTACTTGCTCTTTGTTAAGGTCACTGAGGCCGTTGCCATTGTTGATGATGACGGCGATGCCATCTATAGCGATAGTCTGACTGACAAGGCCGCCTGCGCCCGTCTCGGAATCCTTAAGGTCGCGCGAGGCCATGCCGATGTCGCAGATACCATCGATTGCCGAGGACATACCCGTAGATGAGTCGCTTTGTTGAATTTCGATCTCCAGATTGGGGTTGAGCGCAGCATAAGCTTCTTTGAGCTTTTCCATGACCGGAGTTACCGACGAAGAACCGGCGACAACAATCTTGCCGCTTACGCCTGTGCCCTTATAAGCTGGCGCATTCTCGGCGATGGCGATGTAGTGGTTATCGGTAACGACGGCCTGGCCCTCAGCACTTAAAATGAAGTTGATAAAGTCCTGAGCCTGAGAGTTCGGAGTACCTTTGGTGGCGATATTGAACGGGCGCGAGATCTTATAGCTGCCCGACTTGACGTTGGCCGTGGTAGCCTGTGCCCCATCGATGTCTAAGGCTTTGACGCTGCTATTAAGCGAACCGAGGGAGATATAGCCGATGGCGTTGGGGTCGCCGGCAACAGTCGTAAGCATAACTGACGTCGAGTTGGTGACAACCGCAGACGTGGTGGTGGCATCGACCTTCTTGCCACTGGAGTCCTCGGTCTGTACTTCAAATAACTCTACAAAGGCTCCTCGGGTTCCTGAGCCGTCCTCGCGTGAGACGACATTGATACTGCCGGTGGGAGCGCTGGCCTGAGTGCTGCCCGATACAGACGAGCTGGAGCCGCTGGCGCTTGATGATGTGGGGCTTGTGCAGGCTGCGAGCCCCACGACTACAAAAAGCAGGAGCCCAGCCATTACTGATGTAGCCACTATCGCGGTAATTCTGATATTTCTTCTCGTGCTCATGCTGTTCCTCTCCTCGTACTGATCTTATGGTCTGCTTGACGTTTGCCTTACCCGCGGTATACGACCGCCCGCACACGCTACGCTCTTAGTAACAGCGTGCGACTGGTGGTAAAGTCTGTACACATCATACGAGCGACGTGTAAGAGCTTTGTATGAGCAACATCAAGCCTTTGTAAAATCATCGCCCACGGTCACTTGTCTCGGTATAGAAAGAACGCGGGTGAGAAGTAGGCAGTCGCCCCGACGGGGCTAATGCAGACTGGATTGCCACGTCGCTTCGCTCCTCGCAATGACAGGATGCTGTCTGCTCTGGCTGACGTAAGCCCGTAAGGCTCATGGCTCCACACTCCCTAGGAGAAAAGCTATAAACACAATCAGGCAAGCCAGCAAAATGCCAAACCAGAAAATCACAAGAGGCCACGTGCGCTTGTTTGTGGTTGGGTTCCATGATGGCTGCCGGATTGCTGTAGTCTTTGTATCGCAATACTTTGATATTATGTTTATCGCTCCTTGTTATTACCGGTGTGTTTGGTTATAGTAATCAAAGCCCATCAAGATGTAACTGGTGTCCTCTGGATCATCAAAAGGCCAGTGCTCACTTTCTTGAACTAAACCAGGAGCACCAATCAAGATTGGTTCAGAAATCCAGAACGATTTGCCAAGATAGCCGTAAAGAATATTTCCTGGAGCATCTCCCCTAATTTGGACTCCATTAAATATATAGTCACGATCAGTACTCCAACCTTCTTGTCTTTTTAGATCGTATTAACATCAGAGGCAAACGTAGCAACAGCTTGATTGGTTAGTGCACCGGGGCTGCATCCCCAAGATGAGCCTATAGATAGTGCAGCGTTTGTCCCTCTTTGGATATAGGCATTGGCGGTAGCTTGAGAGATACCTACTATGGAGTTTA
>JAITDU010000040.1 GCA_031282405.1 Coriobacteriales bacterium | reverse complement strand
ACAAAGCAGATTTTGAATTGCAGGTGTACTCCAACGACACGTGGATTTCTGCGAGTAATGAGGGCACCAATGGTACCATCATCTGGAGTGCCGCCACACATGCAAGCACCGGCGTCATCGAGAGTTTGCCCGCCGGCAGCTATCGTGTCAAAGAGATTGGTGTTGACCCCACAGACTCCTGGTATGTTGAAACGGCTACCGGTGCAGACTGGGTCTATTTTGACATTTTACCCAGTGGCGGTGCCGTCTATTTGAGCAATCTTAGCAGGCTCGGCGGCGCCGGTACAGAAAAAACCCCCTTGCAAAGCAGCAAAAATTCTGCCGAAAAGTGGTTCTACAACACTTCTACGCAAGGTACGCTGGGTGTTTGGAAGCTGAACGGCTCTGGCAGCACCACCAATATAACCGGGGCAACGTTTGAGCTCTATCCCACCGCTGATGGCACCGCCCCCAGCGGCTCGAAAGTGGCCACCTTGACGAGTAATGCGACAACCTATTACACCTATGATAGCGGTGTTACTACGCGGGCAGAAAGCAACTCCGGCAATTATTATAAAGCTACGGTACGCGCAGGCGACTATCTGCTCAAAGAAGTGATTGCGCCAAACGGCTATGCACTCAGGACCAGCTTTGTGCCGGTAACCGTTGTTGGCGGTCAGAGCGGTATCGCTGCGGGGAACTTTAACGGTTATGCTAATTCGGCCAACATCAACTCTGTGGGCTTCCTGGATCCGCCTGCAACCACCCTAAGTGTTAAGAAGCTGGCTGATTACCCGGCGATAATGCTAGGGGGACAAGAGATTGTTGCCGCCCATACTGAGGTGATACCGGGACTACCGTTCACTCTTTATAAATACACAGGCCCAGTCGACGGCGCAGCCGGCCATAATAACCAAGCTGACTTTACCAAACAGGCAGAACAGACTACGTGGCCGGGAGCGACCAGTGGCAGCAATGAACGAGGGGTAGCTAAGTTCTCCATCACGGAGGAGGGCGAGTACCGTATCGTTGAGGAGAGCCTGGGTGCCGGCCATGAATTCTTGGGCTACAACCCTGATTTCCAAAGCAAAGACGGCAAGCTCGGCAACGCACCATCGATATTCGCCTCTTATGATGCCACTACAAACAAGCTGGTGGTAACTACTCAGGACAGCACCACGAACGCCGGTTCTACGTGGAATGCGGTCAACAACGAGCTGGCGGTTAAAAATCCGTTTGTGGGCTTTCAGGTCGCTGCGCGAAAAATAGACTACCTGAGCGACAACCCGCTGGCCGGTGCTACTTTCTCCCTCTATGCTACAGAGGCCGATGCCAAAGCCAACACCAACAAGGTAAGCCTTGGAGGACGTACGCAGACCTTTACTACCGATGCCAGCGGCATTGTCCTCTTCGATCCCTTCTTCCTTAATGTGAACGAGAACAGCCGCAGCTATTGGATACGCGAGGATTCTGTTCCTACAGACTATGCCATAGACGAGTGGTACGATGCGCGCATTAAGCAGGTCACCGTTGCAAGGGGCGGTAGTGCTACTGCGAGCGCTAGTTTCTCAAACGGCCTCAAAGGTCCCGATCCGTCTGATCTTAATCTCGCTTTAGAAAAGACGACAGGAACGCTCAACCCTGCGGATAAAACCCTTGTGCAAAGCGCGGTAGATACGACTTATACTCTTAAGACACCTGGCGGCTCTTTGGGTAATCAGTTACCGCTGTATAACTTTACGATCAGCGATACCGGCATCATCTTCAAGGGCGGAAACCCGCTTACGAAGATTGTCGATTCGGCCATCCAACCGGGCAATCTGCCCAGCTACCACATCAAAGAGGTGCGTGTAGGCCCGTCGTATTCCTATGCCAGTGCTGCCGACAAAAAACACGGAGCAGACAAATTGAGCGCGGTCTGGGCCAACGTAAACAATCTGGGCTGGAAGAGGCTCGACCAAACCCAGGCGTGGACGCTTGCCAATCCTGGCGACCAGAGTTTCTCCGTCATTTATTCTACGATGGATCCCTCTAACACACAGGTAACAGATGTCTACGGCAAGACCGTTGGCGACCCTGCGTCCGGTTATTGGGTAGGCAGTGAGTTTACTGCGGGTAACATCAGTTATGACGTGACTTTCAATACGTTCACGCCCAAAAGCGATCAGCCCGAGGTCTCTCAGGCTGTCAATACGGCCAATGTCGCACTGGACAAAGCCAGGGGAGACAAAACGCGCGTTAGTAGAAGTGACGATGCCACCATTGACTGGACGATTGCCGAGCGACCCAAGATGTTAGTACAGACAACACTTGATGCGGCTTATGGTCACGACGCAAACGGCGAAATCGACACCAACAGGCCCAAGAATATCGGCGGGCAACCTGCGCCGGAGGCCGGTGACTACTTTGATTACACCCTCATGCTTAAAAACGCATCGCCGAACGCCCTGGATCTGTCTTATCCCATTTTGATAGACTACCTGGAGCCGGACGCTATGACGCTTGACTCCTACGAAGTGACCTTGCCCGATGGTACTACGTCCACCGACCTGGGGGCGCAGTTCGAGAACAAGAGCGCTTATCTCGTCTGGCAGTTCCCCAGCGTAGTTTTGGCTCAAAACGACACCGTCAGTATCAAAGTGCGTTTTAAGCTCAACAGCATCGTGCCGCACTCGGAAGTAACAAATGAGGTTTATGGCACCAGTGGCATGCCCCTGTCCTATTCCGACCGCTATGCTACGGGCGCGAGCTTTGAGGCTGTAGATATGACCTCTTCAAACGCGATATATGTAGACGGTGGCGGCAACGCAAACAGCCGATATGGTCGTGGTCAGGTGGCTGCTCAGAGTGCGGCAGTTTACTACAACAAGCTTACATCCGCAGGTGTTCCCGTCAAGGCGCAGGGATATGACCTGTTTGTAAGAGCAGCCGTATCCGGGACTGCTATTTTGCCCGCAAACGACGTTATCCTACAAAAGGCGGTAGCAGTAAACGATGGCACCTATGCAACCAACGATACCGCGGCATTACTCAATGTTCAATTTGGTGATACAGTTTCTTATCGTCTGCGTGTCAAGACACCGGCCTCGGCTGACACCAAGGGTCTCAAACTCTATGATTTGCTGCCCTGCAGTGGAGATGTACGGGGGACTGCCTGGAGCACTTCTCTGCTCAATCAATTGCGGCCTACCGGCACCTACGCTGTATTTAGAGGTGATACGGATATTACTGCGCAAGT
Organism: Coriobacteriales bacterium; assembly: GCA_031282405.1. Lineage (GTDB taxonomy): Bacteria > Actinomycetota > Coriobacteriia > Coriobacteriales > UBA8131 > JAITDU01. The sequence goes on along the minus strand of JAITDU010000040.1, from coordinate 28,915 downwards.
CAGCGTGGCCTCAACCACAATAGCGCTTGCCGATACCAAAGAAGCTGTCCGCCAGGCCTCCTATGACAAAGCGGGAATAGTCGCCGATGCTACCGCTGTGTGCTTTGATTTTGGCAGCGCGGCTATTGGCGGTAACTCGGTAGTAGAAGCCGTATTTGAACTCAAAGTCTGCGAGCCAGGTTCTTCTGCTTCTGCAAACGATACGTCGGCACCTACCTCGCAGGATCCGGCGGCAGACCATGCGGCGCTTTTGTCCGCCAACGCCTTAAAGACGGCCGGCAACACCTTTGATGCCGATCTGCCCCTGTATCAAGGCGCCAGCTTCCTTACTACCTTTATGTTAAAGGGCACGGATCCCGTCAACATCAGGCTTATGCCTGAGCCCGCGCACATCGCCGGCTTTGTGTGGGAAGACCGCAATTTGAACGGTAGGTGGGCAGACGCGCCCGCTGGTACGGCGGCCACCATCGTGTCCGAACAAACCTCCTCGCCCGATGTCGCAAAACCTGGTGTTACGGTCAGGCTGCACAAGTACGTGAATAACACCGAGGTGTTCCCCGTGTTTGCGCCTGCTCAAGGGTATTGGGCATTGACGATCACCTCTGATGGCACGGCCACCAAAGCCGACGGTAGCCTCATCGCCACAGGTTCTTATGTGTTTGAGAACCTGGAGTCGTCTTATGGTACCGGTGGCGCAAGCGAAGTGCGCTATAGTGTCGAAGTCGTCAATCCCAGCAGCGCCGATACCACGTATTACTTTACGACTAAAGGCGCGGGCACAAACAGTACTCTGGACTCCGATGTTTATGGCCGCGAGTCCGACGGTTCTCAACATGCCAACTCAGGATGGTCCGATAGCTTTGTAGTAAACACTGCGGCTGCCGTCGATGCCGGCCTGTACCAAAAATCCCGCATCTCGGGCCTTGTTTGGGAAGACATCAATGACAACGGTGTGCAAGACACAAGCGAACCGGGAATAGGCAGTGTAGTCGTTAAACTGCAAAAATCCAGCGACAACGGTGTGTCCTGGTCTGATTACACGATGACAACAACATCTGTCGCCGGTAGCGGTGCCTACAGCTTCGATGCTTTAGAGTTGCCTTATGGCGACACGAGCCTTTATCGCGCAGTTTTTGACAAAGGCGCGGTAACGAACAAGGCTTACACGTATAAATGGGCGTCTGTGTATGATGGCAATAATGACAAGGCCAAATTCGACGTTTTGCCTTGTACCGATGACCTTACCGTAGCGTCTGCTGATCGTAAGGTCAGATATGCGCTGGCCGGGCCCAACATCAGTTTAGGCTATGCTACAACAGTTCAAGATTATGATGCTGGCATCACACCCGAAGGTAAATATATTGCCGGTTACATTTGGGAGGATACGAATGACGATGGCTTGTCAAATGACACAAGCTATGACTTGCCCATGCGTAACCTGACCGTCAGGCTCTATGTTGATGATTTTGATCGTGCAGAATATGATAACTATGCTCAGCCGATTGCCACTACAGTATCCGACGCCTTTGGCTGTTACCGGTTCTTTGATGCAACAGACGGCGGGCTTTCTCACGCGCTTACCCTTGATGCGCTTGGCAGGCCCTTGGCGATTGACTTTTCCAAGACATACCAAGTCGAGTTTGAATTGCCAAGCGGGTCTCAGTGGGCGTTTGTCAGTGCAAAAGTCGGTAGCGACGACACCATAGATTCCGATGTAACACCTCCCGGAGTCGACAACACGACGACGACCCGGGCAGTAAGCCAGCTTATTGGCGGGAGTGCTGCAACTACGTTCGCTATTGTTGACTGTGGCATGATGCAAACCTCTACCATAAGCGGCAAGATCTGGTTTGATACCGATGATAACGGCAGTCAAGTCGGCGAGAACTTTAGCACAAAACCTGCTCCTGTCACAGTCGAGCTCTATCAACAAGGCCAGGGCGATGTCTGGGCCAAGGTGGCTACAACAACTACCACCTCTGCCGACGCACGCTTTAGTTTTGGTGGCTTGAGGAGCGGAAATTATAAGCTCGGGTTTGACCGCAGTGGCCTGGTGTCCGATACGCTATCCTACAAATGGGCTTTGCCACATGCCGCCGCCGCCGGCTTTGACTCCGATGCGCTCTATGCCAGCCGGGTTGACGATACAGCCGAAACAGCACTTATATCATTAAGCTATTATACTAGTCTTATTGATCAAGATGCAGGTATAACTCCCTATGCCCATATTACGGGTTTTGCCTGGCTGGATGACGATCGCAACGGTGCTCGCAACGCGGGAGAAACTCCCTTTGCTAACGTAAGAGTGCATCTGTTGGACAGCACCTCCAGCCAACCGGTGGCTACGACACTCACTGACGCAACAGGAAGCTATATGTTCGATGACCTGTTACCAAGTGCCAGCTTCAAGGTCGCCTTTATCAATCCCAGTGCTGTGGACTATTCGTTTACGACCGCCGGTGTCCATCATAAGGCCACTAATCTTATAGCCAGCCCTCTGGGCTCTACCTATGAGAACTACTTCAGTGCTGGCCATACACACTTTATCAACCTCGCTACTCATTCAAACAGCGAGTTGAACAGCGGCTTTTATCTTATCCCCAACCACACCGTAACTTATGTTCCCAATGGTGGTAGTGCCAGCTGGGGGAGTGGTGACTTCAGCATTACTATCAAAGAAGGGCGTCTGGTGCCTAATCAGGCGGTAAGTTCCGCTACAGCCACGTTCCTGGGTTGGTTTGTTGGCCCGGACAATACCAGTCTTTGGGATTTTGTGGCTCAAAGGATGCCTGCCCATGACGTTGTCCTTACAGCTCAATGGGAGCAGGAACCTGTTGCCCCACCGGTAGTGACCACCTATTACCACCTTATCTATGATGCCAATGGCGGTAGTGGCAATGTGCCGATGGATGCTACGGACTATACGCCTGGCGATGCGGTTGCTCTGGCGGATGGTACAGGGTTGAGCTGCGAGGGTTGCAGCTTCCAGGGTTGGGCACTTACCGTACAGGGCCCGCCAATAACGAACTTTAACATCACAGCCGATACTACTGTTTATGCCCAGTGGTTGCCTTTAGCGGTTGACGAGGCCACTTCGTTGGTCACCTCTGCACCGTCAACATCGACCAGGACGTTCTTTGACGATTTCATAGCCAGTCTCTTTGGCACCGATATACCTACGATTAATCTGGGGGGTGTTGAGATACCTCTGGCAGCGGCCCCCGGAGAGGCCGCGTGGGCACTCCTCAATTTGGTGATGCTGATACTAGGTGCCCTGTTAAGCCTGCTTTCTTTCGGTCTGTACTTCCGCAAGCGCACAAGCGAAGTTCAGAGTGACAAGAACGGCAAAGAACGTACACAGGAAGGCTCTGGTGACAGTGGGGATCTAAAGCGCAAGCGCCTGACCTGGCGCATCCTCAGCCTGGCTTTGGCGGTGATTGCTCTTATACTATTCCTGTTGGTCGAAGACCTGACCTTAAAGATGGTTTTAATCGACCTGTGGACCCCGCTGTTTATGGTAATACTGATCTTGCAGATTGTCTTTACGGTTGTTGGAAAACGCCGCAAGACTGTCAAAGCCGGCGAAGATAAAGACGGCAGACTGGCTCCGCCGATGTACGGCAAAACTCCCACAGCAGTCTAAATTACGACTAAGGCAGAGCACGAAAAGACAGAGAAAAGCAAAAAATCAAAAGGGCGGCTCGTCAAGGGAAGAGGAGAGCCGCCTTTTGATTTTCTGAGGAGGTGCTCAGGTTTCCGGTAGCTTCTCTGTCGTTTGATTTTTTGTCGACCCTCCCACTGATCCTTCTCGTGATCTTTTTGTTGACCTGCTTGTAATCGTCAACGAGTAGAGTTATTGAGTAGATTCGGCCGGGATACGCCCGCTGACCAAGTCCACACGCACGACATCGTCGCCAACATGACGGGTACCCATCTCGGCATGTGCTTCGGCCAAGAGTGCTATGATCGGCAGGCTTTGCGGACACAGGAGTAGTCTGTTCTTACCACACCATAACTTACCTCAGTATAGCCGCTTTGACTTTCCGATGCTAGCATGTGCCCTTTGTTTTTACCGCATGTTCTTGTCGCATCGCAGAACGTGCGTGTTTATAAGGCAATGTGCTTACCCCGTAGTGCCTCATAAATAAATGTATCTGAAAGCCGATGCCACCCTTGAAAAAAACGCACAGGAGTGTAAAATCAACCTATAAAAGAATTGCCTTCTAAACATATCAGCAAAGGATGATCATTTTGGTAAATGTGTCAGTCGGTTTGCCGACGACCGCTGATGTGTGGATGACCAAACGATATAAAGGATAGATATGCCAGTCAATGTGCCCGACGGCCTGCCCGCAATTAATATACTGCGCGACGAAAACGTCTTTTTAATGACGGAGCGCCGCGCCACCACCCAGGACATTCGTCCTTTGGAGATAGCTATCGTTAATCTGATGCCCACGAAGGTGGCCACCGAGACCCAACTTTTGCGCCTGCTCTCTAACACGCCGCTGCAACTGCATGCCACGCTCATCTCCATGGCCGCTCATCAGTCTAAGAACACCAAAGCCAGCCATATGGAGTCGTTTTATGTAGACTCGCCAGAAATCTTAAAAAACGACCGACGTTTCGATGGCCTAATCGTCACCGGAGCCCCCGTAGAGACCCTGCCCTTTAATGACGTCGATTATTGGCAGGAACTCACCGCGTTGTTTGATTGGTCGCTGAGTCACGTCTGCCGCAGTCTGTTCATTTGTTGGGGTGCCAACGCAGCACTCTATCATTTCTATAATATTGAGAAACGATTGTTGAACAAGAAGCTGTTTGGTATTTATCCACTGGAGCGTTATGACAAAACCAGCCGCCTGTTGCTTGGTTTGGACGACCCGTTTTTGATGCCGCAGTCGCGCTATGCAACCGTGTTGCCCAAAGACGCCCAAGAGGCCGGGCTGAGAATACTGGCAGGTTCCGAGGCTACAGGTGCCGTCATTACGGCCTCACCTGACCACCAACAGGTATTTGTTACCGGCCATTTGGAGTACGACCAGGACACGCTTGATAAAGAATACCGGCGCGATAGAGCTGCTGGTCTTGATATTGCTATTCCATTTAGCTATTATCCGGGGAACGATCCCGACCAACGCCCGCCGCTACGCTGGCAGACTTATGCCCATCAGTTCTTTGCCAATTGGCTCAACTATTACGTCTATCAAGAGACACCCTACGATTTGGACTGCATTTCCTGAGCGAGAAATACGGTTCTTCACAATATGCAATAGTGACACTCCAACTGCCTTACGTCCGTACCTAACTGACTTGCGTCCGTACCTGTCTGACGCAAGCTCGTAAGGCTCATAGCTTCGCACCCACAGTACTGTCAAAGCACTGCTGCTTCGCATAATCGCCTGAGGGACCTACGTCAGTCAGAGCAGACAAGCGCATCGCTAGTGCCCCCCAGTTTTAATGTGGTCTTACCATAGTCCGTATTGTTGTCTCAATAATTGAAACAGCAATCAGAGTTGCTTCGTTGCGAAAGCAACGACGAGAGGCTTTGTTAAAGCTAAGACGAAAGTCTAAGCCGAGACAAGCTAGCAAAACGTCTAGTAAAACAAAGAAGCTACCGCATAAGCGATAGCTTCAAAGTACAAACTAGAAGCGTCGCCCCACCAAAAGGGCCCTGCACTTCTTAGGGGGTAGTGTAGCAGAAAAACTACACAAAGAGCAAGTCTAAATCTAAACCGAGGCGAGTCAGCAAATACCTTTGCTCATGGCCGCTTTCATTTTAGGTGCACGTGCACTCATAGCTGTTGGAATAGCAGTGTTTAATATTCGGAGATAAAAGCCCAAAAGCTTTGGAAAAAAGCCAACACTAGCTAAAAAGCGGATAGCGCTGGCTTACGAGATTTTTCCTAGCGCACAAACAGCCAAATCAGACCTATCACGACCAGTGCCAGCACCAACCAAAATATGATGGCCACTACGTTACATCCGCTCTTGTGTTTGAGTGCATAACCTACCAGTCGCTCGCTGCCACTGCGACGACTCTTGTAAAGCACCGTGCCTTTTTCGCAATCCGGATACGCTGTGGCCTTGGTCAAGAACCACTCACCACCGCTGTTCAAGAGCGCAATAAATTGTTCCTGCGATAACGTCAGTCCCGCATGGTCGCCCGTTGCCAGCCGGCCTGCAATATGCCGGCAAAAAGTCTCCATTGTCTGTTCGGGCGGGGGACAAGGACGGGTCTGGCGAGCAAGATTATCCTGCTCGTTGCCGTTGCCGTTGCCGTTGCCGTTGCCGTTGCCGTTGCCGTTGCCGTTGCCGTTGCCGTTGCCGTTGCCGTTGCCGTTGCCGTTGCCGTTGCCGTTGCCGTTGCCGTTGCCGTTGCCGTCACTACCGCTGTCGGTACTGCCGCCACTGCCGTTGCTGTCGGTACTGCCGCCACTGCCGTTGCTGTCGGCTGGCAATTCAGGTGCAGTATCGTGTTCAGCGGGTGTTCTTGCCCAGCACAGAAAAGCTATTTCCACCCCTGTTGCCTTGTCCTGGGCACGCCAATAGATAACCGAGACGAGCGGCACTATCCGCCAGCCGTTCTCATGGTGCGCTCGCAACCGCTGGGCCGTTTTGCCTGTCATTTTCAACAGCCTGCGTCCATCGGCAGCACTCAGCCAGACCTCCGTGTCGAATTGGACCGCCAGCTCAGTGCCTATCGTGCCCTCGGCGCTCAAGAAAAAGGTGTGATAAGCTTGCTCTGCAGTCTGATCTTCAGCATCTTGGTCTCCTGCTCCCGCATCTTCGCTCGTTCTCCCCACATCTTCACTCAAGTCAGCGCCAGCATGTGCTCTAAGACCAGAGCCCACCTCAGTATCCGCTCCTGCGTTTGTGCCCGAGTCCTTCTCCCCCAACGGCCAGAACATCTCATAAAAGCCGTCGTATACATCGGCCACAGGCGGATAGCTCCCGGCCAAGCGCTCCTGTCGGGCGGCGGCTGTTGCCAAATGGCTTGCTATCGCGTTGCGATAACTGCGTGTTTCCTTGTTGTCAGGCACGTTCATGGTATGATTATAGCTTTCAACACAGAAGCGCGACACAATCGCATGATTATCCAAGGAGCCTTGATGCCTAAAAAGTCAATGCCTACAGGTGAGGAGCCCCCTAAGGGCTACGAGACTCTGGTGAGCACTCGGGCATCCGAGGATGCAATCAGAATAGACCTGGTTGCCTATACTCATCTGGCACGGGGCGAGAAAACCGAGATCGAAGCCCTGCGCACAAAGGCTCTGAGCAAGGTTAATTTCTACACCGGACTCAGTAACACACCCCTAACTTTCGAAAACGAGGCCAACATCATCCCCGACCGACATGATTCCGACAAAATGTTGGCTCGAGCCTACGCCGATAAGTGTCTGGTAGGTTACGCTCTCATCATTATGGGGTGGCCGGAACGCTCCTACTGGTTGATTCAACACATGATCATTGATCCCAGCAAACGTAATCTCGGCATTGGCACTGCAATCATACAAAGCATTGAACAATATGCGCTCGATTCAGAAGTTGATACTTCTAGCATCCTGGCCATACCTGTTCAACAAAGCGGCAGGGAGTTTTGGAGCAGACACGGCTATACCGCTGAGGCCTTCAGGCAATTGATCAAAATAGCCGATGTTGACCACGAAATCGTCGTCTACCACAAAGAACTCTAGTTTCTAGCCACAGGGAATGCCAACCCCTGCTTAGCTTCTTGTTTGGCCCCCTGCTTAACTACGGGCACCTTTTTGCTAGAATGTAGGGTATGAGACGGACGCCATCAATAATCGAGGTTGTGCTGACAGGAACGGTCATTCTGCTTTTGATTGCCCTGATCATTATGGTTGTCGCAGACGTGTTTTGGCCCTTAACAGGAATCTGCATCGTGGTTATCCTTGTGATGATTCTGCTGATGGTGCGTTATGCGGTCGATCCGGACAGATTGTTGGCCCGGCAAAGCGAACGGACACTGCATCTGGCTGCCCAGACGCTGCCGCATATGCGCAAAGGATTGAACGAGGAAAGCGCCCAGGAGGTCTGCAAACTGTTGCTGCCCGCTACGCTGGCGACCTCGGTGGCCATAACTAATCGTGAGTACATCATGGGTTTTGCCGGTACCGAGAAAGACTCGCACCCGATAGGCTCGCCCATCAGGACTGCCGCCACGAAAAAGGCTATTGAGGAAGGCAAAATGCAAGTGGTCAAATCAGCAGCCGAGATTGGCTTTGCCCGCGATTATCCGTCAATGAAAGCGGTTATCGTGGTGCCGCTTAAGACGCACGAAGAGACCGTTGGAGTGCTTAAATTCTATTACCGTTCACCCAGGACCATCGATGCCACCCAACAGGCCATGGTCGAGGGTTTAGGTGGTCTTTTGGAGATGCAGTTGCAGCTGGCAGAACTGGAGTATCAGCGCGAACTGGCAACACAGATGAGTCTTAAAGCCCTGCAAGCACAGATAAATCCACATTTTTTGTTCAATACCATCAACACAATAGCCGCCCTTATCCGTACCAACCCTGCGCAAGCGCGCATCCTGTTACGCGAATTTGCGGTGTTTTATCGCCGTACCCTCGAAAGCTCAATGGACAATATCACCCTGGAGCAGGAACTGGTCCAAACCCTGCGTTATCTGGGCTTTGAGGTTGCTCGCTTTGGCAATGAACGTATTCGCCTGGAGATAGATGTAGACGAGAATTTAGAACACATGTTCGTGCCGGCATTCATCATTCAACCGTTGGTGGAAAACGCTATTGCTCACGGCATGCGCGACGATCAGCCTCTCCATATTTCTATTAGTGCGAGAATTGAGGATAATGAGGTCATAATTCAGGTCTGCGACGATGGCGTGGGCATTTCCGAGGATGCCAAAGCGCACATGCTTGACGAGAACCGTGAACACACCGGCGTTGCTATAAAGAACGTTGCCGAAAGATTAGAAGGTTTCTTTGGCAGAGGAGCCGGGCTTGCGGTACAATCCCAGATAGGCACCGGAACCTGCATCATTCTTACGCTCGGACCGGTTCAAGAACCAGCAGAACAAGACAAGAATCGCGACAGTAGAGAGGGGTTGCGATAACAGAAAGGGGGAGCGGCAGTGGTTTACGGTCGCAATAGGCAAGGCAGGCACGACAGGCAGTCGACACTGCCCAAATTATTATGAGAGCACATGACCAAGCAAGACCGACAGACAAAAAAAGGTGGTACCCGATGATTAAGGCAATCATAGTTGACGACGAGGCTCCGGCCCGCAGCGAACTGCATTTCATGTTGGATGAGACGGGCCAGGTCGAAGTTGTGGCCGAGGCCGCCAACGTGCGCGAAGCGGTAGAGCGGCTCAAGGAAAAGGGCGGAGACTTGATGTTTTTGGACATCCAGATGCCCGGCGCTACGGGGTTGCAACTGGCCGAGGCTCTGGGCCGACTCAAATATCCACCGGCGATCGTCTTTGTAACAGCATATAGCGAGCATGCCGCCAAAGCCTTTGATGTCAACGCCATAGACTATCTTGTCAAGCCGGTTGAGACCGATCGACTGCTCAAGGCCCTGGCCAAGGTCAAAAGTTATCTGACCAGCAACGCCAAGAACACTCAGGCCGAACGCGTACCGGTGGAAAAGGGCGGCAAGAAACTGCTGGTTTCTACCGATAAGATTCACTTCATTATGGCCAAGGATGATTACTCCTATTTGCATACCGAGCAGGACCGTTATCTGTCTACGGTATCGCTGGCCCAGTTGGAAGCTAAGTTAGAACCGTATAACTTCTTCCGGGTACACCGGCGTTATCTTGTCAACCTGGCTTGTGTAGAAGAAGTCACTCCGGTAAGCGGTGGCACGTTGCTGCTTACGCTTACGGGCGAGGAGGAAAAGGTGCCGGTTTCGCGCCGTCGCGTGGCTTCGCTCAAGAAGGCTTTGGGGCTGTAAAGACTACCGAGACACGAGCGCCTGGAGCACAAGCGCCCGGTAAGTCCGACAAGCGCCTGGCAAAGCAAGCGCCTGGCAAAGCCCCCTACCCCACGTCGTAGGGGCGGGCACTGTTCATACTCAGCACTACGGTAGAGCTATTGTGTGCCAGTGCCAGTGTGCCGGCTTGGAGAATACCGGCGCCACCCAGCGCCAGCAACGCGGTATTAAACAGCATCGTCCATCTAAACGAGCGGCGCATTCTGCCAGAGAGCCCCTCACTCAGTTTACGTAGGCGCACCAGCATCTCCAAATCGCCGCTGCCCAAGGTAATGTTAGCTACTTCGCGGGCAATGGCGGCTCCGTCTCCCATGGCAATACCCACGTCGGCGCAGCTCAACGCCGGCGAGTCGTTAACGCCATCTCCAACCATCACCACCTTGGTACCGTCGGCGCGTAGCTCTTCCAGAACGGCGTATTTTTCTTCGGGGAGAAGGTCGGCACGAAACTCGTCGACACCCGCCTCGGCGGCGATGCGGGCTGCCGTAGCGGCGTTATCGCCCGTAAGCATGACGATGCGCTCAAAGCCCTGCTTGCGCAGGCGGGCGACCGTGTCGGCTATGCCCGGCTTCAAAGGGTCGTGAATGCAGATAACCCCCACCAATTCGCCATCCACTGCCAAAAACAGCGGCGAGCCACAGGCGCCCAGGCTCTCAACGGTGCGGCGATGTTTGGTTGGATAAGGCACGCCCTCGTCGTCAAAGACAAAATGCCCGCTGCCGATGACTACACGCTTATTGTCCAAAGACGAAGCGATGCCGTGGGCCACGATATAGGTGACCGTCGCGTGCTTCTCGCGATGATTGAGGTTTTGTGCGGCCGCCTCATTGACAATGGCGCGGGCCACCGAATGGGGGAAGTGTTCTTCCAAACAGGCCGCCAGGCGGAGTACCTCGCGCTCTTCCCACTCATTAAAAGCGATGACTTTTGCAACGCGGGGTGTAGTCTGAGTCAGAGTGCCCGTCTTGTCAAAGACCAGCGTTGTGGCCTGCGCTAATTCCTCCAGGCTGCGCGCGCCCTTGACGGTAGCACCCAAATGGGCGGATTCGCGCAAAGCGGCCAGCGAGGAGATGGAGCCGGCCAGTTTAAGCGCACAGGAGTAATCCACCATCAGTGCCGTAGAGGCTCGTTCTAACGAGCGGGTCAGGGCGAGCAACACGCCGGCATACAGGAAGTTCCACGGCACGAAGGAGTTGGCCAGCATCTCCAGTTTGATTTGCCCCTCGGGGCGGTTAAGTTCGGATTGTTCCACAAGCGAGACCACCTGTCTCAGACGGGTTTTTTCTACGGTGGCCCCTACCTTAATGATAATTTCGCCTTCCTCTACAACGGTGCCGGCAAATACGGTGTCGGTAGCCGAGCGCTCAATTGCCATGGATTCACCGGTGAGTGAACTTTGGTTGACCAGCGCCAGGCCGCTTTGCACCACGCCGTCAACAGGAATGGACGAGCCGGTGCGGATGATAATGCGGTCGCCCGGCTCAAGCGTGTTGGCTTCTACAAGGATCTCTTCCTCGGTGCTTGTGTTGGTTGTGCTGGCAGTCTCAGTACCCTTGCCGCTCCGCGTATTCACGGTATTCACTGTGCTGCGCAACAGCCAGACGCGCTCGGGCACATCCAAAAGCGACTGGATTAATTCCAACTGGGTACGGTCGCGGGCGTAGCCCTCCATCATCTCGCCCACCGTGAGCAAAAACATCGTTGAGCCGGCATCGTCGGCCTTGCCTTGTAACAACGAACTGGCAATGGCCGCGCCGTCTAATACGGGCACGTCAAGGCGACCCTTGACCAGCGAGCGGGCAGCGGCACGTACAAACGGTAGCGCACAGACTGCCTGGTAGACAAAACGGAGCGGTGGTGGCAACAACAGGCGCACGGCCAGCCTCCACGCTAAAAGTCCCACGATTTTCTCGCCAAGAGAACGCTCAAAACGATGCGCCTGCGCCTGGAGCTGAGCGAAAGAAGGACGCTCGTCAATAATCTGTGCAGGCTCAAGCTCGTTGAGCCTTTGTAAAACAGGTGCTTCTTGCCCTGCGTAGGTTATGGCCACAGAGCCGGTGCGTGGGTAAATGACGCAGCCTCGCACTCCGTCCCACCTGCTGATTATCTCTGTTATAGCGCACGCGTCAGCCGGGGCGATGCGTCCCAGCAGACCAATGCGGATGCGGCCAGGTATCTGGTGCTTGATGGTATAGCGCATGGAGAGATGAACTATTTTTTCTTGGTAGCTGCTCTGGATCGGGGCTTGGTGCCTGATTGGCCGCTGGTGCGACCGGCACGGGCGGTGTTGCCGGAGTCGCCGGTGCTGCTGGTGCGGGTAACTTCTGTATGCTGCTCCTCTTGTTCGTTAAGATAGTTAGCCTCGGCGATGATGTCATCGACGTTGCTCTTGGCTTGCTCGATGATGTCTTGCCCGGCAGCCTTGGCTTGCAGACCCTTGGATACCGCCTGGACGTAGATTTTTTTTGCCTGATTGGAGGTGAGCGCCTTGATACCCAGTGTACCCAGCGCAAACCCAGCTGCAACCAAGCCGATCCCTTTTTTGAAAATCATGTTCTAACCACTCCTTTCAAGAGGATAAATGATACGTGCAAACACATAACCTTTGGGACACTTCATGTGCATTTACTACGTTGAGTTGAACAAGTTAGATTTGTCTAACTTATACTCAAGCGTAATGATAGCGTAAGTGGACAGGTGATGACAGGGTAATATCGGTTGGCAGGGTGTACGGATGATATTCAGCCGTGAACATTTGACAGCAGTGCACCGCCCCGTCATTGCCCCCCCCGCCCGGTTTAATGTGGGTAAGCTGTGGTTAAGATTAGTCCAGTTTTAATTAAGGGTTCATTAAGCCACCGTTAAGAAATCTGAAAGTTTTCCTTGAGACAATACTATACGTGCAGGGTCCTGGGTACGCTTCTTGATTCCCCCAACAAGGGAGATAAGGAGGATGCCTTATGGACGAACCCTATTTGGCTATAGTTATCTTTATGGGTACCATAGTCCGTATTGTTGTCTCAATAATTGAAACAGCAATCAGAGTTGCTTCGTTGCGAAAGCAACGACGAGAGGCTTTATCAAAGCTAAGACGAAAGTCAAAGCGGATGAAGCAGAAGTCTGGCAGAAAGGTGAAGCTACCGCGTAAGCGATAGCTTCATCAAAATCAACCAGAAGCGTCGCCCCAACAAAAGGGCCCTGCACTTCTTAGGGGGTAGTGTAGCATACACAGTACGTACAGGGCAAATGCACCACTCCGACTGACTTATGCCTGTACCCCCTGCGATTTTAGGTGCGGATGGTAGCGAGAGCGCTGTACTTGAGACTTTTGATGCACAGGAGGTCGCCGAGGAGGATGTCGAGCTGACAAAGCCAGACGATAGTGTCACTTTGACCAACAGCCCCGAACGTGCCGAGAATTCCCGCTCAGAAACCGCTCAAAGCACAAGCCTTATCGACCCGTAGATCATTACTATTGTTGTGTTGATTGCAGCGTTGGCCGTCGCTGCCGTAGGAGCGGCATACTACATTACCCGGCGCAGACGTCACACAGGTCGACGCCCTTGAGCCAGACGAACGGGGCTACTGCCACACGCTCTCTCGTAGGACAGTAGCTCCCCCCCGGGGGGGGGGCACTAGGCTTCCAGCAGGTCCAACAAACCCTCCAGACTGCGCTTGCCAAAGGCAACGCGCTCGTCGTCTACCACGACGGCGGGAACGCTCATGATCCCCCACGTGTTTTTGAAGTCGACAAAGTGGGCGACATCAATCATCTCTGCTGTGACATGAGGGTTTTTGATAGCTATAAGCTGTGTGGCGGCAACAACATCGGGGCAAAGCGTACAGGAAAGCGAGACCCCAACCTTGACAGTGGTCGGTGTATCGATGGCCGCTATGCGGGCCGCTGTGGCCTCGTCTATGGTCTGGCCGGGGCCGCCGGCGTTATACAGCGCCAGCACGAAGGAATTAAGTTCGTGGCCTGCCGGCACCCCATGGAACTGTACGCCCAGGGGCTTTGCGAATCTATCGGTAAGAACCAGGGCCGGGGTGATAAGGACGCCAAGCTCCCGCTCGTACCCGGGATTATTGTCCTTGGCAAGAACGGTGGTTTTGACCTTGTCGGTAAGCTGAGCAAATTCGGAAAGAAAGCCAGACACCTCTGTGTCCAGCGTCTGACTGTGATCGAGCACGGCCACTATACCAACCGTGTTTTCGAGTTTGTCCAGTATCGGCATGAGTTGTTTGATCAGATCATCATCAAAGAAACTCATGGCCGCAGGAGCAGATGCAGAAGCACGATCCGTGTCATTTTCTCCCAAGGGGCAGGTCTCTGTGGCAGCGGGCTTCTTTTCGGCATCGTCGAGAGGACAGGTCTCTGTGGTCTCAGCGGCGGCGAGCTTCTCCCCGGCCGTGGCGGCGGACTCCTCACCAGATGCAGCGACGGCCCCCGCGTCTGTCTCTGCCTCCTCACCTGTAAGCGGAAGCCCTTGTTTTATGCGCAGCTCTTCGACATACAGTTCCGCCGCAGTTGAGGCGATTGCTCCGTCAGAGACAGCGGTGACCAGTTGTCTGAGCTGTTTGGGACGCACATCGCCAGCCGCAAACACACCCGTGACGTTTGTACGCATACGATCGTCGGTGAGGATGTAGCCGCTGCTATCCAGTTCCAGAGTCTGGGCGTAGATGTCGCTGCGCGGAACATAACCGGCAAAGACAAAAATGCCAAAGCTGTTGGTGGGTGGCGAGGCATCATAGCGCCAGGTCTCGTTGGTCTTATCGTCGTGGAATACGGCGTAGCGCAACATGCCGTCGCCCCCGGCCTCGATGATCCTGGTGTTAAAGCGCACCTCAACGGCAGGATGGGCAAAGACGCGCTCAGCCACCTTGCGGGGCACCGCGAGCTTGTCCTTGCGTACGATAAGGGTGACTTTTTTGGCAAAGCGGGTGAGAAAAAGGGCTTCCTCGGCCGCCGCCAATCCGCCGCCAATGACGAACAGGTCCATGCCGGTAAAAAATTCGCCGTCACACGTGGCACAGACCGCTATACCGCGCCCGAGATACTCTTCTTCTCCCTTAAATCCCACACTTCGGGGAGTGGCACCGGTGGCGACAATGACAGCGAGCGCCTCGTAGCTACCGTTGGCCGTTGTGAGGCGCTTGATATCGCCCGAGAAATCCACCGCCTTCACGACATCGGTAACAAACGTGGCACCAAAGCTCTCTGCTTGGGCGCGCATAGCCTGACTCAGCTCCGCGCCCGAAATTTTGGGTATACCCGGGTAGTTCTCGATGTCATTCGTTATCCTGATCTGGCCGCCGGGGCTGTCGCGCTCGATTACCAGAGTGTTCAATTTGGCGCGTCCGGCATAGATGGCGGCACTCATTCCAGCCGCCCCGGCTCCGATGATTATGAGGTCGTACATGGTTCTTACCTCCGATAACTTTCCGCCGTTGATTCGCAGCGTCTACAAAGAATATATCTGCTGTCCGTATACACTGATTGCACACGACACGAAAGTCGACCGCAACGCGCGTAACACACGAGCAAGGCTTGCAATGCCTTATGCTTCAGCAGGCTCTCTATCAGAGCTTGCCTACAAGATCGAGGCTTGGTTTGAGTGTCTCGGCGCCGGGGTGCCACTTGGCCGGGCAAACCTGGTCGCCATGCTCTGCAACAAACTGGGCGGCCTGGACCTTGCGCAACAGTTCACTGGCCTCGCGACCGATATTGTTTGAGTTTACCTCGTAGCTGACAATTTGTCCTTCAGGATTAACGATGAAGCTTCCGCGCAATGCCAAACCCTCGTCTTCGATATAGACCTCAAAGTCCTTGGCCAGTGCTGCTGTGGGGTCGCCGAGCATCGTGTACTTTATCCGCTTGATGGTGTCAGAGGCATCGTGCCAGGCCTTATGCACAAAGTGTGTATCGGTCGAGACGGAATAAACATTGACACTAATCTTTTGGAACTCGTCATAAAGATCGGCTAAATCACCCAACTCCGTGGGACAAACAAAGGTGAAGTCGGCCGGATAGAATACGAACACACTCCATTTTCCTAAAATGTCTGCCTTGCTGACTTCCTTAAATTCGCCGTTTGCAAACGCTTGAACCTTGAAATCATTGATTTCCTTACCTATGAGAGACATAATCTTTCCTTTCTGTTAGGTGGTCTCTGACTTACTCTGAGCTGCTATGTATGCGACCTGGGCCGTCAGGCGACCGGAGTCGTTGGCTCCCCTTGTTTCCTTCCACGTTCACCGCACGTTTTTGCGCATTGCTTGCACGTACCAGAAAACATCAGGTTGTGCTGCTCTATCGCTACACCGGTGCTGTGTTCCACAGATTCCACCAGGCGCTCCAGTTGCAAGGCGCTCTGAGCGCAGTCGGCATCGAACACTCGTCCACAGTGTTTGCACACCACATGGAAGTGCTCAAAGGTATTGGGATCAAAGCGATCCGGAGTCCCCGCGAATGACAGTCGCAGTATTTCTCCCCCTTCGGCCATCGAAGCCAGGTTGCGATAAATTGTCCCCAGAGAGACCTGTGGACAGTCCTGGCGCACCATATCATAGACCTCTGAGGCGGTCGGATGATCGCTGGTCGCCAAAGCTCTGTCTATCATACTCTTTTGTCTGCTGTTGCGTTGACGCGACATGTCACTTTGTCTCCTTTCGGCCCAAACAAGCAGCTGTTATTGACGTAATGCTTTGTATCTTCGATTTAAGCACGCTGCTGTCTCGTTGGGCTGAGGGGCAGGGTCTGTCTGTTTCCAGCCTGGCGGTAGTTTGCTTTATAGTAATAATAATTATTACTGATAATTCTGTCAAGCCTTTTTTCATAAATTTTGACAAATGGGTTCGCGTGACGCTTTGTATGGGTGCTATAAGTTGTAGAATACCGGTATATGTACTTTGCCAACTAAACACCACTAACGAGGGCACATCGGATCTCGCCGCGACAATACCAAAGAGGACAAACACGATGAATAGGAAATCGGACAAGCATCAACCAAAGGCAGGCATCCGGCTCATAGCGGTGATTCTCGCCCTCGCATGGGCCGTGCTGATCTTTGTGCTTTCGAGTATCCCCGGAGACAGCTACCCACCACATCCGGGCTTTCTCAACTATATCGCGCATGCCGGCGAATACCTGATCTTGGCAGCTCTGCTGACCATCGCCCTGTACGGTGGCAAGGACAATCTGCTCAAGGTCGCCATGATCGCCCTGATTGTCTCGATAGCCTACGCCGCCAGCGACGAAATCCACCAGATGTTTGTGCCCAACCGGGTAAGCGACATCATCGACTGGCTCTGTGACAGCGGCGGGGCTGTCCTCGGTGCTATTGGCAGCATGATCTATCTGCGGTTTTGGCCAAATTCGAATCAAGGTGCTCAGCAAGACCACAGGAAAGACGAACTCAACAGAGACGAGCACAGAAGATAAGAGCGCGAGGGGGGATAAAACCGCGCGGAAGACGAGCGCCAGGGGATAAAACCGCGAGGGGGGATAAAACCGCGCGGAAGACGAGCGCCAGGGGATAAAACCGCGCGGGAGACAGGCGCCAGGGGATAAAACCGCGCGGAAGACGAGCGCCAGGGGATAAAACCGCGCGAGAGACAGGCGGGCGAGAGTAAGACGCGCCTGTAGCGCGACGGAGAAGGCATTTTGTTGGCTGTCGCCTCGTTAGTTGTCGCCCAGAAATGCTCCAGACTGACGATTCCACAGGCGCGCGTACTCGCCGCCGGCATTGACCAGCTCGGCGTGCGTACCATCCTCGACAATACGCCCCTCACTGAGCACGATTATCCTATCCAAACTGGCAACCGTAGACAGGCGGTGTGCTACCACGATGGCTGTGCGCCCGAGCATCAGGTTGCGCATGGCGTCCTGGATCAACTTCTCGCTCTCGGAATCCAAAGCTGAGGTAGCCTCATCCAAGACCAGAATCGGCCTGGCGGCCAGAATTGCTCGGGCAATGGCTATACGTTGCCGCTGACCACCGCTGAGTTTGACGCCCCGCTCGCCGGTGACCGTGTCGAAGCCCTGGGGCAGGCTTCGGATGAACTCCAGCGCGTTGGCTTTTACCGCTGCTGCTTCGATCTCCTGCTGAGTAGCCCGGGGGCGCCCATAGGCGATGTTTTCGCGGATACTGCGATGAAACAGCAGCGGTTCCTGGGGTACGTAGGCTATCTGTTGGCGCAAACTTACCTGGGTAACCGCCGCAATGTCCTGGTCGTCTATAAGGATGCGGCCTTCTTGCAGGTTGCTCAAACGCAACAGCAACGTAGTGAGCGTCGTCTTGCCCGAGCCGCTGCGGCCCACCAGGCCCACGCGCTGCCCAGCCGGGATATGCAAGCAAAAGTCACTGAATACCTGCACGGCGCCCGTCGGGTTTCTCTCCTTGGGGCTCGCAGGCTTGATTTCGTCGGTCTCTTCAAGATCTACGGACTCGGCCGCTCCCGTCTCCCCACGGCCCGTAGGCTCAACAGCAACAACAGCCGCTCCCTTCTCCCCAGGCTCTGTGTCCTTGTCCGCATAGGCAAAATCGACGCGCTCAAAATCGATGGCACCAGCGCTCACCGTAAGTTTGGTGGCACCCGGCGCGTCGGCCACCAGGGTAGGCTCGTCCAATATGACCGTCATGTCGTGAGCATCGCCAAAGCCGCGATTTATCTGCTGGAACGTCATGTTCAGTCGATTAAACTGCATGGTCAGCGCGTAGGTGTACGTAAAAGCCACGACGAGCGTGCCGGCGCTGATGCCAAACCAGGCGTTGCCGCCGGTAATGAAGATGACCAACAGGGCCATGATGCCCACAATAATCGTGGAGGTTATGGCACCGCGCATGGTCGAGGAGCGCATTCGGCGCGAATCGGCAGTCAGGACGTCGGTGTTCGCAGTGTCGAAAAGCTGACGCTCGTATGTCTCGCGGCCGTAGGTCTTGACGGCCAGAATGTTTGTGATGCTGTCCGAAAGCTCGCCGGAAAGTGCGTTTTGGGCACTCGCCGCCGCGGCGTTAAGCGGCAACACGCGTTTATACATCAGCCAGGCAACCAGTACATAAATTACCAAGAGCACGCAAAGCAGCACTACATAAAGGGGGATAAGCCCGGCAAGGATTGCTACGGTGAGCACCGCGGTAAGCGCTATGGGCAACACAGCATAGATCAGGCATTCCATGAGCGTGGTATAGCCGGTAATGAACTTGAGTGTTTGGCTTACGAGCGAGCCGCCAAAACGGCTGGAATGAAAGGTCATAGACTGGTTTGACAACGTATCGAATGCGGTTGTCGCCAGGTCGTAGTTAGCCTTGATGGCGATTTTCCACACTGAGTAGTCCTGGAGCTTGGAGCAGACTTGCCCCAACACATTGATGCCAATCAGGGCCAGGATATAGGGGGAGAATACCGCCAACACCTGGTTCGGGGCCACAGGTTCGCCCGCACTGATGCGGTCCACTATCAAACCAATGACAAAAGGGTTGCCAAAGGTCAATGTGACCACAAACCCAATCGTGGAAAGCAATGCCAGGACGAAAAGCCCCAGATGCCTCCTTGTTGTATTAGCATAATAATATAATGTCCTAACAGCAACGGAAGGGCTGTGATCATTCTGTCTGCTTCTGCTCATAAGGGCATCCTCAATAGAAGGGCTGTGCGGATAGGTGCGACTTTACCGTATGATATAATTACTTATCTCAAAAGCAAACTAAACGTCGCAGGAGACTCTTGTTCCATGATAGAAAACCCGAACACCCCAGGCAAGTCATTTTCTCGACCATTTGCCCTGACTGCAGGGGCACTGGCAATGGTTTTGACGCTCGGGCTGGTGTTATGGGGCCTGGGCTCGGCTTTCAATACGCAAACGGCCTGGGCACTGGACACCAGCGCCTCAGTCGCGCGGGCGGCGGATGTCAAGCGCGCAAAGTCCACAGTTTTCTCTCCAACCTCAGTCTTATATGCTCCAGACGAGAGCGCCGACGAGCAGATGCCCAACATCGCCGCGTTACAAGAGCAGGTCGAGGACGCCTCGGCCGTTTACGACGACGCGAACCGTCGCATCCTGGAGATTGAAAAGCAGATTGCCAAGACCAGTGACCAGATTTTGGCGATACGCACGCAACTACCTACGGCTCGTAAGCTGAGCAACAAAGCGGCATCGGAGTATTATCGGTTGATGACCAGCTCGAATATGTTTTTGGATATGATATTTGGCGCGAATAGCCTATCGGACTTCTTTGCCAATATCGAGTATACGCAGCGGGTTAACCAGAGTTTTCTTAGCGACATTGGCAAATTGGGTCGACTCAGTGCAGAGTTGGAAGCTGCTCAGGCTTTGTTGGAGGCAGATAAGGCCGCTATTGAGGAGGAACGGCATCGCGCCGAGCAGGCCGTGCGAGACGCGCAGAACGCTCGCGAGGTTGCCGAGGAAACTGCCCGTAGGATAGCCGAGGAGACCGCAGCGGCTACCGCGGCAGCTGCGGCAGCTGCCAATGACGGTCACACACCAGAAGCCGCCCTGCCGGTCGGCCCGCCCGGCGGTGGTCCTGGTTCTGCCAACCCGGGAAGCCCCGGACAGATCAGCGACAAGCAGAGTTTTGTCAACACCTGGGCACCGCGCATTGATGCCTATCTGGCTGGCTCGCCTTTGGGTGGCTATGGATACGCCTTTGCTAACGCTGCCTGGGACTACAACGTTGATCCGCGGTGGAGTCCGGCTATCGCTTGTCTGGAAAGCTCCAAAGGGCGCTACCTGTTCAGAGAACATAACGCCTGGGGGTGGGGACAAGTCGACTGGCCGGACTGGGAGAGTGCCATCTACGCCCATATTCGCGGATTGTCCATTGGTTACGGTTACACTATCTCGGAGGCAGCGGCGCAAAAATATTGTCCGCCTAACTGGGAGTACTGGTATAGTTTTGTCTCTGATCAGATGACGCTGATCTAAAGACACGCTGCCCTACCCCATTATTTTATGCCAATGCTCACAATAAATTGCCCCGATGGATTATACTTACCGGGTATGATATTTCAACTGCTTGCCCACCCCAAGTGCCGATGTTTAAAAGGAGGATGTTAGCATGGCTATTTCCATGCAGACGGCGTTCACAACCGAGATCGACGATGTCGACGATGCCCTGGAAGAGCTTTTTTCTCAAATTAGTTTTGATGCGCTACAGCAAAATTCGCTGGCCGTAGTCAATTGCTACTATGACTTTTTTGAGACCGGAATCTACAGCGCACTAGTCGAGAAACTGCCCTTTGATGTGGTCGGTTGCACCTCTATGGCCAGTGCTACCCAAAACGACCTCGGCCAGTATCGACTGAACTTGACGATACTCACCAGCGATGATGTCAGCTTTGCTACGGCCGTTACGAAGCCGCTCGTAGATGAGCACTATGCCAAAACTATCGCGGCCGGCTTCGACGAAGCACGGGCCGCTTTAGGTAAAGAGCCGACGATGCTGCTGACGTTCTTTCCCATGAGCTTTACGCTCTCGGCATCAGATATGCTATCGGCGCTGGACACCGCTTGTAAAGAAGCACCGGTATTTGGCAGCCTCCCCAGTGGTATCAATATGAACTATGACGGCTGTCGCACTTTCCTCAACGACGATGTCCACACAGACGCGCTGGTCCTCGCGCTTTTTTCCGGCAACTTTGAGCCTCGGTTCACCGTAACTCACATTCCTGATCGCAACATCCGCCAGGGCCGTTTTACGGTTACCGAATCCGAAGGCTGTGTGCTTCGTAAGGTCAACGATACGCCGGTGTTGGATTATCTGAACAGCCTGGGCCTGTACCTCAGTGCCGAAAATCGGACCACAATACCGTTCATACTCTATCCTTCCGGATCGCACAATCCAGTGGCCACCGCCGTATACGCGATAAACGACGACGGCTCACTGCTGTTGGGCGCTCCTGCGCCTATAGGCATGATGATGGCCATCGGCGAAATTGATTCCGAGGGCATCCTTAGCACAGGCCAGGACAACCTTGATGCGTTGCTTAAAGACGACAAGAGCAGGGGAGTTCTGCTCACACCCTGCATTACTCGCTACATCATGCTCGCCCCCAATCAAGACGACGAGATGGTTGCTGTCAATGCCAGCCTTTACGATAAGATGCCCTACGCCCTGCACTATGCCGGCGGCGAGGTTTGCCCCATCAAAGGCGCGGATGGCCGGTGGCATAACCAGTTCCATAACTTCTCGCTCCCTGTTTGTGTATTTTAGGTGAGAAGTGCTCCAAAACCCTACGAACATAAATACCATGGAATTACAGACCGGCGAGAGTCCGGGTGTCACCTCGCCGCACATTGCTACCGAGGATACGAACAGCGCTGAGCCGCAAACTCGCGCCGAGAATCTGAGTGTCCACGGTAAAGATCTGAGCACTCAGATAGAAGATCTGCACGTCGAACTGGAAGATCTGCATGCTCAGCTCAAGGCTCGCGACAAGGCCGTCAATCGGCTGAATCGCGAGATAAACCACTTAAAAAATGCCATTCAACAGGAAAAAGCCATCGCCGAGGCCAAAGCCAACCAGCAGATTGCTCGGACCCAGGAACAGCGCGAGCGCGACAAATACCTGCAGATGATTCTGGCTTCCAGCCATAATATTATTGTGTTGTTGGACAATCAGGGTTATATCGCCTATTACACCTCGCGACTTCTGAAGGAAATCGACGCGCCCCCCGATACCATGTTCAGCGGCCAAAGACTGGTAAACGTCTTTACCCGTCCCGAGCAGGTCGAGATGGTAACCCAATTGAATCAAGCCGTCGAAAGAGGTATGCATCAAAACGAGCGCAGCGAGCTCAATGCTCTCTGCGATCTTGACGGCAACGGTACAAAGAGCAATTACAAGATATTCATCACTCCGATGACCGATACCGAAGGCAACAACGAAGGCATTATGGTGTTGTTTCACGATATCACCGATTTGCAGCAAGCCCGCGAGAACGCCGAGGCTGCTTCTCGGGCCAAAAGCGAATTTCTCTCCAATATGAGCCACGAAATCCGCACGCCGATGAACGCAATAATTGGGCTGAGCGTGTTGGGAGCCGAGGCGCAGACTATTGAACAGAAAAACGAAGCTCTGGCCAAGATAATCGTCTCGTCTGAGTACTTGCTCAACATTATTAATGACATCTTGGACATGTCCAAGATAGAGGCCAAGCGCTACGAGCTTTCTCCCCATTATTTTGGATTCCAGAAGCTCATAAGCAAAGTCCAGACCATAGGGCAGGTCAAGGTGGATGAGAAGAATCAGCACCTGTCTTTTGTGGTTGACAAAAATATACCACCGGTGCTCTATGGCGATGATCAGCGCTTATTGCAGGTGCTGACCAACCTGCTCTCTAACGCGGTCAAGTTCACCGATAACTCAGGTTTTATTTCGGTATCGGCCAAGCTGTTGGATGTAGTTGCAGAGAAATGCTTGATTGAGTTTAACGTGCGCGACACCGGCATAGGCATCAGCAAAGAGCAGCAGAAAAACCTGTTCAAGGCCTTTGTTCAGGCCGAAAGCTCGACCTCTCGCAAATATGGGGGCACCGGTTTGGGATTGGCGATCTCCAAAAATATCGTGGAGTCGATGGGCGGACGTATCTGGCAAGAATCAGAGGTGGGCAAAGGCTCGACCTTCAGCTTTACAGTGGAGTTGGGTGTGGGGGACAAGACCAAGCTGGCGGGCAGTTCAGACGATGCCGATAAGCCCCAACTTACCGACGCGGAGATCGAATCCCGACTTAAGGGTAAGTCTATACTGTTGGCCGAGGACGTCGACATCAACAAAGAAATCGTCTTTGCTCTGCTGGAGCCCTACGGTCTCATAATCGACTGGGCAAAAAATGGCGTCGAGGCCGTTGGCCTGGTAACTGCCGACCCCGACCGTTACGATCTGATATTGATGGACATGCAAATGCCCGAGATGGACGGTCTGGAGGCCACGCGACAGATACGGAAACTCGAGAATAACCGTAGCAAAGACATGCCTATCGTAGCCATGACCGCTAACGTATTCAAAGATGATATCGATGCCTGTATGACAGCTGGCATGAATGACCATTTGGGCAAACCGCTTGACTTTACTACGGTTCTGTCCAAATTAATAGAGCATATTGGTGGTACACACACATGAAACAGCCTAAAATGACGTGGAAAGACCTTTTAGATCAGATTGGCGGATCAGACGGTTCCGGAGACCCCGGAGATTCCGGTAGCTCCGACGGCTCAGGCGGCTCCGGTGGCTCAGGCGACAAACGCTCTGGCGGTGGGAAATCCCAGGGGCCTCAGTGGTCTTTGGATGTTGACCAGGTATCTGACAATGCGCGCAGGATGTTCAGGCGGTTATTCAAGATTTTCCTTATCGCCCTTATCCCGATACTGCTTGTGTGCTATTGGTGGTTTCATCCGGCCCTTAATGTTCAGAGTTCCGACGCTTGGATGTTTGTGGCAATATTTGTGCTTTTGCCCTGCTTCTGCTTCTTTTACTATCGTTACCAGGCTTACCGGCGGGGCACCGCACGGTATTCCAAGTCTGCCGCCAAGGCCAAGTTCAACAAACGGCTGGCGCTCATTCCTCTGGCCGTGGTGGTTGTGGGGATTTTAGGAGCTGTGGTCTCCTCGGTCATATTCCCGGGTAACGCCGAGCGCTATGCGGCGGTTCTTACTCCAGAGACCAGTGAGTTCACAAGCGACATCAAGCAGGTCAATTACGAGGAAATTCCCGTCATCGACCGAGCCTCGGCTGTGATTTTGGGCAATCGTGTCATGGGCGCGATTCCCGAATACGTGAGCCAATTTGAAGTCTCTCCGCTCTACAGCCAGATCAACTATCGGGGGCATCCGGTACGGGTGAGCCCGCTGTTATATGCTGATTTTTTCAAGTGGTTTACGAATAACGCCAACGGGTTGCCGGCCTATGTCCTGGTTGACATGACCACACAAAACACCGAAATAGTGCGTCTGGATGAACCTATCCGCTATTCGGAATCTGAGCCGTTCGAACGCAATATCGACCGTCATGCCCAACTCTCGTACCCGTTTTACATCTTTGGCGAGAAGGCATTTGAAATTGATGATGATGGACACCCTTGGTGGATCTGCCCGGTGCAGATGCGCACGGTCGGCCTGTTTGGCGCTACGACTATCTCTCGGGTGGTCATGGTTGATGCCGTCACAGGCGCAACACAGGATCTGGATATTTCTGAGGTACCCCAGTGGGTGGACCGGGCCTTTCCGGCTGACTTGCTCGTTGAGCAGTATAACTGGTATGGCTCGTATAAAAATGGCTGGCTCAACTCGATCTTGGGCCAGGAGGGTGTTGTGCAAACTACACCGGGCACCGACGGCACACTGGGCTATAACTACATCGCCAAAGACGATGATGTCTGGGTCTACACGGGGGTGACCTCTGCGGTGTCGGACAATTCCATCGTTGGCTTCGTTCTCATAAACCAGCGCACCGCCGAGTCGCACTATTATGCTATTGCCGGTGCGACTGAAGCCTCGGCAATGAGTTCGGCGGAAGGACAAGTACAAAACCTCAAGTATCGCGCCACCTTTCCTTTGCTGCTGAACATCAATTCTCAGCCCACCTATTTCATGGCGCTCAAAGATGATGCCGGCCTGGTCAAGAAATACGCCATGCTCGACATCCAGCGCTACCAAAACGTTGCGGTGGGCGATACTCTGGCGCAGTGCGAACAGTCCTACAAGGCGCTTTTGCTCACAAACGGTATAGAAGTCGAGGGCCCCGTTGAGGGCGAGCTTTTGCAGACCAGCGGTGTGGTGGCGCGAATAGCCACTGCAGTCATCGACGGAAACTCGCACTATTATCTCAAGCTAGAAGGCGACGACTTGATTTACGATTGCGCCCTGCCGGCGGTCTTTGAGGTATTGAATGTGGATGTGGGCAGTACAGTCAGTCTGGGTTATCGCGAATTGGGCTCGGTAGGTGTGGTCGAGAACCTGAAACTGTAGTCGAGAACCTGAGCTGAGCTAGTGATATGCTATAGCTATATACTAATTAGATAGCTCAAATTCTAGTGCACGTTCAAACGCAAGAAAGCTTTGTTGCGAACTATGACTTGCAGTATACAGTGGCGTAGTTGTTACAGGCTGCCCAAGCCTGCCGACACAGCCATAAGTGCCATTATCACGCCGGTTATGGACTCGCCAGCCAAAAGCCCCGAGGCGATAACCGTGGGCTCTTCGCCTGCGCTCCAACGGGGAGAAATCCACCTGACAATGAGGTATACCAGTGCGCCTACGGCCACGGTCAGCGACAGGGAGAAGGGCAAATAGATGCCCAGTCCCAGCGTGATGACGGGTGCTTTGAGCACGTAGAGCACCAACCCTGCTGCCAGACCGATAAGAAAGGCCGGCAAGCTGGGAATAGAGCCTATCATTGCTGCTACAGCTGTAGCCTGAGCGGCCACGAATGGCTTATCGGGCCCAAAGGCTTCCGGCCCGTAGGCGGCTACCAGCGCTGCCAGCACGAGAGCCCCTATTGCCGCCCCAATAAAGCCTCCTATGCATTCCGCCAGCCACTGTGCCTTAGGGTTAGTGTTAAGGATGTGGCCGGCTTTGAAGTCATTAGTCATATCTCCTACGAAACCACAGGCGACGGTCGTAATAGCCGCTACCAGCAAAGCCTCGACTCCGCCTACCTGGGCAAACAGCGCAATTACCAGCAGCACAATTATGCCAAAGACCTCCATAGGGTTGAGGCCGGCCTGACCGGTACACTGGGCGGACATGACCATGGCGAGCCAGACCAGCGCAACCAGCAGGATTGCTGCCGGTGGGCTAATGGTGCCGGTCAGGCCGAGCGTCAGCAACACTGCCACCGCTACCACCAGCGCCCAGCGGGTTCGCAGTATCCTGAAAGGCGCACCAGGCGTTCCGATCGTGTCCTCGGCAGGGGCAGTCTCAATCGTGGCAATGCTTTTGACACCAGCGACGATATCGGCAGCAGCAGTGTTCTCGGCGGGTGCGGCGAGTGTTCCGATCGTGTCCTCGGCAGGGGCAGCAATGGGGGCAACGGTAGGGGCTCTACTCACGCTCACGGCGGGTGCGCTCTCAGTGGTGCCTCCAGGAGCGCTCTCAGTGAAGCTTTCGGGAACAGGCGCAGGCTTTTGAGCCGGCAGGCCTGTTTTTCTCACTCCCAAAAGCGTTTTGACGATCAGGCCCACGCCACAACCTATCATCACGCCGATGCCCAGGCTCATCTTGATCCCCGAGGCATCTTCCAGGCCCCAGAGTCCTATCTGAGTTCCGCCGACCACAATGCCAAAGTCGCCAATGAGTCCACCCAAGACCCAGACCAGGGCCGCCAGCGGTCCTATCAGAAAACCCATGGCAAGCGCCATGGGCGAGCAGATGATGCCAAAAGACACACCCGGTATTCTCACCCAACTTAAGAGCATCTGTGGCAGTGCGACAAACAGGTCGCGGGCCACTGCCACAAGCCCGGCAATCAACGCCGAGGCAAACAGTAAGATCGCGCTGCGCCCGCCCGCGTTGGCGGCTTTAAGGGTCTGTGCGGCACCTGTGCCGATGGGATAAGGCAGCTTGCTCTTGACGATGAAGTGCTGCCGGAACAGGGCGGTGCCCACGCAACCCAGGGCTACGCCGCAGATGGCGCACAACATCACGGTTGTCAGGGGTAGGTCGGCATTGGGCTGGAGGATATAAATGGCAGGAATCGTAAAGGCCAGGCCGCCGGCTACCATCGCCCCTGCGCTCATCATCGTGGCCGAGACGTTGGCCTCGTTGATGTTGGTTTTGCGTCCCATGCGGGCGATTAGCCTCAGGGAAAACAAGGCAAACAGTACAACAAAGAATATCGGCCAAGGCAAAGCCCCCAGCTTCAGTGCCATGTAGACCGAACTGGCCGTGACGATGATGCAGCCAATCAGGCCGACGATGATGCCGCGCAGCGTGAACTGTTGGTTGAAGGGGCGCATATCCTGTTGTTCTTAGTAGTCAACCAGTGCTAAACAGGGTATGGATAATCTGACACAGCTCAGGTCACTCACCGCATTCAGGAGTGGGTGGCAGGTTGATACCCAAGGCTGTCGACGCTTCTTGGCGCAGGCGGTCGATGGTAAGTTGATAGCAGGCCAGCGAGTCTATCCAGCGCCGCAAGGTCGTACGACCGGCATCAGTAAGTTCAAACGCCCGCTTAGCAGGGCCAGCTTTTGGGGTATCCCAATGCGAGGTCAAGAGGCCGGATTCTTCCATAGATTTTAAAGTTCGATAAATGCCAGTGGCATCGGGGCTGCCGCCTCCGAACATTGGGGACTCGGCCGCGCGTTTGACGATGATGTAGCCGTGCAGCGGTTCGTCGGCGGCTGCCAAAATAGTAAGGATAGTGGGTTGAGACAAACGGTTGAGTGTTTTGCCCAGTTGGGCACACTCTTTGAGGTCCTGATCATTTTTTGGTTTGCAGACAGACCACATAGGGGGCTTCTCCTATACTTCCAGCTCTGATTTTTACGTGCGGCACCCTGCTGGTTGCGTGACGACGATAATCGCAAGATGCTGATGACGAACTAAGGCGTAATGACAGGTCAGCCTCTGCATATCACCGCTCTCTTATTATACACGTTGGGCGCACCCTATCATTATTTACCGTCATTATGCTCTAAGTAACTTATTATAACGTTTGGACGCCTGCGAAGCGACGCGGCAATCCGGCCTGGACATGGAGACTTCCGTCATTGCCCCCCCCCCGTTTTAATGTGGTTAAGCTTTGGTTAAGATTCGTCCAGTTTTAATTAAGGGTTCATTAAGCCACCGTTAAGAAATCTGAAAGTTTTCCTTGAGACAATACTATACGTGCAGGGTTCTGGGCACGCTTCTTGATTCCTCTATAGAGAGGAGATAAGGAGGATGCCTTATGGACGAACCCTATTTGG
>JAITDU010000029.1 GCA_031282405.1 Coriobacteriales bacterium | reverse complement strand
AAAACTGCCCTTGGCCTTTGCCGCTCTCAACGCGCGAAGAGGTACTTTCTTCCACAAGCGTCCCGGCAGCTCGGCCACCATCTCCATTTTTCTAAACAAGCCGTATAACTATACCATATATGAGCGGCAAAGCCCCGTATTCCCCTGCCCTCCACTCGCAGTGCGCTCACAGTGCACCACAAAAGACTTCCTTTTGCCATTCGGCGCAAGGCGCTGGGAATCTTCGCGGCCTACCCTCGCACCACTGGGTGAACTCTTGCAGCGCGACGGTGACCGTCTCTCTCTTTGTCTTAAAGTGCCCTATCTCCTTTGCCGTAACAAGCAACTCGTCGTCAATCGCAAGATTGGTAGCCCTAATCGTCTTCTTCCCTCACTGGCTTTACCTATATTAGCGTGTAGAATTATGTGCGTTATATGACAGAATAGAGCGCTCAGCACTCCAACACCCAAGCTGTGCGGAAAATTGTGTTCAAGAGTTGTCTCCCCCAACTGGCACTCGCCAGCATGCGCTCAGCGTGCACCGCTGAGCGCATGGGCATAGACGGAATACCGGCGGCGCTGCCTAACTCAATTGAGCGGCTCCAAAAAACGCAACCTGGATGTTGCAGGGGCCGCAGCCAAGATGTCCCCTACCGTAATCTGCGAATTCTCATCGAGCATTCTGAGGCAGCGCTCCATACCGCCACTCAGACTCTTGGCATCTGCCATACTAAACGACAGAGGGGTAAAACCGCAAAGCGTACGCACGGTGTCACCAAGCTCAACAATGCCCATCATAAGCTGCTTTGGCGGCAGGACTAACTCTGAGGCATCGGTCCTATTGTCGGCAAGCACCGTATCGGGCATCCATGCATGGCAGGTCAATCCATCACCCAGATTGGGAGTGGGGGGCTGGTTCGCATACGTTATACACAGATGGGAAATACCACCAACATACTGTTGGGCTGGCGCGTTTTTTATGTTCTCAGACATCTTTACCATCGTACGGTGTGCGAAATCAGCAAAAGTCTCGTCGTCCCGAACGTCCATACGGTTATTTATCGATACCAGTGAGTGCACAACGGTAGACCAGTACTCAAAATTGGGGCGCGCCTCAGTACCCAGGGTAACAACCGAGTCGCGCGCGCCAAAGGTCTCGGCAGATGCAACGTGAAAAGCGGAGACAAACAGAGCCGGGAGCGTTACTTTGCATGCCGCCGCAACACGTCTGAGATGGAGAATGTCATAGAAAACTACATAGTCGGCTAAGTCAAAACTCTCTACACCCTCCATGCCCTCAGGTTCGCACATTTCTGGTGTTTTGTAGCCAGACATCTCTTGCTTCCAATAGGAGATGATTGCATCCCTGTCATACAGATCGGGGTTATCGTTTATAAAATTAAAGTAGTCAACCAGACTTTTGACGTTGGCGCAACGCTTGGTCTCACCGCGGTAGTAGCGCATGAACTGATCCCACACCAGGATAAGACCCTGGTCATCGATAATCATATGATTGAATGTGAGAGCAATAAGCCAGGCATGAGCGCCACTTGGGCCATCTGCCAGATCATATACAACAGCACGACAGGTTATATCGGTGTAGTTTTGCAGGTCGGCGACAATCCGGCTCTCCTCATTAGAAGCATATTGCAATCGCTCCTCATAGCTGGCCCCACGAGCCTGGAGCACCTCAAGCTTAAAGTCATAATCTGCGCGAATCTTAAAATGCAAAGAATCATCTTTTGCTGCCGGGTAGCAGACACGCAGGGTATCTATTTCATCGAACAGGCGCTGCATGACACGTTCAACTCGATTTAAGTCGAGTTCTCCCTCAACAACGGCACCGCCGCCAATGCCAGAATAGAAGCCTTGGCCACTGCTCCCGGTATCGAAGTAATCCATTCCGTTTAGAAAATAAGTACACTGATAGAATAGCTCAAAGTTTTGTTCTCCTCGGTTGTTGGTCAGATAGGTAATCTCGTTCATGGTTGACTCCTCTCACTCGCCACACGCCCTTATGACGCATGTGCGTAATGTCTAAGACTTAGGTTAAACTAACTTGCAATAAGGTTACCTCTCTGTCGATATCACCCCCTGTTCACGCAACTCAGCTTGTACAGTGAATATGATGTCGCTCAGCAGCACACCAGGATTTTCGCTTGCGATCTCGAGACTGCGTCTCAGCCCATGGCTGATCGCACGCACTTCGTTGGGCGTAAAGAAGCAGGTCGTTTGGTCAAACACCTGAATGATCTGCATAACCTTCACGTCTTCAACTACTGTCAAAAAATAAGCAGGTAAATAACCGGCTTCGCAAATAAAGTTGGGGAACCATGATTGACAGGTCAGTCCTTCTCCCAGATCGGGTGACGCGGTTGGAGATACATAGGTGTACATCACATGAGCAGCACCACCCACATATTCCTCGCTGGCAAGATTGTGCAGGTTCTCAGCTGTTTTGAGAACTGTGCGACGCGCAAACTCAAGAAAGGTCTCGCCGTCATGAATGCGCATACGAACATTCATGCACATCAAACCATGTATGATTGAACTCCAGAAGGTAAAGCTAGGCCGCCACTCAGACATCATGCAGACGGCCGAGTCGCGCACATCGAAGCCAGCAGCAATGCCTACATGCAGTGCTGCCAAAAACAGCGAAGGCATCGTTGCCTGGCACGCGAGAGAAAGCTCCTTGATCGGCTTGGTGTCAAGTTCAAATGCAAAGTCACCTAGACTTATGGGAATTTCTCGGTCAGGATTCTTTTCATGCAGCGACGGGGACTCGTAGCCTGCCATCTCGCGATGCCAGTATGCACGGGTCAATTCAACATCTACGATATCCGGATTATCATTCATATAATTGAGATAGTCGATAAGACCAGCGTGATGCACGATCATGCGATCCTCACCCCGATAGAAGGCCATGAACTGATCGAGGATCGTATAGATGCCCCGATCATCAACTATGATGTGATTGGCTGAAAGAGCAAAAATCCAGGCGTGTTTTCCGCTTGAAGCCGTACCCAGATCGTAGACAACGGCGCGCGCGGACTCCTTGGTATAGGTAGCCTGAGACATCACAAAGGGTGTCTCCATGGCCGTCGCCGACGCAATCTGTTCTTCAAGCGTGCCTTCCTCAACAGGAAAGACCTGTAATTTAAAGTCTACATGCTTGCGAATGCGATAGTGAAGTGGTTGATCGGGCGAAACCGGATACGTAACACGCATGGTATCGATGTTGTCATACATGCGCTGCACCGCTTTTTCAACACGATCCAAATCGAGGTCTCCTTCGATAATCAACCAGGCATAGACACCGGTATACAGCTTACGGCCCGTACGGCCCGTATCAAAAAACTCAAGACCCTGAACAGGGTATCGACACTGAAAGGGTAGCTCGAATGTCGTATTCCCGCGGTTGTCGGCTATAAAATCGTGTGATTGTTGAGGCATAATATCTGACATGAAAGGTCTCTCCTATCTTATGTGTGGTTGAAGAATCGCTTCGATTTGAGCGCACACTTCTGCAGGGTTCTCATCGCAATAGAAATGTCCACCTTCAAAAAGGTGATGAGTACAGCTTGCTCGAGTAAAGCGGTTCCACTGCTCAACTCCATCCCGACTGATATGCGTGTCCTCCTCGCCGTTAAAGGTATGAATAGGACACGCCAGAGCAGGTTGGGTTTGCCATTCATATTTTTCGCACAGGGCAAAATCGATGCGGGCAATGGGCAGGTAGTAGCTCAAGAAACCTTGGTCATGAAGCAAGTCCTCACCAATGCTGCCATAGGTACGTAATACATCGAGAAACCCATCATCTGTAAGGCCGATGGTGCGATCAACAGTCTCGCGCCTGTCGGGAGACTGCGCACCAGAGACCACGAGCGCCACAGGCGGTTTACTGTGTTGCTGCAACCGACAGGCAAGCTCATAGGCAATCATCGCGCCCATGCTGTGTCCAAAGAGGAGCACCGGTCGATCAAAAAGCTCGGGACAACCGTCCAAAAGATCGCAGGCTATCTCCTGAAAGCTCTGTGGCATGCGCTCAAATAAACGGCTTCCATGCATGGGCAGAACAACGGGTACGGCGCTCACGCGTGCTGAAAAGTGCCGCTTCCATGCCATAAAGATGGTCGGCTGACACCCCGCAGGATGGAAACAGACTACACGTACAGAAGCGTCATCTAAGCTGAACACCCACGGATTGTTGCTGATGCCGCTCCACGCTTCTGAAGAACTCGCTGCCATGACCGCGCATGTTGATGAGGCCATAGGCCTGGTTTCATATGTTTGTATCATTTCAATCTCCTTCTCTATTAATCGCAAAGAACCTGAGTCCATTCGCGGACCGTGGGCTGAGCCATGATCTGCATAACTGTGAGCTCACGCCCGTATTGTTCATATGCCCAAGCACCAATCTTCATGGCTGCCAGAGAATCTCCGCCAACAGCAAAGAAGTTGTCATCGGCGCCAATCGTCTCGTCACCAATAACATCGCGACAAAATGCCACCACTTCGGATAGGGTTTGCTCAAAGCTGTCAACAGGCTGCTCGCCCGGCGCTGATTGCTGGGAAATCGAGTTTGCCGTTAACCCGGGTGAAGATTCCTCGTCGGTTGTGGGGGCTGCTGATGCGGGGTCGGGGCTGTAGCTCGGTAGTTCATAGGTCGCCAACAGCTTCCGATCAGGCTTGCCGTTACGCGTGAGTGGCAGAGAATCGAGCATTACAAAACGCGTGGGCACCATATAGGCTGGCAACTGCCTTGAGAGCTCCGCACGGATCGCAGACTCGGCTACGCTCTCTTCACTCGTAACATAGGCGACGAGGCGACCCGTGCCCTCATTTACAACAACCGCACAGGTGCTCACACCATTCACCTGGTTGATCAGGCGCTCTATGCCACCAATCTCAATACGTTTGCCATTAACCTTTACCTGGAGATCAGCGCGCCCCAAGATGCAAAGCTCTCCGCCAGGCAGGTACTTGCCCCTATCACCCGTGCAGCACACCCACATTCCGTTCCAGTCTAGAAATGCCTGCGTTTCGCTGGTGGCATTCAGATAGCCTGGAGAAACTCCTACGCCGACAACATACATGATTCCAGCTACGCCTACCGGACACAGGTTCATACGGTCATCGAGCACGTAATACTGTGTGTTTGGGATGGGACGGCCGTAGGGGATTTCGCCTTTATCGAGATTGTCATACGTCACTTCATGCGCAATGTTCCAAATGGTTGTCTCGGTTGGACCGCCAACGTTAAACAGACGTACCTCAGGGAAGGTCTCCTTAATCAAGCGGGCTAGATCCGAGTCGAGCCAATCCCCACCATGCACCACGCAGCGCAGTGACGAGCGAACCTTTTTACTGATAGGACCGCCCAGATCAAGCATCATACGCATAAGCGCAGGTACGGAGTTCCAGAAGCTCACATCGCAGCTCTCAAGTAGTCTGACCCATACCTGAGGTTCACGCCGAGTTGCTTCATTCAAAACAACCAGGCCAGCACCAGAAAGAAAAGGACCCAGTGTGTCGTACAGAGCCATGTCATGAGCAAAATTGGTGACCGCAAACACACGACTGGTCTCATCGATTTTGAAGGCTTCATTACTCCATAACAGGCAATTCACCAGTCCTGCATTGGTCAGCTGAATACCTTTGGGAGCACCTGTAGAGCCAGAGGTATTGATGATTGCAAGCACCTCTGTACCCAAAGCCTCATGCCAGACAATCTCGCCTTGCTCGGGAAGCCCGTCGTCGAGATTGAGCGTCGGAACCTCTGGGGGAACAACACTCGATGTTTGCTCGTCTACCAAAACAAAAGCAAGCTGCGCGCCTTCATAGCAGTCGTATATGACTTGAGTGGGATACTCAATGTCTATCGGCATAAACGGATGGCCACTGGCAGCGCAAGCCAAGGCAGCAGCTATCTGTTTTACTCCCTTACCAACCGCAATGCCAATGCGAGCACAGGCAGCAGCTTGCACCTCGGTTATCTTTGCTGCAATCGCTGTGCTTACACAAGCTGTCAGCTGCTCCAATTCGCAATACGACCAGGTCCTTGTGCCATCGGTAATTGCCAGTTTCTCTGCATGAGCAGCAAAGGCATCGCGCAGTAAAGGCGCATAGCTCTGAGCGATGCCCGGCATATTGGTATCATTCAGCGTGGCGACAAGCGCTTGGTCCTCTGTGGACAGGGGGAGTTGCGTAAGCTCGTCCCAGGAACCGGGTTGCTCCGCAAACAGATCAAGCGCACGTACAAATGAGTCGGCCACGCGCTGCGGTGCTCCCGGCTCAAGCAGACCTTCAACATAATCGATATTGAGCAGGACGCCCTCGTCGATAGGCATGACCACCGCATCCATCCAGACCTGGCTGGTATGCGTACGAGATGCCACCTTGCGATACCAGCTTGAACCCTTAAGTCCCACCTCAGCAGTGCTGGTGAACACAATCGGAGCCAACGCTGAGGCACCGGTCTGCTGCTGCAAGGCACGCGAAAGGTCGGTGCCGCGATATGCGGTGTAAAGCCCCTCCTCGGTCAATTGAGAGAATACCTTCTTCGCAGTTACAGCAATCGTCTCGCCCGGCTCTGTCGAAAAATGAAAGAAGCGATAATCTGAGCATTCTCCCAAAAGATCGTCGATATGTTCGCTCACCCGTGGACGATAGGCTACGGGTGTGTTGATAAGAAAATCATGACGACCACCATTGAGCTCAAGAGCTTTACCAAAAGCACACAGCATCACGGCAAAGACGGTCATACCACGAGAAGCGGCTGCCTGTCTAATGGCATCCCAACGTTGTTGAGGTATCACTCTTGCCGCATAGGCTGTGACTGGTTTTGTGATAGCCTCCGGCGCACAAAGCGGCTCCAGAGCTTGTTGCTCGGGGAAGCCCTGAGCCTTTTGTGACCAATACGCCTTGTCGCGAGCATATGCTTCGCAATTCTGAACCTGTGACAACCAAAGAGCATAATCACGATAAGAGATATCCCTATTTAGTGACCCGCCATGATACAGTGTCTCCAACTCGTCAAACAGACGCTCGGAACTCCAGCCGTCCAGAAGAATCCCATCGTGGCAAAAATGGATATGCCACTCGTCCTTCCAGCGCGTAACCTCCATAACCCAGAGGAATGGCCGCGTAAGATCAAACTCATGGGCAAACAACTCCATGCGCTTGGACTCAAGAAACTCATGCCACCTATCCTCCTCAAGATATGAGACATCGGTAAGCGGAATAACAACAGGAGGCACCTTTTCATTAATGACCTGGTTGGCATTGACCACGTCAACGGAAAGGCGCAAGACGCCCTGGATACCAATCAGCGCTGTCATGGCACCAGCCAAACGACTCATATCCAGATTGCTCACCACAACCTCAGAATAGGCACGCGTTGCCTGTCCTCCTAGCACCATATCCTCCTGACGCCCAATGAGGTAGGCTCGCTGCAGGGCAGTAAGCGCAAACGGCGTGTCTGTCTCATCCGTATGCGTGATAAACGCAGGCAGTCCTTCTACCTGCTCCTGTGTTGATGTTGCACGGATTTTGTTGAGCATGGGATCCTTCGTTTCTGCATGGTGGGTAGCCACACGCTTGTCAATAAGACGCGCAAGATCGGCAACGGTTGTGTGGATAAACACCTCTGCGGTTGTAAGACTGACATTAAAGGTATTGCGAACGCTGCCAATGATGCGTGTAGCTGTCAGAGAGTTACCGCCCAGCTCATAGTAGCTATCGGTACGACCGACATTGTTGGCACCCAGCATTTCTTCCCAGATATGCGCAAGGACAATCTCGGTCTGGGTTTGCGGTTGCCTGGTGGCGGGTTCCTGTGCCTCGGCTGCTTGTTGGGCAAGACGGTTGATTGCTTTACGATCCAGTTTTCCATTGGGAGAAAGAGGCAGAGCCTCAACAGCTACAAAACGCGTCGGCACCATATACGAGGGCAGACGCTGAGCCACAAACTCGCCAAGGGCCTTGCGGCTGAAATCACCCTCTGGATTTGGCTGTACTATTGCCACAAGACAGGCAGCAGAGGGGGCACACACCGCACAAGCCAGCACGTCCGGAGATGTGGTAAGAGCCGTCTCTATCTCGCCCAGTTCTATGCGATGACCTTTCACTTTTACCTGAAAGTCCCGACGACCCAAAAATTCAATCGTACCATCGTCCCAAAAGCGCCCCATGTCGCCCGTACGATACCAGCGAATCTTGCCTTCTTCGATAAAAGACTGTGTCGTAAGCTCCTCGTCACCACGATAGCCCTTTGCGACCCCGGCGCCGCCAATCAGTAGCTCACCAATCGCCCAATCCGGACGATCCTGGCCACAGGTATCCACCACACGATAGCATTGCGCCCGCAATGGACGCCCATAGGGAATACTTGTCCAGTTATCGGGCACAGGCAGGGTTACCTCCTGCCAGTTGGACCACACAGCTGCCTCGGTGGCTCCGCCCATGGCAATAAAACGAGCGCTTGGCGCACGGTTTGCAAGGCGTTGCGGCAAATCCATGCCAATCCAGTCGCCCGAAAGCATTACCGCGCGCAGAGGTAGACTCTTGCCGCTGTTCTCCGCTTCGGTAATAAGCATATCCAGAAGCATAGGTACAGTGTTCCAAAGAGTCACATCAAATTTCAAGACGTACTCGACCATACGCGCTGCATCGCGCCGAGCATCGTCAGGCATGCAAATTAGGGTCGCGCCAACACCAAGAATACCAAACACATCGTACACCGACAGATCGAAGTCATAATTGGAGACGCCAAGCATACGGTCAGCGAGACCCACACAGAGCCGGGCGTTTACCTCATTTATCGTATTCCACGCCGCCCCGTGGGAAATCTCCACCCCTTTAGGCGTACCAGTAGAGCCACTGGTCATGATGATATAGGCGCTGTCATCAGGCTGTGGCATCCGTTTTGCAACAAGTTCCTCAACCTGCAACATCGAAACGTCCGCAGGAGCGTCTTCGACCACAAAAACCCGCTCAAATATTGCGTTTTCTTCCCTATGGAGCCTGGCCGTAAGCACGAGGTCAGCTTGGAGCTTGCTCGCTATCAGGCTTTTACGCGCCTGGGGCTGCGTCACGTCGATGGGCACGTACACACAGCCAATCATAGCGATGCCGAGCAGGGCGCATATCTGATCAAAGCCACGTTCAAGACACACCGCAACAAGCTCGCCTCCCTGCACGCCGGCATCGACAAGCATCTGAGCGATAGCGCCGGCGCGCAGATACGCCTGAGCATAGGAAAGCGACTTGCCGGTTTGGGCATCGATGAGCGCCGTTGTCTCGGGGCAAAGCCGCACATAGCTGACAAAGGCGGCATGCAGGGGTGCATAGTCGGGTGCTGTTTCGCGCAACATTGCCAAATCAGCGTTACGGCGTTCGCGCTGTGCTTTTGGCATAGCGTCAACGGGAGAGATCCAAGCATCACCCGAGGTGGCGAGTCGCTCAACGAGATCGCAGAACGCCGCAAACATGACGGAGCACATACTGCTCGGATACAACTCTTCCGCAGCATCCCAGGAAAGGCGCAAGCCGCCCTCGTGATCAAAGGCCTGGCAGTCTATCTGCACCTGCGGCGTTTGAGAGGTCATGAACCCTAACTCGCCAAGCTTCTCAATACAGGTTTTGGTCAGCAGCCGATCGCCCAGATTGCAGGAAAACACCACGGGCGACAAACCTGTCTGGGGCCCACCCGCTGCTGCAACGTCGCGCTGCACGGCCACCCCACCATAAGAACTATGTGCCATATCAGCAAGAAAACGCATACTGATCTGTTTGAGGCATTCTGCAAAAGTAGCAACATGGGAGCAGTCGACCTCAAGCAAAAGGATATTCGAGAAATCAGATACCACATCCTCAAGGCCGGATACGCTTGTGTCGCGAGCAAAGATGGGCATGTTCACGAGGAAGTGCCGATTCTCGCTCCATGCGGCAAGAACCTGGGAATAGGCCGCAAGTAACACCATTGCCACAGTCTCCCCCAAAGCCGCGGCTCGGGCTTTGAGCGATGCGTAGATATCCGGACCGATCTGATACGCGTGATTCACGTAGCGTGGATGAAGCACCGAATCGGGATCTACAATTGTGGGAAGCCGAGGACCCTGCGGCATGTCTGCAATGCGCGCCTGCCAATAGCTGGCATCCTGTGCGCGCTCGTCCGGCTCGGCCACATTGTTCATCTCGTGCGCAAGGTAAGAGGCAAAATCCCACGCAGGGTTTGCTGCGGGTTTGGTGCCGTCCGCATAGGCACAGGCCAGGTCGCGTAACAGGATTTGAAAACTCTGAACATCGCATACGAGAAGGTCTATATCAAAACAGACGCGCGTTTTGTCCTCGGGCAACTGAACGAGGGTAAGCCCGCATGTTTGGCCTGCGGTAACGTCGAGGCGCCGGGAAGAAACTTCTGCCCGAATAGCAAGAAACCTCTCATGGGCTTCACTGAATGTAAGCTTTCTCAGATCATGAACAACGAGATCGATTGCGTTTTTTGCCGGCTGTGGGGTTACGT
Source organism: Coriobacteriales bacterium (assembly GCA_031282405.1). GTDB lineage: Bacteria > Actinomycetota > Coriobacteriia > Coriobacteriales > UBA8131 > JAITDU01. Next base: position 3,034 of record JAITDU010000029.1, on the reverse strand, counting down.
ACTGTTGTCCGTCTTCGGTAAAACGGGCTCGCAACATAGGATGTGCATCAAACAGCATGCGCCACGCCACCTGCAAACGCTCGGGCTCAACGTTCGAGCCGTGCAACTCCAGATAGGCGTGACAGCCATTGCCGCCTAAAGGCATGTCATTCTGACGACCCATGTAGTACGCCCTCTGAATGTCGGTAAGTGCAAACGGCTTGGAATCATATCTGATCGTAGGACGAGCTACGCTTTGACCTGGGGACTTAACGGAAGCGGACGCCTCAACCTCTGCAAGTTTATGCCAGGCAGCTCTCGTAGGATGAGCCATGAGCTTGGAGAATGTAACAGCACGGGCACCAGAGCGACGTAACAGATTGACAAGGCGCATAACCGCAAGCGAGTTCATCCCCGCTTCAACCAAGTTTGCATCGTCATTGTTGGCATATGATATCGTGTGCTGATTGATAAGGTCCGTTACTGAACAGCTGGTATTTGACAACATGGGTGACCCCTTTTCTGTAATAGCTACTTGCATCGTGGATATTCGCATCAACAGAAGGCACAATTTTTGCTAGTTAATCAACGTTAATAGCATGTGCCCATTCGCAAAGACGCCTTCGATCGATTTTGCCAACGCCAGTAAATGGCCATTCATCAATATCTTCCACCTGATCAACGCGTTTATGTGCCGAAACTCCCAAGTCGGAAAGATAGGCGTTGATCTGCGCTGGTGTTGGAATCCGATCAAAGCACCCCATGACATACGCACAGACGTGCTGCCCGAGTAGCTCATTGGATACGCCCACAACCTGCACTTCATACACGCCTGGATAACTCGCCAATAGGCCCTCCATTTCGCTTGGCATGATCTTTTCCCCGCCACGATTGATCTGTTCGTTAACGCGACCCTCTACCACAAGATAACCCTGTGGACTAACATGGGCTTTGTCACCTGTGCGATAAAAGCCATCCTCGGTAAAAGAGTCCTCTGTCTCGGGCGCACGGTAGTATTCCCTTATGGTGTAGGGACCTCGGGCAATAAGTTCGCCGGATTCCCCTTTGGGAACCTCGCGCAGATCCTCGTCAACGATGCGCCATTCATCAGCTTCTGAGATTGCCCTGCCCTGGCAGCAGGCAACAACATCCTCAGGGTCACTGGCGGCAGTTGAAAAGTTGATGCCTTCTGCAGTGCCAAAAACCTGATGCAAGCAACCAGGCAACTCCCGCATGGTCCGGCGCGCAAGCTGCTCCTCAAACACCGCCCCACCAATCAGCAGTATCCGCAGGCAGGAAAGGTCATATTCGTCCTCCCAGGTCAGAATATCAAGTAGTACCGAGAGAATGCTCGGTACTAAGGCAGTAGCGGTAACTCGATGCTCGTCAATCAGCGGCAGTATCTCATCGGGGCTGGGATTTTCACACATCACGATTGTGCCTCCCACAGACAGCGTCCCTAATACGCCGGGATTGCCCAGCACAAAATTGTGTGATGCAGGCAATGCCACCAAAAACACATCGGTTTGCTTCAAACCCAAAAAGGCGGCAAAGGTCTCAGCGTCATACAGATAGTCGGCATGACGACGGGGAATGAGTTTGGGAATGCTGGTTGAACCACCCGAACAGGTAAGTATCCCAATGTCAGTAAAAGAAGGGCGACGGTCCAGATATTGTTCCAAAGAAAGGGGCTCGGTGCTATGCACAACACGGATAATGTCCGCGAGCGTTAACACATGGCGCACACCCGAAACCTGGTCTTGCACCTTTCGCGCCAGGAACGGATAGTCAAACCCTTGATGTACGTCATTTACAATCATGGCAACGGCTTCGGCGCGCTGTGCAAAACTTACGAGTTCCCGAGAACGATGCGCGCACAAAGCCATGATGGGTATGGCGCCCGCCTTCGCAATCCCAAGAAACGTTACCGTATGCCAGATACTGTTCTTCAGCTGAAGTACCACACGGTCACCCTTCCTGACGCCAAGTTGAGCAAGATAACCAGCGACACAACTGGTCGCTTTGTCTAGTTCTTGGTAAGTCAGCGATCTTTCGGCATCGATAAGGGCGATCTTCTGTGGCCACAGGTTTGCACAATTGTGTACAAAATCGCCTAGAGTGCGATCCTTCCAGTAGCCACGATCGATGTACGACTTAACAAGCTGGGCTTCAATCTTTTTGTCCATTTTCATAGCTCACATTCATACGAGGGGTTACAAATACCAGAAGCGGCCGGAGCGAGAACGTCGCTCAACGTACGGCTTGTCACGCGTACCCTGCCGTAGCCGCAAACCGACATATATGCTTCAAATAATTCGAAGCTTTCTATCTGCGGCACAGCCCCCTGTACGCCACGGATATGCCGACAAACCAAAAAGCCTGCCGTGTCACCAGGCCAATGTAAAACATCGGTGCGTAAAACAAGTTCATTGAGTCCACAGCCTAGATACTTGCCTAAAGCCTCCTTGCGCGTCCATAGCTTGGTGAACAGGCGAATGCGCTCAACTCGATTTGAACAGTCTTTAATACACGCGAGCTCAGCGTCCGCCAGACACAGGGAGAACAGGCTCTCACAAGAATCAATCGACCTCTCGATATCTATCCCCACAGGGCGCTGGGAAACCGCACAACATGCGGCATTGCGACTATGCGACAGACTAAAGTGCAGGCCAAAGCCCTCGGCAAAATCGGGTTTTCCGTAAGCTCCTGTGACAACTGGCACAACGCACCCACCGGTAAATGGTGCGGAGACGATGTCGATAAGCGCACCGGCTACCAGAGACGCCAGCCGATCGTGTGGCCGCAGCAGGCTTTTTGAGTGTTCTGCTCGAGCAGGGCATACGCAGCTGTTCAGGCGCGAGACGAGCGGCCCAACAGTTTCGCTCAACGCCTCTGCATATTGATTGAGCATGACATAGACCACGTCGATAACCGGCTTACCCATGGCACTCCCCTGTCGTTGTCTGGTCGAGCGCGCCAACGGCTCCCTGCAGTTGGCACAGGTGGGCAAACAACCCTTGGCGCGCCAACAGCTCGGCGGGCGTGCCGTCCTCCA
>JAITDU010000054.1 GCA_031282405.1 Coriobacteriales bacterium | reverse complement strand
ACCGACAAAGATACAGCGCAAGGTATTCGATGCTTTTGATATACCTTACAGTGAGCGGTGAGTGCTGGCTGTGGGGCGTTTAAACTTGGCCTCACTACAATTGGGTACAGAATTTCGGGTTCTTGGAGTTGAAGCGCTTGGAGTGCGTGGCCACCCACAGGCAGCCCTTATAGATGGGGTTTCTGAGCATCCCGGAGATGATGTGCTTCGACCAGTCGTAGTAGCGCTCCTCGTCACCGATGAAGTGGTGCCCGAAGTCCTCCCGCTTGTAGTAGGCGGGGCGGGGCAACCGCTCGGCTCTCAGCACATTCTTTATCCGGTTGTTGCCCATGCCCTGCAAGGCCAGCTCGTACACCCTCCTGACAGTGGGTGCGGTGCGCTCGTCGATGACGAGGTGGTTCTTGTCAGCGGCATCTTTCTGGTAGCCGAAGGCAGCGGTGGTTGCCATGTACTTGCCAGCCTTAGCTCTAACCTGCTTGCCAGTCTTGACCTTCTTGGCGATATCGCGACTATAGAACTCGTTGAGGATGTTCTTGAACGGCGTGATGTCCAACCCTGCGGCGTTTATGCTGTCCACGCCGTCGTTGACGGCGATGTAGCGCACGTTGTGCTTGGGGAAGAAGACCTCGATGTACGCTCCGCTCTCCAGGTAGTTACGCCCCAGGCGTGAGAGGTCTTTGGTGATGACCGCCGTGACCTTGCCGCCCTCGATGTCGGTAATCATGCGCCTGAACGACGGGCGGTTGAAGTTGGTGCCGGAGTAGCCGTCGTCTACGTAAAACTCGAAGTCGGCTATCCCGTTGTCCTGGGCGTACTTGGACAGCAGCGCCTTTTGCCCTTGGATGCTCATGCTCTCGCCATCGTTGCCGTCGTCCATCGACAGCCTGCAGTACAGCGCAGCCTTGCCAGCTCTTGCCATGTCAGACCTCCTTAAAGTCGGGTTCGTGTGCCTTACGTGCCGATTGTGTTCGCACCGCCCTCTGGTCGCAATTGTGCGATTGCCGCTCAGCCAGCCAGCGGCGGTAGTTTTGCTCGATGACGTAGCGCATCCACTCGCCGAACAGCTCTTCGAATGGCGTTTCACCAGCGAAAACGCTGTTGACCACCAGCTTTGTCTGTAGCTTCTCAGCCATTGGTACCTCCTAATAAACGAAGCCGCGGCCACCTGAGAAAAGATGACCGCAGCAAAGGATGTTGTTTGCGGAGTTGCGGAGTTGGCGCTACCTTGCGCCCTTGTCACGCTCACGTTTTCTCTGCCACTGCTCCAGCAGCTTGACTATCGTCTCTTGCATCTGGCGCGGCGTGTAGCTCTTGGGGAAGAAGCGGCTGACCTCGTCCATCGGCAGCTTCAATTGGTCTTTCTGGTTGGGCTTGTCCTCAGCCATCACTGCAACTGGTATGTCCTTGGTGAACTGGCCTGTACGGGAGCTGTCTCGCAGGCGTATGGCCTGAGCGTGGGAGGGCGTGGCCATAGCGTCCATGCAGGCACCGAACAGCGCCAGTTGCTCATCTTCCGTGAGGTAGGACAGCTCCACGGCGGGGCTTAAGGCTATTGAGCCGTCATCCACCATCTGGAGCAAAGGCGCGATAAGCTCTGTGAGGCGGATGTACTTGGACACCTGCCTGCCCGTCATGCCCTCGGCTATCTCGTCGCGCGACTTGTGGAACTCGGTTCCACAAGTGCGGATGCCCTGATGGGAGAGTGCGTCGAGCTTCAGTTTGTAGGCAAACCCGCGCTCTGAGGGCAGCACTGATTCTCTGCACATCAGGTTGGTGTCCACCAGCGCGATGGCCGCCTGGTCATCATCCATCTCCACGACTAACACCGGGACGGCATCAATGCCAGATGCCTCTGCCGCTGCCCTGCGGCGGTGGCCGTCGATAATCTCGTAGCCGCCAGCCTCCCTTAGCCTAGCGACCAGCGGCACGTACACGCCAGCCTCGCCTATGCTGGATGCCAGCTCGTCCATGTTGCGCAGCCCGAAGGGGCTTTTCTCAAACGGGTACAGGTCTGCAATCTTTACCGTCTTGATTGTTGGCTTCATCGTTCCTGTCCTCTCTGCTTGGGTTTGTGTGTTAGTTGTTCCAGTAACTCCGGCGGCAGCTTGGCCAGAAGCCGCTCCTGCTTCTCCAGTTGCTTTTTAAGCTGGTAGGCGCGGTACTTGGATTCCAGCAGCTCCTCTTCCAGCGAGTAGTTCTGGCCGCGCAGCTCTTGGTTTTCCCCGGCCACCCTGAACACGCCGTCCGTCAGCCTGGCAATCTCGCCGTCCACACTTTTCACCTGCGCTGTGAGCGTTTTAGCTTCCGGCACCCACGCGGCGAGCAGTTCAAGCGCCTCGTCGCGCTTCTTGCCGGAGTTAAATGCGTTGATGTCTGAAAGCGCTGCCTTGACCTGCTCGTACTGCACATCCAAACGCTCTGCTGCCTTGAACAGCCAGACGGGCAGGTGCTTGCGCTTGGTCTCGATGGCGGGCGTGCCCCGCTGAAGCTCCGGCCAGCGCTCTGACATGAAGGCGTGGTACCTGTCCTGCCACTTACACATCGACTTCTTGTTGCCGAGGATGTCTTTGGCAGAAAGTCTGCCGTCAGGCGTCACTGGCACGAACACCAGGTGCATATGCGGGGTCGTCTCGTCCATGTGGACAACGGCGCTCACGATGTTGTCAGCGCCGAACTGCTTACAAGAGAACTGGTAGGCTCGCTCGAAGAACTCGCGGCCGTCGTCGCCTGCCGCCTCGATGAACTCAGGGCTTGCCGTGAACAGCGTCTCGACCAGCGTCACGCTGTCCTTGCGACGGCGGCAGCCGACATCTTCTGTCCTCCGGTCAATTGCCGCTGAGTAGGTGGTGCAGGCGTTGGTGGCCAGGTGGTAGTTCAGGTGGCTACGCGAGGTGTCGATGTCGGGGTTTGACTGGTACGAATCCTTCTTGCGCTCGTTGTGGCGCTCTGTGGAGGCAACGCCTCCGGCCTTGCGCTTGGCAAAGCGCATGATGGCGTAGGGCATGGTGCTCACCCCCTTGCCGTCTTGACGACTATCGCCCTTGGCTTGCCTGAGCTTGCCGAGAGCTTTGAGTCCCTCTTGGGGCAGGATACGACCTCGACGCGAAAGCTCTGCTTGCAGTCCAGCCGACAGCCCAAACAAAAGCTGTTGTAGTGACGGCGGTTGTCGCCTTCGATGAAGAACGCCCAGAGCGTCTTCAATCTCTTTGCCATACGTGGCATACCTCTTTCCTCTCTCTTTGATTTGGTGGGTGGTTTGGTGCCTGAATCGGGGCATGGATGCCCCTTTGAGGCGTTTGGATTTATTGCTTGGGATAGTTGTCCGCTTGCGGTGTACGGCGGCTCACAGGGCAGCGAGTGCCCGAAATCAGCACCAGCACCGATGCCGTCATCGGCCAGTTTCAACACGTGGCTATCGGGATGCTGTTGCGTTAATCAGAACCGCCGCCCGCTCGCCGCGCTGGGCGCTGTTGCGCCCAGCGCCAGCGTCCACCTGTCGGTGGCCGCTGGCGGCGGCATCGTCATCATGCGGCCTGCGCGTTGTCGAAGAACACCGCAGCAGCGCGGTGCCTTGCGGTCGTCTGTGCGCTTTCGCGCCCATCCTCCCGCAAGGCACAAACGGCGCGAAACCTTGTCGGTTTCGCGCCGTTACGCTGCCACGGTGTAACACACTAGACCTTGTAGGCAAGGTCGTGTGCCGCTGCGCGGGGCTTGCGCGGGGCTTGTAAGCGCCACGGGGATGGCCGCAACTGCGCAACTCCGCAAAGGAGTTGCTTTGCTGCGGTCATCCCGAAAGAAGAACTCAACAACCCACTCCCCTATAGGGGACTAGGTTGTTGAGTTCTTCCCCCAGCCCTGTATGCATGTATCATCTAAAAGCGTCTGTTCATGTCTACATGGCACTCACCTCCGGTAGCTGGCTGAACCAGACGTTGCCGCGCTTGACTGACTGGATACACATCGACCGGCGGACAATCTCATAGGTGGACTTGCTGATGCCGTGGGCTTGCAGTCGCGCCAGCACCTCGTTGCTCTCCACCTCGCCGCCAGTAAGCATCTCGGTAATGAGCGCTAACGCCAGCTCTTGTTTGGTCGGCTCCCGCCCGGCACTCACTCCGCTGAGCAGCTCGTCTGCCGTGATGGCGACGGCACCGACCCATGCAAAGCCCGAATCTCTGTCAAGCCGAAAGGCGATGGACTGCCCTTCCGGCGCGAGGCTGGACTTCAGGTGCGCAGCTACCCGAGTCTCCGGGTCGTCGCGCATCCTGCCAACCACGACGATAGAGCGCGCGGCGGCGTTGATGTCGATGGATCCGAGACCTCGATACATGCCTTTTGCCGTAGCCATCTTGTTCAAGTGCCCGATGATTAGAACTGAGCAGCCCGTGCGCTCGGCCACCGCCGCCAGCTTGGCCATCAGCGGGCGAACCTCGTTGGCGCGGTGCATATCAACGCCAGCGCCAAGGAAGCTCTGCAATGGGTCAAGCACTACCAGCCCTGCGCCAGTACCGCGCACAACCTCCTCAATGCGAGTATCGTCCAACGATAGCGAGCAGCTGCTGTCGACGATTGAGCATATCTTGGAGCAGTCGCCGCCCAGGGACTTGAACCGCCCCAGCAACGTGTCGGCAATGCCATCCTCGGCAGACTGGAACACAACGCTCATCGGCTCCAGTGCCACAGCGGATTCTGGCAGCATCCGACCAGTGGTGAGTGCGGCAGCCACCGCTAGGCAGTAGGTGGTCTTACCCTCGCCAGGGTCGCCCATACAGAGCGCCACCTTGCCCCTCGGCAGGCAAGGTTCCCAGAGCCAGCTCACCTGTTCGGGCTTAATGTCGCTCCAATAGATTGTGTCAGTTTTCACATGTATCCTCCTTTGTTCCGGGTAGTCCTGTACATAGATTTGTTACAATTTCAAATGTGCGATTAATGAAGGAGATTGAATGGATCAGCGCGACGTGCTCGCTATTGCTAGGCTAGAACTCGCAGCTTTAACTGACGAGTTGATTAATGTTGTTGACATTACGCGCCCATACAGCATGGACTACGCCAAACAACTCAGTAAAGTCATCTCTAAGCTATCACCACTAATAGGAAATATGATTGAGTTTTCGACGGTCGATATCTTGAACAGATACGATTGGGGAGATGAAGGTCGATGGGTTCGGCAGGATCCAGGGTTCCCTGATGCTTCTTTTCTAAGCGAGCGGATTGTTCCAAACCCTGGCATTGAGATTAAAGCTTGGTTCCCTTTTGCTACCGAAATAACCGCCCGGTTTAAGGATAGCATCACCATGTTCAGTGACGACAATATTGATGTTGCGCTGATTGCCTGGCTTCCGGAACACGTGATATGGGGAAAGCCAAAGATTGTTGATACGCTGATTGTAAGTGGAAGAAGCGTAGCTGAAGCTAGAGACAGTCACTATCACAATCCTCCAGATTACATCGTTTTTGAACCAGAGGATACCAGCGAGCGAACATCGAATTTACAGCAAACAAACACGAATGGCTACAAATTCCAAGCAGACAAAAGCGATATTGATGAAGCTGGCCGACTTGTCGCAAGCTGGGGAGCCGATGCTCGCCTTTATAGCGCAGCAAAGGAATACCAGGACAAGTTGCGAGACCTGCAAGGGAAATTCGTTTATCGCCTGGATACCAATTATGCAAAAATCGATAGAATTGAGCACGCAGGTATCGAGAGCTTCAAAACGAGTGTATTAGACAGCTATTTCCGGGGGAAGACAATCAAGGAATGGAGCACAGCCTTGTCGTCGAATTCAGACAGCGTACTCGTGGACGCACTGTCTGCCTTGTTTTAACTCATTTTCAACCCTTGCAACGGCGACACGATAAACGTCTCTGTTTATTTCAGATGAATAGCAAATCCTATTCGTCCTCAGAGATGCTATCGCAGTAGAAAACAACCCGCCAAACGGATCCCATACTATATCTCCCTCATCAGATGTCATTTCGATAATACGGGATAAGAGCTCAATGGGCTTTTGGTTCAAATGTATGGCTTTGAGGCTGTTTTTTAAGCGCTCATCATTGCGTAATTGAGAAAGGCTCCAGACGTTGGTGATACCCATTGGGCATTTAAACTTCGAACGCATTCTCCCCCAAGAGTCCGCACTGATTGGGTTTTCGCCGTCAATCGAAAAATAGGGACGACCGCTGGGATCGCCATACGTATTCGCGTACTCAGATAGCTTCGTGAAAGCATCTACGGGCGGCATGTACCAAAGGTGACACTTTGTGAAGTACTTTCTCGTCGCTGCATTGGCTACGCCGCAGGCATCGTTTGTCTTTGAGAACGGCAAACCAGAACGCCCCCACTCGTAGCGTAGCCATTCCTTCATAGACATTTCTTCTTCATCAACTTCGAATATGGGCTTAAGAACGTACTGGACACAAACCTCTGTTACGACAGGAAGATGCCTGATTGTTCTCGTATTTGTATTTCCCGCAACATGGCTCATGCCTTTGTCCCATGTATGGCAAGCCTTAAACTCCCAGCCGTACTTTTCCAGCGTGGGGTGAACTGTTGCCCAGCCAAGCTCTGTGTTCCAAAACCAGAGCGTAGTTACGGGAGTTGAGCGACTTGCCCACGCCTCGATATGTGGTTCATACCACTCACCAAGGCCAATATTCGTACAAAGGTCACCTTTGAAACCACTAATCCCGTATGGCCCATCAGAGATAATGACAGTGGGTGATGGCCACTCTGAATAAAGATTCAGTGTGTCTTCGTTGGAAAGAAACAGTGTTTGCGAGCTGTCAGTCATCGTTCTCCTACATCAAATCAGAGGCATCTCAAAGCATCTCGAAACTCGGAGGAAGTGTCAAGTATGCGCAAAATATTGCTGTCCTCTCATTGTACACAATCCCTACCTTTTGGCCTTCCCCAAAACGGCACAGCTTGCTTTGTCAAACCAGTGTCTAGGGCTAAGTACAGATACCTCGCTCCAATAGAGGCGTACGGATGCCACTTTCTACACCTGCGCTCAATGGATTGTTTTTTCAAGCTTCTTGCAGAGTATAGCCATCTGTATGCCTGGAGGAACGCGCCGTCTTCGAAAGGCAGAATGTCTTGTCTGTCAAGTACAAATATCAAGTACATCTTTGCGCTCCAAGCTCCAAGTCCTCGCAGCGATGTAATCCTCTTGATAATCTCAGTGTCAGTCAGCAGCGGAAAACTCTCAGGATTAAGTTCCTGTAAACTGCTATAGAGGCTTGAGATGCTCATGGCTTTGTTAGCGGAAACTCCAATTGTTCTGAGATCTTCAATGGAAAGAGCAGCTATACTATCGGCACATATTGCTCTGACACATCTTTCTAATAGCCGTTCCTGAATTGTGCTTGCGGCTTTTTTTGACAGCATTTGTCCAATAATTGTATTCACTAAGAAAGCGTATCCATCGTCTTCCGTTGTGTATTGCAGAAAGCCTATGCGCTCAATCAGGCGGCCAAGTTGCGCATCTTTGCAAGATAGGTGAACGATGCTATCGGAGTCGGGTGTCAGCAATACTGTTGTACTCATAGACAGAACAATCCCTTCTCTGTAAATAATTATCAGTTGCTGTCTTCCACTCCTCTTCCCGAAAATCCAGTAACATCTGTTGCAGTGCTAATGATTGCTTGAAGCGGCGCTGATGCTCTGCGGCTTCAAGCTCAGACAAGTGTTCTGGCAGTGGAAAGTCTTTTACCGCTTGAATTGCTTCGTTTAGTTTTTTGTTGTTGTAATTGGCATACTCATTAAACGAAATTCTCTCCTCTTCGCTTTCGAAGAAAAGGACGTATTCCACGAATTTGTTGTGCGCCCAAGTGCATTCGTCTTTGCCCTCCTTGTAGAAAAACCTGTGCGTAAGGTAGCCTAAACTCCCTTCGATGAAGTACGGGTATGAATATTTCCATCCAAGACAGCCCTCGCCGAAACCTCCTAGTTTAGGCACGTTCGTAAAGTACCGAGCGCCATCAAGCGCGATACCCTGAAACGAGGCAATAACTGTTTGGTGATACCTGAAAACAATCTCATACCATCGTGGCGTAGAGTCGGTCTGGGCGTAAAAGTAGAACTCGTATCCCTTTAGGTCGTCATTTGGTATTTGAGACACTGTGAACTCAGGGGCAAAACGATAGTACAACGATTCATCGGGGTCGTAGGTTATATCCCAATCACTGGGCTTTGTAAGATAGTATGAGAGGGTTTCAATGATGGGAACGTCTAACCTCAAATGCTTGCGCCAAAGCCGTTCAACAACGTGCCTGTCAGCAAGCTTGTTGACAGGGGTATTGGTGTCAGCAATTCGCACGTATATATGCCCCTCTATAACATTCTGATACTTTTCATCGAGATAGTATGGAATATTAAGGTCATTCTTAATTGTTATTACGTCAATTTGACCTTGAGCAATGCACAGAGCTTCCACTGTCACTGTCGGTCGGTATCCTCCCGCAAACTTCTTGCTGCGTAAGAAATCTACAAGATTCTGAGTTGTCTTTTTGTTGGGGTCATCTGTCGTGTCAGCTATGGAAAAGTCGTTTCCCTCGTCAACCCCGATAATTATCAAGCCATCGTGATTAGTGAGGTTGTTTGCCATGCAGATAATGTCATGAAGCAGACTACCGTTATCTGAGTGCCATTGCCGTTTGAAATCCCAGTATTCACCTTCTTGCCGCAAACTGATAAGCTCATAAATCTCTTTCAGTAGCAACTGTTGCTTTTCGTAGTTCTCCATGTTCCATCTCTTTCTCCAAGTGTGTCAAAACAAGTATAACTGAGCAGGGCATCACAATCAGATAGCGCTATGATTCCCTGAGCTACAGGCTATCTCTATCGCCGAGACGGTCTCCCCGAAGGTGGACGCCCAGCAGTCGAAGTGCGTAAGCGACAACCTTTGCAACTCGCTGTACTGCAAATACCGTTGCACGGTGTAAAGTTCCACCATCGAGTTGGAGATGGGTGTCCCGGTGGCGAACACCACGCCCTTGCCGCCGGTCTTGTCGTCGAGGTATCTGCACTTCATGAACAGGTCGCTTGACTTTTGCGCCTCGGACTGCGCGATGCCGCCGACGTTTCGCATCTTCGTGAACATGAACAGGTTCTTGTAGAAGTGGCTCTCGTCGATGAACAGGCGATCAACACCCAGTTCCTCGAAGGTGATGACATCGTCTTTTCGGCTCTGGTCGTTGAGCTTTTTCAGCTTGGCCTCCAGCCGCCTTTTCGTGGTCTCCATCTGCTTGACGGTAATCCTGTCTCCGCGCTCGGCCTTAATCTGGGCGATGCCGGAGGTGATTTCGTCGATCTCTGCCTGCATGGCCTCTGCCTGATGTTCCACACTCATGGGAATCTTTTCGAACTGGCTGTGGCCGATGATCACCGCATCGTAGTCGCCGGTGGCTATGCGGGCGCAAAAGCGTCTGCGGTTCTTGCGCTCGAAGTCGCGTTTGGTGGCGACTAAGATGTTGGCGGCAGGATACAGCTGGAGGTACTCGGATGCCCACTGCTCGGTCAGGTGGTTGGGAACGACGATCAGCGGCTTGTTGGAAAGCCCGAGCCTGCGCATTTCCTGGGCGGCGGCAGCCATCGTGTAGGTCTTACCCGCACCGACGACATGAGCGAACAGGGCGTTTCCGCCGTAGAGGATGCGGGCGACGGCATCGCGTTGGTGGCCGTTCAGCCTTATCTCCGGGTTCATACCGGGAAAGGGCAGGTGGCCTCCATCGAACGTGCGCAACCGCATGGAGTTGAAGGTGTCGTTGTACTGGCGACAAAGCCTTTCGCGGCGCTCGGGGTCAGACCATATCCACTCGCTGAACTTCGCCTTTATCGCGTCCTGCTTGGCACAGGCTATCGCCGTCTCCTTCTTGTTCAAGACGTACTTATAGCCGCCCTCGCCATCGTCCACTCGGTCGTTCACGCGAACATCACGCAGGTTCAGTGTGTCCTCCACTATCTCGTAGGCGCTCTTTCTGTGAGTACCGAAGGTAGCACGTGCCAGTGGGTTTCCCTTGTCTGCGCTCTTGCCCCTTATCGACCATTGCGCTGTGACCGGCGCGTAGTGGACGGTGATGTTGCGGCGCTGATATCTCGGCGGCTGAAGCAGATCGAAGATGAAGTCCTGGATGTCGTTAGTGGGAATCCATGTGGCCCCCAAGCGCACGTTTATCTCGCTGACCGTGAGATCCTCGGGCAATGCGGTGCTGAGCGCTTCTACGTTGACGGCAAGCTCGGGGTCTCCAGCGGCACCCCACTCGGCGTGGCGCAGCTTCTCGCGCACGTTGCCGGAGAGATATTCGTCTGCGGTCTGATACTCGGGGTGCCCGAAGTCGCTTCCAGGCACCTTGAAGACGATGCCTTTCAGCTCTGCTGCGACCCCTCGTTCCGCCATACCCGTCAGCTGCGCCATGAACGGCAGGTCCACCTTTGCCCTCTCGGCCAGTGAGACCGCCAGCGCCTCTGCTGGAGTGTCGGCCTTGGTGGGCACAGCGTATGGCCGGATGGTGCGCTTGGTGAACATCGCTGCCTTTGAAACAAGTTTTCCGTCCTCGTCCACGTTTTCAAGCGATGCTAAAAGCGGGTAGGAGGAGTCCTTGGAAAACGCCATCTGGTTGCCCCGCGAGGTGATGAGGCCGTACCTAGCGGTGTAGCGGTCGTAGGCACGACCAAGGTCTCGCTGTGCCGACTCCACCTCGGCATCCGGGGCATCCTCGGTCTGGAGCTGGATTAGGGCGCGCACCAGCTCGCGTATCTGGATAAGCCCCTTGACACGGCTGGTGGCCGTGTCGGAGAGTTCCTGGGGATACATCCTGGAGTCCTCGCGGAAATAGACCTTGCCGCCTGCGACCGTGTAGGAGAAGTTGCGCACATTGGGGTCTGCCGGGATGGAGCCGTCCGGCTCAGCCTCGTCCTCGTCGCGCTCGTAGTCGGTGAGCGTGGCGTGGATGTTGGCGATGGCGCCTTGCAGCTGCTCGGCGAGGTCTGCGCCGAGATAAGGCTCGCAGGTGGCATCGTCGGCGCGTCCGTACTGGCGGTCGTCATGCGTCATGCGGCCAAGCACCATCTCGGGGTTGTCGGCGAAATACGAGTTCACGGCGATGCCGTCTGCGGTTTGCCCGAGATGCACCCAATCCGGTTCTGCCACCGCAGGGTGCTCGCGCTTCTGCAAAAACACGATATCTGCCGTTACCTCCGTGCCTGCGTTGTCCTTGAAGGCGTTGTTGGGCAAACGTATCGCGCCGATGAGGTCTGCCCGCTCGGCCAGGTAGCGGCGTACCGCCGGATTGCGTTTGTCCAAGGTTCCTTTTGAGGTGATGAAGGCGACGATGCCGCCGGGGCGCACTTTGTCAAGCGTCTTGGCAAAGAAGTAGTCATGTACGAGAAACGAGTGCCTGTCGTAGTGCCTGTCCGCTATCTGGTAGTTGCCGAACGGAACGTTGCCCACGGCCACATCGAAGAAGCTGTCGGGGAAGTCGGATTGCTCGAAGCCCTCACAGCGGATGTCTGCTGTTTGGTAGAGCTGTTTGGCTATCGCCGCCGTCACGGGGTCGATCTCCACGCCGTAGAAGCGGCTGCCGTCCATGGCTTCCGGCACCAACCCCAGGAAGTTGCCTATACCGCAGGACGGCTCCAGCACGTTGCCCGCGGCAAAGCCCATGTTCTCTATGGCCGCATATATCGCCTTGATGACCACAGGCGAGGTGTAATGCGCGTTTATCGTTGACGCCCGTGCTGCGGCGTAGTCCTCGTCGGCAAGCAGGAACTTCAGGTCTGCCCGCTCCGTGGCAAAGCCGTCGTTGGCCTCGTCGAATACCTGGGGTATCGCACCCCAGCCGACATAGTGGGACAGCACCTCCTGCTCTTCGGTGTCAGCCAACCTGCCCTCGTCCTCCAACTGCTGCACCAGGCGTATGGCGTCGATGTTCCAATGCGCCCGCTGCTTGGCGCCACCGCAGCCGAGACCCTCGTCGGTGATGCGGAAGTCACGGCACTCCTGGGGTCGGGCCGATGCTGACGGTGCTGGCACTGGCACTGACTGAACCTCTGGCGCTGATGGCTTCTCTTCTTCGGCCAGTTGCCCTTCTTGCGCTGCTGGCCCAAACCCGCCAGCGCCCAGCGAAACGTCGCCCTTCAGGTAGTCGTTAAGCGGGTTTTCGGCCAGACGGCGGTAGAACTCCTCGGTGTCCATCACCCTGGGGAACAGAGGCGAGGTAGGATCGTAAAGCGTGGCCTGCTCACCACCCAGGGACAACAGCTCGTATTCCTGGACGCCGATGTGGACCAGGGTACCGAGCGCAATGCGGTAATCACCATCAAATGCAGAAGGGGCGGCTGGCTCATCCTCGCCAACCGCCCCTGTGCCGGGAACATCTGTTGCCGGTTGTCCCGGCGACTCTAACAGTAGATCAGGTCGCTCATAACCGTCTCCGTGGCCTGGCTGCGGATCGTGCTCATCCTGCCTGCCCACTCCAGCGGGTCTTTGAACTTCATCACTGCGTCCACCCTCTGGCTCTTGGCTATCTGGCTCACCAGCCGCTCCCACATCGCCTCGGCCTGGCCGTTTATTTCCGCCAGATGCCCGAAGAGCGTCCCCTGCGTCTTCATCACCGTGTACATCCCCCGGCGATGCTCCTGAAGGTACTTCTTCCTGCGGCGTCCCCACGTCCCGATGTCCGGGGTGGTCTCCGTCGGCGCGGCCAGGTTCGGCAACAGATAGCCCTGTTCCGTCTCGCTGTATGTTAACTCCATCTTGGCTCCTTTCATCCGTCTTCCTTGATCGGTCATTTTCTACGCCCGCCAACTCTGCCGTCGTACTCGCAGGCTCGCTGCTTTCTTGAGCGCCCGCTGGACGTTCAAGCCTTCCTGCATTGTCGGTTTCTACTCTCGGCTCAGTATCCACAAGCGCAAAAGCGGGCGCAATTGTGCGAATCCGCACTGCCTCGCGCTCCATCGACAGCACCGTGGCTGCTATCTCGCGCAGCGCCATCTTGGCGGTGTCGGCCACGGCGGTGCCGAGGACTGTCGCTGCCGCTGGCTCCGCGAACGCTTCCAGCCCTGCGAACTCCTTGCCGGTGAGCAGCGCCCACGGGTCGATGTCGCAACGGTCAAGCGCCATGAAGGCCACAGACGCCTCAAGCATCGAGAGCATGGCCGCAGGCTCCACGTCAGTGTCACCGGTTATCGCCAACAGGTCGTCGAGGTAGTCTGCGAAGTTGTCCTCGGCGGCGTTCTGTGCGGCGGACATGATTGCCATATCCAGCCCTCCGCGCTCTGCAAGCTCGCCGAACGCGGCCTCCAGGGCGTCTATGGCGTCCTGCTCGTACTCCGGACGCATCCGCCAGAGTGGCACCGGCAAAGACCGCTTGTTCGCGTGGGTGTCCGTGATGTCGAAGTAATGCCTCATGTGGCTGGCAGACTCGTCGGAAAGCACGGCGATGCCCTTGGCGCCCCTGTTCACCCAGCGGTTAAAAAGCGTGTTCCACTTCTCTAGCTCCAGCACAGCCGTGACATCGGGTCGCTGGGCATATACCAGCAACTGCTCCTCGAAGGGCAGCTTGTAATTCATGCAGGCCGATGTCAAAAACGCCGTCCACTGCTCAGGGCCGTCAGTGACTCTGGCCAGCGTCTCGTCGTAAAGTGAGGTTATCGCCTCCAGCTTGGTAGGCATGGGTAATCGCCTCCTACTCTATCTCTCATAGGCTTTTGTCTTCTTGGCCTTGGCGGGCTTACTGGCGTCGTCTGACCGTGTGGCCTCGCGTTCATTCGGCACGCTGAAGGCGTCACGGTGGTGACAGAGCATCGTCTTACCCTCGTCGATCATCGCCAGCTTGACCACGTCGAAGCGCACCCGGCAGCTGGGCACGTCGTGGCTGGCCAGGTAGCTCGCAGCCACCGTCTCCATCCGCGAGCGGGCCTTAGCGGTCACGCCGTCCTCCGGCATCCCCAGCCCCTGTCTGGCCTTGACGGTGACGAACGCCAGCTCGCCGTCCTCTATGCACACAAGGTCGGCTCGTCCGGCTTCGCATTCCCATCCCTGCTTGATGACCTCCACGCCCTGGCCCTCCAAATACTGCTTGACGATCCTTTCTGCACTTTCCTTGATGTCTGCCATCTCTGGCCTCCTATCTCTCGTGGTCCTTTTGCTTCTTTTTCGTTGGTGCGGCGGTGGCATCTGTTGCCGTCCTCATTGGCGCAGGCGGCGACTCCGCGTCCTCGCGCAGCACCGACCAGTCGCCGTGGCGCTCGGCGTACTCGTAGCCTGCCCAAAGGCTTTCGCTGACCCTGTAGGCATCAGCAGCTTTGAACTCAGTGGGTCTGCCACCTGCCGCCGCCAGCTCCTTGGCCAGCTTGCGGTAGTGCCTATCCGCATCTTTGGTGCTTTCAAACACCCGCACGAACGGGTAGCAGCAGGGCCTCTGCTCGTACACGCCGCAGCCGCCCAGACGCGCCGCCTGGCAGATGACGGGGAAACTGCCATCGCGCTCTATGAGGTAGGAGACTGGCTCTGATGGCTGCATCACGCCAGTGCGGATTGCCAGCCCCAAACGGTCAATGGCGGCGCGGTTGCGCTTGGCTGCCTCGAAGGCGGCATCCGCATCATCGAACCACCTGCCATCCATCTCATACTCACCGAAGACGGCGTGGCCGCGCCTGCCCGCGCGGTCAAGCCAATGCCGCCAGAGGGTGTGGCCGGCCTCGGTACGCTCGCCAAAGACATCCACGCCCAGCGAGAAGGTGTCGGAGACCTTGAACTCCTCAACCACGTCCAGCACCACGCCCCAAATGGCGTCTCCTTCCCGGTAGCGCGGAACGTTCAGCGGCTCAGCTGAGTCGAACAGACTCAGCTGCCCGTTCACGCCTCCTCACCGTCCTCGCAGGCAGTGGAGGCCATCAGCTGCTGACCGTAGGCGGTGAAGGCGTACCAGTGTGTATGGTCAAACGCGCTCTCGTTGAGATCGCAGGTGCGCAGGATGCCGCCCTTGATCAGCCGCCTCAGCGCCGACTTGGCCATGTGCGGCGTGAGATAAGGTATGAGCAGCGACAGGTGTCGGTGGCCCATCCTTATCCAGGTGTTGCCCTTGGCCTCCTCGGTCTCGGCCTCGAACTTTCCGCCCAGGCCGTCCCACAGACACTGCGCGGAGATGGCCGCGCCCATCCCAAGCCTGCAGGCAAGTTCTACGTTCATCGGTTGGTACATGGTGATATTCCCTTCTCTTCGCTGGGTTGGTGCCCTGCGGATGCACAGGTATGTATGGGGGATTCGCACATTTCTCAACGTTTGCGACAGGGTGTAGACTGCGCATATAGGCACATCCGACACATGAGGAAGTGGTTGTTATGAGCAATGTAGTGAAGGTCGTAAAGTCGATAATCCTGCTGGCTATCGCCGCATTTATCGTCATGATCATCGTCGGGACATTATCTGCTCTGAGCGCAGCCCCTGGCTACACACTCGCTACCAGCCGAGCGCCCGCTGCCACCGCTGATGAAGCTGGGATGACTATGGGCAATCCGGCGGCTGTCAGCAAGATCAATGAGCATGATGCAACTGAGGCTGTTACCGGCGGCGAGGAGCCCGGCGTTGCTGCCTTGGATTCTTTATCGGCATCGCTTGTTCTTTCCACCCCGGATGAAGCGGCCGCAGCCGCTGGCAGCCAGTCTACTGAGTTGGGCAGTGTTGCTCAACCAGTGGCAAGCCAGCCAACCAACAACGATGCACAGCAGGCACAGACGAACGACAACGCCGCATCTCAGCTGCCAACATCGGCAAGCCCTTCCCAGAAAGACAAGGCCACGGCTGCTGGCAATTCCACAGTAGAGGCAGCTCCATCTGCCCTATCACCCCCTGCTCCTTTCGCTTTGGCTCCAGTGCCATCAGCGCCAAGCGGCAACACCGCTGCGCCTACAAAACCTGCTCCCAGCAGCCCTCCTGCTGCAAAGCCGCAGAAGACCCACCATCCGGCGTGGGACGAGTGGGTCGAGGAGGGGCACTGGGAGACGGTCACCACGCCTGCAATCTACGGGCAACGTGAGGTGTACGGCAGCATCTGCAACGAGTGCGGGGCCGACATCTGCGGACGTGCCGCTCAGCACCTCAAGGAGACGCATCACAGCGGCTACCATGAGGGGGTCGTGGGATATGAAGAGTATCAGATAACGCCGGAAAAGACCGAGCAGGTCTGGGTTGACACCTCCCATTGGGTGAATCACGAGGAATACTGGGATTAGCCTGCATAGACCACTGCCCTCGCCGAGCCACCCTTGTCGCAGGTTATCAGCGTGAAGAGCTGGCTTACTTCATCAGCGTTTGGCTCGGCACACCGCGAGTCCGCCCCACCCCACAACTCCAGATAGAACTCCCTCAGTCCCTCGACTGAGCTGAAAGCCGTACGCTTCTCGAAGCCGTAGGGGCTGACGCTCTCAGCCGCCCTGGCCTTCAAGTCGTAGGTGCCCTCCGGGGTCTGGATGATGACCTGCTTGTGCTCAGCCAGGTACGCAGGGTCGAGGTAGTCGGTGAGCGTGGTGAACATGGCATCCTCGCCGCTGCCCATGTTGTGGGCGAAGACGATGACGTTGGGGCTTTGCATGCTACATCCTGCGTCCACGTAGGCACAGCCGTAGATGTTGTAGTGGTCGTAGGCATCGTAGTTGAGATAGTGGGTGGCATCTTCAGGATGTGCCTGGACTATCGGGTAATCGATGGGCGTTTTCGGTATCGTTATCCAGCCAACGATGTCAGGGTTGATGCTTTGCCAATAGCCCCAGTCGATGCCGAAAACCTCGGGCTGGCCGTCGCCCGTTGCCACCGGTGCTGGTCTGTCGGTAAGCCTGCCCTCCATCGGCTTGGAGCTTATCCGCTGCGCCTCGTGGGGGACGACTATCAGGCAGATGGCCGCGAGGGCCAGAATGGCAACTGCCACCCCGGCCCACGCCAGCACGTAATGCCTGATTGAACGGTTACTCCTCGCCGCCGTCATCAGGAGCGTCCTTCTTCTTGCGCAACTGCCTTACAGCCACCAGGATACCGCCCAACGCCATGAAGACCAGGATACCGACGGCGGCAAACGGCAGCGAGCCGTCGCGCCCGGTCTGGTCGAGCTTTTCCGGGATTGGTTCGTTACTGATAGAAGTCTTTTGCACCTCGGCTGTGGCGGCCACTGTGACGGCCACGTCCTTGGCCAGCTTGTAGCCCTCTGGGGCTGCGGCCTCGTGCAGCGTGTACTTGCCTGGTGCCAACCTCTCGATGAGATGGGGTTTATCCGTCGATGTCCACTCGGCTACCACGTAGCCATCTTCATCGATAAGCTGAAGCCTCGCCCTGGCCAGGGACTTTTCGGTCGCAGCATCCAGCTTGGTAATCTCCAGTTTGGTGAAGTCATCCTTCATATCCACTTTCTGGACGTCGCCGGTGTCAGCCACGGTGAAGAACACGTCCTGGGCGATGAGGTGGCCTAGCGGTGCGGCAATCTCCCGTAGCACGCAATCGCCTTGGGGCAGGCGCTCGATGAGGTAGGGCACCTCGGTGCTCACCCACTCATAGAGGGACTTCTCGCCAATGTTACCGTCACCATCCACGGGAAAGACCTGAATAGTAGCGCCGATGATCGGCTTGCCGGTGGCGATGTCGGACTTGGTTATCTCCACCTTGGTGAAGTCATCCTTCATCTCCACCTGTTGGATGTCCCCAGTGTCCGTGACGGTGAAGGCCACATCCTGGGCTACCACATACCCGGCTGGTGCAGTCTGCTCGCGCAGCACATAGTCGCCTTGCGGCAGGCGCTCAATGAGATAAGGTTCCTCGGTGGTCACCCACTCATAGAGCAACTCGTTGGACACATTGCCATCAGCATCTACCGGAAATACCTGGAGCGTAGCACCTATGACCGGTTCGCCTGTGGCGATGTCGGTCTTCGTGACCTCCACCTTGGTGAAATCATCCTTCATCTCGACCCTCTGGATGTCTCCGGTGTCCGTGACGGTAAAAGTCACGTCCTGGGCAATCAGATGGCCTGCTGGGACTGAGATTTCGCGCAGGATGTAACTTCCCTGCGGAACGCGTTCAACATAGTTTGGACTGTCAGTGGTCACCCACTCATACAGCGGCTCCTCGTCCACGGTGCCCTTCGCGTTCACCGGGAACACCTGGAGGGTCGCGCCGATCATCGGTTCGCCTGTCGCGATGTCAGTCTTGGTGATCTCCACCTTGGTGAAGTCATCGACCATCTCCATGCGCTGCGCCTCACCGGTATCAGCAACAGTGAACGCAATGTCTTGGACTACCAGGTAGCCAGCCGGGGCTAATACCTCACGCAGCACGTAGTCGCCTTGGGGCAGGCGCTCGATGAGATATGGCTCATTGGCAGTCACCCATTCGTACAGCGGTTCGCCTGTGATGTTTCCATCGGCATCCACAGGGAAGACCTGGAGAGTGGCTCCGATGACAGGCTCTCCTGTGGCAATGTCAGTTTTGGTGACCTCCACCTTGGTGAAGTCGTTGGTGAACAGAAGCTCGAAAGTATCCTGGCCATCTATCCGCCCATTTGCATCGACTGTGAACTCCCAAACCTTGTCACTGAGGAGGTAGCCGGGAAGCGTGGCCGTCTCATATACCTTGTAGCTGCCCTGCGGCAGGTAGGGATATACGCAGTAGCCATCCTCGCCGGTTGTAAGCTCGATGACGTTGCCGTCTACATCTTCCACGACGAAGGCCACGCCGGCCAGAGGAGTTGCCGTGGTGGCGTCTGCCTTCAGGATACGTAAGGTGGTGGGGGTATCTGTAGCCTCCACGTCCTCGGTGTAGGCGTAGGCTGTCTGGCCCTGCCAAGAAAGCTCCACGCTATAGGCTGTGGTATTCAAGGCGAAGCCGTTTGGGGTGGTTTTTTCTATGACGGTGTAGCTGCCTAGATACAACTCCTTGAACAGAGCCATACCTTCCTTGTCGGTGACAAGCTCGTCTACCTGCTCGCCAGCGGCGTAGCGCAAAGTGCCGTCCAGGGTATAGACATCCTCGGCGGCTATCACCACGTAGGTGGCTCCAGGCACCGCTCCGCCTCCAAGGCTGTCGTGTTTGGCCAGGGCGATGCGTCCCTTGGCCGGGGCATCCGTGCCAGCGACGACCAAAGGATCGTCCCAGCTGTTATAGCCTGTGACCTCGAAGGGCACGTTCTGTGTGTTCACAAGGTATCCGATCCTCCCGTCATTGGGGGCTTCCACCTCATGCAACAGATAGCTGCCCACGGGAAGCATCTCCGGCAACATCAGCCAGCCTTGGGCATCGGACTCAAAGGTGTCCAACACCTGCGTGGCCGGATAGTGGACAGTCATAGACACCGGCTTGCCGGTATCTGCATCCAGCACCTGCCAGCGAGCAGGCCAGGCAACCACTACACCGGTCTCGCTGTCGCGCTTCTCCACCCGCAGGGCACTGGCGATGAGCACGTTGCCCACGATATAGGTGCGGCTGGATTTGTCTGCGTTCACCGTCACCGTGAAGCGGTTGGCAGGCGAGTATCCCTGCGGTGCGTCTCTTTGCACCACCAGATAGGTGTCGTAGGGCAGGCATCCGGAATCATTGGGCGTGCGCGGCCGGGTGGAGTAGCTCCCATCCGGCCATTGCAGCAGCACCTGGTCGGTGGCGGATGTTGAAGCCACGCCGTCTTTGTCGGTTGTGATGGATAGCGCAGGCACAGCTTCGCCACTGGGGGTGACACCGGTGAAGTCGCGTGAGGCATAAAGGTCAAATATCACGCCAGCCTCCGGGGTCTTAAGTTCGGAGGGCATGTCTGGGGTGGCCACCTCGTCCTCCCGGTATTTCACGATCTGCAAGTCGCCGCGCATCACCTGTTCGCGCACCACAGGGGCATTGTAGACGTAGAGGAACTCGCCGTCGGTACCGTCGTCGGTGATATGGAACAGGCGCACGGAGTTGGGCAGCGCTGGCGTTGTGAGCAGGTAGCCCTGCGGGGCCTTGGTCTCCTGGACAGTGAAGGTGCCGATGGGGATAGTGGCGTCCCCGGCGCTGTTCTTGTACAGGGCGTCTCCGCCTACCAGATAGTCATCATCGAACAGCGCGAAGCCCTCATCATCTGTTTTGATGATCCAGGTGCGAGTTGGGGTGTCAGCCTGGGCGTCGGTCACAGTGGCATGCTGCGCATCGTAGTAGCGCACCGTGAACTGGGCCCCTGCCAGCGAGGCCGCATCACTTCCGGCGTAGGGCAGGGCGGTGTCGGCGTCGGCCTTGGAAAGCAGGGTGCCGATGGGGTCGTTCTTAGGAGTGTCTGTGGCCGATACCTGCACGGTGATCTTGCCGGAGGCGATGTCCACATGGTGGATGGTCGTATCCACTGCGTAGCCCTGCGGTTCCTTCACCTCGCGCACCCAATACTCGCCGAGCGGCAGGCCGCCAACTGACCCTGCACCTGTGGCATTGGTAGAGATGGTAGCATAGCTGCCGGTCTGTGCCTTGGCGGCCGCCTCGGTGCGGTAGATGCCGTACTCGGCACCGGCTAGGCTGTAACAGGCGTTCCCTTCCGTAATGGCGGGGTTGGCCGAGGACTTCTGCAAGTTGATGCGACCGAGCACCGGCATGTCATTCGCGGCCACCTTGACGGTCGTCTTGGCGCCGGCGATGTCCACGTGGTGGACGGTGGCGCTCAGTTCGTAGCCTTGCGGGGCCTTTGCCTCCCGCACCCAATACTCGCCGAACGGCAACCCCTCCACTGCCCCGTAACCTGCGGCGTTGGTGGTGATGGTCTTGTAGCGCGAGGTCTGGCTAAGGGCTGCCGCCTCGCTTCGGTAGATGCCGAACTCGGCACCGGAAAGGCGGTAGCGGGCATTACCGTCTGTCAGCGCAGGCGATGCCGAAGACTTCTCAATCTCCAGCTTGCCAAGCACGGGGGCGTCTGTTGCGTCAATGGACACCAGGGGCTTCTTGTCCGTGACCTCTGCCTTGTGCATCGTCGCATCCAGGGCATACCCTTGTGGGGCTTTGGTCTCGCGCACCCAGTAGGTGCCAAGCGGCAGCTCGGACACGGAGCCGTATCCCTGGGCGTTGGTGGTGATGGTCTTGAAGCGGTTTTGTTGTGAGATGGCATCGGCCTCGTTTCTGTAGACGCCGAACTCAGCACCGACAAGGCTGTAACGAGAGTTACCGCCGGTCACGGTGGTGTCGCTGGAGGACTTCTGGAGCTCGATGCCTCCTGTCACCGGCTCATCTTTGGCATTAACGGTGATGACCTGCCCGTCTGTGGTCAGATTCACCGTGTAGGTCGCGGTGTTTTTCTCATAGCCAGTCGGCGCCTTGGTCTCCTTGACATAGTAGGTGCCAAACTCGCCTGCCCAGAGGTTTGAGACGGTGTTGGAGTCGCCGTTGGCATCGATGGCAAGCGTCCCCACTGCCTGGTTGTCGGAGTTGTAGATGGTATAGATAGCTCCTGCAAGCGAATAGCGGTTGTTGCCGTCTGTGACAGAGGGATTGGCTGAGGCTTTCTTTAGTTCGATGGAACCTAATGTGTGGCGCTCCACCCAGAACTCGGCAAGATCCTGAGCGTTTCCAGCGTCCCAGTAGGTGCCGCGACCAACGTAACTGTTCTTGTACCTGTTATAGTAGGCCACAGCCTCGGCCTTGATGTTGGTCTGGTTCTGGTCGCTCACGCCGATCTCGACGCGCAGCCCTCCGGGATAGACGCCTGGGTTCAGCGTCTCCCAGACCAGTTCTTGAGTGATGAAGTAGCGCTGGTCATCGTTAAGCCAGCTAACGGAATAGATGTAGTCCTTGTAAAGCGCGAATCGCGTCACCAGAGCCTGCCCGTAGATGTCTGCGGCATCGTGTTTGGAGACGTACACGCCGGATGAGAACTCCGAGTTTATTTCCACGCAAAAAGCGCTGTTGCCGTCAACACGCAGATGGCTGATGTTGGAGTGCAGGCTTTCGGAGTCGTAGAGCCGATAGTAGCTGGTATCTGAACCGGTGGTACCCGCATAGGCACGTGTTGACTGGCCGAAAAGAGGAATGAGGGCGCCAAGAGCCAGCAGCATAGCCAGCACGGCGCAAACGGCCACCCTGATTCCCTTCTTCTTGTCCCTGGGCTTCTGCTCGTCCGGCGGTGCCGGTAAGCCTGATACGGTCTTGTCCATATCGTCTGTCCTTTCTTTTTCGGAAACATAAAAGGCGACCGCCTGGTCGCCTTGACTGGCTTGGATTATTCAGTTGTCTGTTGGGTTAAGTTGGAGTCTTACCTGCTGCCGTCACCAATCCCATTTTTTCTTCGGAGAGTAAGGGCACTTTCCGAAGGGGGGTGGTGTGGAGGGGGAAACACAGCCCGCTTTGCGGTTGGCAAATGAGACGCACTGCTCCCTTGGCTTTGCCTCTAGCGTTCCATGCCCCTGCTGCGCTCGCGCTTGCGGTACAGCTCGAGGGCTTTGATTATCGTCTCCTCGATCTGGGCTACCGGTGTACCCGAATCGAAGTAGCGTGAGAGCTTGTCGCGGGGTATCTTGATCTTCTCGACCTGGTTGGGCTTCTGCTCCCGCATGATGGAGAGCGCCACGTCGCCGTTAAGCCTGCCTTCCTGGGAGAACTGTTTGAGTTTGATGGCCTGTGCCAGAGAAGGCGTGGCCTGCTCCAAGTCCATCTTGTCCAAGAGGTCGCGTTGCTCTTCTTCTGCGAGATAGGACAGCTCCACTGCCGGACGAAATGCCATGCGGCCTTCATCGACCATTTGGAGCATCTCGGGGATAAGCTCGGTAAGGCGAATGTAGCGACGCACCTGGTCTGGGCTTTCTCCAGCCTGTTCGGCAATAATCTCACGGGTCTTTTTTCCGTCCGACTTGTGTGCCATTGGCACACAAGTTAAGTCAGTCCTGGCTCCCTGCCTACCCATAGCTTCCAGTTTCATCCGGAAAGCTTTTGCCTTCTCGCTCGGCAGCACGTGCTCGCGTTGCATGTTGGCGTTGACCATGAACACGATTGCCGCATCTCTGTCCATCTCACGCACGATGACGGGCAGCGTCTTCAACCCTGCTAGCTCGGAAGCCATCTTGCGACGATGTCCGCTGACCAGCTCGTAGCGCCCGTCCTCCTTCAAGCGGGCTATGGCCGGGGTCAGCACCCCATGCTCGCGGACGTTCTCCACCAGCTCGCGCATCTCTTCGTCCACCCTCACTTGGAATGGATGGTCGGGGAATCCGTCGATCTCCTCTAACGGGATGTCCACGACCTTCTCCCTCAGCATGTCGTCGCGCTCTTCCTGGGTGGTGAACAGCAGCTCATCGACTGAGGCCAGCCTTGGCTTTAGCACGGGTTTTGGCATTGTCGTCCACCTCCTTGGCGAGTGCAGCATAAGCCTGGGCGACCTTACTTGTGCGGTCGTAGGAAAACAGGCTCTTGCCCGTCATGGATGTCTCAGCGGCACTCACAGCCAGTGGTATCGCAGTCTTGAAAATGGGGATGGTTCCTGAGTAGTTGGCATGTATCTCTGCGGTCATCATGCGGGCGATGTTGGTGCGGCCATCCACCAGCGTGAGCAGGATGCCTCCTATCTTCAGGCGCGGGTTCACCTGACGCTTGACCTTGTTGATGGTCTTTACCAACTGCGTCATGCCCTTGGCAGGCAGATAGTGCGACTGCACGGGGATTATCACTTGGTCGGCTGCTGTCAGCGCGTTGATGGTAATCATGCCCAGCGATGGCATACAGTCGATGAAGACATAGTCGTAGTTCTGCTTCGCCTTATCCAGCCACTGCTTCATTGTGTGCTCACGGCTCATGGTGGTGACAAGCATCATCTCCATCGCCGAAAGCTCGATATTTGCGGGCATCAGATCAACCCCCTCATCGTGGTGCAAGATGCCCTCAGTCGCCTCAAACGGCTCATCCTCCATAACGCGTTCCAGCATCGTCGCCAGAGTGATGTCCATCGAGTCTGTGTCAGGCCATCCCAGGCAACAGGTAGCATCACTTTGAGGATCGCTGTCCACAATGAGCACCCGATGCCCCAGGCGCGCCAGACCTACGCCCAGATTCACAGCGGTCGTCGATTTCCCCACACCTCCCTTCTGGTTACTGATGGCAATGACATTGCATCTGTTCATGACGACATTCTCCTTCCTCGCAGGGTATAAAAATGCCGCCTTGCGAGATACAGCAAGACGGCTATGTATATTCAGAACAATAGGGCTGCTATGGGTAGAAAATGGGTACAATGCTTTTGACAAGCATTGATAGACGCTGGTAAGAACTGATAGACAATGGTAAGTAGCGAATACCGACGAGCGATTGCCAGGACTTTGCTTTCTGGCGTTTGGCCTGCTCAATGGCTACGCTCACGCGATTGGCATATCCGCAGGTCAGGCTAAGTAATTGAAATCTCAGGGAGTTTTCGCTAGAGTTTATCAAGCTTGTTTTACGGGCGGCGATGACTCATCTGGCAAAATTTGGCCTTCCAAGCTGATTGTTGCGGGTTCGAGTCCCGTCTGCCGCTCCAAACTGTTCAAGCATGTAGATAAGTTTTTGGTATGAAACAGGCGTAAAGGAATGGCAACGGACTCGAACCCGAGAGGGCTGGACAGCCCAGTGGGCTGTCCAGGGCCGAGTGAGCCGGATGGCGAGCGAGGTCTTTGATTGCAAGCCGCAAAGCGGCGCTGCAATCGGCGAGTCCCGTCTGCCGCTCCAAACTGTTCGAGCATGTAGATAAGTTTTTGGTATGAAACAGACGTAAAGGAATGGCAACGGACTCGAACCCGAGAACCTTGTTTGCTGCTCCACATAGTCTGATGAGATGTGTCGGGCGCCCGTAGCTCAGATGGATAGAGCAACAGACTTCTAATCTGTTGGCCGCAGGTTCGAGTCCTGCCGGGCGCGCCACTTTGAGATGCTTGGCCAGAAGAAACATAGGAGCATCATTCTCGTAGCAGTTGCGGGCGTGGCGGAATTGGCAGACGCGCCAGGTTTAGGTCCTGGTGAGGTTTACCCTCATGAAGGTTCAAGTCCTTTCGCCCGCACCAAAAAGGCGTTGGTTCAAGACATAGTGTGAGAGGACTTGAACCTGCGAAGGGCAAACAGTCCAATCGCCAAAAGCTCCGCTTACTGGCTAAAATCTGCCGTCGTACTGTCTAAAACTTTTCATTGCGGGGCCCATGTGGTAAAGTACTCTGGTCATAAAGTGGAATCAAGGGGGAGGGGTGATTCCAGCGAAAAGATGGAATCGAGGGGGAAGGATGATTCCAATGAACGTACTATCCAGATCCATAACGAAAAAGCGTGGGCAGCGCATATGATTATAATGTCAACGCCATATACGACTTTATTGCGAGCCAGGCACAGGGGTTCAACGCTGGTTTGGGTAATGGCCGCGGTAGTTATCCTGACCCTTGTGTTAACTATGATTCTTGCAGGGGTTTATGCGCTTACTCATAGAACATCTCAGGTCAAAAGGGACACGCAAGCCTACTATACTGCTCTCAGCGCCTTGAAAACCGTGACGACCTACCTTGCCGATTCTGATACCGACACTCAAGAGGCATTTTTGGCCTCTGTGCCCGCGCAGGGTACTCCTGATTTTAATCAGGGCTATTCGTTCGATGTTGGTGATATGGACGCGTCTGCCACCGGAAGCTGTAGCATTACGCTCCGCTGGACCACAGAGGCCATGGATACGCTACGGGTCATATCCACAGCTACGTTTGCCGATACGACTGAGTCCTGTTATATGGACATGCCCAAACAGGTCGCCAACAATCTGGGTACGATCCCCTCGGTGGCATACACGATCGATCCCAGCGCTTATTTGAGCGAGGCCATAAGGCTTAATTCAGCGCCACTGGACACAGCGCCTATAAAAGTCGGTGATTCAAGTACTGCAAATAACTCTGGTAAGAATGCGTCTGACATAAGTTTGCTTGACGGTTCCATAGATTCTACGAGCATCAAAGAGTCGCTTTGGACTGCTGATGCGGAATCGCAGGTGCTGGGTTCACAGACTTACCCTTTGAACGGAGCCGGCGGTAAAAAGCCCGATACGAGACGCTGGCAGTCGGGCAAAAACGGCCGTCTATTGGTCAATCCGCTGGAGAAAGGTAGCCACGTTAACGATAACGTTTACAGTTATATGAATGAGCAAAACAGGGGAGATACGAACACGAAACTCACCTCTTTGTCCATTGATACCGCCAATGCTGCGACAGATCATATCTACCTCAGACTGGCTAACGTTACCACCAGCGATGCGCGCTATAACGCGCTGTTGATGTTGAATTTTACCGATAACGCAACCGAGCCGGAAACTGCGGCCGGTTTTGTCTATCACCCAAATAATTGGGATGACCTGACAGTCTATCTCAGACAGGATGCCAATCTCAATACCAATGTACTGTTTGGTCCTTTTGGACATAAATATAGTAGCTGGATGGATTATTGGTCATGGGGTGATTTTGTAGACAATTGGCATGGCACCCAAACAGGCGAGTTTGCTCAGCACTGGCCCTGGTCCAGCAATACCACACACTTCAAGAACGCCGGCCTGCCGATATTTGAAGCGGATTATTACCGAGCGGGTTTTTACGTCCTCGATGCCAATTCAAGCTATCTGCGCTTCTTACAGGGTGTGAACATCATCGAAGGGTCAATTTACTCTAATCGTCCGACAATCATCGGCGGTGGCCTGATCAAAAGCGAGAGCCCCGGTAAGACCACAGACTATGTCAATTCCGGAGTAAATGGCTTTAACGAACAGACCAGCAATACCTACGCCGCCGTTTATACCGATGCGACGAATCGTTTTGGTCAGATGATCTACGATACAGACATCATCCTTGCAAGTCCGGAGGCAGGGCGTACGGTCGAATCTACCATCCGACGACCAACGACTTGGAGCGACCGGATATTTTTGCCCACCAGCATTCCCACTCACGATAAGACCTATGAGCCACAGATGAATATCATTGATGGTAGCATCTATGTGGACGCGGGCCAAAGCCTGACGATCCAAGGAGCTGTATTGGATAACATGCATATCCGGCCTAAAGAGATCGTCGTTAAGACCGGTGGCAGTCTGACTATTGAATCCAGTGACTTCACAAACATTGAGACCAACATCTATGTGGATGGCGGCAGTCTAATAATAAAGCCCGGCGCCAAAATCAAAGGCAACATCTTTGTGTTCAACTCTGGGCAATTGCGGATTGAGGGTAGCTTTACTCTGGATTCGCTCTCCACAGATCCTCAGAAGCAGGCTTTGGACGGCATTTATCTCTTCGGTAAGGATACGGTGGGTCAAAACACTATTACATCTGCCGGCAAGCTTGCGGTTACCACAGCTAATACCTCTATAGCCGGCACAGCTAATCGTATTCATCTGATCGGATGTGGCAGCGCCGATGCCCTTATCAACACCAATATGCCAGCTGGCGCACCCGGACCTGCGGATATT
This sequence comes from Coriobacteriales bacterium, assembly GCA_031282405.1. Classification (GTDB taxonomy): domain Bacteria; phylum Actinomycetota; class Coriobacteriia; order Coriobacteriales; family UBA8131; genus JAITDU01. The sequence continues at coordinate 19,754 of JAITDU010000054.1, read as the reverse complement.
GCCGATCTTTTGTGTAGCCCACACGCGAATAACGGAGAATGCGGGCATTATTGCACACAGGACCATTTTGTGAAAGGAGTGTACTCAAGCTATCATGAAGGAATGTAGAACGGACAGGGGGATTGGCAACACGATTGACAACACGGTCAGCAGCGGACAGACTCGAGGGGCCACTATCAAGAAATACGCCCTGATGGTTCAACGCAAACGGTCTCAATATAAGCTCCATCCAGTGACTGGCCCGATCCGGGCCACCGCAGGGTTGACCTTGGTGGAAGCTGTGGTTTCGGCAGCTATTTTGGCTTCGGCGGCGGCCTTGATTATCGGTATGATTATTTCAGGTTTACAGATGGCCAACGACTCCGTCGATAAAGCTGCGGACAATTCGAGCGTTACCGAACAGATAGCCTATGATGGTACACCCGCGGTTATCCAAAGCGAGACCTATGGATTCAACGGTGTCACCATCGACGTGGTGCGCAAGACCTACATCGAAAACGGTTACGTTATCAACATATTTGAGCCCTCAGAGACTTTGAGTAACTAAAGAGATGAACAGAGCAACACATTACTGTTGGGGAGACAAACGTGTCATCAGTAGCTCCTGCTCCGGTGATTTTGGCAATTTGAGCGAATCGGAAACCTGTTGCGACTCAAGCGGTTCTTATAAGGTGCGCAGTTTTGGCGGCTTTACCTTGGTGGAGCTGATTGTTGGCATGATGGTCGCCGTCCTTATCATCGCTGTTACGATGTCTATAGTCTTTGCATCAATGAATTCAGCAAAGGCAGTCACGTCGATCAACGAGAGAGATGCCCTATTGGAGATGACGTTAAGTTCCATAATCAGGCAGGCAGCGTTCTCGCGAGATGTGGGCACGGCAGATGTACCAACAGATGTTTTGGCAAAGAACTGCTATTTTTATATCGGTGACGCTGCTGAAGTGCCTGCTCAAAAAGGCAGCCTTTACGTAAGAAAAGGTGGCCAGGCAACCCAGAGCGTTCTCTATACGCCCTTGCAACACAATGGTTGGCAGATGGCTCTGGAGGCTCACGTTGCTCAAACACCCTCATCAGGCTTGGCACTCACGGTGACCCTTACCCTGTATTCGCGCGATGGGGGAGAAGTTATCAGTAAATCCCGCTCCATAGCGCTCAGTAATTACTCATCAAGCGGATCACCAGACGTACCAAGCAGCCCTCAGACCATCGCTTCGCCGCAGGTGCTGGTACTGTATCAGTAGGCCACCTAAGTGACAGTGCTGAAAGCCGTCAGGTCTGACCGGCATCCTATATAGCTCTCCCAGGACTTTGGCCGCATAGCCCCAACTGCTTGGCCCAAAGATTAAGATTATTGTATACTTAACGGGCGTTTTCCCAAGACGGCTTCTCTGGGATATGAGCGCGGGCTTTGACGTACGAGAAATGCAGACGCAGCGTCGCGGGCATTGGAGTACCTGTGTCCATTCTCTCAGTAGAAAAGGTAACTGGTTTTGGAAGTAATCAATACCATCCTGGGCATCCCCCTGGGCTATATCCTCTATTTTTGCTACCAATTGCTAGGCAACTTCGGCCTGGCCATACTGTTGTTTACGGTGCTTACCAAGGTGATATTGTTTCCCCTGTCGGTCGTCTCTCAAAAAAACGCCATCATCATGGTACGCATCCAGCCGGAACTGGATGACATCAAGCGTTATCATTCCGGCAACAGTAGCCTTATCCTCGAAGAACAGAAGAAACTCTATAAGCGCGAGCGTTACTCCACAATCAAAGGCATGCTCCCGCTGCTCATCCAGATCCCCTTGATCCTGGGGCTCATCAATGTCATCTATAATCCGTTGCAACATCTTTTGCATATGGACCCCGTCACAATCCAGACTCTTGTGCACCAGGCATCAACGCTTATAAATATCCCTGTTGAGGAACTTGGCTTTGCTGCCCAATTAAAGGTCATGGAACTTGTACAGGCCGACCCCGGAGGTTTTGCCTCACTGGCGACCGTCGGCGATGCCGTAGCCCAGATACGGGCTGTCAATATGGAGTTTTTGGGCGCTAACATGGCCTATAATCCCACATTTAATATGCCGTCGGTGCTCTATCCGCTACTTTCGGGGCTCAGCGCTTTGGCCCTGTCGCTTTATCAGAACAAATATTACATCCTGCAAAAGACAGCCAGCCGCCTGAGTAAGTGGGGAATGACTATCTTTCTGGTGGCGTTTTCGACTTATTTTGCCGCCGTGTTGCCCTGCGGCTTGGGTCTGTACTGGACGGTCGGTAATCTGCTGTCAATCCTTGTGGTGTGGCTTTGCAACCTCATCTACAACCCCAAAAAACTCGTTGACGCCAGCCTCTTGGTCGCCAAGCCACCCCTCAGTGCGGCCCAAAAAGCTGCCGAACGCGAACGCAAACGCAGTCTGCGAAGCCGCGAGCGTGCCGATATTCGACGCTTTGTTCAACAACCTGATAAGCAATTGGTGTTCTATGCTGAAAATGGCGGTTTCTTTAAGTATTATGAACCCGTTATCAGTTGGCTGCTTGAGCACTCCGACCTCACGTTGCATTATGTTACAAACGACCCCGACGACAGCATCTTTAATCAAAATGAGCCACGTAACAAGCTGCAGGGCGAGGTACAGCACATGCCGCGAAGCCGGCCGCACGGCGAGGCACAGGGCGGACTGGGCGATAAATCGCAAGGCGAGTCGCGTCTGAAGTCCTACTACGTTGGACCTAAGGCTATTATCCCCTTTATGATGAAGCTTGACGCCACGATGGTAATCATGACCACGCCCGATCTGGAAACCTACCACATCAAACGTTCACTCGTGCGCAAGGACGCGGAGTATGTCTACCTGGATCACGGTATGAGCAGTTTTCATATGGTGTTTCGCGAGGGCGCGTTGGATCATTTTGACACCATACTATGCTACGGCCCCAATCATATCAAGGAGACACGCCAGCTGGAAGATGCCTATGGACTGCCGGAAAAACGCCTTGTCAAAGCGGGCTTCGGTCTTTTTGATCGCATGGTCCAACGGGTGCAACACGAGCTCGTTGAGGCTAACGACCCTCCTGTCGTGATGATCGCCCCTTCCTGGCAGATGGATAACATTCTGGAATCATGTTTTGAGCAGACGGTCGAACCGCTCCTGACCCAGGGCTACGAGGTCATCGTGCGCCCGCATCCGGAGTTTGTCAAACGCTTCCCACAAAAGATGCGGGCGCTGCAAGAGAGGGCAGAAAAGCTGAGAGAGAGAGTAGGGCACAAGGCAGGGGAGAAACGCCAGGAGTCCGACACCGCTGCACCAGTGCCCTCTGACGCTGCCTCTGTAACGCCGCCTGCCTCTGTAACACTGCCTATGCCTATAACCAACCCGGCCGGTTGCTTGCGTCTTGATGTGGACTTTTCTGACAACCGCACCGTCTACCATGCCGATATTCTCATAACCGACTGGTCGACGGTAGCCCTGGAATTCAGCTTCAGCACATTTAAACCGACGATCTTTATCAATACGCCGATGAAAGTGATAAATCCCAATTGGCAGCGCATCGAAGCCATCCCTATAGAGCTTTCTTTGCGTGACAAGCTCGGCGTAGCCTTAGATATCAAAGAATTGGACCGTATCGGCGCGGTAGTTGCTGCGCTGTTGGCATCACCGGAGGACTACAGCAAACGTATTGAACTTGCCTATGAGCAGACGATGTTCAACCGTGGCTGGGCCGACCAGGCAGCCGGTGAGTACATCCTTTCGTCTCTGGCACTGGCCGCCCAAAGACGAGAGCGGTCCTTGAGTCCGGGCACCCTTCAGGAGTCAGACTATGCGCAATAAAACTCTGTATCGTAAAGCCATATGCCATAAAGTCAAACGTGCCACGGTCAGCGTTGCACCGTCAGATACGTCAGGCGTAGTAGTCGTGCAGCGTTTTTCCAAAGGGCGCATCGCTGTTCGGCTTCTCTTGTCCACACTCTATTTTGCGGTCGTTCTGTTTGTGGGCTTCCCCTCTTTGGCTCTGGCTTACATTGACCCGGCCACTACGAGCTATCTGATTCAGATAGCTGCCGCCCTGGTTATAACGCTGAGTGTGGCTTTGGGTGTGTTCTTTGGCAAGCTACAGATGTTTCTGCTTACACTGCGGGCACGACTGTCTGCCATAATGGTACGCGCACGCGTTAAAAGACGGGGAGGGGAGCTCTTCAGCGCAAAAACCTCTGGAGAGAAATCCACCCACGAAAAGCCGGATACCTCCTCAGAAGAGCAGAACGGCGCAGCCATTTATGCACCAACCAGTGGCTCTCAAGGAATGGTCAAACTGGCCCATGTTGTGCCACCGCGTACGCCTGCTGAGCGCGAGCAAGCGGCGCAAACCTATCGTGACCAACAGAAGCTGCAGGCCAAGAAAGGCGCACGGGGGGGAGCATCACCATTGCGTAGCCGCCTGGCCTTTGCCTCATTGTTGGCCGCTGGTATTGTCTTTACGTGTGTGATATTTGGCATATTCGATATCTTTATTGCCAATAGCGCGGATTTTCCCTACCCCATCGCCGACGTGCTGCTGCCGGTCATAGTGTTGGGGTTGGTCCTTTGGGCGGTTTTGACTCTTGTGCTGTTGCCGCTCCGCGGCAAGGTATTTGACGGGGCTGCCGCTCTCTTTCTTGGCATTCTGCTTATGGTATATATCCAGGGCAACTTCCTCAATTTTGATCTGGGAGAACTTACCGGCGATGCTGTCGATTGGGGCAAGGACACTACCTGGATGATTGCCAACACGCTTATCTGCCTGGCGCTTATCGCCTTACCCTTTGTGCTGCTTAAGCTGAGCCGCAAGAAAATAGTCTGGCGCGGTGCCCTTGTGTTCCTTCCCGCGTTGATTATTGTTGTGCAGGCGCTGTCGCTGGTTACGTTGTTTGCCACATCGGGTGTACTTTCTCAGACGAAGGGCGATATCTACACCCTCTCCGAAAAAGGTCTTTATGAGGTCAGCGCCGGTAAGAATGTCATCGTGATACTCCTGGATCGTTGTGATTCCCGCTATGTTGATGAGGTTATGGCTGATGATCCGGATTTTTTTGCCGACAAGATGGATGGTTTTACCCGTTTTACGAACTCCATGACGCTTTATAATCGCACTTTTCCCTCGGTGGTGAATATTCTCACCGGCAAGGAACTCGACCCTTCTGAGCCACCAAAAGAGTACATGGCCACGGCCTGGCGCGAGGAGACGTTTTTGTCTGATTTGACAGAGGCGGGCTTTCAGAACGATCTCTATACGTTGCGTAACAGCGCGTTTGTTTCGGCTGATGTCTTTGGTGATACGGTCAGTAACGTAGAGTTACATAAACACGAGACAGATATAAGCAGTGTGTTGCCCAAGTTGATGAAGCTGTCGCTTTATCGCTTTATGCCGCAGGTGTTTAAGCCGAGATTTTGGGTGGCTACAGAGGAACTTTCACATGGGGTGAGCTATTTTTCGCCCGGTGGTCGCGAGTTTGGCGATGATGATCCCCGATTTTGGCACGGGCTTAAGGAGCAACGACTGAAGGCGGTCGGAGAACGCCCACGCTTCAAGTTCTATCACCTGCGTGGTGCTCATCCTGCTTTTGTTTGGGACAAGGATATGCGGGTTGTTGAACCGGATCAATCCTCCCAGTTGTTGCAGACCCGTGGTGCTTGGACCATAACATTCGAATACCTAGATCAGCTTAAACAGTTGGGACTTTATGACAATGCTACGATAGTGGTAACTGCCGACCACGGCTTCCAAGGCAGGATTGGCGACGGGCCGCTATTGCCCGCCCTGTTCGTTAAACCAGCTGGTAGTTACGGCAGCGCTCTTGTGACAAACGATGCTCCAGTAACGTCGGCCAGCCTGCGGGCCACATTGTTGGCCGACATTGGTCTGAGCACCGCTGGCTATGGACCAACGTTTTTTGAAGTAGCGCCTGACGTACAGATAACCAGGCCGTTTCATTTTTGGTACAGCCCCACCGGCACAGAGGTCTCAACCGGCGATTATTTGGTTACCGGCGATGCGCGCGACTTTGCCAACTGGCATCTCCTGCGCCAGCGTACGATACCCTATGACTTCTTGTAGCTGTGTGGCGACTGTCTGGGAAGTGCTGGCTACTTTCCGGTGTGTTTGATGGTGACGGTGGATTTATGAGTCTATTCAAGCGGCTGTTGCAATCGCCAACCCAGGCAATCGCTGGGAACTACGGGCCGTCAGCCCACATGACGGTGAGTCCGCTAGCCCAACAAAGCGCGTTCCTGTGCTAGTATATGTCCATGAAATCGACGAACCCTGACGCAACTGGACGTAGTGTCATCACAGGTAGGCCGCTGGCTTTCTTATGCTATGCGTTGGTATTTGTTATCCCCATCACTATCTTGCTGTTCTCCTTTTATGAGTTGGGACTGTATCCATTTGGAGACAAGGATCTTGTAGTATGGGATCTGGAGATAAGCTACATCAACAACTATGAATGGCTGACAAACTGTCTTGCCGGCACTGATTCGCTGTTTTACAGCTTCTCTAAGTCCTTAGGTGGTAATATGCTGGCAAGTTGGGCTAGTATATTAGTAAGTCCCCTTAACCTCCTCAAGCCGTTCTTTGGGAGCAATCCTGTTGATTTCATCACCTTTATGATTGTGCTCAAGTTTGGCCTGGCTGGTTTAACCGCGCTGTTTTATGTGCGCCATAGATTCCGTGTGCATCCGGGTATTTCGTTAGCACTGAGTATAGGTTATGCCTTGATGTCGTTCATGACCTATCAATCGGCCAATCCCATGTGGATGGATGCGGTGGTGCTGCTGCCACTCGTACTCTATGGTGTCTATTGCCTGGTTCGTCAGGGAAAGGTACTGTTGTTCAGCCTGTCGTTGCTGGCGGTTATCTTAATCAATTACTACAACGGGTATATGCTCTGCCTTTTTTCTGTGTTGTTCTATATCCTTGAGAGTTTTCTGGCTGTGCCAGAGGCGCGTGCTGGTAATCTGACCGGCCCTGGGCGTTTGCGTCTGGGACTTCTGATCAATCCGGGCCGCTTTTCGGTAGTTTTTACACTTACGGTTCTGATGAGTATGGTCATCCTGGCACCGGTGGCTTTGCAGATCAATGGAGGAAGGGGTGTTGTGCCCTCCGGATTCTTTAATCTGGGTGTGCGTTACGAGTTACCCGATGTGTTCAGGGCGCTGTTTTTGGGAGTACAGGAAGGGGGGTATCTGCCACAGATCTATACCGGCATGCTGGCTACACTGGGACTGTTCTGGCTCTTTTTTAATGAATGGGTGCCGACGCGAGAAAAGGCAGCTGTTGCAATCATTCTCGGTATTATGTTGGCCAGCACCTGGCTTGTGATGGGCGACCGTATCTGGCTGGGTTTCAGGGACGGCAACTCATTTTACTGTCGCTTTGCCTTTCTGGTTTCTGCTTTGGTAGTGTTTTGTGCTGCCCGTTCCTTTGAAGCTGCTGATTCTGGTCTGGGAAAAAAGGGTCGCTTCGTTGCTGTTGCGATAGTTACTGTTCTAGCCACTTTAGCCATCTACTTGGATGGACATATACTTGCTAAGCCCTATCTTTTCGCAACGATAGTCGTCTGCCTGCTGCTTGCTCTGTTGTTGGGATTGCTGGGCAGAGCGCGATCTGCCGTTGTCCGCGCTGTGCTGTGCCTGTTTCTTATCTGCACCGTCTCTGCCGAGGCCTATTTGAGTTGGTACCAGATAGTCAGCACGCGCAATGCTGACACCTATAATACTACAGGCGATTATTATCGTGCCGGGCACGAAACCATAGCACGCATTGAGGCTATGGACACGGATACTGCGGATGCCTATCGCCTAGAAAAGACCTTTCATCTCATGGGCAGCCATGGTGCGCGCAATGAGAGTCTGGCGCTTGATTATAAGGGAATCATGCAGTACGATTCGCTCTACGATAGTAGCGTGCAGACATTCCTGAAAAACTGCGGCTATACGTATGGTGTCAGTGCTATCAACAGTTACAACATGCCGCTGCTAACGTCCGATTCGTTGTTGGCATTACGCTACGTTTTAAGCGAAAAGCAGCCTTTTGGCTATGTCTCTACCAGCATCGACTCTGCATGGCAGGACACCTTTGTGTTTGAGAACCCCTATGCGCTCCCTCTGGGCTTCCTGGCATCCAAAGAGGCGCTTGCATTAATAGACATCGACAATGACTATTCTGCTACCCAGCCCGACGCAACTTATCCCACCAATGAGGAACCGGAGCCTGTCAAAGACGATAGCAACAGACGCTCCACAGCGTTTGCCTTTGACTTTCAAAATCAGCTGTTCGCGGCTTTGCTGGGTGATACTGAAACCAGTCCAACAAATGAACTCTATAGTGCGTATACACATGTATCCCAACCTATGGTCATCAGTGAACCGCGTGATGAGATTTCATGGACACTCGGCCCTGCTGCAGCTACAGACATCGTTACTGCAGATGACAGAGGGGGCGATTACCTGTTCGGTTATATCAGTTATGACGGCGATCTGCCTTGGAGTGGCACTTCTGAACTTTTTATTGACGGCGAACTTATCAAGGCTCCTTTCATGGATGTCTGGGGAGCAGGCGTCTTTCCCATTGGTGCAGAAGTAGACGGCGGACATGTGGTCAGTATCAGAGATATCGGTGATTTTGATGCAGATAAGTTTACGTTGACGGCGGCGAAGTTGAACAGGGAACGCTTCAGTACCGCCATTGATATCTTGCGTGCCAAACCCCTGGAACTGGACAGTATCGGTGGCGACTACGTCCACGGCTACGTTACGGCAAGCGGGCAGTCCGACGAAATATTGTTCACGACCTTAGTCTATGACCCGGGTTGGACAATCAAAGTAAACGGTCAGGCTGTCGAGCCGCTTATCGCCCAAGACACCTTCATCGCTCTTGCACTGCCAGCTGGCAACAACGAAATTGAGATGAATTATCTGCCGCCGGGACTTATCTCTGGCGCGGCGATAAGTACAGCGGCAGTCGTGTTGTTCGTGTTGTTTGTTGTAATTATTCGTCGGCGCGACAGAGTAGTGCTCATTCAGCGATCTGAGGCGGCTTGGAACGCGCAAGTCGATGATTTTGAGAATGCAGACAGTACCTCGTAAAAGCTGCCAGTAATGGAGCCGAGACAAGTAGCGGTGCCGCGTAACGTATAAAACCGTTCACTGGCCCTGCCAAACAAATCAAGAATATCATGAAAGCTGGGACAAAAGCTACAAGAGCAGGAAATCTACGTCGGCGAATTAAAAGTGCTGAAAGAAATAGCAGTATCCAGACGTAAAGCCCCGGCGTGGAAAGCCAGCTCAAAGGCGGTATGATGCGCCAGTAAAAGGCATATCTGCTCGCCAGGTAGCGTAAATGCTCATCTGCAACATACTCCGGCTCAAAATCAAAGACATCGTCATAGACTCCTGGGCCATAGGAGTCCGCCTTGATTATTTCATAAGGGCCTGTGCCATACTGGTCTAGCCATCCCAGGGGCGAATAATACCCATACGTGCTTGCCAAAACGGAGTCGATATATACATTGGGATGCCGTATGCCCATGTGTACCCAGATTGCCAAATAGTCTTCAAGGTCGTGGCGTGGCACACTCAAGCCAAAGCCTTTGATGGCGTCAGCGGTCCAGGGATTGTATTTATCTGCAATGGGCACATTGGGGCTATAGATGAATACTCCGTTGATTATCTCCTGTTCCGCAGTCGAGACATCGTCTGGGTAGGTAGCCAGGTAACGGGCTGTCTGTTGCATTGGTATGGAGAGCATCTCTAAAGAGACTCTGTCGTCATCTACTCCCGTAGTTGTAAGACCCAGTGTTGCACTCAGCAAATATGAAGCCCCGAGTATGGCCAGTATACCCACAACTTTCAGCTTTTCCCACGCTTTGACTACTACGAACAGCACCATGAGGGTTGCCGCACAGACGTAGATACCCTCTTTTCTCAGCAAACACAAAAGCACGCCCACAAGCGCCATCAGCAGCGCATCCCGTGTTTTTATCGCAGGGTCGGCTAAAAGACAGTCGATAAGTTTAATGACAAAGATTATGAAGCAGGGAAGGTAGAAGGCGTCTGCCCAAACGGTAGTGGAAATCGTGGCAAAGAGCGGTACGATACCAAAGAACAGTGCCCCTGCCAGGCACAAGCGCCGGGATGTTCCCATGCGCTCCATCTTTTTTAGCAGATAGGTATAGACAGCGAGGTTGAGTACGGCTTCGACAATGATAATGGTGAATACACCAAGGTTATTGTTGATGGTATTGCCTAGATCGTACAATGCGCTGAGTATCAATGCCGGAAAGAGTGGATGCCAGGAGCTAAATGCCTCATTTTTGATGTCATAGATCATCCTGAAGCCATCGGAGTAGACATTGCCAGGAAAGAACACGACGAGCCAGGGGAGCCAGCAGATAAGGATGATGGCGGCATAGACTAGGGTGCCGTATTGATCCATGAGCCTATCGAGAGGATTCAGCCAACTAAGTTTGTGGAGGTGTGTGCGAGTGTGCGCCTCTGTGTGGCCTGGCTCCCCCCTGCCACTCTGTTCAGCCAGTCTGGTGTCCACGAAATTGAAAGTTTTGGTCAAGATGAAATAAAAAGTAAACGCAAGCACTAGTCCTAAAAGCAGTGCCACGATGACTGCCGTAGTTCCACTGAACTGTTGAACAATAGAGGGAAAATTATCCGAGAAGCACTGTGCGGCTATGGTAGCTGCAGAGAATATCACTGCAAGGGTCAATGCTGCGAGACTGAATCTACCCGTCTGATCCTTCATTCGATACCCTTGAGCTTGCGCTTGAGCCACCAGGCACCGTCGCGCAGAGAATGCCATAGGCCACCAGGCACAAGATGATAGGTGTGATTGTGCCTAAACAGCCAATTATTGATCGGAGAATTGACGAGGCGTAAATATTTTTGCTTATCAGCAAGCAACAAACCAAGTTCATCATAGAATTTGGCTTCAAAATAGGTGCGCTCGACAAGGCCGGCCTTATCTTGGGCGGTAAAGTAATCATACATAAAATCGACATAGGCACCGCGATGGGTGGTATCGATGCGCAAAGCGTTCCAACGATAGGTCTTGTAGACGATATCTTGCATAATCAATTGCATGCGCCGTTGCTTGTGTGGATAGTCGGCCAGGAAATCGAAGTATTCGGCAAATTCCTTTTCCACCGCGTCTACCTTGGTTGTAGCGTTGATGGAAGAGGTGGCGTTGTCCTGACGGTAGTGGATGAAAGCCTGCGGGAGCAAAAACACCCTGCTGGCAACTGTGTAAACCTTGTAGTTGAACGAAGTATCCTGAAATGACGCCCCAGGTGTCTCCAAAAAACGAATACCGTGCTCTTCCAGTAAACTGCGGCGATACAAAGCGCTCCAGATAGCCGGTTGGGGCTGTATGATTTGGAAATCCTTATAGGGATCGACAAGCCGACCTGCGTCCTTGGGTTCGATGGCGTGGAAGTAAACTTCGCGGGTACGAGGAGTGGTCCAAGTGAGAAAAAAATCACACTTGACCACTTCAGCATCGTGAGTGTTGGCCGCGGCGTACATGCGGGCAAAGGCCTCTGGATCGATAAAATCATCGGATTCCACAATGCCGAGGTACGTGCCGCTGGCCGCCGCCAAGCCGCAATTCATGGCCTGCCCATAACCACCGTTGGGTTTATCGATGACGCGAATACGCCCGTCTTTGGCCGCGTAGTCCTGGATTATTGCGCATGAACCATCGCTGGATCCATCGTTGATACAGATAATCTCGATATCTTGAAGCGTCTGAGCAACGAGCGAGTCCAGGCACTGCGCGAGATAACGCTCCACGTTGTAGACGGGCACGAGTATCGAAACTTTAGGCGAGGTAGCCTGAACGGCGACAGCCTGAGCGTTAACAGTTTCGACAGTGACAGCCTGACCGACAGTGGATCTGTGAGCTGTTGCTGACAGGCTGAGCGCAGTTAGGGCCTCGGTACCTACCGCCTCATTTGCAACGGACGCAACAGTCGCGTTGGCAGTTTTATCTTTCAGGGATTTCGGCGTACTCAAAAAACAGACTCCTTGTTACTTATTGCTTACTAAGGGTAGAAAACAGCGGCACCAGAACACGCGGCAAACGCGAGGCGCGCAGTGCCTTTGTCGGTGTAGGGTTGTCCAAAATTATACGCAGATAGGCGGCCTGGTAGGGATAAAATAATCTATCTTTAGGCGGAAACCCGCTACCGTAGGCAAGCAGTTTTTCGCGCATGGCCACATAGAACTGTTCTTGCGCCGGCCCGGTAAGTGTCTCAAAGTTCCAGATGTTGAAATCGAGTATCCAGGCTAAGTAAGCAGGCTCTAACTTTTTCCAGAGTCCACGGGTTTTGAGTGCATCTTCGATAAGCTCCTCGGCGGTGAGCGCGTCTTGCCAGGATGCAAAACGTGAATTCTCATTGGAGGCAACGTTGCCTACGCGGTGGTGGACGAGCACTGCGTCCACGAGTGCCAGGCGCTGGGCCAGCGCGAGTGCCATAAACACGAAATACGCGTCCTCGCTGGTTTTAAGGGGAGGATAGCGCAGTCCGGTTGCGGCGATGAATTCTCGTCGGAACAGTTTGTCCCAAGGCCAGCCGATGCTGTAACGAAACAGCCAATCTGTAAGGTCGTCAGCGCTGTAGACCACGCCAGGCTCCAGGTGTTTGATGGCATAGTCCAAAGGCGCGCTCGTGTTGTTGTTGACATCGTAGCTGTCGGCACGGCACAGTGCTACGTCGAGGTCATCGGTACGAGCGGCCAAAAGCATGCGTTCCAGCATCTGTGGTTCGAAAAAGTCGTCGGCATCGAGAAAGGCCAGATACTCTCCTCGGGCCTGCTGCATGCCAAGATTGCGAGCGCGGCCCGCGAATCCATGTTCTTGAGCGAGTGTGGTCAGACGCGTGTCGATGCGGGCGTAGTCAGCGAGAATGCGCGGTGTGGCATCGCTGGAACCGTCATCGACGACGATCACCTCGATATCAGAGAGTGTTTGTACTAATATACTATTAAGACATTGTTCGATATAGGCAGCAGCGTTGTAAGCTGGAATTATCACCGAGACTGCCGGGGTGCCCTCGCGCACTATTCCTCCTGAATCTTACGGGGTGTCTCTTCCGATAGTTTATCTAAAGCCGGACTCTCAAGCTCGGCGGCCATCAAGGGGTCTACATTGTCGATACCTCGGGCTTTGTTGAGCAGATTGATCACATGGTAAACGAGGAGTGCCGCCAGCGTACCCACGGCGATGCCGGTCAGCGTGGAATTGCCAAATTGCAACGTAAAATCAGCGATACCGATGACCAGCGGTATGGCCGCTGTCGTGATGTTGATAGATTTGGAGAAGTCCACCTTATTCTCTACCCAGATGCGCACGCCCAGCATACCGATCATGCCGTAGAGCAGTACCGTAGCACCGCCTAAGACCCCACCGGGCACCGAGGCCACGGCCGCTCCGAACTTGGGGCAAAGGCTGAGCAGCAGCGCTCCACCTCCGGCGACCCAGTAGGCCGCTGTCGAATAAACCTTTGTAGCCGCCATCACACCGATATTCTCGGCATAAGTCGTGGTGCCCGAACCGCCACCCAGGCCGGCCAGCGTCGTGCCTAAACCATCAGAGAACAGCGCCCAGCCAATAGATCCGTCCAGGTCCTTACCGGTCATCACGGCCACAGATTTGATATGCCCGATATTCTCGGCAATCAATACCAGCACCACGGGTAGGAACATCGGCACTATCGAAAATACCGGCTCGGGAGCAACGAACTGTGGCAGTCCAAACCAGGCCGCGTCATTCACGCCGCTAAAGTCCACCTCGCCGCGTGTGACCGCGCACACATAGCCGATAAGCACCCCCAGCAAGATGGACAGACGGCCGATAAGCCCCTTAAACAACGCCGAAATCAGCACGATGGATGCCAGGGTCACCGTAGCCGTTATCGGCGACACCATGAAATTGTTATAGGCAGCCGGCGCCAGGTTAAAACCGATCAAGGCTACGATTGTGCCCGTTACCACTGGTGGCATCAGCACGTTGATCCAGCGTGTGCCCACTCTCGTTACCAAAAGGCCGATCAGTGCCAACAGCACACCGGTTATGAATATGCCGAACACCGCCACGCCTATGCCACCGGCCTTGGCCGCGATAATCGGCGCGATGAAAGCGAAGCTGCTCCCCAGATAACTGGGTACGCGGTTTCTTGTAATCAGCAAGAACAGTATCGTAGCTATTGCCGAGAAGAACAAGGTCGTAGCCGGGGAGAAGCCCGTGAGGAGGGGCACCAGGAACGTTGCGCCGAACATGGCCACAATGTGTTGCAGGCCAATGCCGGTGGTTCTCAGCCAAGTCAGTCGCTCGTCCGGACTGACAACGTCTGTGTCACCAAGTGTTTTGCCGTCTTTGTACAGTTTCCAGTTGAACAGTCCTTTATCAGCCATAACTCCTCCAAATCCTGCGGGGCGGTCTGCTGTAGTGCCGCCACCTTTGCGTATCAGTAGTTCTCCAGCCTTTAGTATCCATTCTGTGCCGACTGTATTCGTTTTGTGCTGTAGTACGTATCCTCCGGCCCGCGATACTCAACCTCCAGGCCGTGAGACTCGCTTTGTGTCAGCCGTATTCGTTATACGTTTACGGCTTCGTTTTGCGCTTTGCGCCCGCGATGTCCATCCTACGCCTGCAGGCTTTGATGTTGGCGACTCGCAGACGCTTAGTCAGCTGTGCCGCAGAGCCTGTCAGAGGCGGGCCTCTCTCTAAAACCTAAAACCTAGTCTACTGTGCCATAGAGCCTGTCACCGGCATCTCCCAGCCCAGGAACGATGAAGCCGCGTTCGTCCAGGCGTTCGTCTAAGGCCGCGGTGAATACACTGAGGTTGACATCGGCAAAGGCGTGCTTCGCCGACGCTTGCACAGCAGCGACACCCTCCGGTGCAGCCAGGATGCAGATGGCAGTGATGTCACGGGCACCACGCACGTAGAGATAGTTCACGGTGTCGACGAGTGTACCACCGGTGGCCAGCATTGGGTCGATGATATAACACTGGCGGCCTTTGAGGTCATCAGGCAATCGATTGGCATAGGTAATCGGCTCCAATGTCTGTTCATCGCGTCGTATTCCCAAAAAGCCGACCTCGGCTGTGGGCATGGAGTGGATCATCCCGTCCAACATTCCCAGACCGGCCCGCAGGATAGGCACGATGATGGGGCGAGGACTACGCGAGAGGTGGATGCCCGTCGCCTGTGCTATCGGAGTAGTGACCTCAACAATCTCGGTCTTGACATTGCGCGTAGCCTCATAGGCCAACAACGCAACCAACTCGTTCGTAACGACCCTGAACACCTCCGTGGGAGTATCCACCGAGCGTAGCAGTCTTAGCTTATGGGCCACCAAGGGGTGGTCTATCACTTCAAAGCGCATTCCGTACCACTCCGTTCTGGTTTGTGTAGGGCAAACTGATCCTCAGGGTCGTATATAACCGCAGGCAAAGCTCTGTTTATCGCTGGACGGTACTGACAAAGGCTCATCGCCCCGCTTGGTCATCTCGCCCCTCATGACTCGTTTCTCGATTCGCTCTAACTCTTCCGGGGTATTAACATTAACGAAAGACCCCCCACGCGGATCGCTCTCAGAGACCATCTCTGGCGAGAATTCCAGTATTTTAGCTTGACTAAACCAACTTGTAGCGCGCGTCTCGCCAAGGTCAAGGGCCCGGAGTACCAACGGTAGGCAGCTTTCGCGTCGATAGACAGCGTGAAAGGGCTCATACCCATGATGGGTCTTGGGTACGGCAACATCCGCCCCACTGGTCGCCAGAGCGTTCTTCTCAGCCAAAAGCAGCGGGGCCGAGGGAAATATCATGTCGCAGGCTATGATAGCCACATAGGGATGTTTGGCATAGTGCAAGGCCGTGTGAATGCCCGTGAGCGCGCCACGGCTGTCCACTATGTCGCTGTGCAACTCCAGCTTATCCATCGTCACATCAGGACAGAGAAAATCCAAACTGGCTCGGTCATTGGAGGTAACAATCAGTTGATCAGCAATACTCCCCAGGCGTTTGAGTCCGCGGCACACCAGCGGCACGCCGCAAAAGGTGACCAACGCCTTGGGTTTGCCCATGCGCTTGGATTCACCGCCCGCCTGTATGACTACCGTCAGGTCATTATTCATGGTAACAAAATTATATCATGTTCGTTGCTTTGTGCTCTGGGCGAGCTAGCCGGTGCTCATCGCCTTGCGCTCTGGATAGGTTAGCCGGATGTGGCAGCCAGTTCTGTGTGCTGCGGTGCTACCAATTCTGTCGTGCGTTACTGGGCGAGCCTATGCTAATATATGCTTTGTAGGGCTAAAATGTCACATTGGTCACGTCATCGGGACCAAGCGGAAGGAGCAGTCATGAAAGGTCGAGTTTGCGGAAGGGGGGGGGGTCGTGGCCTAACTCTTTAGAGGTTGGCGGACGATCTCTTGGAGGCGATGCCGGCACGGCGTGCATGGTGAGCAAAAAAAGCATTGAATGTGTGGAGAGTGTTGAGCGTGTGGAGAAGGCAGGAGCCTGTCAGCTCTGCCAAATCAACTGTGGAGCACTGTATACCGTGGAGGAAAACCGCATCATCAAGGTGAGACCCGATAAGTCGAATCCGCGCAGCAGGGGCTATATGTGCCGCAAGGGGCTGCGTATGGCATACTATGTCCACAATGCTGATCGTATCTCCTATCCGCTTAAGAAGGTGGACGGGACAAGTTTCTCTGGTCACACTTCGAGCCCTTACCCAAGCCACATTCGCGTAAGCTGGGATGAGGCGCTCGACGAAATCGCCGAAAAAGCACTTAAGATTCGCGAGGAGTATGGCCCGAAGGCCTTTGCCTATATGGGTGGCGGCTCTATGGGAGGCATGTTCGAGGGACCGTACGGCGCGACGCTGAACCGGCTTTTAGGTGTGGGCTACCATTACAGCTCCGGCCTGCAGGAGTTCTCTAACCTCTGGTGGGTAGAAGGACGCCTCTTTGGGCAGCAGGGGCTGGGTACCGAGCCTGATATTGAGCACGCCGAAACGATGGTCGTCTGGGGATGGAACGGTATGACGAGCCACCAGATACCGCGCGCCCCTGTTGAACTCAGGCGTGTTGCCAAAGACCCCAGGCGCACACTCATCGTCATCGACCCGCGCCTGAGCGAGACGGCGGAGATAGCAGACATTCATCTGCCGCTTATTCCCGGCACCGATTCGCTTTTGTTAAAGGCAATGCTCGCATTGGTTATCGAACAAGGCTGGCTCAATGAGGGTTACCTTGCTGAACATGTAGAAGGTTGGGAACGTGTCAGGCCGCTCTTTGAGGGCTTTGCCTGGCAAGATGCCGTCTGCGCCTGTGGGCTTGACGAAGAGAAGGTTTTTGAGGCAACCCACATTCTTGCAACAACAAAATCGGCCTTTCGTAAAGACCTCGGGTTGTTTATGAACCGCAACTCCACCATCAACCTCTATATGCTCTATCTGTTGCAAGCTGTGATCGGTCGTCTGTGTGTAGAGGGCGCGGCATGTTTTGGTGCCGCTCTCAGATCTAAACCGCACACCGACGAGCGTGATCCTGCAACGTTGCGCTCGGCCATAAATGGCATGTTCACTATATGCGGGATGCTGCCTCCGGCCATCTATCCCGAAGAGGTACTGAGCGATACTCCCGAGCGTATCCGTGCCACTTTCATCGGCGGTTGTAACCCCGCCCGTTCTTATCCCGACTCAAAATCCTATGAAGCGGCGCTTTCGGCGCTTGAGTTGAGTGTGTCAATAAACTCCGTATTCGACGAAACGGCGCGGTGTTGTAAATACGTGCTTCCGGCACGTGCCTATATCGAGTCTTATGACTTCAACACCTTTACCTTCTCTCATCCCGATCTTTATTTCCACCTGCGCCCGCCTATTTTGGAGCCGCTTTCTGACGAGGCGCATGAAACCTGTCAGATTTACTTTGAGATGGCCGAGCGCATGGGGCTCGTGCCGGACCTTCCACGTGCGTTGCACGAAGCCGCGGCATCTGGGAGTTATGACACCTTTGACTGTGCTTTGAACGCACACGTGCGTGAGCATCCTGAGCACGCGGCGGTGTTGCCCTTTGTTGTTGCTGCGACACTCGGCAGGGCACTCGGCTCCTTCAACCTGGCGGCGATGTACCTGCTTGTGCGAAACGCCTCGCCGAGTATCATCGAAGGAACACGCACTGCCGGGCATCTTTGGAACGAGTCCGACCGCTACGACGTGCTCATGCGGGCAGTTCTGGACAACCCCCATGGCTTCGTTTTAAGCAGGCTCGCCGGCGATCAGTTCGACCTCATCGCACATCCGGATAAGCGCATCCACGTCTACATCGAAGAGTTGGTCCAGCGCGTGCATGCCGTTGAGCCCGCCTCTGAGTCGGCCGCACTTGTGTTGCCCGATGAATACCCCTTTATACTGCACTTAGGATTGCATGCGCCCGTCAACGCTAACACCCTGCAGCGAAACCCCGTGTGGAACGAGGACCTTCGCTGGGGCGTCGTCCTTATGAGTCCCACAGATGCCGCTCAACTTGACATTGAGGATGGGGAGAAGATAGAGATTGCCACCGAGGCGAGCGCTGTCGAAGTTGAGGTGGAGGTGTCTTTACGCGCACGGCCCGGGTGCCTGTATCTGCAACACGGTTTTGGGCTCATATATGACGGTGTGCAGCGCGGCGTGAACGCGAATTACCTCAGCAAAACGAGCCATCGTGACGAGCTGGGTACCCCCTTGCACCGCCGTATCCCTTGTCGTGTTGCCAAAGCCAGCAGCGCAGCGCGAAGCTAAGGCACATCAGCACAACGTGTAATCGTGCGTCAATACAAAACTCCTTGACAGACTGTTCTATTTGTTATACTATAGCTATAACAAAAAAGGAGTCACCTATGTTTCTTGCAATAGAACCGTCCAGCGATATCCCCATCTATCTGCAACTGCGTAATCAGATTGTTGACGCACTTGTGCGCGGAGAACTTGTAGAGGGCGACCGCCTTCCTTCGGTGCGACGCCTTGCGGTCGATTTGGGCATTAATCTGCATACGGTAAACAAAGCTTATAAGGTGCTGGAAGACGAAGGTTACCTGGGTGTCTACGGGCGCAAAGGTGTACGGGTTGTGGCACCGCCCACCTATACGACCAGCTATCTTGTACAGCTTGAAGCCACACTTGCCCGTCTATTTATCGAAGCGCGCAGTCAGGGTATCGGCGAGGAATTGTTTCAAGCGTCGGTTAATAACGCCATTGCCGCATCTCGCGTCTTTGCCCCGTCTGGCACTGCTGCCGCTTCTACCGCTTTTGCTCTCACCGCCACGCCCGCTTCGACTATCCCGGCTGCCTCGCCTGTACCCGCAGTCGAAACCCACGCACCTACTGTCTCCCCTGACCTCGGCCAGAAAGGATAGACTCATGCTGCTCGCTATGCTCCTCACCATTGATCTGCTTTTGATACTCTGCTTTGCCTTTGTGCCCTATTACACGCGACGCACCGAACTGTTCGGCGTTAGTCTGCCGGCCGAGCACAGCCGCGACGCACAGCTGATGCGCCTGCGCGCATCGTATCGCAACCAACTGCTCATTGGTGGTGCTTTACTTCTGATATTCTGAGTCGAATTGTAGTGAGGTCTCACGAATAATTCTTCCCTGATCCAGCCTGAACAAGCCACAAGATTCCAAAATCCCAATATGGTGTGCCTGGACGGGCAGGAAAA
>JAITDU010000020.1 GCA_031282405.1 Coriobacteriales bacterium | reverse complement strand
TGTCCTCGGCCTTGCTTATGTAGCCGGTAAGCGCCGGTATGGCAATGGCGGCAAGAATACCTAAGATCACGATGACAACGATCAGTTCAACGAGCGTAAAGCCACTACGGTCGCTTTTCTCTCCAGAGCATAAAAAGACCGCTTGTTCAGGCTGAACAGCGGCGGCGGCGTGGTTAAACTCCGAATTGTGAGGATGAGGCGCTACAGAACTAGACGGTGATGCCCCCCCCCCCGTGGCGTAATTTTCGACTTCATTCTCAACATACTTCCCTCTCCAATCTTAGTTGTAGTGCTTCCAACAGACGTATTGTGCTTCTGACAAGACTAATGGTAGCACAACTTCGTCAGCTCAGGCACGCAGCGCACTGCGCGGCCAGTTAGGTAGTTTTACACACCGGCCGTTGGATTCCACTGTTTGATTTGCAACACGAAACGTGAGGGAAACTGCAATAGCAGCAGCGTTCATCCCGAGCTCATCGGTATCCCTATGCGAGCCCGCGCCTCATCCGACAGAGATAACATCAACGGTCGTCTCGACGCACTCTTGACATACCCCGCCGCTTCGAGCTCTTTCGTGTATTTCCTGGCGGTTATACTACTCAGTTGTGCATAATGAGCTATTGTGTGTATAGACTCGCTTTCAAACGTGGTAAAAAGTTCGATATGTGCGATTATTTTCAAAATGGAACGAGCGCCGTCCGACAGCCCTTCTATCGACGATACGACCGACTCTGAATAGTGCATCACGGCGAACTTTGTCTCTAGGTCATCAAGAACATAATCTTGAGCTTGGTTCAAGAGCTTCATCATCCTGATAAGTGGAATGGTCGCTTCGGAGCGATTGGTCGGCTCCTCAAGTTCGGCAAAGGCCCGGTAATAAGAACGCTTATTGTCCGCAATGGTGTGAGAGAGCGAAAACACCGTAGGCAACGACAAAGGCCGCGTTAAATATAACGCGAGCAGGTAGCGCCCTGTCCGGCCGTTTCCGTCATAAAACGGATGCACGTATTCAAAAACAAAATGCGAAAGCAGGGCACTGAAAAGCGGCGGGATACTGTCGCCAGCGACCATGGCAATCATGGCAGCAAGCATGTTCTGTATCGCAAATTCGGGCACAACACCCCGGTGCAAAATCCTTTGCCCTGCAGAAACAACATCTACCCCGCCTTTCCTGAATAATTCCCCATCTGGCCGGACAGCTTTTTCGAGCTCGCCGGCAGCTACTTTGTCATAGATGGCACGAATATCCTTAGGCGTTTGAGGAAACTTCAAATCCTGCTCAGTCAGCCCCATATAAAGAGACGCGAATTCTCTGAACCTCCGGTATTCACGCGAAGGCTCCTGAGCAGCAACGCTTTTGAGCGCGTCTTCTATCTGCTTTCTCGTACTGTGTACGCCCTCCATCTCGTTAGTACTGACGATTTCGTTCATGGCAAGACCAAAGATATAGGAACGTTGGGCAATAGTGGGCAAGTCTCGCCACAGATGCGAAACCTTACGCTCAATACGCAAAATGCGTTCCGTGAGAACAGTAAGGTCAGAGGGCACCGTAAAGAACAGTTCGCCGTGCTCTAACATGATTCCTGTTCTAAACGCTGAATCACCTGTAAGACGCCTGTGCGCTTCGTTATCAAGAGCAACATAGCGATTGTCCGAGTGATTCTTGCTAAAGAACCTTGCCAGGGATTCGTACGCCATCTTAATATGCAACCTCTCCATTTTTTTGATCGTAACTTGCTATATTGTATCCGCTAAAATAAAAAAATTCAAGTTTTTTATATTAAGAATGGGGAAGACGCGCAAAAACGTACGCGCATGAAGCATAAAAGACATAAGGGGGACAGCCCCCTTATGTCTTGAGAGCGGAACAACTGCGCCGGTCTTTGAGACTACGTCGGTTATCAATGACTTGAAAGGTCATCTTTTGCATTCTGACCTGCTGCGCTATTTCTGTATACTTTGCCTTATCGATATAGCCCGTCAGCGCCGGGATAGCAATAGCTGCCAAGATTCCGAGAATAACGATGACGACGATCAGCTCTACAAGCGTAAAGCCACTACGGTCGCTTTTCTCCCCAGAGCATAAAAAGACCGCTTGTTCAGAATGAACAGCGGCAACGTGGTCAAACTCTGGGTTTTGAGGATAAGAGGCTACAGCGGCACTAGACGGTGATGCCCCCCCCCCACAGCGTAATTCTCGATGTCATATCTTCCCTCTCCAATCTTGTTTTTATGTGCTATTTCAGACTCTCAGTATTTCGAACAGTCCTAATGGTAGCATAAACTCGCTCCGATGTGGGCGGCAACAGGGTGGCTGCAACAGGGTGGCCGACTGCCTGCCTCATGGGTCAGGCGATATTTGCGGAGCAGCAGTGCCAGAGAAGCGCTGCGCAAGCGAGGACTGCTTGAGGGCAGCACTTACTTTGGCACAGGCGAAAGGAACGGTCAATTTATTTTGTTTTATGGCAAGACAGATGAATGCTTTTATCTTACGTGTGCCAAAGTACGTGCTGCCCGAGTTCCGCAGCTGCAGCGCTGAGCTGGCACTGCGGGTGCGAAGCCATGAGCCTGACCTATGAGGCAGGCAGCTTAGATAGATGGTCGTTTCAGTATTTGCAGTCGCAGTAGTGCCAGAGGCACTGCACAGGTGCGAAGCCATGAGCCTGGCCAATGAGGCAGGAAGACGAACCAGATGAGCAGCCTTTACGCTGGCATAGCAGCCATCACACTGGCATGTGTAGTTGGGCGGCAACACAGGCGGCTTGGCCATAGGCGATGCAGCCGTCGTTGGACGGCAATTGCTTGTGGGTCAGCACCGCAAAGCCGCTATGCTCAAGCAAGACCGGCAGACGCTCGGATAGATAACGATTGGCAAATACACCGCCGCTGAGGGCTACCGTGTCAAAGCCTGTGTGCGAGCGGGCCAACTCGCAGACCTTAACACTGACGGCCAACAGCGCATCATGAAAGCCTTTGGCGATGTGTGCCACGGAGCGGCCGCCGGCCAGATCCGCAAGCACTGAGCGAAGCAGCGAAGCGTAGTCAATGGCGAAGTCGGCTTCATGAGCGCTTTTTGCTATTGGGACGAGGTCAAAGCGATAAGCGCTGGCTCGCGGACCGGGCCTCTCCTCCACGATCGCAGCCTTCTCTCTTGCGGTCGCGGATTTCTCCTCCACGGTCGCAGCCTTCTCCCCTGCCGCCTCGGGCTCCTCCTCCATTGCTGCCTCCCCCGCTGCCTCGGCGGCTGCCTCTAAGAGCATGGCCGCCTCGCCGTCGTAGCTGGCCTCGGTGCAGATACCGCACAGCGCGCTTATCACGTCGAACAGCCGCCCTACCGACGATGCCGGTGGGGTATTCACCGTGTTGTCGATCATCTGTGCTATCAGCTGCCGGTCTGCAAAGACCAACGCATTGCGCAAACCGGCAGCGCCGGCGTGTTGTTCCAGCCCCAGCTGACACAAGACAGCCCAGGCCAAACGCGCGGGGTGCTTGATCGCAGCCGTGCCGCCCACCAGCGGCAGGTGCGCCAACCGGGCAAAGCGCCGATAGGCACACAGACTGCTGATGAGCACCTCGCCGCCCCAGACCGTTTCGTCCGGGCCCCAGCCGGTGCCGTCAAACGCCAAACCGATGACCTCTTGGTCCACAGAAGCGCCTGCTTCTCCCAATACGGCGGCTATGTGAGCGTGATGGTGCTGGATTTCGTAGAGTGACAAGCCCTCTGCGGCCGCACGCTCCTGTGCCAGCTGGGTGGAGAAATAGCCCGGATGCAGGTCGCAGGCCACATGGCTGGGTTCAGTCGCAAACAGTGTCTGATATAACTCGATGGTCCGCTTAAAATTGCTAAACGAATTAGCATTTTCTAAGTCACCAAGGTGTTGAGAAACGAAGGCCTGGGAACCCTGACTGAGGCAAAAGGTACTTTTCTGTTCTGCACCTAAAGCCAGCACGGCTTGCCCGGGCGCAAGCGAAACGGAAAGCGCAAGCGGCCGGGGCGCATAACCACGAGCGCGCCGGATGAACTGCGGCGTATCCTGGCCCGGCAGCACCCTGAGTACACTATCGTCATAGGCGGATATGATCGGTCGGTTATTGCCAATGAAGACATCGGCCACTTGGGCCAGTTCCTGTTTGGCCAAAAGGTCCGAGGCTATGATCGGTTCCTCGCTGATGTTGGCCGATGTCATAACCAGCGGGTGGTCGATATGCGCAAACAGCAGATGATGCAGCGGAGTCGAGGGCAGCATGATGCCCAGTTCGCTAACACCACACGCTACCTCGCGGGAGACACTACCCTCATCATTTTGCGCGAGGGAGGCAAGGGAGCGCGGCTTGAGCAATATTATGGGTGCCTCGGGGCCGCTCAGCAGGCGCGCCTCGGCCTCGCTTATCTCGCAGGAGCGCCGGGCCGTATCCAGGTCGCGCACCATACACGCGAGCGGTTTGCGGCCCCGATGTTTCGCCAGGCGCAGACGACGCACGGCCGAACTATCAAGAGCATCGCAGGCCAGGTGGTATCCTCCCACACCTTTGAGCGCAACAATCTGCCCCGCGCGCAACGCGGCAGCGGCGGCGGCGATGATAGCGTCGCTTTGTGCACGGTCGCTGCCCCGCATACGAGTATCGGTCTGGGGGTGCCAGTATTCCAACACCGGTCCGCAGTCAAAACAAGCGTCCGGCTGAGCATGGAAGCGGCGGTCGAGCGGATCAGCGTATTCGGCAGCGCACTGCTCACACAGCTCAAAGTCGCTCATCGAGGTGTTGACACGGTCGTAGGGCAGCCCTTGGATAATCGTAAACCGCGGACCACAGTTCGTACAGTTGATGAACGGATAGTGAAAGCGGCGGTTGTGCGCATCGAACAACTCGCGCTGGCACGCTTCGCAACAGGCCAGATCGCCCGATACCAACGTATGAGTCTGCTCTTGATAGCGCGAAGGGAGGATGACAAAAGGCTCTTTTGCGTGCTCGGCTGCGCACTCGGTCGTTGACCCTTTGGTGTGCCCGATCGCATGCTTGTCCGCCGGTCCGCCCGTGCTCCTCTCCCCATCAAAAACATCCAGGCTCGTGATAAGTGCGGCCGGCGGATGCTCGCTTTGAAGAGCGTTGATAAAAGCCTCGACGCGAGCACCGGGGCCACTTACGCGAATATGTACGCCATCACTGGCGTTATACACCCAGCCACTCAGGCCAAAACGCTGAGCTAACCGATAAATAAACGGCCTAAAGCCCACGCCCTGGACTATGCCTTGCACCTGGATGTCGCGTGTTGTGTCCACAAGTGTATCCCTGTCAAACTAAAAAAGCTAATATATCATTAAGTTAGCTATCAGGCGCTCCCCTGCTTCGCCGCGGTGTCTCGTCCCTTCGTCGCGGTGTCTCGTCCCTTCATCGCGGTGTCTCGTCCCCTCGCCGCCACGATATACATCACAAAAACGCGCCGGTCGTCGTAGCAGTCAGACGGCCGTGCTTGACCCCCTTGACACCCAAGATAGACTCAGTGATGTCGCGTACGTCGGCGCTTTTGCCCCGCAACACTATCACTTCCAAACAGTTGTGAGCATCAAGATGGACGTGCATGGCCGAGATAATCTTCTCATGGTGGGCATGCTGGATAGAATCCAGCTTGGATTGCAAATCTGTGGCGTGGTGGGCAAAGACTATCGTCAGGGTTCCCACGATCTCGGCATCGGGATCGTCCCATTCTTCGTCGACCAGCGCCTCGCGCACCAGATCGCGGATGACCTCAGAGCGGTTTTTGGCAAGGCCGCGACGCGCTACAAGATTATCAAACTGCATCAGGAGTTCATCGGGCATGGCCACCGAGAAACGGACGAGTTCGCTCATAGATGTTCTATACCAAACTGACCCGCACGTCGCCAACCTGGGCGCTCTCGCGCTCCACAAGTTCTGCGGCCTCGTCTAACAGTGCCCGCACGTCGTCCAAAAGCCCCTGGGCTTTTTGCAGCGTCGTCGCGCTTTTTTCGAGTTGACCGTCTTCTGCGCTGTGGTAACTCCGATGCGTCCAGCGCCGGGTCAACGCCACCGCCTCGTCAATCTGCTCGATAGCCGCCTTGAGCTGGCCGGCGTTCACACCATTTGTACACATGATTGTCTCCTAAAGATAGGCCTCAATGCGGCTGAGCAGTTCTTCTTTGGGAACAGCTCCGATGGACTGCGCCACCGGCTCACCGCCTTTAAACAGGATAAGCGTAGGTATCGACATCACACGATAAGCACCGGCAACGGCCGGGTTGGCATCAATATCCAACTTGCCACAGTTGAGCTTATCGGCATATTCGGTGGCAATCTGTTCGACGATAGGCGCCACAACCCGGCAGGGCCCGCACCAGCTGGCCCAAAAGTCCACAAGATAGGGCTTGTCGCTTTTGAGTACCGTCGCATCAAAATCATCGGCATTCAGAGTAGCTACGTTTGACATTGCATCCTCCTTTGGCTCAGGATAGGGGTACAGAGCTTAGTCGCGCCTCCAATGATAACACGTTTTGATAGCTTCGTAACCTGTGTGCTTCGTTCACGGTGAAGATTTCGTGAGTTTTACCATCCTTTTTGATCTGTGACCGGTCAAATGCAGCTAATCACGAGGGCCCTGCGCTCGTATGAGCGCAGGGCCACTATAAGAGGCTTCCGACTACGCACGCGCCGCTATTCAGAGCGCAAGGCTTCCACCGGGTCTTTGCGCGAAGCGGCTGATGAGGGTATCAGGCCAGAAAGAAACGTCAGGCCACAGCTCACAAGGATCAGGATCAATGCGGGCAGCGGCGGCAACAGCGCAATATTAGGTATCGCATAGATGTTATAGATGATGATATTGGCCGGTATCGAGACCAGCACAGTTATCAGGATGCCCATGCAGCCGGCCACAAAGCCGACGATGAGGGTCTCGGCGTTAAAGACATTGGCAATGTCTCTTTTACTGGCACCGATGGAGCGCAGGATGCCAATCTCCTTTTTGCGTTCCAACACCGAAATATAAGTGATGACACCAATCATGATCGACGAAACCACGAGCGATATGGCAACAAAGGCCACCAGTACCATCGAAATCATGTTGATAATCTCGGTAACCGAGGACATCAGCGTGCCTACGATGTCGGTGTAGGTTACAGCCTTGTCCTCCTGGCCGGTGGCTTTCATATCGGCGTTATAGGCATCAAGGATATCGAGCACTTTTTGTTTGCCTTCAAAGTCAATGGGATAGATATCGATGCTCGATGGCTTGTCAAAATCGGCGTATCCCAGCTTGCGCAGATTGTTATCGAGTGAGCTGTCCTCGCCTCCCATCATACCCATCATCAACGCCGTAAGCTCCGTCTCGTCAAGGTTGAATTGGAAGGCATCGGCAAAGGCCGCCTCGTCGATGTTCATGGCACCGGCCATATTACTGGTGAGACTGGCCATGGCCGTCGCCATATTCTCGGCGATGTTGGCCTGCATCAAAGCCAGCATCGTGCCCATATACTGACTAAAGTAGGCGCTTATCTGTGCAGCCATCTGCTGCTGGTAGGTGGCAAAGGCCGGGTTTTGGGCTACTGCCTGGGCAATCACGGCCTGGGCCTCGGGAGTTTGAGCGTACGTTTGGAATGCAGTAGCCGGATTCTCTCCGTTATCAATGCACCACTGCATATAATCGGCCATAACCGGCCCCAGTACACCAAAAAACAGCTCGGGTGGCATCTGCTGGCCGGCCATGGCCGAGCCCAGGTCCATCGACGGCATCTGGGCCATCACCGCCTCTGGATTAAGTATCGTAGAAAAATCCATGCCTGAACCCATAACGGAGCTGTCCATGCTAAAAGCCGAACCCAGAGCCCCCTCGTCTATTGAGAACATGCTGGACATATCAAAGTCGCTGGCGGCAGAATCATCCGCCTCCTCCACAAAGGTGTTACCGGTAAAGACATTCGTCTGTGGTTGCGCCAACTGATCTTGCACCACCTGCGAAGTCGTCGCCCCCTCGATGATGTGATCGATGAGATCAGAGGGATAATAGATGCCGGTCGTGAGCATGATGGCCGAGGCATCAGGATTGCCCTGGACAATGCCGGAGATGGTCAACGTCTCGCCGCCGGCCACAAGCCCAGCTACCAGGTCCGCGTCGTCGCTGTGGTCGACCCATACCCCATAATTCTCGTCATAGCGGTAGTAGTCGCAGGAATTCACGAGCTTGAACGTGGGTGCCATCAGCTGCTCGTGCGTGAACTCCAGTCGCTCTGTGGGGGTGGTTACCTCTACCTCGTTGGCAAAATCGGTGACCATCTGCTCCAACTCGTTATGGTCACGCAGACCCAGAGCATAGAGCATAAAATCGCTTACGCGGCCGTTGGGCGGCAAAACCAACACGAGTTCATTGTAATTCTCGGGCCAACGCCCGGCCACAACATCCAATTGCCCCACAAGAAGCTCCGTATCATCGGGCAGCTCATCAAACACATCGGTGCTCATGCCCATCGACATCAGCGAGTTGCCGCTCATGGCCGAACTCAGCCCCAGGGCAGAAAACGAGCGGTCTGGATGCACTTGATGCACCTCTACGCTGGTGTCGGGATTGAATATCTGTGGCACAACGTTATAGGAGTACTGTATCGTATTGACGTACGGTTCAATGCCGCTATCCGGACTGTCCAGATAGGCCTTAAGCGCGGCCAGATCATTAGAACCCACGCGCGAGAACATGTTGGCAATGATAGAGAGTTCCTGGACCTTCTCGCCACTCTCGTCACCCTCGCTACCTCCGCCCGTATTACCAGCCGCGCCAAACGGGCCCGCAGCAGCAGCGCCACCCGCATCGCCTGTGCCTTCTCCGTCCTCGGACGTATCATCGCCGGTGGTGGAGGTCACGAGAAGCGAGGACATATCAAAACCCGTACTGGAAATAGTGAGTGGATAGACCGAGAGCGTATCCTCCTCTACAGTCTTGATGTAGTTGTTCACGCCATTGGCCAAAGACAGGATGCCAGCGATGCCGATGATGCCGATAGAGCCGGCAAAGGCCATCATCAACGTGCGACCCTTTTTGGTCATTAAATTGCTAAATGAAAGAGCAATTGCAGTGAGAAAAGACATCTTCGCTTGACGCGCGGGGCGGGCGTTGGCGGCTTCATCCTCGTTGCTGCGTACCGGACGTGAGTCATCAACGATGTGACCATCGCTCAGGCGGATAATGCGGTTGGCGTATTCATCGGCCAGATCCGGGTTGTGGGTAACCATCACGACCAGGCGATCGGCGGCAATATTTTTGAGCAGTGCCATTATCTGCGTGGAGGTCTTGGAGTCCAGAGCACCTGTGGGCTCGTCGGCCAGGAGGATCTCGGGGTCGTTAATCAAAGCCCGCGCGATGGCCACGCGCTGCATCTGGCCGCCGGAGAGTTGATTGGGCTTCTTGTGCATATGCTCGTCCAGCCCCACCTCCGAAAGCGCGTCTTTGGCACGTTGGCGACGCTCGGCCTTGCCCACGCCCGAAAGCGTCAGCGCCAACTCCACATTGGCCAACACCGACTGATGGGGAATCAGGTTATAGCTCTGGAACACAAAGCCGATACGGTTGTTGCGATAGGTATCCCAGTCGCGGTCCTTGTAATCCTTCGTTGAGATACCGTCGATAATAAGATCGCCGGAGTCATAATGGTCCAGACCACCGACGATGTTCAGAAGTGTCGTCTTGCCCGAGCCGGACGGGCCCAGCACAGCCACGAATTCGTTATCACGCAACGTTACCGAGACATCGTCCAAGGCAAGCTGCACAAAGCCGGCCGTTTTGTAGGACTTAGTCAGGTTCTTAAGTTCAAGCATACTACCCCATCGTCTCCTCACACCACAGCAAGCCGCAGTGAATGACATAGTAGGAGAATTATAGCCGCAATGGCAACTCAGTAGGTAAACGGTGTGTAAACGTAGTCAGCGGTCGTACTCAGCGGCTCTGCCAACGCGAGAGTACGAACCGTATCGTCTGCGGGTCATGGGGCAGACTTGGACTCAGCGGCTCTGCCAACGCGAGGGCACAAACAGCCGCTCAAACAGATTGATTGCGTATTTGTCGGTCATTGAGGCCACAAAGTCCACAGCGGCCCGCTCGGGCTCGCCATCAGACAGTCTCACTAACTCCTGGGGCATCTCCTCAGGATGGGCCACGTAATAATCGAACAGGGCGCATACCAATTCCAGAGCCTTGGGTTCCTCGGTGCGCGTATCGGATCGTTGGTAAACATTGTCGAACAAAAACGTCCGCAGTTCCATCATTACGGACCAGACTCTGTCAGACATCATAATATCGCCCGTGCCGTCCGAAGTGGTTATCATGTCCTCGACCAGCGTGGTAATACGCTCGGAATGCGAATTGCCCAAAACCGTATGGGTAGCCAGCGGCAGGTCCTGTTCGACAATGACCCCGGCACGCAGGGCGTCGTCTATGTCATGGTTGACATAGGCGATACGATCGGCAACAGCAACAATGCGACCTTCCAGCGTAGCGGCTTTGTCGCTGCCGGTATGTCGGACGATGCCGTCGCGTACCTCGTTCGTGAGGTTGAGCCCTCTGCCGTTGTTTTCAATAACGTCCACGACGCGCAAAGACTGCTCGTTATGGCGATAAAGTCGGGGGTGCTTGTCATAGCTCAGACCCCGAGCCTTGGCCAAAGAACGGCACAGTGCCGTCTCGCCCGTATGGCCAAACGGCGTATGCCCAAGGTCATGACCTAAGGCTATGGCTTCAGTCAAATCCTCGTTAAGCGCCAGGGCACACGCGATGGAACGCGATATTTGAGCGACTTCCAGGGTGTGAGTCAGACGGGTACGATAGTGATCCCCTTCCGGAGCCAAAAATACCTGGGTCTTGTGCATCAGACGCCGAAACGCCTTCGTATGCAACATGCGGTCGCGATCGCGCTGGAAAGCCGTACGAAAGCGGTCGGGTTCCTCGGCGCGCGGACGGCTCGCCGTCTCGCTTAAAGCCGCAAAGGCGCTAAGCGTCTGATGCTCCAACTCCTCGCGTTGTTCTCGGGTGCGCATCGCCGGGAAGCCCAGCTCCTCGCTCAGCGGTTATCGGAGGTTGCGTGGCTTTGTTCCAGAGCAGCCTGAGCGGCAGCCAAGCGAGCCAGCGGCACGCGATACGGAGAACAGGACACATAGTCCAGACCGATTCTGTAGAAAACCTTGACCGAGTCCGGATCACCGCCATGTTCGCCACAGACACCAAGGTCGAGTTCGGCATTGGCACCTCGACCCAACTCACAGGCCATCTGCACAAGTTTGGCCACTTCGCTGTCCACAGTCTCAAAGGGGTTGGCGGGCAAGAGCCGCCGCTCAAGATAGGTGGGAATGAACTTGGATTCTACGTCGTCACGAGAAAAACCAAACGTTGTCTGAGTAAGGTCATTGGTACCAAAGGAGAAGAAGTCGGCAAAGGCGGCTATCTCATCGGCACACAACGCGGCACGGGGCAACTCAATCATCGTGCCTATCGGCAGTGTGAGCTCTCTGCCCTCCTCAGCAGCTACGGCGGCTATAACCTCTTCGCTCTCCTGTCTGAGTGCCGAAAGCTCCGGCACGACGCTGACCAGCGGAATCATAATCTCCGGGCGGGGGTCATAGCCTTCTTTGAGCAGACGGGCGGTTGCGGTGGCGATGGCTCTGACCTGCATGGCCGCGAGTTCCGGATTCAAAATGGCCAGGCGCACGCCGCGCAGACCGAGCATCGGGTTTTGTTCCACCATCGAGTCAATACGCCCCAGGAGGCTGCGTTTGGTAATGAGCAGGTCGCGATCTGCTCCCGATACTTCCAGGCGCGTAATTTCAACCTCAAGTGAGCGCGGATCATCCAAAAACTCATGCAGCGGTGGGTCCAAAAGCCGTATCACTACCGGCAGACCATCCATCGCCGCGAGGATGCCATAGAAGTCCTCGGTCTGCACATCCAAAAGGTCACGCAGGGCCTTGTCGCGCACAGCCGGATCGTCAGTGAGGATAAAACTCTGGATGATGGCCTTGCGCTCGCCTAAGAACATATGTTCGGTACGGCACAGACCAACTCCCTGAGCGCCAAAATCGCGCGAAAGCTTGGCATCGGCGGGGTTATCGGCATTGGCACGCACGCCCATTGTCCTAAATTCGTCGGCCCACTCTAAAATAGTATCCAGATCACCGGAAAGCTCAGGCTCCGCCAATTCCACAGCACCGAGAACCACAATGCCCATCGTACCGTCTATCGAAATCACATCTCCCTCATTGATGACGATGTCGCTGCCGGCTACCTGGGCTTGGCGAGCCTCGGCGTTGATTTTCAAGGCTTCAGCACCACAGACGCAGGGCGTGCCCATACCGCGAGCAATGACGGCTGCATGCGAGGTCTTGCCGCCGTGGCTTGTGAGGATGCCCTCGGCCGCTACCATACCCGCCAGGTCATCGGGATTGGTCTCCCAACGCACAAGCACGGTCTTCTCTCCCATGTTGGCGTAAGACACTGCCGCGTCCGCGCTAAAGACCGCCTTGCCCACAGCTGCTCCCGGCGAAGCGTTCAGACCTGTAGCGATAACGTCATAGGTAACGTTTTTGTCAAACTGCGGATGCAGGAGTTGGTCTAACTGGGCCGGGTCAATGCGCATCACAGCCTCCTGCTTGTTGATGAGCCCCTCGTCTACCATGGAAATGGCAATGCGCAGCGCCGCCTGAGCTGTGCGTTTGCCCACGCGTGTTTGCAGCATCCAGAGCTTGCCCTGTTCAATAGTGAATTCGATGTCGCACATGTCGCGGTAGTGTGTCTCCAGTATCTTAAACACCTGTTCCAGTTCCTGAGCGGCCACCTGTAATCCCTCGGTGTGCTTGAGTTCGCTGATGGGTGAGGTGTTACGGATACCGGCTACGACATCTTCTCCCTGGGCGTTTACGAGATAGTCTCCGTAAAACTCGTTCGCGCCGCTGGCCGGGTTGCGCGTAAAGGCCACACCTGTGGCCGAGGTCTGTCCTTTGTTGCCAAATACCATGGCCTGGACATTGACAGCCGTACCCAGGTCATCGGCTATTTTGTTCTGGCGTCGATAGAGCTGGGCGCGGTCGTTCATCCAGGAGCCAAACACCGCCTTGATGGCTAACAAAAGCTGAGTATCGGGATTTTGTGGGAAGGTAACCGTATCTGCTGTGGCCAACTCGGGGTAATCCTCGGGCGAGACATGAGCGGCGAATATCCCTTTGAATGTCTCTACTAAAGCCTTAAGATCCTCGGCCAGAAGTTCGCTGTCATCTTTGACTCCGCGGGCTATTTTCGTGGCCGTGATGGCGTTTTCGAACAGGTCTCCGTCAATGTCCATCACAACCTTGGCAAACATCTGAATGAAGCGCCGATAGCTGTCCCAGGCAAAGCGAGGGTTATTGGTTTGAGTGATAAGCCCTTGGACGGACTCGTCATTGAGTCCCAGGTTGAGCACCGTATCCATCATCCCCGGCATACTGAACGGCGCTCCGGAACGAACGCTCACAAGCAGGGGGTCTTGGGCATCGCCGATACGCTTTTGCGCCCGTTGCTCCAGATCCTGACGGTAGCGCTCAATCTCGTCCAGCGCATCTTGAGAAAGCCGATTACCATCTCGATAAAACTCCATGCAGGTCTGACAAGAAATGGTGAATCCGGGTGGTACCGGCAAACCGATGGAGGCCATCTCGGCCAGATTTGCCCCTTTGCCCCCCAGAACGGACTTCATGTCCTTGTTGCCTTCAGTCACATTGTTATCCTGGGCATCCTTACCAAAGGCAAACACCCGCTGTACTGTCTTTGACACCTTGTGCTCCTTACTTATCGGCTTACGTTGTGCCACATCCTAGCTGCCCGCTCGGTATTCTCACGATTGGGAAGCATCATAATACCTGAGAATCTCCTGAGCGGTCTCCTCGATGGCACGGTTATCGGTGCGTACCACCAGGCAGCCCAGACGACGCATGATCTGACGAGAATCGTCCAGATCCTCTTGAACGTATTCGATGCTGGCGTAGCGCGCGGCCACCTCTTTGGCATTGCCCAGTCGTAGATTGCGGATGTTGGCGAGTAACGCGGCGTTAGACATCAACCCAAAAATACGACGCGGCTCGACGTCGAACAGTTGCGCAGGTGGTTCCACTCCTGGCACGAGGGGTACATTGGCTACCTTATATCCGAGCGTGGCCATATAAATCGCCAGCGGGGTCTTGGAGGTACGCGAGGAGCCGATCAGCACGATGTCTGCATTCTTTAGCTGCTCGGGATTACGACCGTCATCATGGTCGACGGCAAACTCCATGGCCTCTACACGGTGGTAGTATTCTGCGC
The DNA here is from genome assembly GCA_031282405.1 of Coriobacteriales bacterium. Lineage (GTDB taxonomy): Bacteria > Actinomycetota > Coriobacteriia > Coriobacteriales > UBA8131 > JAITDU01. The sequence goes on along the minus strand of JAITDU010000020.1, from coordinate 17,078 downwards.
CGGTCTTGCGGATAAGCCCGGGTTTGTTAGCCGGCTTTAGTCCCGTGGCCGTGGCAATCGTGTCGATAGCCGGCCCCAGTACGTCAAGGGCGTAGATAGAGGGCTGATCCAACAGTTGAGCCACCGCTGAGCGTAGCTCAACGTCGGCTATCGTGTAGAAGAATATCGCAGGACCGCCCTCCTCAAGACAGGACTGCACGAATACCGCGACCTGCTCCAGACTGCTGGCATTGGGTAGCCGTCTGATACCCATATCCTCGCAGTCGAACTGACTTGCGGCGGCTTCTACAATGACGGCGGCTGAATCGCCCACAGAATCACTGATGATGTTCAGGTAGGGTTGCAACTGCTTCCTTGAAGAGTTCGAAATGGTTCAAGTTACTCATAAGTTACTAATAAGCTATTATATTACTATTTATACCGACTTGTTCAGCGTCCCGGTCTACAGACCATACTCTATCCGAGAAAAGCACCCTAAGCACCCGACAACTTTCCAAAGTCGGCGACATCGGCAAATACGGCCACGAAACGATCCAGCAAAAGCAGGCGGTTAGCACGCAGCTGCTTGTCGTCGGCCATGACCAGCACATCGGTAAAGAAGCGATCTATGGGTGCTTTGAGCGTAGCGAGGCAACTGAGGGCAAAGTCATACTTGCCTGCCACCAAAGCGTCACTCACGCCTTCGGCGACCTGAGCGATGGCGGCATCCAGACGGATTTCGGCCTCGCCAAACAGGCTCACGTCCAACGTGGTACCCTCGTTTTCCTGACGCAGATTGTTAGCCCGAGCATAGGCACTGGCCAGATCGGCAAACAATTCCGGCTGCGAAGCGCGCGCGGCATCCAGGGCACCGCAGCGCGACAGCACTGCCACAGGCTCAATAACGCCGGTAGCCAAGACTGCGGCTATGGTATCGGGGCGCAGTCCCCGCTCCTTGGCGATAACCTCCAGACGTGTAGCAAAGAAATCCTGTACCTGGGCTTTGACCCGGAGTGGATCAAAGGATAGTGGCACACCCTCCAAACCAGCCACCGCCTGAGAAATAGCCTGCTCCAAAGAGATATCTAAACCGCCGAGCAGGATGTTGATGACACCGATGGCTGCCCGCCTGAGGGCAAAAGGGTCAGAGGAGCCGGTAGGTGCCTGACCGGCAGCAAAAATGCCGCAGATGCTATCGAGTTTGTCAGCGACGGCGGCAATGCTGCCCTCAAAGCTCTGCGGCAACTCGTCGGTGGCAAACCGCGGCAGGTAGTGCTCTTTGATGGCCTGGGCCACCACGGGCTTCTCTCCGGCAGCCAGCGCGTAATAGGAGCCCATGATTCCCTGCAACGAGGTAAACTCCACAACGGCGTTCGTTACGAGGTCCGCTTTGGCTAACCGTGCGGCGCGGCCGGCCAGAAGCACCTGTTCCTTACTGCCCTCTGCAAACTCGGCAAGTATCCGGGCCAGCTCGGCGATGCGCTGGGCCTTGTCATAAAGGCTCCCGAGCTTTTCATGAAAAACGACACCGCGCAGGTCCTCCAGATAGCTTTCCAGCGAACGTTTGAGGTCCTCGTTATAGAAAAACGCAGCATCGGCCAGTCGAGGACGTATCACCCGCTCGTGCCCAGCGATGATCGTGGAGTTGTAGGCCGGCGATCCGTTGGACACGACGAGGAAATGGTTGGACAGTTCGCCGGACGCTTTGCGCATGGGAAAGTAGCGCTGGTGTTTGAGCATGGCATCGGCAATTATCTCGGGTGGTACCGCTAAGAACTCCTCGTCGAAGGAGCCCATCAGCGTCGTCGGAAACTCTACAAGATTAATGACCTCAGCCAGAATGTCTGTGGGCACCTGGGCTACCAGGCCGCTCTTTTCCTCCAGCGTCTTGATTTGAGCCTTGATGTGACCGGAGCGCATCTCGGCCGAGTCGATAACCCAAAGCTTCGTATGAGCGCTGGCCAGATCGTCGGCCGTAGGCAACTCTACAGGCTCATTGGCGATGAGCCTGTGCCCCCAGGTCGTCCTGCCAGAGTTGACCCCCGCAAAACTCACGGGGATGACGGTTGGGCCCCAAAGAGCACAAAGCCAACGGACAGGTCGGGAGAAGGTCGCCTCGGTAGAGCCCCAGCGCTGCGCCTTGGGCCACTGAATGTGGCCGATAAGATCGTCAAGGATGGCTGGCAGCAGTTCGTCGGTGCGCTGGGCCCGTTGCTCTACCTGAGCATAGACGTATTCTGTAGCGCCCTCTTTGGCTCTGAGCAGCTCACGAACGTCACAGCCCTTACCCTTGGCAAAGCCACGGGCCGCCTTCGTGGGCTGGCCTTCTTCGTCATAGGCAATGGCTACCGCTGGGCCCTTGAAGCGCTGGACGAGCGGTGTGGACTCCGTCGCCAGACGTTTGACCTCAAGGATCAGGCGTCGGGGCGTGGAGCGCGTCGTAATCTCGCCATGTTCGATGCGGTTTTTAGCAAATGCCGCTCGAGCCAGCTCGGCCAACTGCTCGGTGGCTGCATACAGCGGTGTAGAGGGTATTTCCTCGGTACCTATCTCCAGCACAAGTGTGGCAGGCTCATGCGGGGCGCGCGCGACAGTAATGCCCAACGCGGCGGACGCATCTGAGTTCGGAGCATCGGGCGTTATCGCACAGCTCTTCTCCCCCACTTGCTGACTACTGTCCAATTTGGCCAGGTAGGCCTCACAGCAGGCCTTGGCCAGTGCTCGCACACGCAGGATAAAGCCCATGCGCTCGGTTGCCGAGATAACGCCACGCGCATCAAGCAGGTTAAACGCGTGGGAGCATTTGAGCACACAGTCATAGGCCGGCAGTGGCAGGTCATGCTCCAGGATGCGCTGACATTCACGTTCATAGTTATCAAAATTGCTAAATAAAAGAGCAGTATCTGCTATCTCAAAGTTGTACTCAGAGAACTCCCGCTCGTTTTGCAGGTAGACGTCGCCGTAACTAAAGCTGCTCCCATCTGCCGCTCGCGACCACGTTATGTCAAATACCGAGTCCACGCCCTGGATGTACATGGCCAAACGCTCCAGACCATAGGTTATCTCGGCGGGCACCGGCCTGCACTCAATACCACCTACCTGCTGGAAGTACGTAAACTGGGTAACCTCCATGCCGTTAAGCCAGACCTCCCAACCCAAACCCCAGGCACCAAGCGTAGGCGACTCCCAATCATCCTCGACAAAACGCACGTCATGGTCATGCGGCTCAATACCAATGGCCCTCAGAGAATTCAAATAAAGCTCAAGGATAGTATCCGGAGAAGGCTTGGCGATGACCTGGAACTGATAGTAGTGCTGCAGGCGATTGGGGTTTTGGCCATAGCGACCATCGGTGGGACGACGCGACGGTTGCACATAGGCAGTACGCCAGCTCTCGGGACCCAGAGAACGAAGCGTCGTGGCCGGATGGAAAGTACCCGCACCCACCTCATTGTCATACGGTTGTACGACAACATAGCCTAAATCAGCCCAATAGCTCTGTAGCCTGAGGATGATATCTTGAAAAGTCATCGGTTCTTGAGTCGTCATAGTCACTGCCCTAACAATTCCGTGGCCAACTCGGCCTGAGCCGCAGCGTCGGGGTTGCGCGCCAACTCAGCCAATCTACGCTCTGCCGGGGTTAACACGGCCCCAGAAAGCAGATCCGGCCGCGTCCGTGCCGTATTGATTATAGACATTTTACGACGCCAGGCAGCCTGAGCAGCATGGTTGCCGTTGAGCAGCACTTCTGGCACGGTAAGCCCTCGGTAGCTGGCCGGCCGGGTGTATTGGGGGTACTCCAACAAACCTTGGGAGAAGGACTCGTCCACGTTAGAGCTAGCGTCGCCCAGCACACCGGGCAAAAGCCGGCAGATGGCATCGCTCACAACCATGGCCGCAAGCTCGCCCCCTGTGAGGATATAATCGCCAAGGCTGATACACAGATCGGCGCGCGTGTAGACACGCTCATCAAAGCCCTCATAGCGGCCGCAGACCATAATGAGCCAAGACTCGGTGGCCAGGGCCTGGGCCAGAGCCTGATCAAAGCGTTGCCCGTGCGGAGTAAAAAAGAGCACCTTCGCGTTTTGCGGATGCTCGGGCCTTTTTGCAAGTTCGCCTTTTGTGAGTTCGCCTTTTGTGAGTTCGCCTCTGGGCTTCCTTGACTCGCCGGGCTCGCCGGATTTTCGGAGCTCTCTTGTCTCTCCCGGCTCTCTTGTCTCCCCCAAAAGCTCATCTAAAGCCTCAAACACCGGCTCGACCTTCATCAACTGGCCCGGCCCGCCGCCATAGGGCACATCATCGGTACTGCGGTGGCGGTCGTGCGTCCAGTCGCGCAGGTCATGAGCAACAAACTCCAAAGCTCCACAGGCCCGCGCCCGGCCGATTATTGAAGTACTCATGACCTCGTCAAACATGTGAGGGAATACTGACACTGTTTCGATGCGCATACTCATCCACTCTGTTCGACAAAGCCGGCAGGCAGGTTAACGGTGATAAGTCCGGGCTCTGTTTTGATGATATACGCCGCTACAGCCGGCACTTCGAGCGTACCATAAGGACCATCAATGACCCAATAGTCATAAACCGGACCAGGCCGAATGTGGCGCAACTGCCCCAATTCTCCAAGCGCAGTATCACAAAAAGTGGAAATCTCGCCACCGGAACCAGAAGCAGCTGGGGCACCGGGAACAGGCGGAGCGCCAGAGACGGTTGGGGCACTGAGGGCAGATACAGCCTCGAAAGCGATTGGTGTCGAGTTGGCAGGTGCGACATCAGGGGCAGTTGACGTAGAGTCGGCGGATGCGGCACTACAGACGGTCGGAGTGCCATCGGATAGGACCTCATCAGCCTGAGATATGACCAGCAGATAGCGTCCAGTCAGTTGAGTGGCAACGGTAAGTTCATCCACCCCGACAATTTCTACGACAAGACCTTGCCTATCCGTCCTTGAACGAACAGTGCCCAGCCGCGAATGGCGAGGGCCACGCAGCAAGGGGGGCACAATCCAGACCTCCTGGCCGGCCCGCAAGGACAAAGGCCAATCGTCGGAAAAAGCGGCCTGAACAATCAACTGACCGCCGCGCCCTTTGGTCTTGACTATCTTGGCGGCCAGCCGGTACGTATAGTCCGAATAGTCTGGCCCGGCCATCGATCAGTCGAGCACCTCGACCTCGACATGGCCAGCACCCTGATAGGCCGAAGCTGCCCTGGCAAGGGTGCGCAACGACTTGATGATACGGCCCTGGCGCCCAATTATCTTGCCGGCGTCGCCATCGGCCACCTTGACCTCGATAATCAGCGCACTGCCATCCTGGCGCGAAGCCAGCTGTACTTCTTCAGGTTCATCGACCAAAGTAGTGACTATCAACCTGACAAGTTCTACGATATCGTGGTTTTTCTCAGCCATAGTCTAGACCTGCTCACGAGCCAGGCTCAAAAGCCGATCGACCGTCTCGGTGGGCTGAGCACCCTGAGCTATCCACCGATCGACCGTAGGAATGTCCAGCGTGATCATCGCCGGCTCGACGCACGGATTGTAGCGCCCAACCTCCTCAATGATCCGGCCGTCGCGGCGGGCACGAGCATCGGCGATAACAACCCGGTAGTATGGTTTTTTCTTGGCTCCGTGTCGGGCCAGACGAATCTTTACAGCCAAAGTTTTCTCCTCATCACTATCTTGATTACAGCGACCCAAAGCCTTACCAGGCCAAGTCGCCCAATCAAAACCAAGGCGCCACAACAGGGCGCAAAGTCAGCCATTGTTCATGAAACTTACATGATAGTGCTTAATCGCGCCAGACGCAATCGGCTTTCTTGGCGTATACCCCCAGAGTGCTCACAAAGGACGCCGGTGAGCGGATATTTTGCAAATCAAGGGGCTGCATGGACAACGGGGGCGGGCGCGTCACAAGAGCCCCGGACAAGCTAGAGCATAGCAGGGGAGAAAAGCCGGGCAACTGCCTCACAAAGTTCTGAGTTGTCAAGGTGCACGTCCCCATGACACTCGATAGGCCGAGCCGTAAGGCGATTTGTGGAGCAGCAGTGCTCTGACGGCACTGCGTAAGCGAGGACTGTTTGAGGGCAATACTTACTTTGGCACTAATAAGACAAGAGTGTTCGTCTGTCGAGGGTGTGGACAACATAAATTGACCGTTCTTTTTGTCCTTGCCAAAGTAAGTGCTGCCCGAGTTCCGCAGCTGCAGTGTTGTCAGAGCACTGCGGGTGCGAAACCATGAGCCTTACGGGCGGCCCATCGAGCATAGCACGGGTCGACCGGAGCGTGTCACCTTACAAGACAGATGGAGCGCCCTCCGCCGATAACACTATCTACTAATAGATAAGATGATACACCTCATAGCCAGCGTTTGCGTCGTAGAGAGGACGTGATGCGCCTTGTCCGCAGGCTGTCGAGACGAGGGATCAATAATGCGTGGCGAGATATGGATGGCGCGAGTCTCCAAGAAGTTTAGAGCCGTTTTAGGATTTTAAGTCGCTGTTGACAACCAGCTCGCCGGCAAACTCCTCCAGAGTTTCTATCGCAATGTCGTAAGCGGCTCCGCGATCCATCTGGCGCGCAAATTCAGGCTCTATGGGCACCCGAGCAAAAGCGGAGATGCTGAACTCGCGAGCCAACTCCTCCACCATGCTGGCACCAAAAAGGTTATGGACACTCCCGCAATCCGGGCACCGGAAATACGACATGTTCTCTACGATACCAACAACGGGTACATCCATCATCTGGGCCATGTTGATAGCCTTGGCCACTATCATCGACACCAGGCTTTGCGGTGTGCTGACTATGACGACACCGTCGATGGGGAGAGATTGGAAGATGGTCAAGGCAACATCGCCGGTGCCCGGAGGCATATCGATAATGAGGTAGTCGGTTTCGTCCCACATCACCTCAGACCAGAATTGACGCACAAGGTTTGAGATGATGGAGCCGCGCCAGAGCACCGGTGTAGTCTCGTCGGGTAGCACCATGTTGGTGGACACCAGTTTGATACCCTCAGGCGTTACGTGCGGGATAATGCCGTCTTTGCAGGCCTGAAGCCGCTCGTCAACGCCAAAGGCCCGGGCCATTGTCGGACCGGTGATGTCTGCATCAAGCACGCCAACGCTATGGCCCAATCGCGACAATGCCGCAGCCAACTGCGAACTCACGAGTGATTTGCCCACGCCGCCTTTGCCACTGACAACAGCAAGAGCATGTTTGATATGCGCCTGGGGGTGAGAAGCGAGTTTATCGTTGGTCATACACTACTCCTCCAGATAGTCCCTGAGTTTGCTGGAACGCGAAGGGTGACGCAGTTTGGCCAAAGTCTTGGATTCTATCTGGCGGATGCGCTCGCGTGTAACACCAAACTCGCGGCCAACCTCTTCTAAGGTGCGCGGGTGACCGTCTTTCAAGCCAAAACGCAGCGCTACGACCTTACGCTCCCGCTCAGCCAATCCGTCAAGCACCTTACGCAGCTGCTCTTGCAGCATGCTGAACGAGGCAGCATCCGGGGGTACTTCGGCGGCCGTATCCTCGATGAAATCGCCGAGCTGACTGTCTTCTTCCTCACCTATTGGCGTTTCCAAAGATACCGGCTCCTGAGAGATTTTTTGAATCTCGCGGATGCGGTCGGCAGGCATGCCCATGACCTCGCCTATCTCCTCCGGCAAAGGGTCGCGACCTAACTGTTGCAGCAGTTGACGTTGGATACGCACCAGTTTGTTGATCGTCTCCACCATATGCACCGGAATGCGTATGGTGCGCGCTTGATCGGCAATCGCACGGGTGATGGCCTGACGAATCCACCAGGTAGCGTAGGTTGAGAATTTGAAACCCTTCGTGTAATCGAACTTTTCCACAGCTCTGATCAGTCCGAGGTTGCCTTCCTGGATCAGGTCTAAGAACAGCATGCCGCGACCCACATAACGCTTGGCAATAGAGACTACAAGGCGCAAATTGGCCTCGATAAGCAATTGCTTGGCATCCAGACCTACCTGTTCAATGCGCGAAAGGCGCCGGAATTCGCGGCGTTCCAACTCGACTTTGTTTCTAAAGGCCTCTTCCAATTTATCGCCGGCTTCGGCCCCGGCCTCGATCTTCATGGCCAGATCGATCTCCTCGGCAGCCGTAAGCAGATCTACCTTTCCAATTTCCTTCAAGTACATCCGCACAGGGTCGCCCGTGAGCATGGCTATCGAGGCCTCGCTGCTGACGCGCTTCCTCGTCGCCTTCTTGCGCGACGTGACTTTGGGCAGAACCACATCGATATTCTCCGAGACTTTGAGTTCGACATCGGGAATGCCTTCTAGTATCTCAGTGTCGGTGAGTTCAACGACCTCGACCTCGTCGCTTTCCAGCGGCTCAGCGGGCGCAGCAGTGTTGCCAACCTTGCTCAGGGCATCGTCATCATCCTCATGCTCACTGTCATCTACAATAGCAATATTCTTTGATGTAATATATGTGTTGGCAGCGGCAATCTGCAGGGCCGAGAGATCAAAATTCGTGAGCATCGCATTGATCTCGTCTGTAGTTATCGTGCCCAACTCCTTAAAGTCATTGATGATCTTGTCCAGTTCATCTACAAGCATCTCGATTTCGGGCGCGATATACTCGGCAGAGTCAGGGTCGGTAGTATCAACCTCAAAGGTGCGCTCAGAGGAATCCTCTGAATAAGCCGCTGATTCGGTATTCGTGGAATTGACCACGGAAGGCTCGGGCGCGCCAGACTTAAGAGAATCCTGGAGAGAAGCCCCCCGTACTCCTTCGGTAGCAGGCAAAAAGGAAGCCTCCGGCGACGCGACCTTTTTAGTTGCCCTGTCCGAGTGGGCTTCCTTATCCCCGACATCTTTGGGTTCATTGGGATTTTTTATGTCCGCTAAAGCGGCAATACTGGCCAGGACCTTAGCGGTCTTGCTGGGCTTTTTCTGGTTTTCGGAATCGTCGGAGGGGCTGGTTTCCTGGCTACTCTTTTCAGATTTTGATTCCTTGTTGGATTTTTTGGGCGCGACGCCACCCTGATGTTGCTTACTGGCATCCTTGTTGAGCAATGTCTTCTCCTTATCTTGGCCGTTGTGTCTGAATTACTTCGATGGTGTGTTACTTGGGTATCTCGGCCAGCCTCTCGCGTACGTTGGCCAACTCGGCCTGAAGATGGGCTATTTCTTTGAACAGGTCGTCAGCGGATTGTACCGATGTAGGGCTCGACTTAGCTAGGGTGTCCGTGGTCGAATTGAGCGCTACGTGAGCACTGGGCACGGCCACCTCTGGGTCATTTGCTCCATGATCGCTCATCACTGCCTTGCGATAGGCTATCTTGGCCAGAGCAATGTCGTTTTGCAGTTGCAATTCTAAGAGCATATATAGTACCAGATTGGCATGATCGTTGGGTGTGCCGTTGTATTCTCGACTCAGGCCGCCACTGAGCAGCATCGCTGCGTTGGCGTGACTGGCCAGCGCGATTTTGTACATCTCTGCCGATGGCAAGCTGGCATCCGCCTCAGACAAAGCAGCGGACATGTGGCGATAACCCTCATTATCCCACGTGATATCACAAAAGGCACGCGCCAAAAAATCCCGACACAAAGGATGCTCAATATAGAGAGACAAGAGTTCGGCCTGGAGCTGTGAACGTGCGGAGATGCCCGCATTTTCGGTGCTACCGTCAAAAGGCGCGTTGTCTGACTGACTGTCATGCGCTACGGAGGAGTTACGAGGATCGTAAGCGCTGTTAGCGTCAACGCCCCCCTCACCCGAGTAAGTACCCTTGGTGTTCCTCTGGTCTGAATAGGCACCGGTTGAGTCATGGCGCCGTGCCTGTCTTGCATAGGTGCCCCGAACATCGCTCCTCGCAGTGGTGGTATTCGTAGCAGTAGCAGAGGCGCGCGAGGTCGCCTCGCGCAAAGAGTGCCCTCGATAACCGGTCTGCGCCCCAGGATGCGCCTCCGCCTGCGCATCAGGCTGTGCTGTGGACCAGGCTCGCGGGCGAGGCAGACTCATGAACAACGACATGACCTCGGAATAGTCCATGCCTAACGCGCGTACCAGATCATCGCGAATATAACCCGTAGCCAAAATAGAGCCGCGGATGGGCAGGAGTACGGTCAGCGCTCGTTTTGCTGCGGCAGCCCGCTGCTCTGGGGTATCCAGAGTGGCTCCTTGCAACGCTCGCCGAATAGCAAAACTCAAAAGCGGTACAGCTCCATCTAAAACAGCCTGCATGGCTTCGGCGCCCTGCCGAGCAAGATAATCAGCCGGATCCATACCCGCCGGTAGCACAGATACAGCCAGCTCCAATTGGAACTTGCCGGCCTCCGGGGTAATGTCATGCGTGATAAGCTCAGAGGCGCGCATTGCTGCTCGTTGGCCGGCTTCGTCTCCGTCAAAAAGATAGATGACCTTATTTGCGAAACGATTAAGCAATTTAATATGCTGAAGTGTCAGTGCTGTGCCCAGCGTGGCCACCGTGTTGGTAAAGCCGGCAGCATGCATAGCAATCGTATCGGTGTAACCCTCGGTCACAACAGCCGTAGCGGTGCGAGTAATCATCGGTTTGGCTTTATCCAGAGCATACAGTGTCTCGCGCTTGTGGAACAGCGGCGTATCCGAGGAGTTGACGTACTTGGGCTCACCTTGTCCCACAATACGGCCGCCAAAAGCTATGACTCGACCCTGCAGATCAAAAATTGGGAACATCACCCGTCCGTAAAAACGATCGCGCAGCCGGCCGTTGCCCTCCTTGGTGGCCAGATTGGCGGTCACGATATCCTCAGCCCTAAAGCCCTGACCGTTCAGATGCTTGACCAGCGCGGTTCTCCCCGGCGCAAATCCCAATTGCCACGCCTTTGCCACAGCCGAGCCGAATTGGCGACCCGATAGGTACGCACGGGCCTCGGCAGCGGCTTCGTCTGGACTGCGCATTAATTCCTGGTGATAAAAGCGAGCGCTGTGGCCGCACAGATCCAACAAGGTGGCTTTCTTGCCCCGGGGCAGTGACGAAGCTGTCTCCTTGATCTCGATACCGGCCCGCTCTCCCAGATAGCGCACCGCATCAAGAAACTCGAGGTTTTGGGTACGCATCACAAAACCGATGGCATCGCCACCCGCGCCACAGCCAAAACAGTGAAACAGCTGCGACACAGGGTCGACCTTAAACGAGGGAGTCTTCTCGTCATGAAACGGACAGCAGCCCCAAAAAATGCGGCCGCGCTGCTTCAGCACCACCTGTTCCGACACCAACGTCACCATATCGGTAGCGTCGCGGATTCTTTGGATGTCTTGTTCATCAATCAAAGGGTACTTCGCCGCTCCATCTTCCGTGATCTTTTGTCGTGATACATATTCTCATCTGCTATGCTCAAAAGCAAGCTCGCGTTTTTTTTGTTATCGCTGCTCACCTCGACTAAACCAAAGCTGATTGAACGAGTATACACAGCACCAGAGTCCACAGCCAACTCCGCTCGCAACTCCTTCAGACGCTGCCTTGCTTCAGACGCAGCTACATTGCGACACAGGAGCATGAACTCGTCGCCGCCCAGACGGCAAACCACCGCCTCTGGATCAAAGCGGTTCAGGGCCTTGGCAACCGTACGGATATATTCGTCGCCCTCATTGTGTCCCAAGGTGTCATTGACGAACTTGAGGCCATCCATATCTACGAATACCAATATGAACTCATAGTTTGCCATGAGCCATCTATCCAACAATAACATACCATAATGACGAGAGAACGACCCTGTAAGGGTATCATAATAGGCAATCGTCTCCAACTGCTCACGCTCATGCACCTCTTCGGTGATGTCGGCGAGGACAAAAGCCATGCTTTCCTTGCCGTGCCAGACAAGCGGGTAGTTCCTGGAGCGAAAATGCTGGCCCAGGCCCTTATGGGCGCCTTCCAACATAATGATTTCGGCATTCTCTTGCGCATCCTGGGCCAGCCTGGAATCGATGAACTCAAGCAGATTGCTGTGGCAACAATCGGAACAGATCAAGACCTCGGCAGCATCATGATTCGCGTAAAGCCACTGTTTGGTCTTGCGGTCGACGACAATTATCCACTCGCGCATGGTGGCAAAGATACTCTTGAGCAAATCCAGGCTCTGTTGCAGTTCGCCTGCCATGGACTTGTTCAATTCGACCTCAGCACGCAGGGCCTCATCTCGCTCACGTAACTGTTGGATCATATCGTTGATAGCATCCGAGAACTCACCACTGTAGCTTACGCGCTGCCTGTAGTCTCCTTTGGCTACCTGCCTCATCTGCCAGGTGATATGCTTTAGGGTAGATTGCAGGTTTTTAAGACCAGCAGCCAGCTCATTATCCTTCTCGACGGTATGACCATCCAGTTTGCCTCGGGCGATGTCGGCGGCAAGTTTCCTGGCATCAATGGCGCTCTTGCCAACATAGAGCAAGCCGCGCGCTAAATTTCGAAATGGCTCGACAATGTCCTTAGGGTCGAACTGAGCGGAATTGGGTTCATAGAGAACATCGCGCAAATAGGCAAACATGGTCTCGGCGGCTTGTTGCGCCTGTTCTTCGCATATGCCTTGGGTCACACTCTCGCTTTTGGATATACTACTATGAGCAGATGGCTGGCCGCCGTCAGACGCACCGGTACCCTGGAGCTCCCTGCAATCGGGAGGTTTTCGGCTGTTGCCGGTAGGCTCTTGGCCGTTACCGGCAGTGGTGTGCTCGTTTTGGGGCATCGCACGCGGACGGTGTTCCCAGGCTTCCCTCACCATCTTGAAAGAAGCCCCTAGATGACTATACCGTCAAATCGGCAGACCCGATCGCCGTTGGCCCAACAATCGACCTCGCGTACCTCATAGTTTTTGCCGGTATAGGCGTTGAGGATGCCGGCGATGAAGCCTTCGTCGTAGTTACAGACCGTCTCGTTGGTTATCGGAAGGCCACTGCAATCCAGGTCCTGGCCCACCGTAAGGGTGAGGTTTCCGGTCTCGCTGTCAAAGGCCTCCATCCTAAGAATGCCGATGCGATAATCCTCAAGAGCCTGCTGCAGGTTGGCAACAAAATTATCCAGATTCACATTCAAATCCAAAACCGCCTGGGCAAACTCCTTACCGGCCAGAAATCCCGCATCTCTAAACAGGTCGTTAGCCTTATCTGAACCGTACTGTTTGGTGAGAATATCCAGCATCGTAAACTGCATCAGCCGGTAAACCAGCACCGGCATGTCTTCTCCCAAATCGCCGCGGCCTTCTTTGACATCCCCCAAATTCTCCCACTTGAAAACATTGTGAGTCTCTTCCGAACTTCTTTTGAATACGTTTTCCATTATCTCCACTTTCTTGCGTAGAGGGGATGACAGGCACCCCCAAGTGTCAGTAGAGAGATAGTATAACATGCCCTTTACATCAGATCCTGAGGGTCGATGTCTACAGCTGTATGCACCCCCTTGACGGTTTTTATCTGGCGAAGGGCGGGAGCCAGGACTGCGGCCAGGTGAGCTTGGACAGGTGCTTTGATGAGCAAATGCCAGCGGTGTTGGCCCTTACGTTTAGCCATTACACAAGGACTGGGGCCCAGAAGCTGCCAAGACTGCGAAAGAGCGGGTTTGAGGCATTCGGCAAGTGTGTGACTATGAGCGATGACCGCGTCGCGGTCTTCTCCCCAGACGAGAATATTTGCCAGACGTCCAAAAGGCGGATAGCCAAGGCTGCTCCTGATTTGACACTCTGATTCTAGCAACAAAGAGCGATCGTGAGCGGCGGCGGCGCGAATAGCCACATGCTCAGGCCAATAGGTCTGCACAATGACCCTGCCGTCCTTCTCGGCTCGCCCGGCTCTGCCGGCCACCTGCTCCAACAACTGGTACGTGCGCTCGGCCGCCCGGAAATCGGGGAATTTGAGGGCGGTATCGGCAATGAGCACGCCCACGAGGGTCACCTCGGCAAAATCCAGGCCCTTGGCTATCATCTGAGTACCCAAAAGTATCCCGGAAGAAGCAGCCATGAACTCCTCCAGGCGCTGTGTATGGCCGTCTTTGTGTTTGGTGGTGTCGGCATCCATGCGAATGATTGGTGTGTTGGTAGGCAAGATGCCGGCCAGTTGCTCGACCGCAAACTGAGTGCCGGGGCCAAGCTGCCGCAGGTAGGGGCTGCCGCACTCCGGACAGACCGGTGGCGAGGGCAGGCGCGTATCGCAGTAATGGCACAGCAGGTGCGGCGGATGTTGATGAAAGGTCATCGAAGTCTCGCAGTTGGCACAGGTGGGCACAAAACCACAATCGCGACAGAGTAGCACTGAGGCAAAACCACGACGATTGAGTAAAAGCACAGCTTTCTCTGCGCGCTCGATAGTCTCTTGCAAAGCCCGCTGGAGTTTGACAGAATACATGCTCTTATTGCCGGCACGAAACTCAGCGCTGAGATTGACGACCTCGACCTGGGGGAGCGGCCTGCCGCTGACTCGCTCGGGTAAGATGACCCGGCCGGTTGTCTGGGCGGTCTGATCGGATAGGATGAATTGGCCGGTTGACTGGCTTTGACTGGTCTGCCGGGTGGTCGGGGTGGTCGGGGTGGTGTCGACAGTGTTCGTAGACACATCAGCGTACTCGTCCAGCGCGCCGACATCCGCCAACGATTCCATTGAAGGGGTGGCCGAGCCCAACACCACGACTGCCCCCGTAAGCTGGGCGCGTTTGATAGCCACATCGCGGCTGGCATAGCGCGGAGATGAGCCTTGTTTATAGGTAGACTCATGCTCTTCGTCAATGACGATCAGGCGCAGTTTGGAAAGCGGTGCAAACAGCGCCGAACGGGCACCCACCACCACACGGGCGCTCCCGCTGCGCAGGGTGTCCCACTGGTCAAAACGCTCGCCAACACTGAGTCGAGAGTGCAAGACGGCCACCTGCTCGCCAAAACGGGAGCGAAAGCGCACCGTCGTTTGTGGCGTGAGCGATATTTCCGGCACCAGCACACAGGCCGACCCGCCCGCCTCCAACACCTGTCTGATAGCCTGGAGATAGACCTCGGTCTTACCGGAGCCGGTTACACCATCCAACAAGATGACCGATGGGTCGGTCTTGTCGGAGCCAGTCACACTGTTCGGCGAGTTGACCGATGGGTCGGTCTTGCCGGAGTCTATTACGCCGTCTGATGACATGATGGGCGAACCGGATGGCGTACCAGGCAGTGAACCGGGTGGCGTAGCGGCCTTATCGAGTGCGCGACTGATAACATCCAGGGCATCTCGCTGACCAGCCGTGAGCTTGACAATATCCTGGCTTTGGCCGTTGAGTCGACTGTTGCCTCTGATGCGCCTGCGGTTCTCCAGTTTTACAACGCCGCGCTTTTCTAAAGCCCGCAAAGCGGCGGCAGGTGTTGACACTTCGATGGCCAGATCCAACACACGCATCTCGCCAAAACGCAGAGCTTCGATAATGGCGCGTTGTTTGTGGGCGCTCTTGGGCGGCATATAGTCCCGACCAAAATCGGTGAGACACACCCAGCGCACATCAACAGGCCCGGCCTGGGGGTGATAAAGCTGCCAGGTGCCGGATGCGTCTTTTCTTACCGTGGGCCTGGCACCCGGAGGGGTAAACAGACGCAGACAGTCGCTGAGTGGTGCCAGATATTCAGCAGCTATCCAGTGCGCCAACTCGACAGAGGCGGCGTCGAAAAACGGGGTCGAGAGCACGCCTTGCAGTTCTTTTATGCGCGTTGGGTCGAGCTTTGTGGTTGGGCAAGGACCAAGGCCGACGAGATAGCCCAAGGCTGGACGACCGGCAAAATCAACAAGGACTGAACAGCCCACCTGGGCTTGAGTAACAAGTGCGGCCGGCACCCGATAATCGTAGGAACGATCCAAGGCGCGCGTCGGAATATCCAACGCCACCTGGGCATACAGAGGAGGATTTGACGCAGGACAGCCGCCTACTTCTGCTAAAGAGATAGACGAACAACCGTCATCCGCGTTTAACTCCCCTTGTGCCCTTTTTGTCTTGACCGGTGTCCGCGAACCTGCCCCACCTGGTATCTTATCAGGCATAGCGATCTGCTCAAAAGGCTCTGTCTGGTTTGCCTGTTGTGCCGTATTTGATACATCGGTCTGCTCAGAAATTGCTTGATTATTTAGCATTTTTATGGTCCGGAACAGTCAAAACCTCCAGGGCGCTGGGGATAACATCAATGGTAAAACTTCTTCCCTCCAGCTTCTCGCCATCGCATTGTATGGGGACCGGTTCGTCGAATGCTACCTCAATATGCCGGGCGCGATAATTGGCAAATCCCTTAAGCCGCTCGTGCTTACCGCCTTTCATGCGCGAGAGATAGTAAAGGCCCTTGAGCCTGCCGATGTCTCGGGCAGTATAGACATCCAGGACACCATCGGTGATACGAGCTCGCGGCGCTACCAAAAAACCGCTGCCGTAGGTGGGTCCGTTTTGTATGGCCAGAATCACGAGGTCATGCTCAAAACACTTATCGTCGATGCGATAGCGTGCTTTATGAGCAACCAGTTCATGCAAGATGGCGTCGACGGCTGCGCCGGCATACAACCTGAAGCCCTGCGACTGGGACGCCTGTCGCCGTGTCTCGGTGTTCAGGGCAACCGCCGCGTCCACGCCAAAGCTGAGTGTCTCCAAAAAATACGTGCTCTCCTGTCCATTATCCACCCGGCCAACATCTGCTCGTATCTCCTGCCAGTCGTCGAGCGATGCCAACGCCTTGCGCGGATCAAGCGAGACACCGAGGGTTCGAGCATAGTCATTACCAGAGCCGGCAGGCACAGTGGCGATGGCCGGGCGTTCAGCGGCAGGGCGACACATCAGCGCCTGGGCCAGATCGTGCAGGGTGCCGTCGCCACTTACACATAAAATCAAATCAGCGTCAGAATGCTCTGCCAGCTCCTTGACATGAGCACTGCTCTGGGACTGCACTACCTCGATAGTGGCGTGGGTAAGCGTTTCTCGCACAGCAGTCTCGACCAGCAAAGCGACGCGGGCACCAGTGCCGGAACCGGCTTTGGGGTTCACCAGCAGCGTAATGCGCGAATATTGGTGGATGGACATGGTTTCCTCTCGATACTCACGGTGGTGCGGGGCGTGTGCCTACTTTGGCATCCATGTTCTGCGGCCTCAATC
>JAITDU010000048.1 GCA_031282405.1 Coriobacteriales bacterium | reverse complement strand
AGGATGAATCATGTGGATGGGCTTACAAAAAGAAGCGATATTCTTCTGAGCTTATTGGCTGGCGATTTTAGCTATAACGCCAGCGCAGGCTATGAAGTGTATCATCTCATCATAGATGAGTAGACGAACGGTTCTCTTGTAAAAAAGCGGTAGCGCATGACTACTTATAGTTCTGTACGTGTGTCGAGTACCGAGCAAAACGAGGTATGTGCCAACATCCTCACAGATAGACACTTCTTCTCAGTTTTGACACGGCAAGAATAGAACTGTGTCTCACATGCCCCCGGCCTCATCACAGCAGTTCAAGCAATGCGCTGGGGCTTATCACAGAAACCAGAGATGTCTCATCTTGAAGCCCGTCGTCACGCGTCACGATATAATCAACCCCTGCCTTTTTTGCGCATTCTGCTACGAGCGCATCCTCAAAATCCTCAATAGGGATTTTGAGCGCGTTAATACAGTCGTTCTGCGTGATGTCTACCACACTATAGGTGTTTAGCAGGAATTCTATCGCGGATCGTGCCGATCTTATCCCCCTTGCCTTGCTGTACAGGTAAAAGATATCAGTTACGGAATTGGCAGTAAAAAGAATGTTGATTTCCTTGTTTTGGCCACGTCGCAGGATCTCTTTTGCCTCGACATCGAATGGCTGCCGACCCTGTAAGGCATCCATAATGATGTTCGTGTCGAGCAGCGCCTTCATTTTGATAGCCTCTCCATCCTGACATCTTTAAGGTCAATGTCGCTCGGAAGCGTTCCGAACAACTGCTCGACAGAAGTGATTTCTTCCGGCATACGCTTCAAGTACCAAGGCTCCTTGTCGAAGCGGACAATTTTAGCAGTAGGCTTGCCATACTTTGTAATGACCACATCTTCTGTTAAAGCCAAATCAACGTAGTGCCCAACGTTTACTTTTAGGTCGGTCAATGCTATTTGCACAGCGAACTCCTTTCATCTCCTATGACCCCATGCTACTATATCGTTGCGATTTTGTCGATAGAATAGCTGCTATTTTCAGCGGGCATACGAGCCAAACAGATATACCTTTGCCAACTAAAGTGTCAAGGGGACGAAAGTGTCAAAGGAAAGCGTCAGAGAAACGTGCACCTTGACAACACTTGCGTGTTCCCCAACCATCTAGCACGTCGAACGTCAAAAAGCGCCAGACCAGGTATGGATTTGTGCTACTATTGCGTCTGGTACAAGTACCGCACGTCTGTAGGAAGCACTAGAAACTAAGATTGGATAGGGAAGAAATGAAGTCACAAATTACGCCGCGGGGGGGGGGGCATCACCGTCTAGTGTTAGCGTTGGCTCTAGCTTAAATGCTCGCTCTGGCTTAGGAGCCGCCCCTTCTCACACCCCGAAGCACGACCATGTTGCCGCCGCCGCTGTTTACTCTGAACAGGCGGTTTTTTTGCGCTCTGTGCCTAGGGAGAAAAACAGGCGTAGCGGCTTTACTCTTGTTGAACTCATCGTCGTTATTGTAATCTTAGGCATTCTTGCCGCTATTGCCATCCCGGCGCTCACGGGCTATATCTCAAAAGCAGAAGATGAGCAGTACAAGATGCGCGCTCGTGACATATCTATAGCCATGCGTACGGTTATAGATGAGGCGTGGGCAAAAGGAGATTTTGCCGGCGATGGCGTTGATGCTGGTTTTGGTTCCGAAGTTCCAGCTTATTACTTTGAGGGTAATGATACAGCCATTGACGATGATCTCAACCTTATTGCATTTTGGATTGGGAGACTTTCGGCGGCAGCTTATGGTGATTGGGATGTGCTCAATCATAGATCGCTAGGGCTGCTCGGCGAGCACGTTGTCCCTGATCAAGTGGTATTCGAGTATCATGGGGTTGCTGCCAAAGACTCTGGCGCTAACGCCGCTACTGCCGATGGGTTTTTCATTTTTTTGAACAACGGTTCCGACGACACCCGCACTCTTGTTACCTATAGGCTAACACACGTTGACGGGGTACGAGACGACGAAGAGTTTCGCGAAGCCATATATCGTAACGATGTTGGAGGTTACAGGCCTATTGCCTATGACGCTAACGCTGGCTATGAGATTTATCGCAACATCGGCTGGGCGTGATTGTTGCTTCGGCTCGGCTCCGCTCAGTCTATCGAAAGTTCCGTCCGGTTGATCAGATCGTCTTGCAGTACGGGAGACATCTCGGTAAAGTACGTGCTGTAGCCGGCCACGCGCACCAACAAATCGCGATAGTCCTGTGGGCGTCGCTGGGCGTCGAGCATCGTCTCTTTTGTGATGACATTGAACTGGCTTTGCTTGCCACCCAAGCAGAAGTAGCCGTCGATCAGGTTCATCATGTTGTCGCGACCAGTCTCGCCCGAGACGGTGTTGGGCGAGAACTTCCAGTTTAAGATGACGCCGTTGGTTATCTCGGCCTGGTCTATCTTGGCAACGGAGCGGGCAATGGCTGTGGGCCCTTTGACATCGTGCGAGCCGCCGTAGGTATGCACGGCACCCAGACAATCTGAGATGGGCTCCCAGTCAACCCGACCGTCCGGCGAGGCCTTCATCTCGCCACCCAGTGCTACGTTTATCGAGATGGAATAAACACCGGGGATAAAAAATCCGCCCCGCGCCGTTGGGTGCTGCTTCATCAGTGTGCTGAACAGATGCGAGATATATACGGCGTACTTGTCGGCATAATCATCGTCGTTGCCGTAGTGATGCACACGCTCACTGTTGACGTAGGCGTAGACCTGGCGATAACCGGTCCAGTTCTGTTTGCAGGCTTTGAGCAGATCGGCTCCGGAGATAAGTTTTTCGTCAAACACCATCTGTTGGACAGTAGCGAGTATATCAGCACAGGTGCCCAGACCACAGCCCTGAGGTCCGGAGCGATTATAGCGCGCGCCGCCCACAACGATGTCTTTACCCTGCTCAACGCAGTCATGGTACAAAAGCGAGAGGTAAGGCAGGTGCTTTGTCTGTTGATTAGCCAGATCAATCTTATTCGTGGTATCGCAGACAACGTCAATCCAATACTCAAACTGCCTTTGCACGGACTCCATGACCTCTTCCATAGTGGTCATATCCTCCAGGCTGCCGGTTGTGGGCCCCAACTGGGTCTCATCGTCGAAGGTCCGGCCATCGTTTAAGGCCAGTTGGATGATATAGGCCAAATTAACGTAGCCGCTGTCGTGCCAGCCGTGCATATAGCCGGGAATCGTCGGCTCAACACAGCCAACGGGCATGTATTGGCGGGCCAGTTCCAGCGGGATACCATCGTCTACGAGCCCTTTGATCATCACTTCATCGTTGAATAACTTGGGCTCACCGCAGCCGATGCGCGCCACATTAAACGCCTTGACTTTGAACTCGCGCGGTGCCTTGTCGTGCAGGCGCACACCGATCCAGGGAACCGGCATCCGCGTATGGGCATAGGCATCCAAGGCGATGTAGCTGATGTCGTTGGTTACGTCGTTGCCCTCAGCGTCTACGCCGCCCACATCAAGCGAAATGCCTCCGTAGTAGGTGCCGCTCGCAAAGATGATGCCAAAACGATTGCGCAGCTTGTTGAGTTCGCGCATCTTGACATAGAGGTTCTCGGTAAGCTCCTGGCAAAACTCGCGCGACAACACGTTGGTGTCATAAAACGGAGCCATCAAGACATCAAAGCGTCCGTATCCCACCGAATGACCATTGGCCTCGATGCAGGTTATGCAGTAGGCAAAGTGCAAAAGCTGAACCGCCTCCCAAAAATCGCGCGGTGGTTTTTGGGCTATGTGATAGCAAATCTTGGCCATATGCTCCAACTCCGCCTTGCGTTCGGGGTCGCTTTCGGCACGCGCGGTCTCCGTGCACAAATCGCCGTAACGGTTGATCCAGCGCTCAATGGCGGCAAGCACAATCAGCGCCGCGGTATAAAACGTGGCTTTATCTGCGTAGTTCGGGTCGTCATCTGCCAGTGCGGCGCGCGCGGCCTCGACCTCTTTGCGGATACCTCCCCAGCCCAGGTTCAGTACCTTTGCATGATCAGCATTGCCGTGGCCGACGCCCTGGGTCATATAGTGATCAACGTTAAAGAGGTGTTTACCAAACTGGCTGCCCTTGAGGTTCTCCTCGTTAAAGAGCCGCATTGTTGCGTCAGTCAGGGTGTTGCCCCGAGTCCAATAGTCCGCGTAGGCCTTGATTGCCTCCTGATTTTCTGGGGAGACAAACAATTTGTCGTTGGGGCGCAGGTCCATGGGCCAGTTTTCGAATTCATCGACTATCCAGGCCATGCCATATTCGGGATAAACGCCGCATTCGCAGGCCGGAGCCGCAATGTCTCCCACCAAAAGCTCGTCGTCGTAGCAAAACACCTCGCAGTTATCCAACACATAGGCCAAGACCTTGGCGTCCTTGATGCCCAAAGGATCTGTGGCGTAGAGCTGATGCGCCTCGGTGACCAGGCGGCCTCGCACGGGGTCAACGCTGGGAGTTTTGGTGCGCACCCATTCAAGCAGCCTGTTGATGCGCGCAAACGGCGATTTCTCGGCCGTTAATCCCGAGATACCCACGCCCCACTCCTTGTCGTAGGGCTCGACTGCCAGGGGCTTGACCTGAGTAGCCTGGCTGGTCGTGGCTTTGGGGGCTTGACCGGCTGTGGCCTGGGGGGTATCGCCGGTCTTTGTTGACTGACTGAGAGAACGGCCAGACTTTGTGGCCTTGGCGGCGGTTGCTCCTGTCATTTTGGTACCTCCAATTGGTATTCCTCCACTGCGCTGGACAGATCTATTTCATCGGGAGAAACCGTCTGTTTGACCTGTTTAATCAGGTCGCAGTCCACACACCCCCGAGGATTGAACAGGCCCTTGAAACGGCAGTCGCGTAAATCGCGACGCTCATATAGCCCGTCATCGCGTTCCACATAGGTCACGCTGAAAGATTCTGGCTTGTCGTTGACGACGCACCAACCTGCAAAGAACTTGAGCACTTCTTTAGCCACGAAGCCACCTCGATCATCTGAGCTTTATCGTCGATGGAACCTGAGATGATATTCTACTACAATCGCGCCTGTGCGGTGTGCAGCATCGGTTGATGCTCGTCTCGCCGCCCCTCGTAGTGCCGGCCGTCCCCTTGTAGTGCCGGCCGCCCCCTTGTAGTGCCGGCCGTCCCCTCGTAGTGCCGGCCGTCCCCGCAAGGAGCTGGCCGAGGAGGTCACCATCACAATCGATAGCGAAAGCATAAGCCGTCCTCGCGGTAAAGCAGCAATGACCAGGCAATAATCCGAGGCTCTGCAAGACGCTACGAAGTTGTCGCTCCACCGCAACTGGAGCCAGCTCCTGCTGTGCAGGCATAACAGTGGCCGGCTACTCTTAGTCTTCTGCCGGTGACTGATTCCAATCCATCGCGTTCGACATCATGAATCGTCACGGCTCTGTCTGGAGTACTGCTTGCTTCTTTGCGGTCGCTCAGGCGAATCGGCATGTCTATGACCTGATTGAAATCGCAGTCGAACAGCCGTCCGTCTACGTCTACGCTCAGTTGCGTACGGCACATGACGGCCCAGATCGTCGCAGGGTTGAAGGCATCGTAGAGTCGTTGCATGTAATCATCCCGTATGCCCCGGGCATCCAAAAATGCTCGGAAGCGACCCACGGGATTGTTTGTGAGTGCCAAAAGATCGTTGAATACGAGGCCATAGCGCTGTTGTAGCTGTTGTTTGTATTCGCGCTGTGCCGAGGCTTGCGCAGGCGGCAGGAAGGCACCGCCAGGGTTTATGACGATATTGACGATGAGCCCGCTGCCTTCTTTGCCATAACCTACGTCGTTCAGTGCTTTAAGGCCGGTCAAGGCCGCCTCGAAAACCCCCTCGCCGCGTTGACGGTCGGTGTTGCGAGCCTGCCAGTGCGGTAGGGAGCAGACCACCTCTATGTTGTGTTGTGCCCAAAGTTTGGGCAGGTCGTCAAAACCGGGCTCGCTTAAGATTGCCAGGTTGGTGCGTGTGATAATCTTTGGTTGGAGAGTTTGGCCGTGGGTCGTGTGGTCCGTGGCGGTCGTGTGGTCCGTGGCGGCGGCGGTCGTGTGGTCCGTAGCGGCGGCGGTCGCGTGGCCTGTGGTGGTCGTGGTGTTCGTGTAGCTTGCCGCGTTGCGGTCGGTGTGGCCTGTGTCTTTTGTGGAGTTTGTCGTGACAGGCTTTGTTATGACGGCCTTGGCAGAGACGGTCTTGTCGATGGTCTTGTCAGCGGCCTTGTCAGAGATGGTCTTGTCGATGGTCTTGCTGGCAGTCTTTTTTGCAACGGCCTTTGTAGCCTCACCTATCAACCAGCGGTAGTGAGGATTCAGCTCCGGAGCGCCTCCGGTAATGTCCAGAGTAGCCATGCTGTCGGCCTCAAAAACTGCTAAACAAGATAGCAATATCTCGCGACTCATGTTCTCGGTGCGTGTGGGGCCGGCACCCACATGACAGTGTTTGCAGGCAAGATTACAGCGCTTCGTGATGTTAATTTGCAGGGTGGAAAGTTCCTCGGCAGCAAAGAGGAATTGCGCCTTGCCACTTTGAGCCACGCGCTGAGCAAAGGGCAGGTGCTCCGGGACAATTACTTCTGTGGCGCTCTGCTCCTGCGCCAATGAGGCGAGCATTGGCTAGAGTTCCAGCTTACCGGCGATGTTCTTGCATTGTACGCCGTGCACCAAAGAAGCGCCGCCTCGGATGGCGCAGGCAACATGGATGGCCTCGGTAAGCTGGGCTTGATCTGCCCCTTTCTCCAAGGAAGCATTGGTGTAGGCATCAATGCAGTAAGGGCACTGGACCGTGTGTGCCACAGCCAAGGCGATAAGCGACTTCTCCCGGGCAGTCAAAGCGCCGTCCTCAAAAACCGCGCCATAGTACGCGTTGAACTTCTCCCAAAGTTCCGGAGCAGCCTCGCCGATGCTGCTGAATTTTGCCAGGTCCGCAGGGTCATAATACGTGTTCATACGAGCTCCTCTTCGTCTTTGATCAGGCTATGTGGAATGAAGCAAACTCAATTTATTAGATTACCTCTACTATTGGATTTAGTCAAATAATCAAACGTACGTGACGTGTCGGTGCGGCCACCTCTGTGTTATACCTGCGCGGTTGCCGGTGTGACCGGTAGAGATGCGCTGTGCCTTGAACACCTTGCTAAGGAACACCTTGCTAAGTACTGTACCTGCGCGGTTGCCGGTGTGACCGGGCCGTATGGCATAGTTACGTGGTCAATTCGTGTGGAGCGCCTGCACAGTATGTCTGTGTGGTCAGGTTTGGAGCAACAGATACGTTCTGGGTCCGAGCACTCTTTTAAGGGCAAAGTGAACAGGGTGAGAAGGGTGTGTGAGGGGGTGCCACAAAAAACCAGCACTCGGTTGACCGAGCGCTGGTTTCGTAGATCGCGTATGGGTGGGTATATCGGTGCTCAAAGCGTGGTCGGTTAAAGAACGACCGGTCTCGTTTACAAAAGGGCCTGCTGATTCCTTTTGCCGCCGACTATATAGAGAGCGGGCAATATGAGGCCGATGATCAACCGCCCTACCTCGCCGCCAATCGTGCTTGCATCTAAGCCTGATCCTGAGCTTACTGCGATGATGATGTTGATAAGAAATCCTATAATCTGCAACGCTGCCAGCACATAGCCTATCACGATCACAGTCCGAGCCTTTTCTGGATAGCCTGACGAACGGATGCCAACAATTCCCAAGATAATATCGACGGCCCCCAGAATTGTGGTGACTACGCCTGAGGCTATGATTACCAGGGCAGTTGCTCCGTCAAGAACTTGCATTGTGCTGCTGCCTGTTACTGAATAGCTGGCAACCGACATGCCGCCTACGAGCGCGAGCAGGCCCATAATGATAGCTATTGCTCCAAAAACTACATAAAGGATTCCCGCTACTTTGATCATAGTCTTACCAGGTGCTTGTTGCATGACGCTCTCCTTGCTGATCGAATTTTGCAGTTATTGACTGGGAAGAATTCCGCTAAATATAAGTGTAACCGAATGGTTACACTTCGTCAACTACGCTTCTTCTCTCGGGCTATCAAGAGAAGTCTCAACCAGATTTATTTTTGACGCTACGAATGGTGTTTCGACCAGATTTTATTTTGACGCGATACGCTACGGATTTGGGATAGCGGGGACGAAAGCACGCTTCCTCGGGGGAGGAGGGATTGGAGTGACAGAATACATTGGCACTGCCTTAGCGTGGGCGGGCCTTAGCGGCTTTGCGTGCTGGGACTACCAGAGAATCGTCCAGTTGAGCGAGCTTAGCGGGATAGCCCGATTTTCTCTCCAGCGCCTGGGCTATGAGGAAGTCGGCAACCAGGGGGTTTTTGGGCAGGAGCGGACCATGCAGATAGGTTCCCAGAGCGTTTTTGACGCGGGCACCCTCAAAGCCGTCCTGACCATTGTTGCCGTCTCCTACGGTAACTTTGCCCAAAGGTCGTGTGCCTGAGCCGAGGTAGGTCTTGCCGCTGTGATTCTCGTATCCAATTAATTCGCCAAAGTCATTCGTCTCGATAACTGCATTGCCGATCATCCGGCGGTGTCCGCCCAGTGTGTGCATGTTAAAGATACCGATACCCTCAATGACATCGCCTTCGAACGTTTTGAAGTAGTTGCCAAACAGTTGATACATGCCGCACACCACGAGAGCCGGGCAGCCATCGTCTATCGCCTCCTGCAAGGGTTGAGCGATACGCTGGAGGTCCTCTTGAACGGCGGCTTGTCCGGAATCCTGGCCGCCGCCTCCCAGGATAATATCCACATCCTGTACAAGGCGCTTATCGTCGCCGAGGTTAAAGTCCACAGCCTCGGCCTGGATACCACGCCAGCCGGCCCGTTGCAGCAGCACCAGTAAATTTCCGTAATCGCCGTAGATATTCATCTGTCGGGGGTAGAGGTTCACTATCTTCACAGAACACTCCATCAGAATACCTCCGGGTAACGATGTCGTAGTAGATGTTGCGAGACAGACAGGGGAGGGAGGGGGCTGTCTTGTGTGCGATGTACCCTGGTCATCAGCGAATCCTCTCGACCTCGGTTTTGGCGGCCAGAAGGCGGCGCAGTTGCAGCATGGCCGTGTAGGTGCAGTAGATTCGCTTGGGGCTGGTGGCTGGACCGACAGGGCCGACAGGGTTGCTGCTCGGATTGGTGATGGGCTCGGCGTTTGGCGCAACGTCTGCTGTGCCGCTCGGCTGGGCGATGGAGTTATCACCCGGTGTGGCACCTGCTTTGTTACTCGGTGTCACACGTGCCCTGTCACTTGGTGTGACATCCGCCCTGTCGATCGGCTCACTTTCCGCTTGGTCCAGGAGCGCCTCCAGAGCCTCGCCCAAATCGCGGATTACCGTGCCAAAGCTAACCTCGTCGTAGTGCAGGCGCAACGCCATATCATAAGCGCGTGTGCCGCTGAGCACTGCAACGCCGGTATCTCGCAGCGACGCAAACCCTACATCGAACAGCCAACTCATGTCGCGGCCGTCGGCGTAATCGTCGTTGATGGCAATCATTGTGGCATAACCGCGCGCGTCGTGCGACTGTAAAGCCAGCCTAAAACCTCCGGGATTCTTAACCAGGATAAGTTCGATGGGCTGTTCGTTTACGTAAAGCGTCTCGCCGCGCCCAAAGGCGCTTTGCACCCGGCCCAACTCCGCCACCAACTCCGCCACCGGTGCCTTGGGCAACACCACACGGACCAATGCCAGCGCAGCCGCGGCATTAAAGACGTTGTAGATGCCCTTCAGCGCCAACTCGGCGCTAAGACTCTGCCCATCTATGAAAAACGTTGCTCGGTTGGCATCAAGGCGTTCAAGGAGTAGGGGAGAAGTACCGGCGCTCTCCCCGCTGAGAGCCGCCGCCTCTGCCGGAAAAGCCACCTCTGCGGTAACCGCCTCGTCATCAGCCGCACCAGCCAGACTTTCTCCCCCGGTTGCCGCCAGATGACTTTCTTCTGTCAGGTGACCTTCTTCTGTCAGGTGACTTTCTTCTGTCAGGCGACTTTCTTCTGTCAGGCGACCTTCACCATACAGAGCATCATCCTCCGGGAACAACGGCTTTAATTCATCCGCCAAGCCAAACCAGCGTACCTGGGCACCCAACTCTACTTTGTGGGGGATGGCAGCCAGGCGCGAGTCCTCGCGGTTTATCACCACGACAGCCTCGGTACTGCGCGCCACGGCTGTGAGCAGGCGGGCCGTGTAGTCGATCTCGCCAAAGCGGTCGAGTTGGTCGCGCATGACATTCAGCAACAGCGTGTAGCGCGGTCTTATCAACTCGGCAAAGTTGACAGCATGGGCCTCGTCCAGCTCCAGCACGGCAATATCGGCATCCAACGCGCCGCCCAACGAGACCTTGCGCAGCAGCGAGGAGATAACACCGCGCATGAAGTTTGAGCCGGTGTTATTCGTAAAGACCTTAAGTCCGTTAGCAAGCAACAGCTCACAGATTGCCTTAACCGTCGTGGTCTTGCCGTTGGTCCCGGTTACCAGCACCACCCCCAAGGGCAGCTGGGACAGGATCTTTACGGCAAAACGGGGCTCGATCTTCTCCACCACTAAACCGGGTAAGGCCGAGCCGCCGCCCCGCAGTCCGGCAATGCCCTGGATGATTTTTCCTGTTGCTATCGTCAGTGGATTTGCCACGTACCTGCCTTTCAGTTGCACTCGTCAGCGGATTGGCCACATATCTGCCCTGGCGTTGGCTCTGGGGTCGCGCTCAGGGCTCTTAACGGGCCTGTGACTCCGCGACGGTCATACGTCTCATATATCATACGTCTCATATGAATACGCCTCGGCCTCGCGTAGTCC
This sequence comes from Coriobacteriales bacterium, assembly GCA_031282405.1. Lineage (GTDB taxonomy): Bacteria > Actinomycetota > Coriobacteriia > Coriobacteriales > UBA8131 > JAITDU01. The sequence goes on along the minus strand of JAITDU010000048.1, from coordinate 123,126 downwards.
CTGGGGTCACGTGCCTGTCGCAAAGCCCGCAGAAGTCCGTTGCCACCGGCAGTGGCTCTGGGGTCATGTGCCTGTCGTAAAGCTCAACGCCATGGTGTCGTAATCCTCCCAGGCTTGGACAAAGGCATCGCTTTCTATATAGCGATCCTTAATGCCGTAAGGGTCGTTTACATAAAATCCGGCCGTGTCATAGCCGCTGAGTACAACGCTGTGTGGGCCGATCTCTTGGTCAATCAACCAAATGATAACAGGCTTTCCTCCCCTGACATAGGTTTTCAGGGTATCCAGACTGGCACCGGTCAACACCACCGAGCCACTGGTGCCCAACTGCGCGTCAAGGTAGGCGGTCAAAGCCTCGGGATAAATAGTCCAGCCGCCGCCGTAATACCAACCGTAATACCAGCCGCCATACCAACCGCCATACCAGCCGTAGCCGTCAGCGACAGTGGGGTCGCCCACAAAGCCGTTTTGCGGGTCGCCGTCCGAGGAGCGCGGTATCGTATCGGCCACAAAGGCGAGGTCTGCCGCACGGCCATGGTATTGCAGCAACATGGCCACCGACGCGAGTTCGCAGCCCGTCGGGTAATCGGGGAACTGGCTGACGAGCGGCACATCCAGGATGTATTCACTTCTGACCCCGTCGATCCCCAGCGTGTCGATGGCCCTCTGTACGTAGTTGGTCACTTGCTGTCCGTGCTTAAGCATGGCGAGAAATCCGCTCAGATCGGATCCCGCCGTGTCGTGATTCAAAGCCAATGGTACAGTGGTGGAGTCGTAACCCTTGACGTTAACAGAGGACAAGTCCGTCACAGCAGACACTGTTGAGTCGGAGCCAGTCAAAAGCTCAGTGGAACGGGGGGCATAGGCCAGCACGGCCGATACGAGCAGCAACGCCAACGCCGTTGCTGCTATTGCCAGTGCGGTAATCATGTTTGAGCCTTTGTCCACAGCCCAACTCCATCTATAATATACCTATGATGACCAGATTATACGCTAACAGCTGTCTTAGGGAGACGTGATGGTAAGCGGTTTTGCCAGCTTGGATTTCGACCGAGCCCGGCGTTGCGGCTTTCCCGAGGTCGTATATGGTGCGGGCAAGACCGCCCAGCAGGTAGCCGCCATCGCTGTGGCACTGGCTGATGAGCACGATGTCGCCCTTGTGACCCGGGCCAGCGCCGAGCAGGCTCAGGCCACGCGCGCCCTCGCACCGGACGCTGAGTTCGTGTCCTCCTGCAACATTCTGTATATCGACAGGCGGCCTTCTCCTGTGGCACTCCACGGCAGCACCTGCGCCGCTATCCTTGAGGCACCCGGGGGAGAAGGACAGGTCTTGGTCTGCTGTGCCGGTACCAGCGACCTGGCAATCGCCGAGGAAGCAGCGCTCACAGCGCGGATTATGGGCTCTTATACTAATATACTAGTAGATGTAGGTGTTGCCGGAGTGCACCGCCTTTTGGAGCAGCGTCAGCTTATCGAAAGCGCCCGAGTCATCGTGGCGGTTGCCGGTATGGAGGGGGCGCTGCCCTCGCTTGTGGCCGGCCTTGTCGACGTGCCGGTCATCGCCGTACCTACTTCGGTCGGATATGGGGCCAGTTTTGGCGGCGTGACTGCCCTGCTTGGCATGCTCACCTCCTGTGCCGGCGGCGTCAGCGTGGTCAACATCGACAACGGTTTTGGTGCCGGCCTTATCGCCCATCGCATCAATCTGCCTGGTTTTACCACTGCCGATCGACATATTCAAGTACGGACGAAACAGTGAACAGCGTGGTTACCGGTGCAATGTCGAACGCGGACCCGATGGGCATCAGGCACGTCAAGGTCTTGGACACCACGCTGCGCGACGGCGAGCAGTCGTCGGGTGCCAGCATGGACGCCACCGAGAAAATCAGCATCGCCCGCGAGCTTTTACGTTTGAACGTCGACATTATCGAGGCCGGCTTTCCGGCTTCGAGCCCGGGGGATTTTGACAGTGTAGTCCAGGTTGCCACGCTGGTGGGGGATAAGGCCGTGGTCTGTGCGCTCACACGCGCGGTAGCCGGCGACATTGAGGCCGCCGCCGCCGCCCTCGCGGCTGCTGAGCGCCCGCGCATTCAAACCGGCCTTGGCCTTAGTCCCACGCACCTGCGCTATAAGTTGCAGCTTAGCGAGGACAACGCACTGGATCATGCGGTCAAGGCAGTCAAAGAGGCGCGCAGGTACTGCGCCGACGTGCAGTTCTATGCCGAGGATGCCGGTCGGGCCGAGCGTAGCTATCTGTGCAAGGTACTGAAGGCGGTCATCGCGGCCGGTGCCACTACCGTCAATGTGCCCGATACCACCGGTGCCCTTCTCCCCAACCAATACGGCGAGCTTATCAGCTACCTGCTTACCCATGTTGAGGGCATCGCGGATGTTACGTTGGCGGCACACGCTCATAATGACCTGGGCCTGGCCACAGCCGCCTCTCTGGCCGCTGTTGCTGCCGGCGCGGGGCAGGTGGAAGCTACGATAAATGGCATCGGTGAGCGTGCCGGCAACGCTGCTTTGGAGGAAATCGTCGTGGCTTTGGCGCTCCATGGCGCAGAGATCGGGGTATGTACACAGATAAAGCTCGATGAACTCACGCGGGCTTCGCGCCTGGTAGCACAGATAACCGGCATTGCGGTGCCGGCCAACAAGGCCATCGTTGGTGCCGGTGCCTTTGCACATTCCAGCGGTATTCATCAGGATGGGGTGTTGAAGCAGCGTTCTACCTACGAGATAATCGACCCAAAAACTGTGGGAGCAGGCGCGAGCAGCATCGTCCTTACCGCCCGTAGTGGTCGTGCCGCTTTGCGTCATCGTTTGGAACAGTTGGGCTATGCGGTTGATAGCGCTGTTTTCAAGCAGATCCACCGACGCTTCAAGCAGATAGCCGATAAAAAAAGCCAGGTCTACGACGAAGACCTCGAAGCGCTGATGGCCGAATACGACCGCGGACTTGAAGCGATCTGGAAGCTTAAAATCTTGCAGGTATCCTGCGGCTCGCCGCTGATCGCTACAGCCACTGTGGTCTTGACCGGCCCTGATGGCAATGATGTCACCACCTGTGTCTCGGGCACGGGGCCCATTGACGCTACCTTCAAGGCCATCGACGCGCTCATAACCCGCTCATACGAGCAAAATGGCGAGCAGTACGGCGAACAGAATGGCCGGCTCACGGTCGACCTGTTCCGGTACGCGGTGTCGGCTATCACGCGTGGAAGCGACGCTCTGGGGGAGGTTTCGGTACAGTTGGTAGATGAGCAGGGCCGGATCTTCTCCGGACGCGGGGCCGATGGTGATATCATAGTGTCGTCTGCTAAAGCCTATCTCAATGCCTTGAACCGAGTGCTCAGAGCAGCAGTGGCATAGAATTAGTATACTAATATGCTAGCTATATATGATGAGAAAGCACGTCTCGGCGGCCTTTCTCACCAAAGCGCCACCCAACGAAACCAGCAGCGCAAGGCACCAAAAAGCGCCGCGTGAAGCGCCATCCAATGGTGCCGCCAGCGCAAGGTACCAAAAGCGCCACGTGAAGCACTACCGGCTATGAACCAAGAAGGAGTACAGAATTGTTAGAGAAGAATCGCAAATGCCAGCTGATAATCGACAGTTGTTGCGATCTGCCGGCCGAGCTGGTCAGCAGCTACGATGTTGAGCTTATCCGCTTTACCTATATGATGAGCGATGGCGAGCATATCGATGACCTGGGCATGACGCTCAGCCACCATGACTTCTATGAGCTTATGCGCAAAGGCGAGCGGCCCACTACGACCCAGGTGCCGGTGTCTGAGATCACGGCCTGCTTTGAGCGGGTCGTCGCCCGCGGTGTTCCTGCCGTCTACCTGTCGTTTGCCGCCGCGCTTTCCGGCTCGTATGATACCACTGTGATGATTCGCGATGAGATGGTCAGGAATAATCCCGGGCTTGAGTTGTATGTTGTCGATACAAAACTTCCCTCGGCCGCCGAGGGGCTTTTGGTCATGGAGGCGGTGCGCCAGATGGGCCGAGGGCTTACTGCCAAGGAACTGGTAGCCTGGGCCGAGGAGGCGCGCTACTATGTCAATGGCTTTTTTACGATGCCCGATCTGGAATCACTGCGACGCGGCGGGCGCATTCCCGACATGGCCGCGGTCGTGGGCTCCAAGCTGGACATTAAACCTATTATCACCTATGACCTTGAAGGTAATCTGACGTTTCACAGCGTGGCCCGCGGGCGCAAAAAGGCCATCAAGCAGCTTTTGCAGATATATCAAGAGCGCCAGGAGGACAATATCTTAAATACGGTGCTCGTCTGTTCGGCCGATGCCATCAAAGAACAACAGACTTTAGCCGAACAGGTACTCAAAGTGTCCACAAACCAGATCATGCTCTGGCAAACTCAGATCGGCACGGTCATAGGTTCGCATGTGGGCCCGGGCATGATAGCCATAGTATTCTGGGGGCCGGATCGCCGCGGTCGCCTTTCTTTGTCCGACCGCATTGCCAATCGCATTGCCGATGCCAAAGCCAGCAGCGAAAGCAACCGTATCAGCAATCAAAACGGTAGCCACATTTAAGGAGCCGGGTGTCCCATGCAGGAAAAACAGCTCGCACAGATATTGATAGCCTTACAAGATATCGACCTTAAAACGCTGCGCCTGCAAAAACAGCTCGACGATATGCCCCATAAGCGTCGTCTGCTGGAAATTAAAAAGAAACTCGTCGAGGTTCAGGGCAAAAACCGACAGGTAAAGAAGATGTCTGCCGATGTCGAACGCACTATCAGGCTGCTCCAGGACGAGACGGCCCATACTGCGGATCAGATGGTCCAGGCGCAAAAGCAGATGGACGCCAGCATCGACTTTAGAGAGAGCTCGGCCTTAGGCCAGGAGATGGAGATGTTAACCCGGCGGGCAGACAAACTGGACGAGGACAGTCTGGTGCAGTTAGAAAAAAAGGACCGTATCGATGCGTTGGCCGCACAGGTCGTCGAGGCCATCGACAAGCTCAAGGCAAATGAGGAATCAACGATCCAAAGCTATCAGGCCGAGGGCGGAGCAATTCAGCATGAATTGGCCGCGCTGGCCAAGACCCACAGTGCCCTGTTGGATTCGCTGGAACCCACGCCCCGGCAACGCTATCTCAAAGCAGCCAAGGCCAAAGGAGGCATCGGAGCCTCGCACCTGGAAGGCAACCAGTGTAGCGGCTGCCATGTTACGCTGAGCGAGGGCCAGGTAGCCAAGCTGCGCGAAGGTTCGTTGGTAGGCGAGTGTCCTAACTGTGGTCGACTGATGGTTGTGGATTGACATAGGTATCAGTTCGGCGCGCCGAGGCGATTGCCTGGCTGCCGCCCTCCATACGGAGGTTGTGGACTGATCGAAACTAAGATAAGAAGGTAAACGCGGAATGAGCATAGCATGTGGGGGAGAAGGTGAGCGCGAGATGAGTAGAACGGCATTGATGCATTGTGACGGTGGCTCTCGGGGCAATCCCGGGCCCAGCGGCATCGGTTTTGTCATCGAGATTGACACGGGCGCGGGCTTGGAGGTTCTTGCTGACGGCGGTGCTTTTATCGGTCAGGCCACAAATAACCAGGCCGAGTACCATGCCCTGCTTTGGGGTTTGCGCAACGCCGCGGCGTTGGGTATTCGCTCTCTTGATATTCATGCTGACAGTGAGCTTATGGTCAAGCAGCTCAGTGGCGTATATAAGGTGAGAAATGCCGGTATCAAACCTCTTTACGAACAGGCCAGAGGTCTATTGACCGGCTTTGAGCGCTGGCAGATCGAGCATGTGCGACGCGCAGATAATTCCCGTGCCGATGCCCTGGCCAATCAGGCCATGGACTATGCGGGTAGTGTGGGTACCTATCGCATGGATTACGACTATACGGGTGAGCCTGCGCTCGATGCTGGAACAAGCAAACCTATAGCCCACATCGGGCAGGGTGAGCCTGTAATCCAGATTGAACCGGATGAGCCTGCGGTACAAGTCGAGCCAAGCAAACCTGCGAGCCGCCCGGTGTTGGGTGGACCTGAGGCTCACGCTGGGTCGGAAAACCACGGCTTTCCGGTTGCTTCTGAGTATCCGGGCAGCCGCTATACGCTGTCGGTGCGCGACCACTTCGATGCCGCCCATGCTCTTGTTGGCTATCCGGGTGAGTGTCAGCGCCTCCATGGCCATACCTGGGATGTTGAAGTCAGCGTCTGTGGCCGCGAATTGGACGAGGTGGGCATAGTCTATGATTTTAAGACACTGAAAGCCGATCTGGCGGCCATCCTTGACGATTACGATCATACCTACCTCAATGACCGAGAACCCTTCGATCGCATCAACGCCACGGCCGAGAACCTGGCCAGGGTTATCTACCATCGACTCAAACCAGCGCTGCCAAAGGGCATCGACCTGGTTGAGGTTGCTGTCTGGGAGTCCCCCATAGCTAAGATAAGCTACCGGGAGGCACCGTGAACGTGCCTCATCAACCCAACGAACAGGCCGCGTCTTCGCGCGCTTTAACGGTGCTGCTTGGTGTGACAGGTTCGATCGCCGCCTATAAGTCCTGCGAGTTGCTCAGGCTCTTGCAAGATGCCGGACTGCGTGTCAAAGTCGTCATGACCGAGCATGCTCAGTCTTTTGTGGGTGCGGCCACGTTCAAGGCATTGAGCGGAGAGCCGGTTGCTGTCGACCTGTTTGATGAGCCGGGTGCGCCTGTCCATCATGTCTCACTCGCCCAGGAGGCCGACGTAATGGTGATTGCGCCCTGTACCGCAAATGTGCTTAATAAAATAGCAAATGGTGTCGCCGACGATCTGCTCACGACGGTCGCTTTGGCCCTGACAACGCCGCTCATCGTTGCTCCCGCCATGAACCAGGACATGCTCGACAACCCGATTACCCAAGGCTCTATTCAAAAGCTGCTGGCACAAGGCGTTACGTTTGTCAGCCCCGGTTATGGGCACTTGGCCTGTGGCAGCGAGGGCGCCGGCAGGCTGGCTCAAACAAAGGACATCTGTAACGCGGTCCTCGATGAGGTGGGTCACAGCCAACAGTTGGCGGGCAAGCGCGTGCTGATAACCGCCGGCCCTACGCGCGAGTATATCGATCCGGTACGCTTTATCTCTTCTCCGGCCAGTGGTAAGACCGGTTTTGCCCTTGCGCGTGAAGCCGCTCGGCGTGGTGCCGAGGTCACCTTGGTCTCTGGTCCGGTCGCCATACCCGCCCCCCAAGGCGTTACGCTGGTAGCGGTGCAAACGGCGCGTCAGATGTTTGAGGCTGCCGGCGATCATTTTGATGACTGCGATATTGTCGTGTTCTCGGCGGCTGTGGCCGATTTTTCTTTGCAGGAAACCGCAGATCACAAGCTCAAAAAGGGCAGCGATCTGGATACGAACGGCTATGACCTGCGCCTGGTGGCTACCCCGGACATTCTGGCCGAACTGGCGGCGCGACGAAGCCGGCAGTTTATTGTGGGCTTTGCGGCCGAGACCAGCGATGTTGTGGCCCATGCCCGCGCCAAGCTTATGGCCAAGGGAGCCGATCTGATAGTGGCCAATGATGTCTCCGACCCTGCGCGGGGCTTTGCCAGCGACCATAACCAGGTCTGGCTCGTCGGCCCCGATTACGTGGAGGAAACCGCCGTTGTCACAAAAAATCGTCTGGCTCGGATAATTCTCGACCGCATTGCAGCTTCGCTGTGTTAAACTGCGTACCAGCTTTTTCCTAGACGTTGCACCGCAATTTCAGGCATTGAATAAAACTGCACGTTCGATATTCCTGTGATCTCTTCGCGGCGCAGCACCAAAGTGGGAGAAAACGACCGGCCCGCTCGTATTCGGGCGGTGCTCAGGCGGCACTTGTTACGTTAGATGAGCTCCGGTTTTCTCCCCACCTTAATGGCCTTGGGCTGTTGGGTTGCATAGCTAAAACCAGCCCGGGAGGCCTCTCGGGATATGCACCCCTGCCTTTGCGCCTGAGGGTGTTTTGTTTTTTTTAGCGCTCTGTTGGTATTCTTATGAGCGCACGGTGCTTCGGCACGGTCGGCGCTATCGGTTTGGGCCTTTTGTTGGGGCCTTACGGGCCGATTGCCGACACTTTGGACAGGTTCGGGACAAGAGCACGCACGTGTGTGCTCCGCACTATGGAGGTGGTGGCTATAGCTACAGCTGAGCCCAGGCTCAACGAAGACATCAGAGCCAACGAGTGCCGTTTAATTGGCATTGATGGTTCGCAACTCGGCATCTTTGGTATCAATGCCGCCCAGAACATAGCCGACGAACAAGGTTTGGATCTGGTGGAGATCGCCCCTGATGCCACGCCGCCGGTTTGCCGTGTGATGGACTACAGCAAGTTCAAGTATGAACAGGCGCAAAAGGCCAAGGCTGCCCGCAAGAAGCAGGCCCGGATTGAGATCAAGGAAATGAAGTTCCGTCCTAAGATCGATGTGGGCGACTACGAAACCAAAAAGCGGCACATGCTGCGCTTTTTTGAGAGTGGTGCCAAGGTCAAGGTCACGATTATGTTTCGCGGTCGAGAGATGGCTCACCCCGAGCTGGGGCTGAACATCCTTGAGAAGCTGGCCGAGGACCTTCAAGGGCTGGCTCTGGTGGAAAACCAGCCCAAGCTGGAAGGGCGCAACATGCACATGCTTTTTGCGCCTGTTAAAAAGCATGAAGAAAAGCCCCCGGTAAAACCCCGGGAAAAATCTACTAAGAAGAGCGCGCAAAGCCCGCACGCCATAAGCGGCACAGAAGACAGCACGGCCGCGCACGACGAAGAAGGGAAGACGGATGCCTAAGATGAAGACCCACCGAGGGGCTGCCAAGCGCTTCAGGGTTACAGGTGGCGGCAAGATAATGCGCGCCAAGGCTTACAAGAGCCATATCCTGGAAAAGAAATCGCAGAAGCGCAAGCGCAACTATCGTCATGAGGGCGAAGTTACCGCCGCGGATGCCAAAGTCGTCGCTCGTCAGTTGGGCCTGCGGTAAGCAGCTCAGTACCTGCGAGCCTCGCTCAAGTAAATGGTAAGACGTACAAAGAGGTGCACACAGGTATTGTGCACATGCACACAGATGGTTCTTGTGTGTTCTTGTTCGGACAAATAGTAAGTCATATAAAAAGTAGAGGGAGTTGGTATCAATGCCTCGCGTAAAAAGATCAGTTACTGCCAAAAAGAAACGCCGCGTTGTCTTGGCGCGTGCCAAGGGTTACTACGGAGCCAAGTCGCGCTCCTACCGTGCCGCCAAAGAACAGGTTCAGCACTCCTTACAATATGCCTATCGCGACCGCCGCAATAAAAAGCGTGTTATTCGTCGGCTGTGGATTACGCGTATTAACGCTGCTGCCCGTATCAACGGCTTGAGTTACTCGGTGTTTATGCATGGCTTAAAGCAGGCTGGCGTTCAGTTGGATCGCAAGGTGCTGGCCGATATCGCCGTCAACGATGCGGCCGCGTTCGCGGCTTTAAGCGAGGTTGCCAAAAAGGCCCTGGCTGTATAACAGAACGATTATATTATTATAATAACTCATAGGGAACTTTGTGTCCTCGCATGAGCGCAAGGCCAAAAAGTTTGCCCATGAACACGAGCGGCTGTCTCAGTTGATGGCTGCTTTGCGCTGAGGTAAACAGCATGCTTTCCTGTTTATCGGACAGCGGCCATCACTCCTGCTGCGCTGACGGTGGCTTACGTGGGTACCTGGCGTGCGTAAACCACACAAAATCTGCATACAGCGCCTCTGAGTTGTAAAGATTTTGTGAAAATCAGCAAAAATTGGTTACAATTGGTTAAAAAGTGCGAGTGTGGGGCTTGACTTTTGGAAATCTGTGATAGTATAGGCTCTGTTGTGTACTGAGGTATTCTAAAGATTGCGGAAAGAAGGCCGCACGGAAGGGATACTCGGGCGCTTCTCCGGGCGTATGTTTTATGGGGTGGCGCATAGTTTAGATTTGATTATTGGGTGGAGGATTAGCATGAAGCAATATAACAAGCAAAACGGCTCTGTTTTGGCGCGGGCGGGGAGGGCCGGTATGGCCCTGTTGCTCGCCTTGGCATTGGTGCCGGGGGGGGGGGCTCACCAGCCTACCTTTAGCCCAAGCTGAAGAAGCGCCGCCCGCAGCGCAGGAGCAGCCCGCCAGCACCGTGGGCGCCTACTTTATCGCACCGTCGTTCTCGTCCTCTAACGCCTCGACGCTCGGCGATAAGACCATGAAGCTGACGGGCAACGATTCCGCCGTCATCGCGGCGAGCGGCGATACTCCCGGCTACATCAGACTCATCTCCAATGCTCTCGGAACTAATCCGACATGGAAGTACGGTTCCGCGTTCCTTTCTCGTAGAATTTACTCCGAAACGGGTTTCTCTGCTATGTTTGATATGTACATGGGAGCGAAATCGGCGAATTTGGCGAGTCTCGCCGACGGTTGGTCCTTTATCATCGCGGCGGACACGAACGGCGTCACAAAAGGAAGCGGTTCGCTCGGCTATGAGGGCGGCCCGAGCGGCCCCTTCGGCAGATCCGTCGCCTTCAAGGTTGATACTTACAACAATACTTCGAATCAGAAAGTTCCCTTCGCGGGTTACGCCCAGCAGGGAAATCTTTTTTCTGAAATCGCTGGAAATTCCGATGGTGATGGAGTGACTACGCGTGCGCTCTCATATGTCGACAGCGCTTTTACGCAATATGTAACGGACATCCACTGCTATTCCTGGGTGGATTATGAATCGAAGAGCAATTCCCTGAAGTTTTTTGTCAGCTCCAAGCCGACCAAGCCCTCGACGGCTACTTTGGCCGTCGCCGCAGACATCGAATCCATCATTGGGAATGAGTACTACATCGGATTCACTGCCGCGTCTGGGGCGGTTGCGCAGGAATACGATCTGCGTCAGTTCTACGTCCTGAACAACTATGTGCCTACGGGACTCGCATTCAGCGCAGACGGTACAGGTATCGATCCCTCGATTCCCATCATCGAGGACTTCACCGCCCCCTCAGCTCCCGTCATCACGCAGGTGGGCAACACCTTTACGGTGGGCTATTCTACCGACGACGGCGACAAGAGTGTGGCTAAATACCAGTACCGCATCTCAAGCAACAGCGGCGCAAACTGGATAGATGCGTCAACTAACGACGGCTGGAAAGACTACGTGGTTTTGGACGGAGATGGCGCAGGACAGCTCGACCTTACAGCCACGGCGCGTACGCCTTTTATCGATAACCCCGATATCCACACCGTCGTCCAGGCGCGCTCCGTCGATATCTCGGGCAACATCTCGGCCCTCAGCGCCTATACCTGGGCCGATCAACCCCGCCCCGTCGCTGCGCTCACCGCTCCGAGTGATGGAGCTACCAACCTTCCTCCGGCGTCTACCCGCTCGCTTTCGCTGTCCTTCTCACAAGAAATTGACATCTCAGATCCCGGCAACGTTACCATTACCAAGACCTCCACCGGCGGCAGTGACGCACCCGCACTCAGCGGTGGCGCCATCACTGCGAACGACACGCGTTGGAACGCCGGACATAACATACTGAACCTGCCCCTTTCCGGCATTGAGTACGGGGCTTCCTATCAGGTAGAGGTCAGCGACTTTACGAATACGGAGAACTTGGCGCAGGCCAGCGCTCAGACGTTCACGTTTTCTACCATCGCGCGCGCCGCCACACCGCAGGTAAGCATCAACTACGCGGCAGATGCGCTCGTGCTGCCGGCCGCGAACACCGCCTATCTTGTCAACGGGACCTCGCGCACCTCCAACGCCAACAGCCAGATAGCGCTTGCAGCCACGGGCAGTGATGCCTATGACTGGCACGGACAGACGGTACGTGTCGTTACCGCCGGCAACGCCACAACGGCCGACAGCGCACCGGCCGATGTCGTTATCCCGGCCCGCCCAGCCGCGCCGCAGGGCCTGTCCGGCTACGCAAACAAGATATATGGTGTTACCACAGAGATGGAATACGCGACCTCGGCCACAGGGCCGTTTACTGCGGTCACCGCGGTTACGATTGAGGGCAGCGACACCTACCTGTCCGTCTCAGCGGGGACGTATTACGTGCGCTATAAGGCCGTAACAACGTCCGGCTCCGAGGCTTTTGCCAGCACGCCCGCTACGGTCATTGTTGATGACAGGGCGGTCAGCCTGAACCTCACCGCGCCGGTCTTTGGCGCAGACGGCTCGGGGCGTATCGAACAGGGCGCGTCCGTTGCTGCCCGCGCCGCAACGCTTACGGCCACGGGCAATATCTCCGCCTCGTTTGCCGCCGCAGAAGTTACGCTCGATAACACGACCGACTTTGAACTCGTTGCGCCGGCCGGCACCACGACGCTTGAGGCCGGCGAGCAAAACATGGGCATTAGCATACGCCCCAAGGACAACCTCGCGATTGGCGTGCATACCGCTACACTTTCTGTTACCTACCACCCCGAGGGCAAGGGAATTACGCACACCGCGACGGCCACCGTGCAGGTGACGGTTACCGAGAAAAAGCCTGTGCCGCAGATAGACTACGCTCACGAGCAGATAACCGGGCTCGTGGGCTCCGTCGATTACCTCGTAGACGGCATTGCCCAACGCACAACCAGCCAGGGTACTATCAGCATCGACAGTTCCTGGTTTGGGCGGGGCACCGGTGCAACCGCGCCGCTTTCTCTCATCAAGTCCAATACGAACACGCTGCTTTCTTCTGATGCGGCAAACCTGGTGATAAAGACGCGGCCTGTCGCACCAGCCGCCACCGCGTATGCCGAGAGTTTTATCGGCTTTGCCGATGGCAGCATCGAGGGCGTGTGGGCCGAGAGCATGGAGTATTCCAATAACGGTGGTTTGACATGGGTCTCCGATATCGCCGCGCTCGCGAACTTTGACGCAGCCGCGCACCGGCTTTATAACCTCGCTCCGGGTTCCAACTACCGTCTGCGCTACAAGGCCACTACCGGCGAGCAAGGCAACTTTGCGAGCTTTGCCCAGCCGCTGACAATCGCGACCGGCAGCACAGAGCCAACCTGGGGCATCTCGCTGGATACCGCCCAGGATGCCACCTACAGCTTTGCTGGGCGCACGTGGGGCTATGCTGCCGCTCCTTCTCACGCGCTTACGGTAGCGAACACCGGCAATCAACCTACGGGGGCGCTTTCGGTGGCGCTTTCGGGTGATAACCCCGGCGCGTTCAGCGTCTCGCAGCTGCACCTGGCAAGCCTCGCTCCCCAGGCCAGTACGTCCGATATTATCGTGAGTCCCAACGCGGGGCTTGCTGCCGGAACGTACACGGCAACCCTTACCGTATCGGGCACGCAAAGCGGCCAGGGCGGGCACACGCAGCCCTTCTTGGCAAGCTATCTGTTGTCCTTTACCGTGAGCGCGGCTACCATCACGGGCTTCTCTGCCTTGGACTCGTGGATTGCGGGTAAGGCGCACGAACTGGGAGTGGATCGCGATACGGTAGACGAAATTGCTAATATATTATTAAATGGTACCGCGCCAGATGCCCCAGAGAACACTTTTACGGGCGTGAAAACCGTGAGCGCGAACCTTGACAGTGGCGCTGTGATAGAAGTGCCTATTAGCGCGTGGACGAATACCGGCGCGCTCTTTAATCCAGATACCGAGGGCAGCTATACCTTTGCAGCCACGCTTGATCTGAGCTCCTTCGGCTCAAACCTGACGCATACCTCAAGCCTTGCTCCCACGCTCACCGTCATCGTCAACGAACTACCCTACGGAATCTTGTTGGATGCGCAGGGCACGCTTACCTTTGCCGAGGCGCAGTACGGCTATGCGGTGGGCTTAAGCGCGAACGGCGCGCAAGTCGTTGCGGCCCACGACATCACCATCACCAATATCGGACGTAAGCCTACCGCAGAAATGAACGTGGTACTGGGCGGCTCGGATCCCTCGGCCTTTGAACTCGTGGCCGCCGGTGTTGCCGGCGCAACGGCGACTATCCCCACCATTGTCGCGCAAAACGAAAGCGCCACTCCCTTTAGTGTGCGCCCCAAGGCGGGGCTTGTGCCGGGCAGCTATACCGCCACGGTTGTGGTCAGTGGGCAAAACGGCATCGCAGCCTCCGTCGATGTAAGCTTTGCCGTGAGCCCCAACGCGGTAACGGGTTTTCTACCCTTTGAAGTACCCGGCGGCAACGTGGGATACGTGACCTCGGGCTTTGAGGCGGAGAACGTGGCCGCCACGTTGCTGGCGCTCCATCCCACTGTTACGGCCACCTGCACAAACGGCACCGTCGCCTACCCCGTGAGCGCCTGGACACTACAGGGTGCCTATGACACTGAGGTGGCGGGCAGCTATACGTTCGTTGCGACCCTGGGAGATACCCCTGGCTATCACAGTTACGCCGGCGGTCTGAGCGCTACGCTTACGGTCGTCATCGCTCCCACCACCCACGCTGCCACACCCCTCATCGGCGTACAGCCGCAGGGGGGCGAGGTCTATACGGCAGCTGCCGACCCGGCTCACGAGCTCAGCTTATCCGTAAGCGCCCAGGCCCCCGACGCGGCCAGTGGCGGCGCGCTTTCTTATCAGTGGTATACGGCCACCGCGCCTGACGGCACGGGCGGCCAGGCGATAGTTGGTGCGACCGATGCGAGCTATACGCCCGAGCGCAACGCGGTGGCAACGACGTATTACTACTGCGTGGTTACCAATACGAACACATCCGTAAATGGCGAGAAGACTGCCCAGAAGCGCTCCGCCGTCGCCACCGTTAGCGTGGTAAAGCGCGCGCAGACCTCGGCGGTTGTTATCACCGATCCCGGGCAAAAGGCCGTTAAAGCCGGCCCGTACACCTTTACCCTGCAGGCCACAGGCGGCGAGGGTACCGGTGCGATAAGCTTCAGGCGCACCGCTGGCAAAGACAGCGTTGCTACGGTTGCTGCCGACGGCACCGTGACCGTTTACGGTGCCGGACAGGTTATCATCGTGGCACAACGCGCGAGTGATAGCGACTGGCTGGCGGGCTCTGACTCTGCGGAATTCGTCTTGACCATCGCGAAAAACGCGCCCGATGTTTCGGCTCCATCAGGGCTTACGGCACCTTACGGTACTATGCTTTCTGGTGTGAGCCTGGCGGGCTTTTTGAGCTCCGGCGGCACCAATAATGTCCCCGGCACCTGGAGTTGGGAGGCCGCAAGCCCGGCCCTGACGCGCGTGGGTACCGTGGGCACCCAGACCCATCTGGCGACCTTTACCCCCTCCGATATGGACAACAACGTACCTGTCTTACACGTGGGCGTGGATATCCTCGTCTCTGCGCGGCTGGTAAGTGTTGATATGAGCGGCCTGTTCTTTGCGAGCAAGCACTTTGACGGGCTCACAAGCGTTGCGGTTACGGGCGCGCCTGTGCTCAGCGGTGCTGTTGCCGGCGACAACGTGAGCCTGGTTACCTCGGGCGTTAGCTACGCCTTTGCAGATGCGTCCATAGCTACGGGTAAGACCGTGGAGTGTACGGGCGACTTCTCGCTCAGCGGCAGCGCGGCGGCCAACTATACGCTCATGCAGCCGGCTATGTCCATTACGAATGCCGCTTCGATTACCGCCGGCTTTGAGCCGCAGGAAGGCGTGCACTTTACCTCCACACCGCTCAACGCGGGCTGGACAAAGGACGACTTTGTTATTACGGCAGTTTCGGGCTATGCTTTGAGCATGGATGCAAGCGCGAGCGCTGCGGGCCCGTGGACTACCGAACCTGTCGTTGTGGCTTCCAGTGCTGTGACAGACGGCACGGTGAGCTTCTTTGTGCGGCGTGTGGGCGATGCGGTAGGTAGTGGACAGGGTGCCATTGCGCGCTATGAGATATCCCAGCAAAAGACCCTGACCTTTGGGATCGACCGCGCGGCTCCCACGGCGACGGTGCAATACGGCAGCGATGGTTTCCGGGAGTTCCTGAATTCCATCACCTTTGGCCTGTTCTTCAAAGACACTACTACTATTACCATAGCATCTACTGATACGGGTGGCTCAGATGTGGAGACGGTCTCGTATTATCGTGACTACAACCCCAGCGCAGAGCTGAGCGCATCAGCTCTGGAGGGGGTGTGGCAGACCTACGGCTCCTCGCTGAGCGCCGCGCCCAACGCGAAGTTCGCGCTGTATGTGAAGGTGGTAGATAAGGCGGGCAACTTCACCACCTATAAAGACGGCGTCGTCATCTACACCGACAGCGTGCCGGACACGCAAAGTGTGAACATCACGCGCTTTACCAGCGTGGATCAAAACATCTATGTGACGCTGCAGGGCAACACGATCGCCGGGCTTGAGCGCACGAGCTATGTGGCTCCAGGCGACGACAGTCCGCTTGTTAACACCTCTGCGAGCGGCAGCGCTCAGGGCGCGGGGCGCGACAACGCTGCAACCAGCTTTGCGCTGGATACGGACTACTCCATCTCCGGCAATGCCCTTGTGCTTAAAGGCAGCTACCTGACGGGGCTTAAGGCGGGTACCCATACCTTTACCGTGAGCTACAACCCGCTGGGGGAAAGCTACAAGCCGGATAACCGGGGCGTGGCCGAAACCGACACGAACGAAGCTCCCGCTACCACGACCTTTACGGTTGTGGTGAGCAAGGCCCCACAGGCAGCGCCGAGCGTTTCTGGCGCGGGGCTTGTGGCCGGTGCGGTTTCGCTGGCGCGCGAGGCGGGCGACTATACGCTCACCGCCTCGGGTGGTGAGGGTACGGGTGGCTTTGTGTGGGAGAGTAGCGACGAGGATGTTGCTACGGTCGCAGGCTCTACCAGTGGTGGCGGCATTACCAACGCCACCGGCACTGTCACCTTTACGGGCGACGGCGCAGCAGATGCCGCAACTGAGATAAGCGTGTATCGCGCAGGCGACGAGGACTACGCCGACTCCGCCGCGATTACGGTCGCCCTGACCATTCAGGCAGAAACCACTCCACCTGTTGCGGGAGCACAAGGCCTTATCACGAGTTCTGATGTAAGCGAGACAGGCGTTACCCTTACCTGGACAAAGGCCACTGATGCTTTCCCACAAGACAGTGAACTTACCTACTACATCTACCAGGCACAAGGTATAAGCAATACTATCGCCACATTGGATGGCATCGAAGCTGGTACGCTTACACCGCTGAACCAAGATGGCGACGGCGTTGAAGAAGAAACAGGCGTAGACACGCTGACCTACGCAGTTACCGGCCTTACCGCCGACACCCCCTACTGGTTTAACGTCGTGGTAGTAGACGCCGCCGGGAACAAAGCTGCCTACGTAGCCACCGCGGTTATAACACCGCTTGAAGTGTCCTTTACCGCCGAGCAGGTAGGCGGCACCAACGGCAAGGTAGCCTCAAGTGGCATCCTCATTACCTTTGATAAGCCTGTGGCCGGCTTTGTCGAATTTGCCGGTACCGGCGTGAGTGTGAGCGGTGCGGCAGGAAAGAACGGTGCTACCTCCATTGCAGGTGACCATGACGGCAGAGTTTGGCTTGTTCCCATAAAAGTAATCGCCAACAACGAAGCAGCCACCGTGACCATGACAGGCGGCACCTGGACGGCAGCAGATGGGCACATCTACATTGTTACAAACGAAGACTCTAAGGTTGATGGCGTAGTTGTCTATAAGCCGGTACCTAAAGCTACTCCCGCTGAAGCAGCCATAGACTTTGCCAATGCACATATAGTCGATCTGGTGGCAGGGGAGACCTATCGCTTCCAACATGGCGAAGGCGGCACGTTTGGCAGTGCTGTCTCGGCTGCCACACTTACTGACGCTACGGGTGATTTTACAGGCTACTACAACCATATCCCCTTTAGCACCTTTGGTTATTGGTTAGGCGTGCAGCGCATGGCCGCCGCCGCCGAAGCGTACGTAGACTCAGAGATCTACTACATCTATGTGCCTGAGCGCCCTGGTACCCCGCAGGTAAGTGTTACCTCGCCTGCAGCTGCCAATGACAAAGGCACTATCAGCATCACTGATCCGGATGTCTCTAAGACTTATGAGTATTGTTCGGTATCTTCTACTGGTGTTGAAAGTGCCTGGATAGTATTTGACGCTGCAGCAGGCATCAGTGACTTGGATGGTGGCCGCTATCGCATTCGTATCCAGGCTACAGCCAGCTCTTTTGCCTCTGACTTTGTTACCGCTACCGTACATGCCTTTGACGAGGTACGCTTTAATGCCCAGCTTGAAGGTTACGAGCTTTTGTCTGCTGGCTTAGGTGATGGCTCAGATACCAGCCCGCAGCTCGTAAAACTCAATCCCGCCTTTACGATAACAGGCGTTACCTTCGCAAGTAACATAGGAGAGGGTGGCGATGCCTTTGTTATCTCACATGAAAATAATTCAACCGAGTGGTATATCCAACCAGGAGATGAGCTGGAGGCCACCTTTGACAGCAGCACCAAAACGGTTTCTTCTCATACCTACCATGCTCAAATAACGATAACGTATGAGGACAACGATGATAACGCAGATACCGCTACGCAAGACGTTTGGTTTACGGTACATCCCAAAGTCGAGTTCGAGTCGGTTGAGGCTCATATCGATACTACAACCGGACTTACCAATGAAGTCGAGGTCACATTCGCCTATCCCACCCAGCTGGGGCAAGGAGATTTGCGCGTAGCGGGTGCTGCCGTGCGCACAGGGGTAAATAACATCACTGTCTCTGACAATCTCAAAACTTACACTATCCCCGTTGTGCCCAAGGGTATTTCTGGGACCACTTCGCAAGAACTTGCCGAGGCCATCTATAAGACCGGAGACGATATTGAGGTCTGGGCAGGTATAACCAACATCTCTGCCTACGCCGTTCAAGCATCAACGCTCCATGACGGCAATGTCCGTCCACCAGCACCTACAGACTCAGAAGATACGCGCCTGCATGACTACCCAACAGTCACCATCCCCCGAGCGATTCAAGAAGCCCATATTGTCCCTGTCATTGAAGGTTACTCTTCCGGCGTATTGCAGTTTACGCTCGATCACGAAAAATCCCCGATAAGCCCTGATGCATTGGTGTGGTACGGCACAAGTGACCCTGATGGTATGGGGTATCTAAATCGCGTCGGTGCAGGTGAAGTTAAGATAGAACAAGTGGACGAAGCGGGTAACCCCGTTGTCGATCCTGCCCTTGCTCTTACAATAAACGGTGTTGTTAAAGTGGACGCAGACGAGGGCTATACCTACCGCGTACTCTTTGAGATCGATTCGGGTGTCGCGCAAGGCTCCTACTCTGTGCGCGTGTCCATCCCCGGCTTTGGCGTTCTGCCCTCTAAGTTGGAGGGAAGCAAAATAACCAAGACAGACAAGGCTATCGCTTTGGTGGACTATTTCTTAGGCACCTCGGGCAACAACTTCCCCACTGATAAAGACACCGCGCTTCAGATACTGAATCCAGAAGATGCCGGAGGGGCCTATAGCGCACCAGTCAAAGAATTCAGGCTGAGCAAGGAGTTTAGTGATGATTACAACAACGCTTCCAACGCTACGGTTTACTTTGACGGCAAGATCATTGACGTAGGCACAAACTACGAGTTCGTAGATGGCGGAGCGGGCACCTACATATTTGACCACGTGCACAAAGATGACTTTACCAACCAACTCGCCTTGCGTCTACTCAGCGGCTGGATGACAGAAAACGGTACGCATACTATACATATTATCTTTGACAATGATGCCGCGGGTATGAGCATAGCTCAGGGCAGCCTTGAAGTTAAGGGCATTACCAAAACCTATCCGCTTGAGGTTACTGACGGCACGGGTGGCACAGGTACAAAGGTACATTCTGCCAATGGTATTCCTCAAAACACCGCTGTGACAGCCGGTGCCTACGCGGCAGAACGGCAGGTCACGCTTGTGGCGGGTACGCCAAATGAGGGCTACAAGTTTGAGTCCTGGACGCAGATCGCCGGTGCCTCGGTGGACGCTATCCCCACCACCAGCACAGCGGTTATCACGATGCCGACGGCTGAAGCTCTTGAAGCGGCGGACACCCCCGGCGTGGGCAGCACCTCCGCCACACCTCTGGTGTTTAGACCTAACTACACCGATGGCGTGGCGCCGGTGACAGCCATTACGCCTGAGAGCGGCTGGCTTGCCGCAGATGGCAAGGTTACGCTCACGGCCACGGATGCCGATGTAACCGCCACCGGTGGGCTGGGCACGGTTGTCGCCACCTGCTACACCGTAGATGGAGGCGCAGAGAAGGCCTACTCGGGACCATTCGTGCTTAGCGCCTTGTTTGATGCAGAAAACAGCCCGCTGGCCGAAGGCACGCACACGATACATTACTGGTCGGTCGACGCAGCCGATAATATCGAGGAGGTCAAGAGCGCCACTATCGGGCTTGACAAAACGGCACCCACCGCACAAGTGAGCGTGCGTGGCATCTCTCGCCTGGACTTCTCGGTGCCCAGCGGCTTCTCTCATTTCTACAAGGCAAGTCCTGGCGCGCCCGTTGTCATCACAGACACCGATGCGCACTCCGGTGTTGCAAAAGTTGAGTACTTGTTACACGACTTTTCCTCAGGCGTGGCGGCCTTTGCAAACGAAGACGCTGCCATCGCAGATACCTCCGCAAACTGGACAACGGTTTCTTCCGGCAGTGCAAGTCTTACGCTCACTACCCCGGGTAAATATATCGTCTATGCCCGCGTTACCGATAATGCCGGCAATGTGCGTGTGGCCAACTCAGCCGGTATCGTCATTTACTCAGACGGCCCCGTTACAGAATCGGCCTCCTATACCAAGACTTCTCCAGTAGGCGTTTCGGTCGGCCTGGGGCTTGCGAGCAGCGCCAACACGGTTGCCTCGGTAGAAAAGTCAGGCAGTGTGCCCGCTATACTTACTTTGGGTGCCAGCAACGACTACACGCTCACGTCAGACGGCATCGCGTTTACGGCGACCTACCTGAACAGCTTGAGCGCCGGCAGCAGCCATAGCTTTAAAGTTTCCTACTACCCGCGGGGTGTGGCTTACAACACGTCTCTTCCCACAAGCGAAGAGCCGGCCACCACCACGATTGTGCTTACGGTCACAAAGGCTGCATCAACGCTGAGCCTTGCGGTTTCTCCCGATAGCCCGCCGGCCTATGGCACAGACAACGTGACCCTTACCGCGACTGTTAGCGGTGGCCAGTCAGGCGCAGTCGCAGCCACAGGAACGGGCGCTATAGTAAACTTCTACGACGATCCCGACGGTGATTCCGCCACCCCCAAGGTGCTGATTGCCAGTGAGGACGTAACTGTAGTGGAAGGCGCCGCTCGGGCATCTGCCACCATCACGCTTGCGGCAGGCAACCATAACCTTTCTGCCAGCTATGCGGGCAGCGAATATCTCGCGGCCTCTCAAAACGGCGTAACCGTCAACTATACCGTGAGCAAAGCGCCCTCGACCACAGCGCCGACCATCTCTTATGATAACGCTGAAGTGGGCGGCACGGATAGCCCGATTGCGGCTACCTACGGCGACTTGCCCCTGGAACTTACGGCGCAAGGTGCCGCTGGAACAGGCGTTTTGCAGTGGTGGAGTTCAGACGCATCCGTTGCCGAAGTCGCGAACAGCGGCCGTGTCTTAATCAAAGCGGCAGGTTCCGCAACAATTTATGTCAAGCGTCTGGCCGATACCAACTACGGAGAATCCCCCGTAGCCTCGGTTGTGCTGAACATCGCGCCCCGCGCGGTTACCCTTGCCAATTTGGGCTCCTTCGACCGCGTCTACGACGGAACACTTGTTGCGCCTCTGACGGGCACACCGACGCTTCAGACAGTAGACGCAGATACGATGCAGCCTCTTGAGCAGGGTTTGGGGCCAAGCGCGCTCTCTCCCCTGGCCCAAGAAGCTGCTCAGGCAACGATAGCCGCCGATGTCTCATCAGGCGCGATTGTCTTAACCGTGGGCACCGCCGCTTTTGCAAGCCCTGACGCGGAGCAAGACAAGCCGGTAACCCTCACGGGCTTTGCCCTGCTTGCCTCCAGCCCCAAGTTCTCAAGTTATACCTTTGTGCTCCCCACTGTTACGGGGAGCATAACACCGCGTCCTGTCATTGCAAGCGGTGTGAGCGCGGCTGATAAGAGCTACGATAAAACGCTTGGAGCCACTATTGTCGGAGCAGACAGCGCTGTTTTTGACGAGGTACTTCCAGCAGACGCGAGCTACGTTTCTCTCGACACCTCCCATGCCCAAGCGACTTTTGCCTCTGCCGATGTCGATTCTGCGGTGCCGGTGAGCTTCTCTGATTTTGCCCTGATGGGCGCTCGGGCTCACAACTACGAGTTGGCCGCCCAACCGGCAGATACGACAGCGGCCATCACTCCTGCCGCGCTGACGGTGGCTCACGCGGGTGCCTCTCCCGCCCTTGCCTTTGGCGATGCTTTGAGCGCTGCCGGTTCTGGATTGGACGGACTCGGCTACCTATTTGCGGGTGTTGCCGACGATGCGGATATTTCCGGTGCACTTACGTGGGATAACGCTGCTCTCATACCGGGCGCTCCCGGCTATGAAACCAGCCAGGATGCTCTTGGCACAAGCTACTACGCCAAAGATGATGGTGTGTATTATGCTACGGCGGTGTTTTCTCCCCAGGCTCCTTATGCGACCAATTACACACCCCTGCGCTTTTTGGTGCCGGTAACGGTGCTGCCTTCCGAGACGATCCGGACGCAGCTTATCCAGGATATAACCCAGGCCCGCACTGCCGTGCTCGGTATCTATCGAGAGAACTACGCGGAGGACACGCTTGCGGCCCTGGATCAACTCCTGTTTGATACTCAGGTGGCCCTAAATGGCCCGAGCCTGAGCCAAGGCGCTGTAGAGAGCCTAACGGCTGCCTTTGAAGCCGCTCTTTCTGTTCTGGTCCACGACCACCAGGTAATTGAGCACTCGGCCCTTGAGGGCATAACGGATAGCGGCGTAGGTGTGACCGTGCGCTTTAAGGGTCATTTTGGCAGCGTCAGCGCAGTACTGTTTAACGGTGTTCAGTTGCGCCAGGTCAAGGTGTCGGATACGAGCTATGAGCTTTGGGCGGGCGGTGTTTTTGCCGGTACGCTCACTGCGGGCAGCGCTATTGTGACGCTGACTTCGGAGTTTGTCGATACGCTTGACGACGGAGCGCATACCTTACACCTGCGTTTTGATGATAACTATGGTAGCGGCACAGGCAGTACTACCTTTACGATTACGCGCCCCGCTCCTGCTGCCCCCGACGCACTCGACACTCCTGTTGTCGAATCCGAGCTACTCGATGATGATGCGCTCGACGCGGAGGTGGCCGCTTTGGGCCAGGACGCAGATAAATTCATGGATGCTACCACTACTGGAGGTGCCGATACGACCCGTGCAGAAACCGCCAGCAGCGTTGGTGTGACTACCCCTCTTTTGATAGTCCTGATCGTACTTGTGGCGCTGGGACTCCTTGGTGCCGCCGCGACTATCTTTATGGTGAGAAGAAGGCGCAGCCGGCTTTAGGAAGAAGGGATAGTTCGCTTCTGAGAGAAGATATAGCCAACTGAGCAGCGCATCAAGTGCCCGGCCGTCGGAGTATCGACGGTCGGGCACTTGCTTTTGTGAGCGCCTTTTGTGTTGGCGTGCCTGTTTTTCACAGATCCTTGTGCCACCGGCGGACTCGTATGAAAATTTTTTAATCAGGTATTGACAGCGGAATACGAGCGCGGTAGTATTATCCTTACTACAGGATATAACAGGGTTAGAACAGAGCGCGACAAAGTATATACACGACACCCCTGCTATTCCTTTGGATCTCCTGGACGATCCCTGCTTGTGTGGCCATGGCGAAAGTGGCGCAATCGGTTCAGTAACAGTTTAGCCGGCTTTTTATCTGTGCAGGCCTGTTCAAACTACCGGACCGTTGGCTAACCTCCTTCTGGCTTATCGTCTCTTTCGCCCGGGGCCAGATAGGTCTCAAGCAAGCCGACTGGCCGAGATTTTTTAACTTCCGTGTGTTTCCCCCTGTATTTATGGTTGATTATCCTTTTTATAGATTATATAATCCAAAGTATGTAAATTGCTGGCAGCTGCCAGCACGATTGGTAAAGGAGATTTTTATGTCCATCAGATTCCCTTCAAAAGTCAAAGCAATCAAGGCCAAGCTTGCGGCATGTGTTCTCAGTGTGCTGGTTTTAGCCTTGGCGGCGGCGCTGCTGGGAGCGTGCACTACCTCTGCTCCATCCAGTTCCTCCACTACGTCAAGCGCGACCTCATCTGCGTCTGAGCCTAAGGCCGAATTGCAGATATTCGCCGCCAATTCTCTTGAGAAGGCTTTACCCGAGGTTCAGGCTCTCTATACGAAAGCCAATCCCAACGTGACCTTTGCTGACAGTCAGTTCAAGGGCTCGGGCGATCTTGTCACGCAGCTTCAGGGTGGAGCTACGGCCGACATCCTTATCACCGCCTCTGCGGCCACGATGGACACGGCCAACACAAACGGTTCCATCGATCCTGCGACGCGCACGAATATGTTCAATAATGACCTGATCGTCGTTGTACCTACGGGCGCTGTTACAACGATCACCTCGTTGGACGACGTTAAATCTCCTGACTTTACGCGTATTGCCATCGGCGATGCCGACGCGGTACCGGCCGGGGCTTACGCTAACCAATCGCTTCATACCATCGGTCTGTACTCCGATGCCTCCGGCAAGGGTGGCGAGTATCTTGAGGGCTTTGGCGACAAGGTCGTCATTCAGTCTACGGTAGGTAATGTAGCAAAGACTGTCTCAACGGGCGATTGCCAGATTGGGTTTGTGTACACGAGCGACCTGTATCGCTATGACGGCATAGAGTCAGCCTTTACCGTTCCGGCCGATACTCATAAGGCCATTGTCTATCCGGGTGCTGTGGTCAAGGGCTCTGCGTATGCCGACGCCGCCGCCAAGTTCCTGGACTTTTGCCTGACGGATCCGGATGCGCTGAAGATTTGGGCGCAGTATGGCTTTGAGGTGGCAGCCAAATAAGTTATAGTACGACCAAGACATGTGGCTGATCAATAAACACAAGCGTTTGATTGCATGGGTGCTTGCCATTGTGGCAGGCACCATGCTATTTGTGCCGCCTTTAGCTTATGCGCTTGGCGGTACCAGTGTTTCTGATAGTAACGATGCCGGCAGGGTGTCTGCGATTGCTACCAGTGTCAAGGGCACCAGTGTGGACGGTGCCAACGGATCCAAAACTTATGTGTCTGATACGACCGATGCGCCTGCGGTCGAAATCTCTAAGGAAAAAGACGCGGCGGCCATAGCCGGTTTTGAGTTTGCTCTCACCAACTTCAGCCGTTCCAATAAAGGTACTGCTCGCAGCGTCGACAACAAAGATTATGGCTACCGTTACCCTCTGGCTTCGCAGGATGCCTTGGCCGTGCTGGCGCTGGATAGCGTGACCTATATTTATGTGCCTGCCGATGTTGCCAAAAGCCTGGGCCTGAACCTTTACGATACCGATGCCCAGCACATGCTGACGCAGTTGATACAGGCTTTGGATGATGCCAATTCCAATGGGGGCACAACGTTGGCCCAACTGGCGCACCCTGCTGTCTTTACGAGTGAGCCTCGTATCACTTGGGGCGCTTACACGGTGGAATTTGGCCTGGAGGTTGAGTCGGGCTACTATTATGCTGCCATCAACGCTGCTGGTACGACCACCTCACCCGATGTGGCCAGCACATCTGCCGTGACCAGCGCGCCTGACACGACCACCTCACCCGATGTGGCCAGTGGCGAGCCTGCCGATCTCAGCCATGTTGCCCTATTTTGCGAGACGGGCATCTTGGCGCCTGCTTCCAGCGTGAATATAACAGCGACACCCGAGGGTTGGGCTGCTCTGGAGGATTTTTTGGGCGGTATCGACTACCGGCCGTTTTGGGTATCTTTGCGTACTTCGGCTGTAGCCATGATCTTCGTGTTCATCCTCGGCCTGGCGGCAGCTCGGCTTTCGCTCAGGGTGAACAGTCGCGTCAAAGACATCCTCGATGCCATCTTTACGATCCCCATGGTTTTGCCGCCTACAGTCTGCGGTTTTTTGTTGCTTGTGGCTTTTGGCAATTCCACCGCGTTTGGGCGCTGGCTCATAGACCATGGCATTGAACTGGTGTTCAGTTGGCCGGCAGCGGTCATAGCGGCCGTAGTCGTATCCTTCCCCTTGATGTATCGCACGACAAGAGGCGCGTTTGAGGCTCAGGATTCCGATATGCTGGATGCCGCACGCACCCTGGGTTGGGGAGAACAGCGGATATTTTTCAGACTGATGCTCCCTTTGGCCTGGCCTTCTATTGCCGCCGGCACGGTACTGGCCTTTGCGCGCGCCATGGGCGAATTTGGCGCTACGTTGTTTGTGGCCGGTAATTATGCCGGTGTAACCCAGACCATGCCCATAGCTATCTACTTCCAATGGATGGGTGGACGTACTGACGTTGCGACTTTTTGGGTTGTTGTTGTTATCCTGATCTCCTTTATTGTTATTTTATTTATCAATTTATACGCCAGTCATACTCAGCGCTTCCGTAAGCGAGGTGCCAACGAGGATGACGACAATGACACCGGCCTGGATTACGCGGGCAAAGAAGCCTATAGGCAGATAGTCATGCCGGTGGATAAGCCCTCCGCGTCGCAGGCATCTGATGCGGATGCGTCTGTGGATACATCCAAGATGCCACAGCTATCGGGACGAGAAACATCCGGCACAACGTCACTCGACGCTGCTGCGTTCGATAAGGCTACCCAAGCCAAGGATGCCCCAACAGACAAGGAGGGCGAATCCGGTTGAGCATCTCTATCGACATCAAGAAAAACTACGGCACGTTTGTGCATGATGTGTCAATCGAGGCCGGAAACGAAACGCTGGGCTTTCTCGGCGCGTCTGGCAGTGGCAAGAGTCTGACGTTGCGCAGCATTGCCGGCCTGGTCACTCCGGATGAGGGCCGCATTGTGGTCAACGGACAGACGTTCTTCGATTCCACAACCAAGATCAACCTTACTGCTCAGCAGCGCAAGACTGCGTTGCTGTTCCAAGACTATAAGCTGTTTCCTAACCTCAGCGTTGCCAAGAACATTGCTGCCGGTCTGAGCCGCAGACTCACTAAAGATGAGGTGCATGATCGGGTGGCAGAACAGCTGGAACGTTTTGGCCTCAAAGGCTACGGCTCACGCTACCCCTCTCGACTCTCGGGCGGCCAACAGCAACGGGTCGCTTTGGCCAGAATGCTGGCGGCACAGCCGCATATCCTGATGCTGGACGAGCCTTTTTCGGCCTTGGATTCCTACCTTAAAGCCGAACTGGAAGATAATCTCGTGGGCTTATTCGAGGTTTTTGAGGGTACCATTCTCTACGTCTCCCACGACATCGACGAGGCGTTCAGGTTCTGTGACCGCATCGCTGTTATCGACAACGGTACCATTACCGAGGTAGCTCCGTCCGAGGATATCGTTGCCAAACCCGGGTCGTTGGCGACTATCAAGGTTTCGGGCGTCAAGAACATCAGCCAGGCGCGCAAGGCCGGCGCGTTTTTGGTTGAAGCTTTGGATTGGGGTATAACGCTGAGCACTACGCAGCCGGTGGCGGATGATGCCAGGTATCTGGGGATACGGGCCTCGTATCTGCGTTTGGTCGACGCTGAGGACAGCAGAGACACTGGGGGTACTGCTGGTACTGCTGAAGATAGCACCGATGCAACAGGCACCAATGTCTTTGATTTCGATGTGCGTCGGGTCTCTGACTCGCGGTTTGTTCGCAATGCCATTTTAGAACCGGGCAACATCAACTGGCAGGCCGATAAATTGTTGCTTCCACCTGAACAGTGGCCGCAAAAAGGCCAGCATCTTCGTCTGTTCTTTCCGCCGGATCAGATCTACATAGTAAACCGATAGCTCAAACGTTACCCGCGGTGGGGAAAACCGGTGGTGTGTCCCCGATTCGGATACAAAACGATGCGCCCATGAGAGCAATAAGAAGGGTGTAGCCACAAATCTGTGTACAAATAAAGCAAATATTGGCCAAGTCGCAGGAAAACCGGGCGTATCCCTTGACCAATTTGCTATTTTGGTTACTATTTACGCTGAGAGTTATCGTAAATGAATCGTCTTATACTAAGAAACACTAAGAAATGCAGCACAATCAAGACGGAGGATACGCTATGTCGGATTTCAGTGGTACGGACCGCCTGGCCGTTATTAAGGTCGTTGGCGTAGGCGGCGGGGGAACCAACGCCGTCAACAGGATGATTGAAGCAGGCATCAAAGGTGTCGAGTTCATTGCTATCAATACTGATCGTCAGGCTCTGTTGATGTCGGATGCCGATCAGACCGTGCACATTGGCGAGAATCTTACCAAGGGCCTGGGAGCCGGCGCTAACCCGGAGATCGGCGCTCAGGCTGCTGAAGAATCCCGAATTGAGATCGCCGAGGCTTTGGCCGGTGCGGATATGGTGTTCGTTACAGCCGGAGAAGGTGGCGGTACCGGCACCGGCGCAGCGCCGATTGTGGCCGAGATTGCCCGCGACGAGATTGGAGCGCTTACCGTCGGCGTGGTGACCAAGCCCTTTGGTTTTGAAGGCAGGAAGCGCCTGGGCCAGGCCGAGGAAGGCATCATGCTGTTATCCCAAAAGGTAGACACACTGATTGTCATACCCAACGACCGCCTGTTGCAGATTGTTGAGAAGAAAACGTCGATGCTCGATGCCTTCCGCATCGCCGACGATATTTTGCGTCAGGGCACTCAGGGCATCACCGACCTTATCACGATTCCCGGACTGATTAATCTGGACTTTGCCGACGTGCGTACAGTCATGAAGGATGCCGGCACGGCCATGATGGGCATTGGCCTGGCATCGGGCGAGAACCGCGCCGTCGAAGCTGCCACTCAGGCCATATCAAGCAAGCTGCTTGAATCCTCGATCGTCGGTGCTAATCGCATCCTGGTGTCGGTTGCCGGCGCGTCGGACATGGGTCTGATTGAGGTTTCGGAAGCTGCCGACGCTGTGACCGAGGCCGCCGACTCCGAAGCTACGATCATTTTTGGTTCGGTCATAGACGATACGCTTGTCGACCAGGTACGCGTTACGGTGATCGCGACGGGCTTTAATGACAAGAACACGCAATCCGCGCTGGACTTTGACGCGCTGAGCTTTCCAAATAGCAGAGACATCAGCGCTCCGGAGCCCTCATTTGCACGGCGCTCCTCATACAGTAACGGAGGCGCGAGCTTTGACGATGATTACATACCGGACTTTCTTAAGCGAGGTTTCTGATAGCCACGAGGCTCGAACAAAACTATTATGATATTAAGCTAGCAATCAAGGAGGCTGCCCAGAGTGCTGGCCGCGACCCTGAGGATGTGGCACTGGTTGCCGTGAGCAAAACGGTCGGCGAAGATGCTATTGAGGCGGCCATACGTCTGGGAATCACAGATTTTGGCGAGAATCGCGCCGCCGCTCTCAAGACCAGACAGCAAAAGTTCGCGCAGCAGCGCTGGCATTTTATCGGCAGAATACAGACGAATAAGCTGAAGGATTACGTGGGAAAGGTTAAGCTGATCCACTCCGTTGCCAGCGAACATGCTCTGAGTGCCATCGACAGACGGGCTACAACTCTGGCCCTCGTCCAGCCGGTGCTGATAGAGGTCAATGTCTCTGGTGAGCAAAGCAAAGACGGCATTGCCCCCAAAGAGTTAGCACCCTTGCTGGAAGCGGCTGTGAGTATGACCGGTGTAGCCGTACGTGGATTGATGACGATGGCGCCTCTGACGGCAGCACTTTTGGACAGTGCTGACAGGGGTGCTGGCAGGAGTGCTGATGATGCCCGCCGATGCTTTGCCGACCTGAAGGAGCTGCGCGACGAAACTGCAGCGAGCTTCACAGGCGCCCATGCCATCGAATTGAGTGAGCTTTCGATGGGCATGTCCAACGATTTTGAGCTTGCGGTGGCAGAAGGTGCCACTATTGTCCGCATCGGCCGCAGACTGTGGGAGTAGAAAATGGGGATATTAGACAACATCAAGAACAGGGTCAGCCCGCGAACGGGAGCCAGCCGAGACACATACGACGACGAAGATTATGCAGAGCGCACCTACGACTCCGATGTTGATGGCTACGATCCGGATGGCTACGATCGGGGAACGTATGACCAAGGCACGTATGGAGCGCAGACGCAGGCATACGGCTATGGCGATAATCTAAACGGCTCTGACTCAGACTATCAGAGGCAACAGTATTCAGGTTCGAACAACCAAACGGCCCATGACTATGACCCGGATGCTTTAGACTATCTACCGGAGCAGGCAGGCGGTGTCAGGCCCTTCGGCACCCGACGTTCAGATTATGTCATAGACGAGCATGCTCCGCTGATAAGCATGACAGATGTGCGCTCGCAGGAACTTCCTCCGCTCACAACCAGCCACAACGCCGCCAACGCGACCTCTTTGGACAGCAGGACACCCACGCGCGGCCAGGGGTACGCCCCTCACGGCGTAACGTTATCGCAACCACTGGAGTCCGAACGTATCTACAGCTTGCAAGACGTTGACGATCCGCTGCTCCGGCGTCACTCATTAAGTAATACGGGCGATTTCAATGCCACTTCTCCCGCTTATTATGCCAGCCGCTCCGGCGTAGGGCATGTGCGAGCTGCCGGCGAGTACCGTAAGCCTCAGCGTTTTCGCGAGACTGTGGTTGTTCGCCCGCAGTCTTATGAAGATGCCGAGCAGATAGCGCACAATCTCAAAAATGGCAACGTCGTGTGCGTCGTGCTCGAACAGACCGATTCGGAGCTGGCTCGGCGTATACTGGATTTTGCCTTTGGTGCCACAGCAGCGCTATCCGGCCAGGCTTCGCGCCCGGCCAACCGAGTCTATGTATTTACGAGCGAATACGCGCTCACTCCCAAAGAATTGGAACTTTTGCAGGCCAGGGGGGTGCTGTGACCGATCAGAGTGACATATTTGAGGAGCTGGGTGTCATAGCTCTGATTGGCGGCGGTAAGATGGGAGAGGGGATAGTCGCCGGTCTGGTGCAAGGTGTTATGCTCGACCCACGGCAGATCATCGTTGCCGACCCCAACGAGCATCGTCGGGAGCATTTTATCGCCACCTATGGAGTGGATTGTGTGGCATCCGGCGAGCAGATTCAGGGTGTAAATACCTGCATACTTGCCATAAAGCCTCAGGTACTCAAAGAGGTTGCCAGCCGGCTGGCCCAGGCGACAACCTTTGTTCCCAAGCGGGTTATTTCCATCGCCGCTGGTGTGGATACACAGACTCTGAGCGATCTGTTTAATAAGGAAGCTAATAAAATAGCGATTGTCCGGGTCATGCCCAATACCCCGCTTTTAGTCGGTGCCGGTATGAGTGCCGTTGCAATCGCTGACGGTACCCCAGTGGCCGAAGGCGAACTGGCACGCTCACTGTTTGCTTTAATGGGCGAGGCCGTCTTGGTGGACGAGGCCCAGATGAACGCCATCACGGCTCTGTCCGGTTCTGGCCCGGCGTATTTTGCTCTGCTCGCCGAGGAGATGGCCCAGGCTGCTTGCGCCATGGGGATTGCTGCGGACAGGGCCGAGCAACTGTCTGTTCAAACCTTGATCGGCACGGCTCGGCAACTCCAGCTGAGCGGTATTTCTCCCACAGAACTGCGTCAGGCAGTCACGAGCCCGGGGGGCACAACCCAGGCCGCGCTGGAATCTTTTGCGGATGATGGCTTTGGCCAGATTGTAGCTAAAGCGGTTAAGGCTGCCCGCCGCCGCGCCGAGGAGATGGCATAATATGCTTACTGCGCAGATAGCTCTGGTAATCAATACGGTAATCAGCCTCTACACTTTGTTGATCTTTGTGTGGGCGATACTTTCGTGGTTCAACACCGGCAATGCGGTAGTGCGAGATATCTACAATGCCCTTGATAAGCTGGTCGCTCCTTTTGTCAACCTGTTCCGTCGATTCATTCCACCGCTCGGTGGCCTGGACCTCTCGCCTTTCATCGCGCTGATAGTTCTGCAACTTCTGGCCCGCGCGATTATCTTCATATTGCCGTAGAAACAACGCTCCGTCACTCTGAGCCGTCGCAAAGGTGTGGCAATCCAGTCCCCGGGTTAAACGGTCGATGAGTTCCACGTAAGCATCCTTTCAGTTGACTGTAATGTGCCAATAAACGAAACGGGCAGATATTGCTGTATACTTTGAGTACATTGTTCTGAAACCTTGATTGCGTAGGAGAGCGCTTGAAACCTATGGTCAAATACAGGGGTGGGAAATCTCGGGAATTGGCCGAGATGGTGCCTTTTATACCCAAAGACTATGATCGCTATATTGAGCCGTTTTTTGGTGGTGGAGCCATGTATTTTCACCTAATGCCCGAGCGCGCAGTGATAAATGACCTGAATTCAAAGCTTATGGGCTTTTATTGTGGTGTTCGAAATGATTTCAAATCATTGAGCAATGAGCTTGAATGCCTTGAAGCCCAATACCTATCCAATCGGAAGGTATTTGATGAGAGCAAGAAAAAGTCTCCAGAAAAGAGGGTTTTCGACCCCAATGAGGAGTTGTACTACTCAATCCGCGACATGTTCAATGGCAAAAAGGAACCTGAGTATTCAGATGCGACAATCTACTATTTTATCAATAAGACAGCATATTCCGGTATGATTCGCTACAACAGCGATGGCGAATACAACGTCCCATACGGGCGCTATAAGAACTTCAACACAAGGTTGGTGACAGAGACCCACTCAGCGCTGCTGAAAAATGCCGAGATTACCACAGACGATTATCAAAACGTCTTCGACCTATGCACTTCAAGCGACTTTATGTTCCTTGACCCACCATACGACTGTGTATTCTCTGATTACGGCAACGAGGAAACCAAGCTGGGCTTTAACGAAGACGAACATAGACGCTTGGCGAAAGCGTTCTATGCCCTGCCGTGCAAAGCACTGATGGTGATTGGAGAAACCACATTGACTCACGGGCTGTATCAGGACTCAATTATCCATCGGTACGGAAAGGCGTATGCGGTTAATATTCGCAACCGCTTCAAATCTGAGAGCAATCACATTCTAGTAGCAAACTACGAGGCAGTTGCCTGATGGCGTACATTCACGGGAAGACGCTATTTTTCACCACATCGCCAAGGACTCCTGCAAAAATGATCCCCGAGGTCGCCTTGCTCGCAAACAGTTTCGATGGCTTTCCATGGAATAAGACTACCCAGATTGCCTTCATGGACATGCTCGTGAAGCAAGATTTCTACACAGGAACAAAACAGCTTTCAGACCCTGCCTTCTCGGCGCGAGACAGAATCAACAGGTCACCCAAGGCTCTCGGCTTTATCGACCTGAGCCCCGTTATCACAATCACCGATGCAGGCGCTGAGTACATAAACGGCAGCCGCCAGAGCGAGGCGTTACTGCGCCAATTACTTAAGTTCCAACTGCCATCACCGTTCCATAAGCTTCCATCTAATTCGAGCCAAAACTTTTTTGTGAAGCCCTATCTAGAAATCCTCCGCCTTGTAAAACACTTTGGGTCGCTCACCTTTAATGAGCTTATGCTGTTCGGTATGCAGTTGACAAGCATCAACAGGTTCGATGAGATAGTTAAAAAGATCGATACGTTTCGCAAGGCAAAGGCAACGACGCCGAATAGCTACCGAGCTTTCTTTGGCAAGTATTGTGAGAGCGAGATCGGAGCCATCTACTCGGAGGAAATCAGCAGCGGGCAAACCGCTGTGCGTGAATCGGATATCCGCTCTGCTGCAAACTTTATCAAGACCAAGAAGAGCAATCTTCGTGACTACACTGATGCCTGTTTCAGATATCTCAGGGCAACCGAGATTGTCAATATCTCACAATCCGGACATTCCCTATCGATAGCCAAAGATCGAAAGATAGACGTTGAGTTCATCTTGAAGAATGTCCCACGTGAACCTGTTTTCATTGATGACGAGACTGTGTACAAAAACTACCTCTTCAATGCAGGGTTACCAAAATTATACTCTGATGACAGGGATTCCTTGGTAAGTAAAATTGCTGACCTTGACCCGTCTTTCGATGCAAAAGGCAAAACCATTGGCCAATTGAAAGATGCCGAGCTGATGCTCCGCGCCCGCAGCAAATTAATAAAACGT
This sequence comes from Coriobacteriales bacterium, assembly GCA_031282405.1. Taxonomy (GTDB): domain Bacteria; phylum Actinomycetota; class Coriobacteriia; order Coriobacteriales; family UBA8131; genus JAITDU01. Next base: position 89,064 of record JAITDU010000048.1, on the reverse strand, counting down.
GATGTAGAGATAATCGAGATAAAAAACTACCGCGCCTATGATGACATCAACGATGTCTTTGACGGAATAGAACAAAAACGTTTCTACGATAATCCCTTGATGCTCGAATGGAACACTTGGCGGGCAATGACGATGCTCGATGGCGGCGACATTGAGGGCAACTTCAATCTGGATGATGATCATCAGCCACTATCTACAGCCGCAGGTAACACTCCTGACATACTCTGCGATTATGGCGATTTCGACCTGCTGGTCGAGGTCACTTTGCAAGCAGGGCAGAAGCAGTATGACAACGAAGGCGAACCAGTCGCCAGGCACGTTGGCCGTCATAAGGAGCTTGTGAGAAAGACAACGTATTGCTTGTTCATTGCTCCAACTATTAGTAGCGCATCTGTAGCTCATTTCTATGGCCTACACAAGATACCGATATCTCTGTATGGGGGAACGGCCACCATCGTGCCAATGCAGCTATCTGTATTCAGAAAGATGCTTCAGGACAGCTATACAGCTCCTTACGTCCCTGACCCGAGCAAAGTCAAAGCACTATTTGAGTACTCAAAAACCATTGCTGACACAGCCTCTGACGAGAGTGACTGGTATCAGCAAATAACAGGCTACGCATTGAACTGGCTTTCAGCATGAGAAACTGATTGTCACGGATGCTTCTCTGATTGCATTGTGGACAGCGCTTGGCATATCTATCATTGCTCTACTATACTCAGTTGTTAGCTCTTGGAAGCTGCATAAACAGCAGCGTGAACTGAACGAGAAAACACTCGCAGGATTCTTCTAAAATGAACTGTCAACTGTGAAGAAAGCAGGCTTAAAGGTAGATAGCTATGCTGATGACAAAACTATCAAGCTCCGTGTCTTCAACATTGGCCAGTCGTCAGCAAAAAATGTGACTGTCTCAATAGCGAGAAATGATTATCCAGTAAACTAAAACGTGATTGACATTTGGTCTCCTTATCCGAGAATGCTCCCAAAGGATAGCGCAGAAATGTCCTACATTGTCATGGTTAACACTGGGACAATTCACACTTTCATTATCGGATGGGACGACGACTGCTCGGACCACAGAACTGTGATGCCCAAAAGAAACATTACGCTGAAATAGGCGCACTTGGATCACTCATCGAACTGACCGCAAAGTCTGCCCTACATCTCTAGTCCACAAGTAAAGCTTCTCGGTCTGCAAAGTTTGCCGGACACTCCTCATGCGAGGTGTCTGAAACAACGCTCCGTCACAGGGACGCATCAGGTGACACGCCCGGAGCACAAAGGACGGCGGTTTTTGTGCTTCGCGGCCGCAGTGCTGCCAGAGTACTGCTGTTCCACACATCGCCCTACGAGCTTAAGCCAGCCAGAGTAAACCGTCGCCTATCACTGCCTCCTCTGAGTGACGAGGCGGCTCGCCTTATGTTACTATTATCCGACTGACAGTATTGTCTGGCTGAGAATACCGCAGGAAGCACGCAGGAAGCATAGCGCGGGTACTGCATGGTGACGTATTTGAACATTGTGTTCAGCGGTATTATGCCAGCCTGAACAGACCATTGTCCGACCCGACCGTTTGCAGGGTGCTGCAGATTATACCGGTTCCGTCAGGCTTTGGCGTAAGTGAGACGAGTGAGAAAGGAAGCACCATGGCGCTTACTGCGTTGGATATCCAGAACCAGAGTTTTGGCACGTCTCGACATGGCTACGACCCTCAGGAGGTTGACGTATTCCTGGAGCGCATTGCTACCGAGACCGATAATTTCAATCGGGCATTGCAAGAGGCCAGGTCGCAGATAGAGGCGGCTGAAAACCGCGCCAAGGCGGCCGAGTACCAAGCCAATCAGGCCATCAAGGCGACCCAGGCAGCTCAGGCGGCGCAAAGCGCCAAAGGATCGACCGAGGCTGTCGCCACGGAAAAACAGATTGCTCAGGCATTTATTGCCGCCCAAAGGAGCGCGGATGATCTGCGCGAGAGCGCTCGCAAGGAGTCCGAGAAGGTCTACCGCGAAGCCGAGATGCGCGCCCGCGACATCGTTCGCGACGCGCTGGCCGAAAAACAACGGATTTTGGAAGAGATCGACAGGCTGCGGGTCTCGACGGAGAAGTTTCGCACCGAATATCTGGCACTGCTCAATCATTTTTCGGCCGATGCCCAAAAGACCATGCCGACCATCGACACTATCGCTCCGGATATCTCTCAAGAAAAACAGGCCGCAAAAAACGCGCGTGAACTGTTCAGCGCCGACGCCATCGCCACTCGGACTGCAGAGCAGACCCTGACCTCTGAGCCTACGCCAACTCCAATGCCAGCGCCTGAGCAGGTATCCACCCCAGTTCCTGCATCAGCGCCTGAGTCGTTGCGCGCTACGGACAACACCCAGAGCAATGTGTCTGCCCAGATAACCCTTGACGACCTTGATGACGAACTGGACATTGAAGAAATCGACTAGGTATCGCTTCTCAGTGGCAGGATCGCACGTGTTATTTGAGCTTGGTGCGTGGTGAGGATTTTTGAACGCGACGGCTCTGAGTACTCCGGCGTGTATTCACCCGAGTTTGCTCGGCGTTGACGGATGCCTACGCTTGCGGTAAAGGTAACGCCAAGAAGCGCCCAGAGCGTCGTCGTGGGTTGGACGGACACCACTAAAAGCGAACTTGCTATTAAACTCGTATCCTCACCTACCGATAATAAAGCCAATAATGAGCTCGTAGTGCTGCTCGCCAAGCAACTGGGCATAGCCAAACGCGCCATCAGCATCAAACGTGGGCACACTTCTCGCCACAAATTGTTAAAGCTGGACATCTTGCAGTCTGAGTTGGACGCGTTTCTTGAGCTATATTAATAGCCCTTCCGCCCTGGGTTTTCCTCTGCGTTTGAGCCTCCTCCCTGACTTTGGCAGCTCCAGATACGCCGATTGCGGCAATCCAGGCACAGATCGTCAGGTATCTGCCGCCAGATATGCGCATCAGGTGGATTGCTCCTTTGTTCATCGCGTATATTTGTTATGATAGCCCTGAATTTGACCCTGAATTCGTCAGTGTCTGCGACGGCCTCTTCACAAGCCGGATGCGGTATACCCACTACAGAGCGTAAGGAGCACCTATGAGCTTTGCCATACTCACCGACTCATCGTCCAATCTCCCCGAGGAGCTTATTGACAAACACCAGCTTAGCGTCATAGCGTTGGAGTTCATTGTCGAGGGCCAGGTGTATCACAGCTACCTCAAAGGAAGTGTGACTGACCTTGGTAAGTTTTATACGATGATGCGCGAGGGCAAGGTGATAACCACGTCGCTGGCCCGTCCCGAGTCGGCTGACACCCTGATCCGAGAGCTGTTTTCGGCTGGTCAGGACGTGCTGTACCTCGGCTTTGATTCCGCTCTGAGCGGCACATATGACAGCATCTCGAAATATCTCCAGCAGGTTCATGAGGAGGAGTTCCCCGAGCGGCAATTGGAATGCGTGGATACGCTGGCTGCAGCCTTGGGAGAAGGACTGTTCGTACTGGAGGCTGTTAAGCTGCGTGACGCGGGCTCGTCGCTTACCGAGGTGACCGCCTGGGCTCGTAAAAAGCGCCTGAGTTTTGCCCATTGGTTTACGGTTGACGACCTCACCTATCTGCAACGTGGCGGCCGCCTTTCCAAAGGAGCGGCGCTTGCCGGCTCTATCCTGAGTATCAAACCCGTCATGCATGTGGACGATGAGGGGCGTCTTGTGCCCGCGGACAAGGTGCGTGGCCGCAAGAAGTCGCTTTTGGCACTTGCAGATAAGTTTGCGACCCTTGCCTCCCAACCGCAAAATGAGCAGTTGGTCTGTATCTCGCATGCGGCCTGTCTTGAAGATGCCGAGTTTCTCAGAGACCAGATTGCCGAGCGTTGCGGTACCAAAGATTTTGTGATAAACGAGCTGGATCCTGTCATTGGCGCTCATGCCGGCCCGGGGACCGTAGCGCTTTTCTTTACGACCGACCAACCCCGGTAGCCAACTGTCACCAGGCGGTTGCGAGGCAAAGACTTGCGAGGCAAAGACATAAGTGAACCATCCCATTATGTCTAAGAAAATAATATGTGGCATGATTGGCGCAAACTCAACAGTAACAGTTCAGGAGATGCTCTTTTTGTTCGGTAGCAACAAATTTTTATGATTATGGGTATATTGTCTGGAAAACATGATATACTTATGTTCGTTTTACAAAAATCGAACCTGTAAGCGGTGTTGTGAGGGGCACTCTATTGGGGGTCTGATTATAAAGAGGCTCTTGTCCATAGTTCTAACCCTGACCCTGATAATGGGCGCTGGGTTGTCTGCTGTGCCTGGCGCGCTTAAAGCGGCATGGGCTCAAGATAGGCAGACGAGTGTCCAAAGCAGTCAAAAGGGCGCTCAACAAACCGGCACATTACCAGGCGTATCTACAAATACATCCATAAGCGAACTTATTAGCATCTATCAAAAGTTGGATGCAATCGGTTTTGACTGGAGAGGTCAGAATCCGCAGCGCGACATCGCCCTGTTGGATTCTACCCAAAACCAACTTGACACTGTGGCTGCCCGCTTAACCCATCCTTTGCTGAGCGACTACGTGTGGCCCGATAACGACGGAACTGCTACGGCGGATCCCTGCGAAGCTCTTGCCTTGCTTACCAGCAACAGAGACCGCCTGTATACCGCTTTAAGCGACTATCTCGCCGCTGCTACCGCATATGACCTGGTCGTCGGGCAGCTTGCCGACGGCAGCGCATTTGAGGGAGCGCTGAACGATTCACTGAGTGCCCTGCCGGTCGAGCTGAGTGGTAAGTCACTGTTTTTTGGTTCGTGGCGCTACCAACCTCGCGATGAAGCCATCAAACTACTCAACGTCCTGGCGTATGCCAAAGAGGAGGGGTCATCCCTCAGTGTTGAGGCCTTAGCTGCGGCGGCCGTCGATTCGAGTACCACCCTGGATGATTCAAAGTTCCGTTGGTATGCCGAGGTGCTTGTCGATAAAGGCACACGACCGCTGGCTTTGGCCTACTTTGCCCTCGTGATGCCCCAGGTGCTCACCCGAGCCGGAGAATTTACCGACACATTGTTAGCTGGCGCAGGGGCTGCTTGGGAATATACGACCGCCTGTGCCGCCTATGATGACAGATGCGCTGCCGCCACTGGGGAGTTGACGACGGCCGGCGATCGGCTTGATGGGGCCAGAGGGGCTCTTGAGCGGGCCTTTTCGGCCGAACCGGGGCCACAAGATGACACTGCGACGTATGCCAACAACTACGGTGCCCTTGTAGCCTGGATAGAGGCAGCTCTGCTTGAACTAAAGACGGTGCCTGTGAGTATCACAGGCACGCGGACTGCACCACCGCTTGCGCCGGAGACCCTGGCTCACAACACAACGGTTACCCTTTCTGCGCAAAATGCCACCAGGCGCCTCGTAGTGGACCTGGCTGTTGCCGCGGATTTTCCCAGCGACGATGGGGCGGCGGACTTCTCACGCTATCATTGGGTAGTACATACAACGGATACAAACGGGTTTTGCGATGTCAGCATCCAAGACACGGTTCTGAGCATTGATGTCGCCGCCCAAACGAGTAGCTTTACTGTCAGTGTCAGCGCGGTGTTCGAGCAGACCGGTAGTTATACCGCAAACGTGTCCCCTTTGGTTTTTACCGTCCAGGTAAAGGATACCCTGGCTTTTTCGAGCAGTGTGTTTGTGACCACTACTCCTTGTGACAGCACAAATCAGACCTCGGTTCTGAACCTGCCTAAACCACTTAACGCAACGGGCACCATCATCTACCGCCTGCGCGATGATACTCCGATAACCGAGCCCTGGGGGCGTATCACGCTGAGCGAGAAAGGCACACTCGTCGTGGCACGCGAGGCCAACGCCGGTGTGTACGACTTTGCGGTCGTAGCTACCGATGCCGAGGGTTTCTCAGATGAGTTGTCGGTGAGTCTGGCCGTAGTCAACGACTATGACGATGCCTACGAACAGCAACGCCAACAACTTATGGCCATCCAAAGCCAAGCCGAAGAGCTGTTGTCTTTGGCCCGGTCGTTACCGCCGGAGATGATCGACGAAACCTATAGTACCCACCTGGAAGCATTTTTGGACAGTGTCGGCCCCGCCGATCTGATGTGGAATAACGGCCGGCCAACGCTTGACTCCAAGAGTACTGAAGCTCTGGCCGGCAGGCTGCGTACGATCGGTAGGATTGATAACACACTGTTTGGCGTTACGGAGTTGGGCGCTCTGGCGATAGAGGCAGTTCAGCCGTTTTTGGCTTTGATGCCGATGAACAAACAGGTGGCCGTCAGTGGTTACCCACTGTTCAGGTTGCCTTCGGTCCCTCAGGCATATACGCAGGCCATGTGTGCTGCCTGGGACGTCTTTGCGGGCGAGATCGTGCCTTTCTCTGAGCTTGTTGCTGCTTACGGCGACTTGCAGACGTATGTGACCGGTACCGATTATTCCAAACTGACAAATCTGACTGCGGTTCACGCCTACGTTCAGGGTCTAAGTGCCCGTTATACGGCCTTCGATGGGGCATTGAGCAGATTTGTTTATTCTGATAGCATACTCGCTCGTACGGTTTTTGCTTCCTTTGAACGATCCGACCAGTTTGTTGGCAACCTTGCCGCTGCTGCTTGGGCAAAGCTGCTCTCGGTCGAGGTCAAACAAACGATCGTAGACAGGCTTATCGGTTATATGCACAGCGAGGCTCACGCTCGCAGTATGGCCGCTGTGCTGTCTACAGTGCTTGCAGAACTCGATTCTCATATCCAACAAGCTCTTGGCTCACTGCCCACGGTAAGCCTGAAAGATGTTGTCGCCGTGTCTGGGCAGATCGCCCGATCATTAGCCCAGGTAGCCAACTTGACTCAGTCGATAGTAGACACCATCGCTTATTTCAAGTCTGGCGCTTTTGGCAGTAGTGGCGATGGCCAAAGCGGGGAGGCAGACTCACAATCGTATCGAGATAAGCTGACCAAACTCAGGGATTTCATCAATGGCTTTGTGCGGGATGAGTCGGTCGCCGCGGCATTGCTCAGTCGTTTGGATCAGCTTTGTGTGAGTCTGGAACTGACGCTGAGTGACAATCTTGCCCTTATCACCAACTGGCTTGATGCCGAGATCAGCACACTTTGGGTCAGCGCAATAGAGGTAGCCGAGTGCAGCGCTCAAAGCGTAGCTGCGGCTCTTCGCTCTATTCCTAATCCAACTATCGTACGGTGCGACTCGGGTAATCTCAGTAGTGCCGACCCAACGGCGACGTTCAAAGAAGGCGTCTACTTCGATACGCTGGATGCCGTTATCGCTCAGATCAATCGCCTGCTTGCTTTTTATAAAATCGACCATCGTTTGAGTCACTCTGTTTTGCCGATCTCGGCGGTGGGCTCCTTGCCTGCGGGTTTCAGTTTTGCCGATAACACCTTGTGGGTTGATCGCGACCTGTTCATCAGGGATATCGCCCAAAATGACAACTTTGATAAGACAACCCGCGGCTATGTCATCTCTCTTAAACTAAATACCGGTATTTCGAGTGTGGATGCCTGGTTATCTGAGTGGGGGATAGATGCTTTGGCTGTTGCTGATTTTGAGATTAACCTTGATCTCATAGATACTGATAATGTCGATGAGGGCACGAGTGCGGGCTCTGTCGAGCCGGGGCCGGGCCTCAATGAGGGCAGCGTCGGTGATACGGGCGGCAACGATACCAGCAATACGCTCGGTTTTTTGGGTAGTGTGGTGCTCGACGAGGTGATGGAGCTAGCGCTTCCTGTTGACGCATTCATAGACCTGCCTGATTCGCAACCAGGCACCACGGAGTTGACTATCAGCGATGCCCGTATACCGCTCTCTTCGATGTTCATAGGCGACGAGGGCGAACTTTTGCTGGCAAATGTAGCCTTGATGACGGTCTCTTCTGTGGTCTGTGTAGTGTCGCTGACTATGCTCAGAGGTGGCGGCCAGCCGAGGCGCTCCGCACGCTCTACAGTTTCTCCGCAAAATTCAAGCCTACTCAGTCAGACCTTGGTTATGGTGTCTTCCAGTTTGGGAGTGGTAAGTCTCTCGCTGTTTGTGCTTTCGCAGTCTGGGCTTGATGAGCTGATAGCAGAGCATCCAGTCTGGACGCCGGTTCTTGTCACGATCACGACTATTCAGATTGTCTGTGTAGCTACGTTACTGATTACCAAAATCCTACAGCGACTACGGCGTAAACCGATAAGACCTCGCCTGAAGATACGCATGTAGCCTATTGCAGGATTAGTACGGCTCTTCCAGGCTGCCCTGAGCCAGAGCGTCGCTGTCCAGCGTCGCAAACCGGCCCCGACGATAGCGTTCAAGCGCCACGGCCGCAATCATCGCGGCGTTATCTGTACAGGCAAAGGGGGGAGGAAACACCACGCGTATTCCTCGCGGCTCCAAAGCCGCGCGATAGGCCGTGCGAAGCGCCTCGTTTGCTGCTACACCGCCACCCAGACAAAACGTGCTTACGTTCCACTGTTCGCAGGCGCGCAGCGCTTTGGCAACCTGTACATCGATGACGGCCTGCTCGAATGAAGCGGCGATGTCGGCCAGGTTGGGGCTTATCCCCTGGAGTTGTTGTTGTTTAAGGTAGGTCAAGACAGCTGTTTTGAGACCGCTGAGCGAGAATTGCAGGTCGCCGGAGTGCAGCAGTGCCCGAGGAAAGGCAACGGCGGCACGGTCGCCCTGGCGCGCTAATGCGGCAATCTTCGGTCCGCCGGGATACCCCAATCCCATCGCTTTGGCCACCTTGTCGTAGGCCTCGCCTACTGCGTCGTCAAGCGTGGTTCCCAAGATGCGGTATTCTCCCCAGTCTTTGACGTATACGAGCATCGTATTGCCGCCGCTGAGCAATGCGATGACGAAGGGGGGAGCCGCCGTGCTGCCGCCTGTATTGGCAAAGCGCACCGCATAGATGTGGCCCTCCAGGTGGTTGACCTTGATAAGCGGCACGTCGAGCGCCCAGCTCAGCCCTTTGGCAAAGGCCATGCCCACAACGAGGGCGCCTATCAGGCCGGGAGCGTAGGTCACGGCGATGGCATCAAGCTGCGACCAATCCAACCCCGTCATGGCAGCTTGTACCACGCCCACTATCGACTCGGTGTGCTTGCGCGATGCGATCTCGGGCACAACACCGCCAAAGCGGGCATGAAAGTCTATCTGGCTGGCTATCTGGTTAGCCATGAGTTGCCCCTGGCCGTCGATGACGGCTACGGCGGTCTCGTCACAGGAGCTTTCGATGGCCAGGATCACCGGATGATCATGCGCTTTGTAAGGCGGTTGTTCACGAGGATGATCTGCATTGGAAGGGTCGGCAGGGCTGCCGGGGTTAGCGAGGTCAGCAGCACCAGCGGGGTCCGCATCGACAGAAGCAGCGGCGCCGGAAGGATTTGTGTCGTCAGGATCGACAGAAGCAGCGGCGCCGGAAGGGTCGACAGGGTTGAGCGCCGGGATGTCGATACTGCCGGTCATGATAAGCGCATCCTCGCGGGCTCCACCGCTTACTGCTGACGCATAATAGCGCTTGCGCCGACCTTGCTCGGTCAGGCCCAAGGAGCGATACAGCGCAATGGCGGCGCTGTTGTGTTCCCGCACTTCCAACGTGATACTCTCTGCGCCCAGTGCCCTGCCGTCGTCGGCCAGGCGCTTAATAAGTCCGCTGGCTATCTTACGTCTGCGGGCTTGTGGGAGAACAGCCAAGTCCATGATATGCAGCTCTCCGTCGCTGAGCCGTCCACCGGCGTAACCCCACAATTCGCTTCCCCGATAGCACACCCACCAGCTATTGGTAGCCTTTTCCAGGTCCTCGGCAAACATCTCCGGGGTCCAGCACTCGCCGTTCAAAGCGGTGTTCTCGTTGCCAAACAGGCTATTTTCCAACTCGACCATAGTACCAACATCTTGGATAGCTGCCGGTCGAAACACAGGGATGTTCAGGCTTTGTGGGTCGCCGACACCGCTGCTGGGTACTTCCACCAATGCCCCCTGGGCAAGGGCACCATGGGCAAAAAGGCGCTTACGTTCGTTCTCCTCGGCGTCGGAAAGCCGGGTGTAGACAGGCAACAGGGTGGCAGGGTCGCCCGTCTGGCCGCCTCTGTGATTGCCCCTGTAGTCGTCTTTGGAAGCGTTCTTGCGTTCACGCCCGAAGAACCTAGGAATCCCGCGGGAGTCGTCAGTGTTACTCACCGGTCCTGTATTGTCCCCATCGCGTGCGACAGGCAGAGCGGCAAACGCCCTGAGCAATCCGGTACCGGTGGGCAGCCAGAGGTCTTGAGGCAACAACTCAAATCCTCGGAACAGTTCCGCATATTTATACAGGGCATCGCCGGCCAGGTAGACCTGTTTATTACTGTCGTTTTGCCCTGTGGTAGCCAGTATCTCCGCTTTGATGACGCTGTGGGGATCAAGTCTTCTGACACCGCCACTTTCCAGTTCAAAACGGGCCGGGTAGACTTCGCCGCGCAGGGCATCGGTCACTATGCGCAGGCTACCACGAATACCGCGGCCCCAGGCATCCCAGGCCAACGCGTCTGACGTGGACACGCCATACAATTTTGCGTTCAGCCCTGTGGCAAGTCCCTTGGCGGTGGCCATGGCTATTCTCACTCCGGTAAAAGAGCCGGGTCCGCGTCCGCATACGATAGTTCTGACCAGAGACTTATCCAGGTGTTGAGTCTTGAATAAGTCGTCTATGGTTGGCATAAGTCGCACATTGGCCTGGCGCCGGGCGCTTAGATGAGCCTCGGCCAAAAGCCGAATGCTTCTTTGTATGTGGCCGGTCGACTCTTGTCCAGCCGCTTTGTGGTTCGTTGGTCTTGAGACAGCTATTGCGTCCTCGGCCGGTTCTTGCACAATCGGTTCTTTGTGCGCCAGTTCGCCCACCGCGCAGGCAAGCTGATCTGTGGATGTGTCCAAGGCCAGCACCAGACTCGAGGCAGGCATCTGTTGTTGACGCGCATCCGGGACGGGTGCCTGCTGGTATTGCACTTCCTGGGTAGGTGTTTGCTGTCGGCGCGTCATGGCTGCCTGCTTGTGTCGGTAGGAAAGTGGGCACAAGAAACATCGTGGCCCTCTGCGTTGTTGCGGCTCCTATTGTCGTTGCGGTTCATATCGTCGCCGCAGTTTGCATTGTCGTCGCGACTCGTAGCGTCGCTATGGTTCAAATCGTCGCCGCGGTTTGCATTGTCGCCGCGGCTCAAATCATCGCTGCCGTCATCTTTGGGCAGGACCGCGCGGTTAAGAAAAGCTGTGGCGATATGGGTCAAATCATCGCTGCCGTCATCTTTGGGCAGGACCGCGCGGTTACGAAAAGCTGTGGCGATATGGGTCAGCAACTGCTCGGAGCGGCCGCCGTGGGCCGTAAAGCGCGCAAGCCTGAGATTCGTGGAATCGTCGAGAAGATCGTCGATCAGGTTCTCTGTCCTACCTGATGGTGAACCGACAGCAGTTGGTGTCGCGTTTCGTGGGATCGTTATGTCTACAAGTAGATAATCCAGTGGCAGGCCATCGACGAATTTCGTGCCCCATTCCACGAGGCTGACTGCCCGTTCATCTTCTATGAGGCCAAAGTAATCGATGCTTTCCAATTGGCGAGTGTCGTCCAGGCGGTAGAGGTCAAAATGGCGCAAGAGCTGTGGGTGGTTCACATGGTAAGTTTCGCCAACGTCACCACAGACTGTGCTCTCATTGTCCGGATGCTGAGAGCCTGTGTCACTTTTGGGCGGCACCGGATATTCCAGCACCAGATTGAAGGTCGGACTGCATACCGGATCCCGTATTTCCAGTCCTTGGGCGACACCTTTGGCAAAATGTGTTTTTCCGGCACCCAGGTCGCCCCTGAGCAACACTACATCGCCGCCCTTGAGTAAACGTCCGGTCATTCTCCCCAAAGCCATGGTCTGCGCAACAGAGGAGCTGTTTGCCTGGAGCACAGCGGCGCTGCTCCTCATGACAGCCCTAACTCCTCGCGGCGCTTGGCTACGAGTGCCCCGAGCAAGGCAAAATCCTGTTCGAGCACGGGGAGTTTGGCACGATCGTAAATTGCTGCGGCCGGATGGTATATCGGCAGCACTGAGAAGCGCCCTGTAATTTGAATCCGGCCACGTAACTGCGAGATACCCTGATCGGTGCGCAGGATGAACTGTGTGGCAAAGCGGCCCAGGGTCACAAGGACAACGGGAGAGATGCTGCGGACCTGTTCGCGTAAAAATGGGGTACAGGCCTCTATCTGGTGGGGGAGTGGATCGGCATTGTGTGGCGGGCGGCATTTGAGCACATTGGCAATGTAGACTTCTGAGCGTTTGAGCCCTGCGATGCCTAAAAGCTCATTTAAGAGCTTGCCGGCCGCGCCGATGAACGGCTCTGCTCCCAGGTCCTCCTGCTTGCCGGGAGCCTCGCCTATGAACATCACCTGGGTTGTGGGATTGCCTACGCCAAAGACGATCGTCGTACGCGTCTCGCAGAGCTCACAGCGACGGCACTCGCCGAGTTCCTCGCGAATATCCTGAAGTGTCTTAGACATACTATACTGTTCCTGTCGGCAGTTTCACGGTGGTACAACGCAGTGTATTCATAAAGAATATCCTTAGTGAGCACAAAAATAAATGAGTCCAAGAAGATTGTAACAGACACACCGTATACTTCTCATCCGGGTGTGATCAAACGCCTCACGACCGTAAGCCTGCCGCTCTTTATAGTGATGATGCTCGCCACCAGCGGCTCAACCGTCATCACCTTGCTGCCGGCCTATCTCGACACGCTTGCTCCTGGCACGCACATTTTTGAGGTCGGGTTTACTCGTTAAAAGCCCTATCCCCAATCCTCGTTATCCAGGCGTTCATGCAGGGCTTTGAGTCGCTTTTTTCTCTCGCGATAATCGGGCAAAATGTCGCCTACGATGTTCCAGAATCGTGTCGAATGATTCATCTCGAGCAGATGCGCCAATTCGTGGACCACCACATAGTCAATAACCTCGTCATCGGCCATGATGAGTCGCCATGAATAGCAGATACGGGGCCGTGGCGGCTCACGATCTGTCGCTGTACCCTGTTGCGTATGGGTATGAGTCCACCTGTCAATCCGGACGTCAGAGCAGGTGCCCGGCCGGACGCCGGCTCGAACTGAGCAACTGCCCCAACGTGTCTTTGCCCCGGTAATCCATATCTCGGGCAACGCGACATCCATATACTGAGCCAGGTCGTGTGTGCGTTTGGTAAGGTAGCGCTTAGCCAGTAGGCGATAAATTCGCTGGCAGGACGCTTTGATCTGTGGGGGAGAAAGATCGGGCGGGATAAAAAACCCGCTACTGTCAAAACCGGCACGGCTGCCCTCCTTGGCGACAAGAGGATAGGTGTGACCTCGAAAAACCACGCCGCTGCCATAATCCAGCGTGAACTCCCGGCGCTGCTCGCGCTTTGCGGTCCACGATGACAATCTTTTTGCTATCCAGTCATTTTTGGACGCTACGAAGCGGTCAATTTCGGCCGGTGATGTCCCCATCGGTGCCCGCACTTCCACCGCACCATTGCGTACATATAAGGCGATGGTTTTGCGCTGGGAACGCTTAAGCGTATAGTCGAACACCGCTTCCGCTTTTGTTATTGTTTTGATGTGCGCCATAAGCAAAGGGTACCATGAGACAAAAGAACCTACCAGTGGCTTGCCGTCGCATCGGTTACCGGCCTGTCCTTGCGGCGCGGCGCGTACATGTGCGCGCAGAGGAGAGGGGGAGGCATCACTGATCCGCGCCCGTGTGGTGGTCTTGCGTGTTGCCATGAGGAGGGGGAGGCATCACTGATCCGCGCCCTGATCCGCATAGAGCACACATATGCGCGCAGAGGGGCTCGTGTATGCGCACGTGAGCCCTTAATTTGCTAAATAATTTAGCAAATTAAGGAGGAGAGGGAGAAGGAGAGAGTCGCGTTCAGATGAGTTGTTTGGCAACGGCGATTCGCACGGCATCAAGGGCACCTTCGGCTCCAAGTTTGTCATAGATAACCTGTAGTACCGATTTAACCGTGTTAATAGAAATGCCATGGGCGAGTGATATCTCGGTGCGTGACAGACCGTGCGAGAGGTCCACAAGGATGTCAAGCTCTTTGGACGTAAGATGGACGTTGGTCTTGGAACCATGTGCCTGCAAATAACAGGAGCGCACATAGGCAACGTGTTTGGCATACGTGGTTGAGCGGCAACGAATGGTTTCCAACCACTCTGTGGGCACCCCGAAGTTAGGCGTCTTCAAGGCAAGGCTTGCCAGGCTGCGCATGTTGTTGCCGAACTCGATAAACAACATGACCAATTTGTTGGGCTTTGCTATCTGATAGGATTGCTTTAGCCACTCCAGGGCTTCTTTGTGGTTGCCCAGCCGTTGGTGGCAAATGGCTTTAATGATATGTACCCCTAACTGGCCGAGCACGAAACGGGTAATGCCAAAGCGCTGAGAGCGATCCTCGGTAAAGTTCAAAAGTGCCTGATAATCCTTGTTCGCCAGATAATATCTGACTTTGGCAAAGTCATCCAGCCCGCTGATGTGATCGTTGAGCCTTGAGGGCCATAGGTCGCTCTTGAGCCAATATTCCACTCGTTGAACTTCGCCGATAGAGGCGTACAACCAGCTCGTGGCTATCTCGTAGAGTAGATAAAGATTGGGGAAGGACCTGTCTAGTATCAACTTGTCTAACTGTGCCAGTGCGCCGACGATACATTCGTATTTGCCCATTTGCAGATAGATGCGCATCAACAAATACAGTGCTCTGGCCTCAATATCGGTTTGACCAAAGCCCTGCGCTTCGGTGATGGAGCGAAGGGCAAGATTCTCGGCCTCATTGCTTCGGCCGCGAAAATAAGCGTATTCTGCCTTAGTAAGGTTTTCCAGTCCGTGCATACAGCCCCGCAATGTCTGCGTTGTACAAACCGCCGATCTGCCTACGGCCGCTATGTAATTCTCCGGGTCATTGAGGTGGGCACGCCCGACCCTGAGGACATAGGGCCCGACGCTGTAGATCATATGCCCCGGGGCTTCGACTTTTGCTGCTGATCCAAAATAGCTCAACGCCTTCTCAAAATACGTGGCAAAACTATAATCATGGGTCTCGGGACAGTTGATCATGCCGGCAAAACCCAGGCAGTTGTAAAAGCCCGCCAGCATCCGATCGACGGCAGCGCTGGGCGGAAGCTGCTCGCAGGCCTGGATGTGCTCATGCGTAAGCCGCAACGCTTCATCGACTCGCCCAACCGTCATCACAAGCCGCGGATAAAGCACACAGGCATCGGGAGTAGCAGAAAGGTATTCCTCGGGTGCCTGATCTAAAGCGGCCAACAATTCCACGGCGATGTCGTGGGGTATCAGCGAGGGATAGTTATTAGCCATATTCACGAGAGAGTCGTAGTCGCCCATGGCGCGGTAATACGCGATGGCATCAATATGATAACCGTTGGTCTCGCACCAACGCGCGGCCTTACTGTAAACCTCTCTACGCTCATCCTCGGTAAGCATGTTCTGTTTATTTTTTAGGTACTCCAAGAGCAGGTTATGGAGTCGGTAAACATGCATATAGCGATCATAGCGTACGAGTGAACTAATGCTGGCCAACTGGCTCATCAGCTTATGGCCGTCGTCCAATTCATTGATAAGATCAGGTGATAGATGCTTGATGAGCGAGAGTTTGACCAAAAAACGTCGCAGATCCTCAGATACGAACCAGAAAAGCTGTGTGTCGATGATGCGCTCGAAACTACCTATCAGAGCGGTATGGATGTAGCCGCTGTCTCCGGGGTTGTGTTCCAATAGCCGCGCAGAGAGCGAAACGACGAACGGCAATCCCTCGGTGTCTTTATAGACACTGTTGACGAGATCGTTGGAGGCATCGACCCCGATCAACTCGAAATACTCCTGGATTTCGCTTTTTGTAAAGGCCAGGTCGCTTTCATCAATCTGGGACAAGTGATCGTCGTGGATCAAGGCGCTGGTGTTGGGAAAAATATCACGCCGAGCTATGACTATGACCCAATCTCCTGTTCCCTCAGCTATCGTATTGATAACGCGCATGATAAAGTCGAACACCGGCCCGGGGTTGAGCAGATGCAGGTCGTCTAATACCAGTTCATAGCATTTGTGTGGTTTGTGTTCATGACGCAGCATATCAATGATATAGTCGAGAGATTCCTCTGATTCCGGAAAGCTCAACGCGCGCAGACGGGCAGATAATTCTCGGTTGAGGTAGACAAAAGCCTGCGAAAAGGTCTCCCAAAAGTGAGATGGAGCATTGTCGTTATCCGAGAGTTGCACCCATATTGTGTAGTTCTCGCTTTCGCGAAGGTATGAATACACCGCCATCGACTTACCATATCCAGAGCCTGCGATAACAGTGACAACCGGTCGCTTCATTGCTTCGTCAAACTGAGCGTTCAATCGTGTCCGGCGCAAAACTTTGCGCCCTTCAATTCGTATTTGCGGCCCAGAAATTTCTTTTCTTACAGCCGTGCTGTTCTTCATATTCCCACCCACTTTTTGCCGTTCAGTTATTACAAGGCCACCATCGGAATGGCCAGCGTAGTGCTGGTCATTCCGATTACGGACAGCCCACCTATCATCTATCTATCGTCTGATTATCTCCTATGGTTTAGTTACTGTAGCTGCCAATCGTTCGTCGAGCGGCATCGCCGCTAGGTCCTGCATCCACGTGGTTTCCACACCAATAGCCTCGGCGATCGCCATACCATAGTCTGGGTCGCACAAATAGCAATGCGCGGCGTGTCGGTCTTTGATGTTTTGGGTTACCGGCTCAATATTGCGCGCGGTGTTATCAATGAGCAAAAGCTTCTTTTCTGAAGTTAACAGACGCCACAGATCGCCCGGCTGGTGGAAGCAATCATCATCAATATAGGGGCTGTAGCGGTCAGCTGCGCCATCCAGCGGCAAAGGCGGATCTATTGTACCGGCAAATTCAGTCTGCTCAACCCATTCACCAACAGAATTTGGCGTATAACCGGCCGCAGCTCCGTAGTTGGCATCAACACGCATCTGGCCGTCACGGTGATACGAATGTGTAGGCACCAAAGGTCTGTTTACCGGAATCAGGTCGTTGTTCACACCCAGGCGGTAGCGGTGGGCATCACCGTAAGCAAACAGACGGCCCTGCAAAAGTTTGTCGGGCGAGTAGCTAATGCCCGGAACCACGTTAGCCGGATTGAACGCCGCCTGCTCGACATCGACAAAGTAGTTCTCGGGGTTACGATTGAGCTCCAGTGTGCCCACCGGCATCAGTGGATAATCGCCGTGCTTCCAGACCTTCGTAATATCAAAGGGACTTTCGGGGTGTTTTTGTGCCTGTTCCTCGGTCATTATCTGGACGTTGAGTTCCCATGTGGGAAAATCGCCCGCTTCAATGGCGTTGAACAGATCGGTCTGGGAGCTCTCGCGGTCGTGTGCCACGACCTCTGCGGCCTCGGCGTCGCTGTAGTTCTTGATTCCCTGTTGGCACACCCAGTGGAACTTACACCAGACACGTTTTTTGTCCTTGTTGATAAATGAGAAGGTGTGGCTGCCAAAACCATGCATATTGCGATAGCCTACCGGGATGCCACGGTCGCTCATCACAATGGTGACTTGATGAATAGCCTCGGGCAGGCAACTCCAGAAATCCCAATTGTTCTGTGCGCTGCGCAGGTTGGTCTTGGGGTCGCGGTGCACCGCGCGATTGAGGTCAGAGAACTTGTGTGGGTCGCGGATGAAAAACACCGGCGTGTTGTTACCCACAAGATCCCAGTTGCCCTGGTCGGTGTAAAACTTCGTGGCAAAACCACGAATGTCGCGCTCGGCGTCAGCAGCGCCTCGCTCACCGGCCACGGTAGAAAAACGCACAAATACGGGGGTCTGCTTTCCCACGCCTTCAAAGACACTGGCACAGGTGTACGCGCTGATGTCGTGTGTGACCGTAAAGGTGCCAAAGGCGCCGGAGCCCTTAGCGTGCATGCGTCGCTCGGGAATGTTTTCGCGGGTAAAGTGTGCCATCTTCTCCAGATGCCAGACATCCTGCAAGAGCACCGGCCCAAGCTTGCCTGCGGTCATCACGTCGGTGTTGTTAGGCACCGGCGCTCCTGCAGCAGTAGTGAGCTTATGGTCGGTTTCGGGCGTTTTGAGTGGAGCAGGGCCCTGGGGTTTGTCATCTTTCGATTTTGCCATGATAACCTCCTCGGTATCGTACAGTGGCCTTTTGTCTTGCGGTGGCGTTTCTCACAGTGGCCTGGTGTCTTCCTCAGCGCATTTTGCCACACAAAAAAAGTTTCCTATCAATGTACCACTTAATGTCTTTGAGTGTGACCCACGCATTAAAATCTCCACAAAATTTACAGAATTGGCGAGAGGTGTCGGGCGATGACCCGCTCGACCAGAGTTGTGAGCATGGCGGTGCTGGCTGTAGAGATGTTCATGATGTCGTCGGGACTGATGGCCGCCTTTGTAGTACCTGCCGCCATATTTGTGAGCAACGAGAGCCCCAGTACATGCATGCCCAGATACACCGCCGTGGTTGTTTCATGGACACTGGACATGCCTACGGCATCGGCGCCCAGGATACGAAAGGCCCGTATCTCGGCCGGGGTCTCAAAACTGGCACCGCGGACCCCTACATAAACTCCCTGTTGTAAGATGATGCCCTCTTCGGCGGCTACCTGTAAAGCCGTCTCGCGCAAAGCCGGCGTGTAGGCAAAGGTCATGTCAAGATTGGGAACAGTCGACGTATGAGCAGCGTCAATATTGAAGGCAGCTCTGTTCGCCTCTCTGCTCGCCTTAAATACATCGCCTAATCCCCAGACATCGTTAAAGTGGATGGGATTTTGGCCGGATAAGTTAATATGATCGTTTATCAACATAATCTGCCCGACGTCAAACTCGGTGTTGATCGCGCCGGCGGCATTGGTTATGATCACTGTTTGTGCGCCCAAAACGCGGGCAACCAGCACCGGGAAAGCCGTCATCAATGCTGAGTGTCCCTCGTAGGTATGCAGTCGGCCCTGGAAACACACCACCTGCTGACCGGACAGGACACCAAACAGCAGCTTGCCGGGGTGACCACGCATGCCGGTCCTGGGAAAATACGGAATTGCGGCATAGTCCAAAGAAACTACTACATCGATGCTTTGCGCCAGCTTACTCAGCCCCGAGCCGGTGATAAGAGCGATGCGAGGCGAGAAGTGCTCGGTCGCAGCAGCAGTGCGCAGCTGCTCATCTATATACTCCACAGCCTTGCGCACACGCTCGGCAATGGGTACGAGGCCCGCGTCGTCAAACACAATCCCACTTTGTGCCAAATCAGCGACGTGTTCATCAGTCATTGTCAATAATCACCCTTCGGTATTCGTCTATCAACCATTGTTCAAAAGCCGCCTGTAGTTCTGACTTCTTGGGTGTTTTGGGCTCGCCGTTGCTCTTCGTGTTGCCCGATAAAACCGCGGCTTTGTGCGGCGAATCTTCAAAGCCCGAGGTGTCGAAGTGTCCGCTTTGCAGTCGAGCCCAAACCGCTTTGATCAGCCAACGCAGATGCTCAAGCTCTTCAGTGCCAATGGGAGTATACTCCACCGGCGCTATCTGCCAATTGTAGGCTTTGATCGGCTCAATGAACAGGTCCGCGCCGGCAGTCACGGTATATCCGTCATACTCGGGCAGGTTCTCGATAAGTAGCTTGTAGAATTGGAGCTGACGGGTGTATCCGGCGGTCTTATCTCCCGGTTTACCGGTTTTGAAATCATAGACAGTGATCCGCTTATGAGCACGGTCGAACTCCAACAGATCGCTTTTGCCTGTTACGGGCACGCCGTCTAACTCAGTGGAAAACCACTGCTCAGATCTTAGCTCGCCACGGATCAATTCGCAAAAGTGCGGCAAAAACTGTGCGATGACGGCATCAAGACGCTCTTCCATCTGCCGCTTATCCTCTTTGCCCAGATCCAGACCATTCAGCCGCGCGAGCGTACGCGCCTTTAGGTGTTCCAGGCTCAAGGACCCGGCCTTAAGCACCCGGTTGATATAATCTTCCATGAACTGGTGCATGAGTGTGCCAAACTCCCGCGCAACTGAGGGACGCTCAGGTAGGCGTACTACCCGGTCCAGGATGAAGTCGCGGTGGTCATGGCGCGCCGGATCGTAGGCGACAAAGCTGTTCAGCAGCGATGGCGAGAGCCTGAGTTTGTTCAAGATGGGCTTGAACAGGGTGAGCAGATCGGGATTTTGGGGATAATAGCTTTGCTGCCAGTCTACCTGTGCCTGAATGGCGCTTTCCTGTGCGTCCGGTTTGACCCGCTCTTGTTCATAGCTGTCCAAAAGCTCGCCGACGATGTCACTGCCGCCGGTAGATGCCTGAATCTGGTACCGGGCGCGCGAGAGCGCTACGTACAAAAGCCGGCGTGTGTCATTGGCATCCTTGCTGGTGCCAAACAGCAGATTGGAGGCTGATATGGCCTCGCCGGATTCCTTGTTGTGCCAGGTCCGTTGGTCGGCATCGATAAGATAGACCTTGTCAAACTCCAGGCCTTTTGAGCCATGAGCGCTGCAAAGGGTGATGGCATCGCTTTGAGCCAGCGGGATGGCAATGTCGATCTTATAGTCGTAACGCTCAGCTTGATCCAACAGTTCTACAAGATCGGCCAGGCGTGACGAAGGTCCCAGAGAGCCTGGCTCGCCCCGCTCCTCTGTGGCAAACTTGAGCAGAGCGGCCAGACTGTAGTTCAGTTCCATGAGCGCGTAAGGATCGTTTTTGCTCATAGCATCGTAATGCGCGATCAGTGGTTTTGCCAGGGTGAGCAGGGCATCTCTCAGCGTTTGGCTGGCAGCTTTGGCCGCCGTATCCTGCACATAGGCAAACAGGGTCATCAGTGCTGGGCCGGCGCTGGCTATCAGTTCTTGTTCGGCCTGCTTATTCGGTTCAGTCTGTACGGCTTGCTCGGCCTGTTTGACCTGTTTGACCTGCTCGGCTTGCATGGTTTGCCCGGCCTGTCCGGCTGGGGATTTTTCTCGCCTTTTGTGTTGACTGCAAAACAGCAATGCCTCCAGCCAGCTTTTCTTTGTTGCCCTGACCGCCAGGGCAAAGCGCAAAAAATCCACGGCAGGTATGCCAAACTCCGGTGCCGCCAGTATCTGTGGCAGGTACTGCTGTGCGTAATCAAAGCGCGCGCGCGACACGGCAGCCGCAAAGCGCATACAGGCGAACAACGTCTGTGCCGAGGCCACATGGGCCAGACTGGAGCGGCGCACATATTCAAAGGGTACGCCAAAGTGGTTAAGATAAGGTATCATCGCCGTCAGGCTCACGTGGCGCGAGGCGACGATCGCCAGTGCGGTGGCAGGGTCGGCGGCCTGCGCAAGGAATCCGGCATCCAGAAGCTGCGCAATATCCCGGGCCACCTCAAAATACTGTAAATCTTTGTTGGGATAAATCCGAGCTACCAAATCCAAAGGCTCAACGCTTGAGCCGTCTTGTTCAGCGTTTGTGCCATCTTGTCTCACGCCTGCGTTGTCCGGAGCGTTGATCGCACTGTGCGAGTTGCGGTCCGCGTTGCCTGTTTTGGCGGCCACGAGCTGTTTTTCCTGTCTGCTTGCTGCCGAGCGGTTGCTTATCTGGTTTACAACCGTGCCAGCCAGATTGACTATCGCTGGTGTGGAACGGTAATTCTGTTTGAGTACAATACGTTTGACGCTGCCCGGTTTGTAGTGGTTCTCGAACTGGTTGATATACTCCACACTGGCCCCCTGGAAGCGCATGATGGCCTGATCGTCATCGCCAACTACCATGATATTGGGAAGAAGCCTGCTGTCAGTAGTGTCGTCAGTGCCCGCGGCAGAAACGCCGCCACCCGGCACTTCGCCACCCGGCACTTCTCCCTCATTCGTAAAGCCACATATCAAGTCGAGCAGCCGCATTTGTGAACCGTTGGTATCCTGGAACTCGTCAACCAAGAGGTATTGATAGGTGTCGATAAGCTGATGGCGTAACTCCGGATGATGCTCTATAGCAAAGATAGCGTCGAGGATCATGTCGTCAAAGTCGTGCTTATGATGTTCGCTCAGATGCTGCTGATAACGACTGTAGAGGGCCAGCATCGACAACATCCGCTCGGCTTCGTCGTGGGCCTTGAGTACCAGATGACCGGAGGCATCCTTTTTGAAAAATGCCCGTTTGAGTTCGCTCAGCCGGGCAGTGCTGCCGCGTGAACTAAGATCATCGCATAACGGCTCGTTGCCAAACTCTCGGGCAAAGTACGTTATCAAGGGTATATAGATGCCGGGAGTCGCAACCAGCGGCTGCGTCAGTTTTTGTGGTGCCGCACTTGCTATCTCGGCGATGGTGTCTTGCAGTTGCGCGCACAGTGCCAATTTCTCGGTTTTACCCAGGTTCATATTCGTGTTAATGAGTTCTTTGATCCGGGGATCTGCGGCAATGTAGGCGCAGGCTTCCCGGTTCTGATTGAGTATATTCTCCAGCTGCTCGACTGTCAGACCGGATCGCTTGAAACTGGATATGAAACTGACGACGGCCTTGAGATTGCGGTTGACTCCCATCTGTGGTGCCTGATAAAGTGGGTCGCTGATCGATAAACTGTCTAAAAATTTAGCAATTATGGTATCAATTTGTAGCGCTGTTATGGCGCTGTCCAAGGCGCTGCGCTCAAAAAATTGAGGGTACTCGTTGAAGATGGCCTCGGCAAAGCTATGAAAGGTGGCTATGCGCACGCCATAGGCGTCGCGACCGATAAAACCGGCCAGGCGTTTCGTCATGGCTTCGACACCGGCGTTCGTATAGGTCAGACAGAGGATATTCTTAGGCAAGACATCGCGATTGCGCAGGATAGTAACCACACGCAGGCTCAATAGTTGGGTTTTGCCGGTGCCCGGACCGGCCACTACCAACACCGGTCCATCCAGGGTTTCTACTGCCAATCTTTGCTCGGCATTGAGTTGGGCAAGGGCTGTGTCGACAGCGGTCATGCTGTGGGCTGAGTCGGTATCGTTTGGCATCTGGTCTCTCATATCAGGTTCGTCTGACCAGAATTATCCCATAAACAGCGCGGATATAACGCGGCACTTCTTTATCTTGACTCAAGACACCCTTCGCTCATGCTGACTGTTGCGTGGCAAAATTTGCCTTTGCCACACTGATCATCAGCTTGATACGATTGAGTTGGTTGACCTCGCTGGCGCCGGGATCATAGTCCACCGCTACGATGTTGCTGTGCCGATAGCGCCGTCGCAACTCCTTGATGACCCCCTTGCCGGTAACATGGTTGGGCAGACAGGCAAAGGGCTGGGTACAGACGATGTTTGGGGCGCCGCTTTTGATTAGCTCTACCATTTCTGCAGTCAAGAGCCAGCCTTCTCCCATGGAGTTGCACAGACTCAATATCTCGCGGGCATATTCAGCGAGTTCATAGATGTTTGCCGGGGGAGAAAAGCGCCGCGATTTGCGCAACGTACGGTTTAACGGGGCCCGCCACAGCCGGATCATCGCTAACGAGGCCCGGGTGCCCAGTTCGCTTTTGAGCGGCTTGGTGAGTTCGCGGTGTTGCCAGATGCCGCCACTGATGCCAAACAGGAAAAACTCAGTGAGGCCGGGTACCACACATTCGCAACCCTCGGATTCGATAAGGTCGACGATGCCGTTGTTCGCGGTAGGGTGGAACTTGACCAGTATCTCGCCGACGACTCCGACGCGAGGCTTTTGTCCCTCACCGACAAGTTCTAAATTGTCAAATTCTTTAACAATTTTTCGGGCGGTGCGGTTGAATATTCGTCGGTTGACCTTGGAGCAGATCTGTTCGCGACATACAGCCATCCAGCGTTCAAAGGCCTGCTCTGCTGAGCCGTGTACGGCTTCGTAAGGTCGTGTGCGATACAGGCATTGCATCAAAAGGTCGCCGTAGAAAAAGGCGTAAGCTGCCCGACGCAGCAGATCCGGTGTGACCTTAAAACCGGGGTTCGTCTCGCCCAACCCCTTATGAAAACTTAACCCGATGACGGGGATCTGTTCGGCACCGACCTGTTTGAGCGCTTTGCGGATCAGACCGATGTAGTTTGTGGCTCTACAACCGCCACCGGTTTGGGTGATGATGACCGCGGTCTTGTCCAGGTCATATTTGCCGGAGGTAACGGCCTCCATGACCTGACCTGTTACCAGTATCGAAGGATAGCACACGTCATTATTGGCGTATTTGAGTCCGGCCTCCACGGCACCTTGGTCGACCGAGGGTAAAAGCTCCAGGTTATAGCCGCCAAAGTCGAAGACACTTTTAAGCAGGCTAAAGTGGATCGGCGCCATCTGGGGCGCCAGTATCGTATAGCGCTGAGCTTTCATCGCTTCGGTGAACTGCGGCTTGGCACATGCCGTCGACAGGCCCGTGTCACCAGGCCGAGACCGACAAGCCAAATTGCTCTCACTATGCCCCCGTTGACCCGTGTATTCTCTTTGTCCATTCTGTCCGACCACGCCTTGATCTTGCAGCGCTGCCAACAACGAGCGCACACGGATACGCGCCGCCCCAAGATTGGATATCTCATCAATTTTTAACACGGTATAAATCTTGCCGGCCGGTTCCAGTATCTCCTGTACCTGATCGGTAGTGATGGCATCCAGGCCACACCCAAAACTGTTCAACTGTATCAGATCCAGGTCGGGGCGGGTCGTGACGAGCTTGGCTGCCGCATACAGTCGGGTATGGTACATCCATTGATCCACGACGCGCAGGGGGCGCTCGGGCTTGATAAGGTGCGAGACCGAATCCTCGGTAAGTACAGCCATGCCAAAGCCGGCAAGCAGTTCCGGTATGGCATGATTGATCTCGGGGTCAAGGTGATAAGGACGTCCGGCCAGCACGATGCCGTGGGTATTCGTGGCCTGCATCCAATCTAAAACCCGCTGGCCCTCTGTTTGGATGTCGGTCTTAAAACGCTCATCCTCCTCCCAAGCTGCCGCTACGGCCTGCTCGATCTCGGCCCGTGTGGGAGGCGAGCCCTTGGCATCGGGGTGCTCCTGCCAGAACTTTGCCAGCATGTTGTGCAGGCGCTTGGGCAAAAGCTCGCGGCTGTCGTACGGCAAAAACGGATTGAGGAACACCGCCTTTGTATCGGGCTGGCCGATTTCGTCTACATTGAGCTTGATGACCTCGGGATAACTTACGACTATAGGACAGTTAAAGTGATTAGGTGCCCCGGGATCCTCTTGGCGCTCATGGCGGATACAGGGCATAAAGACAAGGTCTACCCCCGTCTGAGGTCGCAGCAATTCCATGATATGACCGTGTGCCAGCTTGGCCGGATAACAGACGCTCTCAGAGGGCATAGATTCCAGCCCGGCCTCATAGGTATCTTTGTTTGTCTCGCTGCTGAGCACGGTGGCAAAGCCCAACTGTTTGAACAGGGTAAACCAAAACGGGTAGTTCTCATACATATTCAGCACGCGGGGCAAACCCACAGTCGGTCTGTGGGCATCCTCGGGACTCAAGGGGTGGTAGGGGTTTTGTGCGCTGCCGGCAAAGAGCCGCTGATATTTGTATGCAAAGATGTTGGGCAGGTCGGCCTGGGTGGGCTTTAAGCCCACGCCTTTTTCGCAGCGATTGCCGGTGATAAAGCGTCGTGAGCGTCCGGTCTCGGGGTTTATGCCAAAGCTGCTTACGGTAAGCAAACACGCGTTGGAACAGGCCTTGCAACGCGTGGTTTTGTGGGTAACCTTTAAGGCGCGCAGCTCAGCGGCAGAGAGTAAAGCAGATACACTGGGCGACTTGGCACGGGATGTGTTTTCAGAGACATCGGGAGAAAGAAGCTCCGGGCCGTTTAGGTCAGCCGCCGCCTCATAGCGATCCTTGGCCAGCAGCGCCGCGCCGAAGGCCCCCATGGTACCGGCGATGTTTGGGCGTACGGCCGTCTTACCGCTCAATAACTCAAAGGCGCGCAGCACGGCGTCGTTTAGAAACGTTCCGCCCTGGACAATGACCTTATCACCCACATCTTTGGGGTCACGCAGCTTGATTACCTTGAACAGTGCGTTTTTTATCACAGAATACGACAGTCCGGCCGAGATGTCGCCGACGGTTGAGCCTTCCTTTTGAGCCTGTTTGACGCGCGAGTTCATGAATACCGTACACCGGCTGCCCAGATCTACGGGGTTTTTTGCCTGGATGGCACCGGCCGCGAACTCCTTGACACTCATACCCATCGACAACGCAAAGCTCTCGATGAACGAACCACAACCGCTGCTGCAGGCCTCGTTGAGCATGATGTGGTCGATAACCCCATTGTGGACACGAAGGCATTTCATGTCCTGCCCCCCAATATCCAAGATAAACTCGACGTCGCTCAAGAGTTCCTGAGCACCGCGTAGATGGGCGATGGTCTCGATCTCGCCACTGTCGCATTGCAGAGCTTCTCGCAAAAGGCCCTCGCCATAACCGGTAACCGTTGTGTGGCCTATCGTAACGAGCGCCTCGTCGGTGATGGGATCTTTGGGCAACTGTTCGTAAAGCCAGGCAAGAGCCACTTGGGCGGTGGCCAGAACATCGCCTTGATTACTCGTATAATATTGTAATAGTAATTCTCCGCTGGAACCAACGAGTACGATTTTAAACGTCGTGGAACCGGCATCAATACCCAAAAAGGCCCTGCCGCGATAATCATCGATAGAGGCCGTGGGAACCGTGGCCTCATTGTGTCTTTGTAAAAAGCTCCGGTAGTCCTCCTCGTCGACAAACAGCGGTTCCAGACGGGCGATTTCGCTGCCTTGGGCATCTCCCAGATTCCTAAGGCGAGAGCGTATCTGCGGCAGCGTTAGATATAAAGATTCGCTCGGAGCAGTGTTGTCCGAACGAGCGCCCATTTGGGCGTGGGTCGCTCGTTGGACTTCGTGGGCCTGGGCCAAAGCGGCACCGGTAGCCACAAACAGATGCGCGTTATCGGGTGTGATGATCTGCCCTGGCGCTAGGTTCAAGGTAAGAACGAAGCGTTTACGTAGCTCGGGGAGGTATTGCAGGGGTCCTCCCAAAAAGGCCACATTGCCTCGTATCGGCCGCCCGCAGGCCAAGCCGCCGATCGTCTGGGTCACAACACTTTGAAATATCGAGGCGGCGATATCCTGTTTGCGCGCCCCCTCATTGAGCAGCGGTTGTACGTCGGTTTTTGCAAACACGCCGCAGCGCGAGGCTATCGGATAGATGATGTTTGCCGAGGCGGCCAGGCTGTCCAGACCGGCAGCATCGGTTTGGAGCAACGAGGCCATCTGATCGATGAACGAACCGGTGCCGCCAGCGCAGGTACCGTTCATTCGCTGCTCAATACCATGATCAAAATAGATAATCTTGGCATCTTCACCACCCAGCTCTATAGCAACATCGCAGCTGGGGATAAGCTCTTCGACGGCTGCCTTAGAGGCGATGACCTCCTGGACAAACGGTAACTCAAGCCACTGTGACAGCAAAAGTCCGCCTGAGCCGGTAATCGCTACTATGAAGTCCTGGTCGCCAAAGCGCTCGGTCGCCTTATCAAGCATAGCGGCTATTGTGGCCCGAATATCGGTATGATGACGCTGATAGTCGGCGTACTGCAGGGACTTTTCCCTGTCTAATACGGCACACTTAACAGTAGTCGAGCCAACATCGATGCCCAACAGCAACGGTTCTGTATTCACTGAGATAGTCCTTTAGATATAACCCTGATAATAAACAGGCATCGAACGAGGATTCGCCGACTGCCTTAAATGTTACTGGTCAAATCACATTCATGCATTATACCGGTCTTGGCATCGGCTCACCCAACTCGCCACCAAGTTGTTGGATTAGTCGGCCCTTGGGGTATTTTTTGGTATTCGTTCCTGGTGTTGTTTTACGACAAATTATTTTATCCGATTCGACCTTTCTCTCACTTGGTACGCTCAAGAGAAGTATCACCGCCTCTGCGCCCGTCTCAGACTGTGGGTATGCCGCGATTTTTCCTTTGCCACTACCGCACAAAAGCCCTATGTTTTACAATGGAGACTGCCGAGCTGAAGGGTTGGTAAGAGACGAGGCCGGCATAAGGAAAGGAGTGCTGTCATGTTTGAGGAGCTGACGTTCGTTCATAGTACCGATGGAGTTGATTACGAGGAGCTGGCTGAGCTCTTGCGCTCAGTCAATCTGGCCGATTTCAATGCCGAGACGCGCAGGCGAGCTTTTGAAGGCAGCGATGTCGTGTTGTTTGCGTATCAGGATGGCACGTTAGTGGGCTGTGGCCGCGCCCTTTCGGACGGTGCCTATGAGGCTGCCCTTTATGACGTGGCGGTGGCACCGAACTTGCAGGGGCGTGGGCTGGGACGTTACCTCACGCAGACCATCTTCGATGAACTGGAGGGACAAAACGTCATCCTCTTCGCGTCGGTGGGCAAAGAGTCGTTTTATGAGAAATTGGGTTGTGTCCACATGAAGACCGGCATGGCCCACTGGCGCAACCCCGAGCGGATGCGCGAGCGCGGCTACAGCGACTGAAGTGATTTAAGCAGACACAACGATTTAAGCAGACACAACGATTTAAGCAGCCGCAACGGCTGCAACGACCAAAGCCGCTGCAGCCGTTGAATCTTCTCTAAAGCATCCCGTGCAAAAGGCCGCCATTTAAGAACAGGAAGAAAGGCACGAACACCAGCGACACCACAGTCACAACCTTGATCAGGATGTTGATTGAGGGGCCGGAAGTATCTTTAAAAGGGTCGCCTACTGTGTCGCCGACCACGGCGGCCTTGTGTGCCTCAGAACCCTTGCCGCCATGAGAGCCTGTCTCGATGAACTTCTTGGCATTATCCCAGGCGCCGCCGGTATTGGCCATATATACACTCATCAAAAAGCCACAGGCCAGAACACCAATCAAAAAGCCGGCCAGGATATTTACATCCAGAATACCCAAGATAACCGGTATGACGACGGCCAGGATACCCGGCAGCATCATCTCATGCAACGCGGCCTTCGTGGAGATGGATACGCAGGCTTCCGTGTCTGGCTCGGCCTTGCCTTCCATCAGCCCGGTGATCTCGCGGAATTGACGACGTACCTCGATGATCATGGCATTGGCTGCGCGGCTCACGGCACCCATGGTCATCGCGCCAAAGAAAAACGGCATCATTGCGCCGATGACCACGCCAACGATAACAAAAGGATTATCCAAGGTAATATTCAGCTTGAGTTCATGGGCCAGTCCGGCATCCAGGTTGGTCTTGAAGGCCACAAACAGGGCCAGGGCGGTCAGGGCGGCCGAACTTACAGCAAAGCCCTTGGCTACGGCGGCCGTGGTATTGCCCACACTGTCCAACTGGTCGGTGCGCTCACGAATCTCGGGCGGCAGGCCGGCCATCTCGGCAATGCCACCGGCATTGTCGGCCACCGGGCCGTAGGCATCCACGCCTACTGTGGTGGCGGTTGTCGAGAGCATGCCCAACGCAGCCAGTCCAATACCGTAAACGCCAAACTCCGGTCCGCCGAGCTGCATACCTGCCAGATAGGCGATAATCACCGCAAACACGAGCACAATAGTAGGCAGTACCGTCGAGAGCATGCCGGTGCCCAAGCCCTCAATGATATTTGTAGCGGTGCCGCTCTCGGAGGCCTGGGCGATTTTCTTGACCGGCTTGTAATGATACGAGGTGTAATACTCAGTTATCTTGCCAATGGCCAGGCCGGCGGCCAGACCGGCAGCTGCCGAGGCAAACAGCCACAGCGCCGGCAGGTCGGCCGAACTGTTCATTTGCCAGAGGAAAGTTCCTATAAGGATGATTGCGAATACAATACCCGAGGTCAGAAATGTACCTCGATCCAGCGCCTTGTGGATCTTGGCAGAGTCATTGGTGTTAACGGCCAAAAGCCCGAGTACGCTGGCGATGATACCGCCAGCCGAGAGTACCAACGGCAGCACGAGGGCAATCATTGCATCGCTACCACTTAAGATGCCCGAGGCCTTCATCGCTACAGCCAATACCATCGGCGCCAGGATAGCTCCGGCGTACGATTCATAAAGGTCGGCACCCATGCCGGCCACGTCACCCACGTTATCTCCCACGTTATCGGCAATTACTGCGGGGTTGCGCGGATCATCCTCAGGGATGCCGGCCTCAACCTTGCCCACCAGATCGGCACCGACATCAGCCGCCTTGGTGTAGATACCACCGCCCACACGGGCAAATAATGCGATAGAGGAGGCGCCCATCACGAAGCCATCAACAATTTCCGGCTCCGGATGATGGGCGAATATCAAAAAGAAAATGGCCCAAAGCGACAAGCCCAAAAGCCCCAATGAGGCCACAACCAGGCCCATGGTCAAACCGGAACGATAGGCCACTCGGAGCGCTTTGGCAATGCCGCTCGTTGCCGCCTGGGTCGTGCGCGTATTGGCACGGGTGGCTACATACATGCCGATGTAGCCGGCAATCACGCTGAGTACGCCACCGGTCAAAAATGCCGCTGCGGTCAGTGGGCTGATGGCAACACCCAAAATAATCGCCACGATAACGGCAAAGATGATCAGCGATCGGTATTCGGCAAACAAAAATGCCTGAGCGCCCTTTTGGATCAGAGCAGACAGGTGCTGCATCCGTTCGTTGCCACCATCTTGCTTCAGCACCCAAAAAGCCAGATAGGCCGCCACTGCCAGACCTACCACCGACGCAAGAGGCGCGAGCCACGCCAAATATTCAGCCATACAGGCTTCTCCTCTCTTCACTGCGCACACTACTCAAAACTACGCATGAAACCACGCCAAGCTGCGCAGGACCATTCATAGAGTTGCGCATAGCCGCGCACAGTACCAACTCATTTTTCTCACAGATAAACAATGCCCCTAAGGGGGCACGGCCTGGCGTATTCTATACTATCTGCGCCCACTGTTCCAGCGCATTTTGTCCGATTCACAGCTAAGGTACCATCTTATAGGGTAGGCGGGTGGATTTTTTCGTCATCTCTGCATTCCCCAAGACTCAAAGCGCGTCGTTGAAAGCTCATAAAGCGGCACAAACCAGCGCAAACTTGTGCATGAGGCTTTTATCGCGCTCCTGTGTCTGTTATTATCTAACCTTGAGAAAATAGCTCCGAGAAAAATCTATGAAGGGAAGCGACGATGTCTGAGCTGATACTCCAGATACTCTACGTGATCATTGCCATTTTTGTGATCTCGCTCATTGTCCTGGTGTTCCATTTTGTTTCTACCGTACGCAAGGTCAATAAGACAATCGATGAGCTTGGTCCAACTATCGACAACATGAATAAGATAATGACCGATGTCCAACCGATACTTCAATCGGTCCAACCGGCCGTGCAGCGCGTAGATCCGCTTTTGGAGCGCGTATCGCTTACAGTAGATGCCGTCAATCTGGAGATCATGCGTGCCGATACCATTCTGGCCAATGTCTCGGACATGACCGACACGGCTACGGGTGCCCTTGACAAGGTGGCGGGAATAACCGATGCTCCGCTCAACCTGTTGAACGCGGCTACCGACAAGGTGCGTGATCTGTTTGGCTCCAGCCACCAAAAGCATGCCGCCGAAAAAGTCGTGCGTCGTGCCGAGCAGGATGCGCATCAACACGAAGGCCAACAAGATGACGAAACAAAGCCCGTGGGAGACAAAAGCACTGTTGCGTCGCAGGGCGCAGTCGAACAAACGCCTGCGCCGGACGTAGCTACCCTTGTACCGGATATCCCTGCGCCAAGCCCGTCTACCGCGCAGGGGGCTTCTCCTCAACCTGCTGTGGCGGTGGACATCAAGGTCGACTATACCCCCGATTTTGAACCGGATGACGACTCGGTGTTATCGGAGACAGACGCTGGAGCCGGCACTCCTCAAGCTGATGTTCCTCACGATACGTTCCAAGTCGACGCTGGCCAAGCCAAGGCCGGACAAACCGTGCATACGGACGAGAAATCCGATGGTTTTTATCTGTTCTTCACCGATGAAGACGGTTTGAAGGAGGGTTCTCCCCATTCTTCTGCATAGCCAAAACCCGCGTCACGCATAGACCAGACCAGACGAAAGACCCGAGATAAAGAGCAGGCACGTGCCCACTAAAGACACGCTTACGACACTCAAGCGCCGATTCTATTTGACCTTTACGGTCATCGGTATTGTGTTGCTTATCGCCGCCGCTGTCTATGCCATCGGTCAAATCTGGACCGCCATCTCCATTGTGCTGTTCTCGGCATTTTTGGTGTTCATACTGCGCGCGCCTGTGGCCTGGCTGGAACGACATCGGGTCCCTCGGGTTTTGGGTTCGGGCCTCATGTACATCTTTGCCCTGCTCATAATTGTGATGATACTTTTGGTGTTTGTCCCCGTGATTACCGAGCAATTCGCGGGCTTTTTGCAATCGCTTCCCACCTATTTGGAACAGGCAAATAATTTTTGGAACGACATCATTGCGCAGTATAACGCGTTTTTCCAGGATTCCACTATTCAACAACTGCTTTCCTCTATCGAGTCCGAGGCCACAAAATGGGTGACAAACGCGGCCTCGATGTCGGCCAGCGCCATGATACTCACGGCCTCCAGCGTTACGACGGGTTTGGTTGTGGCCGGTGTATCCACCATTGTGGGCTTTTGGGTCCTTAAGGATCTGCCGCGCTTCAGCGCAGAAATCATGATCATCGTCGGCCCTAAATACGAGCAGGATGCCAAGGTCATCTCCGGCGCGTTTTCTCGCGCGTTGGGGGGCTATCTACGCGGCATGGTGGTATCCTGTCTGTGCACGGGTACTCTGGCCGGTATTTGCTACACGATACTCGGCATCCCTTATCCGGTGATCATGGCGTTTTTTACCGGGCTGATGGTGTTCATACCTGTTATAGGTCCTACGCTGGCTTGGATTTTAGCCGGCCTGATTGGCCTGTTTATCTCGCCACTCACGGGCATCTTGGCAGCCGGACTGACCATTGCCTCGCAGATGACCAATGACAATCTCATCTATCCTCGCGTGATGTCGGGTACTGTCGAGCTGCATCCTGCTATTATGCTCGTAGCCATATTCATCGGCGCCACCCTGGGCGGGATTTTTGGTATGCTGTGCGCGGTGCCTTTGGCCAGTGCGCTTAAGTCGATTTTTGTCTACTATTTTGAAAAGCGTACCGGCCGCCAGTTGGTCTCGGAAAAAGGCGCGCTTTTCCGGGGCCATCCGCCCAAACACGACGTTGACCCCCCGGCTTTAGAGCAGGAGCCCAAGCAATGAAAACAGCGGAATTGCGAGAGAAATATCTCGCGTTCTTTGAGGCTAAAGGCATGAAACGTGTGCCGTCGTCCTCTCTTATCCCCGACGATCCCTCAATGCTTTTGACCAGCGCCGGCATGGTGCAGTTCAAACCCTATTTTCTACAACAACGCCGCCTTGAGGCCCCTTATATTGGCACGACCTCGGTGCAAAAATGTGTTCGTACGACCGATATTGATATTATCGGTTCTACGGGTCGCCATCTGAGCTTTTTTGAAATGCTGGGAAACTTCTCCTTTGGCGGCTACTTCAAACAGGAGATGTGCGCCTGGGCTTTGGAGTTTGCCATCGAAGTGCTGGGATTTGACCGCGAGCGGCTGTACTTTACGGTCTACTTTGACGACGACGAAACTGCAGCTATCTGGCGCGAGTTGGGTGTTGATGCCGATCGTATCACCCGACTGGGCAAGGAGGACAACTTCTGGGTGGCCGGCAACACCGGGCCCTGTGGACCGAGCAGCGAGCTGTATTATGACCAGGGCCCCGAGCATGGCTGCGGCAGACCGGACTGCGCGCCCGGCTGCGACTGCGATCGTTTTTTGGAGTTTTGGAACTGCGTGTTTACCCAATATGACATGCAGGAAGATGGCTCGCTCGTGGACCTTCCTACGAAGAACATTGATACGGGGCTGGGCCTGGAGCGCACGGCGGCCCTCGTGCAGGGCGTGCAATCCAACTACGATACTGATATTCTGCGCGGTTTGATCAAAGTAGGAGAGGAACTGAGCGGCACTGCCTACCAAGGCACCTTTGCTACAGACGAAGGCATACAAGAGGCGGCGGGAGAAAAAACATGCGCACATGATCTCTCGTTGCGTATTCTTGCCGACCACAGCCGAGCTGTGACGTTTCTCATCGGCGATGGCATCCTGCCATCCAACGAGGGCAGAGGCTATGTGCTGCGTCGGCTGCTGCGCCGGGCCATTCGGCACGGCCTGTTGCTTGGTATCGAGACGCCGTTTTTGGGCACCTATGTTGCCGCTGTTGTGGCCGAACTCGGCTCTGTCTACCCAGAAATTGTCGAGAATCAGCGGCTCATAGAGCGTGTCATCCATGCTGAAGAGGAGCGTTTTGCAACGACACTGCGCTCGGGACAAAGTTATCTGGATAATCATCTGGCCAGCGCTTTGAAGGGCGCAGGGCCCGTAAGCCAACTGAGCGGTGCGGTGGCCTTTGAGTTGCACGACCGCTTTGGTTTTCCCATTGATTTAACTATCGAGATTGCCGGCGAGCACGGTGTTGAAGTTGATACGCAGGCTTTTGATAAACATATGCAACAGCAGCGCGACCGTGCCCGACAGCATGCCGAGGGCGATGCCTGGAGCCAGGAGGGGTTGATCTATGAGCAAATAGCTCAGGACCAAGGCCCTACTTCCTTTGTGGGCTACGCGCATCAGTCGGCCACGGCCGAGGTAGTGGCTATCGTAGTAGACGGCGAACAGGTGCTGCAGATAAGCGACGGCCAGGCCGCCGAGGTAGTCTTGGACCGAACGCCATTTTATGCCGAGAAGGGCGGTCAGGTGGGCGACCGGGGCACTATCAGAGTACACAGCGGTAACGGTGATTTTGATGATGTCACACGTGATGCTGTACGTGATACTGCAGGTGATGCTGCAGGTGATGCCCATGCCCTGCTCGCTGTCGATGAGAATAGCACCTCGGTCGCCGGTGCCGACGAAGGCACGTTTGAAGTCGCTGACACCAAAGTATTCTCGGGTATTCACGCGCACATTGGCCATATCGATGGTACCTTGCGTGTGGGCGACGTTGTCTGCGCCTCGATAGACACCCTGCGTCGCGAACGTATCGAACGTAATCATACGGCTACTCACCTGCTGCACTACGCTCTGCAACAGATTCTTGGTGAGCATATCCGCCAGGCCGGCTCGCTCGTCTTGCCGGAGCGTCTGCGCTTTGATTTCACACACTTTGAGCCACTCAGTTCTGAGCAGATCGACGGAGTCGAACAACTTGTGAATACTCTGATTATGGAGGATAGTACGGTCAATTCCTACGAGACCACACTGGATGCTGCCCGAGACGATGGGGTAACAGCACTGTTTGGAGAGAAGTACGGCGACAGCGTGCGCGTGCTGGAAGCCGGGTCTAACTCTCGTGAATTGTGTGGAGGCACCCATGTGAGCCATACGGCCCAGGTCGGGCTTATGAAAATCATCAGCGAGACCAGTATCGGTTCCAGCCTGCGTCGCATTGAGGCCGTTACCTCCTTCGATGCTCTGGAGTACCTTAACCGCAGGGAACGTGAGTTGTGTCGCGCTGCCGAACTGCTCAAGGCTGCGCCACTGGAGCTTGCCGACAGACTGGAGGGCGTTTTGACGCAGCAGCGGCAGTTGGAAGCCGAGCTTGCCACGCTCAGACAGGCGCAGGTTGCCTCCAGCGCTACAGAATTGCTCGCCCAGGCTGTGAATGTGGGCTATCAACTTGTGGTCGTGCGTCTGGACGGAAACACGATAGGTCAGCTACGCGAGACGGCAGACATCCTCAGACAGGGCCTTGGGGCCAATTCGGCCGTGGTCATCGGCAGTCTCAGGCCCGATGGCCAGCCGGTTATCCTGGCCGCCGCCACGAAACAGGCCGTACAAAACGGTTTTGACGCGGGGGCGCTCATTGCTCAGGTGTCCACTCTGATTCAGGGGAGCGGCGGCGGTAAGCCACAGATGGCCCAGGCAGGTGGCAAAGATCCTGATGGGTTGGACGCTGCCCTGGCTAAGACACGAGAGCTTTTGGGCGTAGAACATACAAGATGTGAGGCCGCCGGTGCCGAGAAGTTAGCCGCAAAGTCAAAGCAGTCTTGAGCGTACGGGTAACAGGCACAGCAAAGTAGTCGAATTGAGCGTATTGGCGCTGGACATAGGCCATAAGCGTACCGGCATCGCCGTGAGTGATCCCGCGCGCACAGTCGCTTTACCCCTGAATATGTTACCTACGAATGACATCCTGGCCGCATCTCGGTCGTTTTGGTCGTTACTTGAGGAATACGACGTGGAACTTTTGGTCTGTGGTCTGCCACTGTCGTTGGATGGCAGCGAGCGTGCCCAGGCTGTTCGGGTACGCGATGTGGCCCAGCGCATCTCCGACACTTATAAGTTACCGCTGCAATTTGTCGACGAGCGGCTTTCCAGTGCCGAAGCCAAGCTGATTCTTAAACAGACAGGTTACCGTGAACGCGACATACGGGGTAAAACTGATAGAATAGCCGCCAGCCTGATTCTGCAGACATGGTTGGACAGTCAGCCAGATAGGTCGTTAGACGAAGGAAGTAAAGGATAGCCCTGATGTCAACATACCGTGGCAAACACGCGCGCCCTTCTCGCCCCAGTGTTCGTGTTGCAACTACTCATGAAGGCGCCCGAGAGGGCGACTATAAGGATATCGCCAAAGCTGCGGGCGACCGCGGCGAGGGCAGTTCACAGCCCAGGCTCAGGCATTCCCGGCGCAAAACACTGCTTGTCCTGATCCCCATCGTTGTAGTTGTGGTTGTCTTTGTCTGTGGTGGAGTTTTTGTTTACCACACATTTTTTGAGACAACGCCTGTAGAAGCCGGCGTTAGCGTGGGTGTGAGCATTCCTGAGGGGGCCAATACCACCCAGATAGCCACTATCCTCAAAAAACACGATGTTATCAGCGACGAACACGCCTTTCTCCAAGATGTCCAAAACCAGCATGCTGACTCTTCTTTGAAGCCTGGCGACTACCACCTGGTCACGCTCATGGACACTACGACGTTGATTAACATGCTGGTGCAAGGGCCACCTTCCACGGGCAGCAAGCTCACTGTCGCCGAGGGCCTTACGCTTGAGCAGACCGCCACAGTAGTCGAGAATTCCTGCGGTATCAAAGCCGCTGACTTCCTTGCCTTGGCGCGCGCAGCCGATACATACGTTGCAGACTACACGTTTTTGCAGGGAATCTACGACAACTCGCTGGAGGGCTTCCTCTATCCCAAAACGTATAATATCCCTAAGGATGCCGACGCCGATTACGTCATTCGCACACTGCTTGATCAATTTGCTAAAGAAATAAGCAATTTAGACCTCAGTTTAGCTTCTGCGAATGGCCTTTCGCTCTTCGATGTTGTGACGGTTGCCTCGCTCATAGAAAAAGAGACCGCCGCCAACAAGGAGCGTGAACTTGTCGCCTCGGTCATCTACAATCGGCTTAATTTGGGCATGCGCCTGCAGATAGACGCTTCGGTCGTTTACGCATTGGGCCCGTCTTACGATGGTCACCCCCTGCTCAATGTCGATTTGGAGGTTAACAGCCCTTATAACACCTACCGGGTCGATACGCTTCCAGCCGGGCCGATTTGCTCGCCGCGCATCGAATCCATCCAGGCCGCGGCGCACCCGGCGGACACCGACTACCTGTATTACGTACTCACGAGTAAGGAGGGCTTCCATACCTTTTGCGCTACGAGCGAAGAGTTTGAGGCGGCCAAGCAAGTCTATAGGGAGGTCTTTGGCATCGAATAGTCGAGCGCTGAATGGCCTGATAGCGAACAGTTAGGCACCAAACAGTCAGGTATCAAACAGTCCGGCTTTTCTCCCCGGTCAAAATGTTGCTGATGTCGAATTGGTCGATCTTGTGTAGGCTCCTCAATTGAGAACAGAAGTATGGATATGCGTATGGCCCTGTTTCGCCCTGATCTGGAATATGAGTGTGTGGAGGACATCTCGGTTTCTGAGTTGTACGCCCGGGGCTTCAGGGCGGTGCTCCTCGATGTTGATAACACCTTGATTCCCCGCTCAACGGGCCAGATGCCTGCGGCAGTGACGGCTTGGATCGAACGCCTCAAGGCCAGCGGCATGCCCTGCTGTTTACTCTCTAACAACTGGCACAAAAGTGTTTTGACTCACGCTGAAGATCTGGGACTGCCGATAGTCTATAAGGCAATGAAACCGATGCCGTTTGCCATCCTTCGTGCCCTGGGCAAGACAGGTGTCCGCCGGCGCGATGCTGTCATCATCGGCGATCAACTGTTCACCGACATACTGGGCGCACGCATCCTCGGTATGGCCACCGTTTTGGTACAGCCGCGCTCCGCTGTTGACCTCTGGTACACTAAGCTCTTCAGACGCATCGAAAGACGTCTGAGGCGAGAGCCCTCAGATTGAGAGGCAAAACGAACGCCCCTAAGCACAAAGGAGCACCGATGGACGCATCATCTACCGCGAATAAGACCGGCTTGATCGGCTTTCCTATTGAGCACTCACTCTCGCCTGTCATGTTCCGAGCTGTCTATGAGTATTACGAGCTGGATTGGCACTACGAGCTCTATTCGGCTGCTGACCACGAGGCTTTTGACCGGCAGATAGCCCAACTCCAGACCGATGACGGCTTCATTGGTGTCAACATCACGATGCCCTATAAAAAAGCCGCCGCTCAGGCACTGCTCAAAGCCGGTGGCACCCTCCAGGGCGATGCCGCCGTCATCCAGGCTGTGAATCTGGTGAGTGTTGTACCGGGTGAGAAGGACGGGCCACGCGGCACAAAAGCTCCCGCTCTGCTCAGCGGTCATAGTGTCGATGGCGCAGGATTTGTAGCCAGTTTAATCCGGCATCGCGGACTTGACCCCAAAGACATCCGGGTACTTATCCTGGGAAGCGGTTCTGCGAGTGCAGCCATCTGTTTGGCTTTGGCCAAAGCCAAAGCGGCGGACATCCGGATTGTGAGCCGCAGTCGCCTGCGTGCCGACGAATTTGCTAATCTATTAAGCAATTATTGTGCTGAGCAAGGATTCTCAACTACCATCGCGGGTCTCAGTTATGCCGATACCATGGAGTTGAGCCATATGCTGCGCCAGGCACAGCTGGTCGTCAACGCCACGCCTGTAGGCATGGAGCCCGACGACTCTGCGCTGCTGTCATCCGACGATCTCAAGCCTGACCATACGGTTATCGACCTCGTCTACGGACGCGGACCGACAGCGTTACTCACGTCTGCTCGCCAAGCCGCAGCAGCAGCAGCCGACGGCCTGGGTACGCTTGTAGAGCAGGCCGCGCTCAGCTTTGGTATCTGGGCTGATGCCGTCAGCATCGATCCAAAGCCACAGCACGCAAGGGTCGCGGATATCATGCAAAGAGCCGCGCGCGCCGAGTTGCAGCGCCGAGAACTCATGGCTGAGTAATCCCGATGCATTTTACCACTGCCGGCGAATCACACGGATCTTTCCTGGTCACTGTCGTTACCGACGTGCCCGCAGGTGTGAGTGTCACCACCGGCATCATCAATGCTTTTTTGGCGCGCCGACGCTCGGGATATGGACGTTCAGAGCGTATGACCTTTGAGCGCGACGAAATCCAGATCCTCAGCGGCGTGCAAGGGGACAAGAGCACCGGCGCGCCTCTAGCGGTGCTTATCGCCAATGTCGATAGTTCGTATGCCACTGGCGACGGTTCTCCTCCCGACGACCGCCACACTGGCGATTCTGTTGCCGGCGACCCCCCTTCCAACAACGCTCATTCCAACAACTGCTGCGTTGACGATTTTCCCTCTCATAATGACCAACCCAGCGGTGCTCATTTTAACGACCGCCACATCATATCTCCGACCAAAGACGACTGTATCCCTCGGCCCGGACATGCCGACATGGCCGCGCTGCAAAAGATCGGCGCGACAGATCTCAGGGCCATCTCCGAGCGTGCCAGCGGCCGTGAGACCGCTGCTCGTGTGGTGGCCGGAGCCATTGCCGCCTCGTATCTGGCCGAATTCGGCGTTGAAGTCTCCTCCTTTGTCACCGGCATCGGTTCAGTGGATATGCCTGCTGAGCGTGTGGCAGCGGGAGTTTTAGCAAAACCCCCTTTCACACGTGTCGACATCGAGGCATCTCCTGTTCGCTGCCCGGATGCGGACACCACATCTCGAATTGTGGCAGCTATTGACGCTGCCGCCCATGACGGTGATACCCTCGGTGGCCGATTCATGCTCGTCGTCCGAGGGCTTGTGCCCGGCCTGGGCAGCTATACCTGTGGGCCCGAGCGTCTTTCGTCGCTTTTGGCAGCAACGTTAGCCTCGATACCCACCGTCAAAGGTCTGGAGTTCGGTCGGGGCTTTGACGGCTCATATCATCGGGGCAGCCAGATCAACGATGTCATCGCCCTTGTCCCCGAGGATGGGTGTATCCAGCCCGGCAGGCTCAGCAACAACCTCGGTGGCCTGGAAGGCGGCATGACGAACGGCCAACCACTCGTAGTGCGTGTAGCTACGAAGGCGCCCCCGGGGCTCGCGCGTCCGCTTGCCAGCGTGGACCTTATGCGTAGGCAAACGACCCCAGCGCCCACGCGGCGCAGCGATGTCTGTGTTGTGCCGGCCGTGGCCGTTGTGGCCGAGGCAGAGGCGGCGGTCGTATTAGCCAGTGCCTGTCAAAAGAAGTTCGGCGGCGACACCGTGGCCGATGCCCAAGCCGCCTGCGAGCACTACCGTGAGCGTCTGGCTGCTCTGTCCACCTGCTCTCTGAACGCTAGCGGCGGCTAGCGCTCAGGCTCGCTGCCATATACACTGCCATGCACACTGCCGGTCCTGCATCTTCACCCTTCATGTCTGCTTCCGCATCTTCGCAACTTGCGTCTGCTTTCGTGTTTTCGCCGTCTGCGCCTTCTGTGCGACATATTATCCTCATAGGCTTTATGGGCTCGGGGAAAACGACCGTCTCACGCCTGCTCGCGCGTCGTTTGAATTTACCCTGTGTCGATACAGACGATCTTGTCCAACAACGGACCGGTTTGAGCATCCCCACCATATTCGATAAGAGGGGAGAAGACTACTTCCGCCGGCAGGAGCATGTGTGTTTGTGCGAACAGGCTGTATCTGAGCCTTCGGTATTGTCATGCGGCGGCGGCATTATACTCAGCGCGGAAAATCGCGCCTTGCTGGTGCAGATGGGCCCGGTAATCTATCTTACCGTCTCGCCCCAGCAAGCGTTGCGGCGGATTTCTCATCCCCAAAACCGCCCGGTGCTGAGAAGTGCCCTCGAACAGACGGACAGTTCACCTGCCGCTTTGGAACGGGCCGTTGCCACGCTCCTGGCACAGCGCGAAGGCTTTTATGCGGCGCTTGCCACGTATACGGTCGATACCGATCATCGGGATCAAGACGGGGTAGTCGACGAGATCTGCGCAGTCCTGGCACAAGGCGAGCTGTCATGAGCGGCGACGAGACGGGCTATTGCTTCGATACGGTGTTTGCCGTACCGCCCACCGCCACTTCAGTGGTCGTGGCTCCGGGCGCCGTTCGGGATCTGGGCGCGCTTATGTCTACGCGTATCGCCGGTCGACATGCGGTCATTATCAGTGACGAGGCGGTGTTCGGCCTGCACGGCCCTGTCTTGCAAACCAATCTGGACACGCACGGCTTCAAGACGGATGTGATCGTGATACCCCCGGGCGAGGAGGCCAAGACCGCAGTGGTGCTGGAGATGTTATGGCAGCGCTTGAGTGATCTTGGCACACAACGCTCAAGTGTGATCATCAGTTTTGGTGGTGGGAGCACGAGCGATGTTGCGGGATTGGCAGCTGGCACCTATATGCGAGGTCTGGACAGCGTTACGGTGCCAACGACGTTTCTGGCTCAGGTCGACGCGGCCCTTGGTGCTAAAACTGCTATAAATTTTAGCAATTATAAGAACCTCATCGGGGTCTATAAGGCACCGCTTTTTGTGCTTGCCGACACAGAGCTGTTATCGACTTTGCCCAAGGCGGCCTTTATGAGCGGCGTTGCCGAGGTTGCCAAGGCTGCTCTGCTCAAAGGTGGCAGCTTTTTGGAATGGCTGTGTGCTCAGGCCCAGGAGCTGGTCGCCCGGCGCAGCCCCGAGGCCCTACGTGAGGCTGTGCGCCGCGCTGTTGAATTCAAGCTTGCCGTGGTTGAGACCGACCCACTGGACGAAGGACACCGCTTCATTCTAAACTACGGGCATAGCCTTGGTCACGCCTTGGAGGCGGTTTTGCCGTCCGGTTCGCTCAGCCATGGGCAGGCGGTCGTGGAGGGCATGCGCTTTGCTGCCCAATGTGCG
Organism: Coriobacteriales bacterium; assembly: GCA_031282405.1. GTDB lineage: Bacteria > Actinomycetota > Coriobacteriia > Coriobacteriales > UBA8131 > JAITDU01. The sequence goes on along the minus strand of JAITDU010000048.1, from coordinate 46,771 downwards.
CCCGAGGGCCTGGCCGCCCTCCAAGACCATCTATTTTCTCGCCTTGGTCTGGAGCCGAGTTTGATGATGACCGCCGACGCGAGCCGCAAGACCGATACTGAGCCGAGCCGCAAGACCGATGCTGAGCCAAGTCACGAAGCTGATGCTGAGCATAAGCCAGACAGCGAACCCGCTGGCGGGCACGACCCTGCCCAAGCCACTCCTCAGATCAGGATTGATGACGCGTTTATAAAAGCCCTGGTTGCAGCGATGCTCCACGACAAGAAGAACCGTGGCAGCGAGCAAAGCCTCGTAGTGTTAGACGCGCCGGGCAGCCCCCGCCTGCTTACCCTTACGGTACCGGAACTCACCCGTGCGCTTTCGCGCTTCTTACAAATGTCCGCTGACACTAAGGCACTGCAGGAGTGAAAGCCTAAAACAACGACCGTCGCCGCAGCAGCACGAGGGCCAGCCCGGCTAAGGCGACGAGTGCGCCAAGGCCAAAGATAAACTCAAAGCCCAAAGAGGCGGACAGCGCACCGAGCCCCACGGCGGTTATCCCCGAACCGATATCAAAACCTACCATCACGGTGGCAATGGCCGCGCCGCGGCGCGAGGGTTTATCGATGTGCAGTGTGGCCAGTGCCATGAACAGCGAGAACCCGGCGCTGTAACCTATGCCCTGTAAGACGGCCGCTCCCATCAAACTGGCCACGTGTGCGGGTAGTGCCAGCAGCATCAGGCTTACCGCCATGCATATAAAAGCCGCGGCTGCCGGCTCAAAGTAGTTACGTGTATCGGCCCACCGGCCAAACAGCGGCCGGGCGATGAGGGCCACGACCGCCATTACGATAAAGAACGGGCCCACGAACTCCTGTCTGCCGGCATCAAGCATGGCGGGCAAAAACGTCTGTACGAGGCCATATGACGAGGCCGTAAGCATCATGCACACACCGGCACCCAGCGCTGAGCGCTCCAGCAGCGTATGTCTGATAAAACGCAGTGCTGCACGGGTTTGCGTCTGCACAGTGCGTTTCTCTCCAGCTGTCTTTGTGGCTCGCAGCGGACGTGTGGCAACACGGCGATAGCTCACAAAACAGCTACAGGCTAGAGACAGGCAGAAGAAGGCCGCACAGATGAGGGCCGAGACACCGCCGCCCAGAGCGTAGAACACGCCGAGTGACAGGGCCGGCGAGATAATCATTGCCAGCGAGGAGGCCAGCGTGAAATAGCCCATGCCCTCGCCGTAGCGTGGTTTGGGTATGGCGTCTGCGGCTATTGTCGTACAGGCGGTATTCGTAAAGCCCCAGGCCAAACCCTGGATGAAGCGGATGGCCAGCACCGCGCCTAAGACGGGCATCACGGCAAAGCCCAGGCAGGTCACGATCATGCCGATCGTTCCCACCGTGAACACGCCACGACGCCCAAAGCGGTCTACGGCAAAACCCGCCAACGGTCGCGTGATGATTGTGGCGATAGCCGTAAGCCCCATGATCCAACCGAGCATCCAGGACTCGGCACCCAATCTGAGGATATGGACCGGCAGCATGGCCGGGAGCATCCACATGCCGGCAAAGTTCAAGAAGTTCAGCAGGCAGAGTAGCACAAACCCGCGGCTCCAAAGTGTAGTCTCTGCCTTTGAGTCGGGCGCTGTCGTGGGCTTGAAGTCAGTTTGTGGTTCAATTTGAGAGTTGGTCTGTGGGTCGGCCCGTAGGCTGTCCGGCAGCTCACTCGGCGGCTCGGTGTTAAGCTCAGCGGTACGGTCGGCCTTTGGGGGATTACGGCTTGGGAGACTCATGGATTTAAGCTATCCTAACCAAAAGCCAAAAAGCGGGAGCCATGTACAGGTTTGTGGCAACTCCGCGTGCGGCGAACCCCACGGCCCAAGCAGCCCCAGCGTGCGGTGAGTTCCACCAATGTCGGACACCAGTTGTGAGTGCCACGGCCCAAACAGCCCAGCACCTGCCGGCCTCTGAAGCCCGTACAGCCCCAAAGGAGTGTATCTGTGTCTATGCGAATAATGGTCATCAACGGGCCTAATCTCAATCTGCTCGGTACGAGGGAACCGGAACTCTATGGTACCACGACCCTCTCAGAGTTGGAAAAGACGCTGGCCGGCTTTGCCGCCGAGAGCTTGCCTGAGGTCGAATTGTATTTCTTTCAAACGAACCACGAAGGTCAAATAATCGACTTCATCCAAAAGGCCCAGCGCAGCTACGATGGCATCGTCTACAATCCCGCCGCACACGCCGCCTACTCGCTGGCCTTGCGCGACGCCGTGGCCGCCGTTCCGATCCCGGTGGTCGAAGTACACCTTACTGACATTACCCGTCGCGAGGAATACCGCCGCCACTCGCTCATAGCCGAAGCCTGCATTGCCCAGTTCATGGGCGAAGGTGTATCCTCCTATATGAAGGCGCTGAATTTTTTGGTTGAGCACATTAAAAAGAACACCACGTAAGGAGATACGCGCGGATGGAACATCCTACAATCGCCGGGGAGAAAAGCGCCGTCTCAAAAGCCAGGGCCGCCGGGGAGAAAAGCGCCTTCTCAAAAGCCAGGCTCTCCCGCCTGCGTGCCCGGCTGGTTGAGCGTGGTCTGGACGGTTTTATCAGCCTTGCTGTGGCCAATCAGCGCTGGCTTACAGGTTGGCGACAGGTCTTTGACGACGAGCCGGCGCATCTGGTGCTTGTCACCGCTCAGGACTGCCTGGTGCACACTGACAGCCGCTATGTCGAGTCCATGCGCGCCCGCGCCGCTGGCACTTCGTGGCAGGTGGATGCCACGCGCGTATCGCATGCCGAATTCTTGTTTAACTACCTGGAGGGGTTATCCGTCCAGGGTGCCGCGAGGTTTAAAATGGGCTACGAGCCCACTATCACCCTGAGCGCGTATCGCGGCCTCAGCCGCACGTTGGCCAAGAGCACGGCTCGCCTGAGCAACACCAGGAGCCTTATGGCCACCTTGCGAGCGGTCAAAGACAAAGAGGAACTGGATTTGCTGCGCAAGGCCCAGCGTATCACGGACAGGGCCTTCATGCGTCTACTGGAATGGATAAAGCCGGGGATAAGTGAGTTAGAAGTGGCTAACAAACTGCGCTTCAACCTGGGCGAACTGGGGGCCGAAGAGGTGGCCTTCCCACCGATAGTGGCCTCGGGACCCAACTCCGCCCTGCCGCATGCCCGCCCGGGACAACGCCGGCTCAGGCAGGGTGATTTCGTCGTAGTGGACTTTGGCGCCCGCTCTCAGGATTACTGTGCCGATATGACCCGCACCCTGGTAATTGGTCAGCCTACGTCTCAGCAAAAGGACGTGTATGCCGCCGTTCTTGAGGCGCACAACCAGGCTAAGGCGGCCTTGCGCAGTGGCCTTGCGGGTGCCAAAGCCCATGACATCGCCCTGCAGTGTTTGGCCCAAAGAGGACACGCCGAGCATTTCTCGCACTCATTGGGACACGGGGTGGGCATCGAAGTTCACGAGTCTCCCTCGCTTGCCCCCAACAGCAAAGACGTGCTTGAACCCGGTAACGTCGTTACGGTGGAGCCGGGTGTCTATCTGGCTGGCAGTGGTGGTGTACGCATTGAGGATTGCGGCGTGATATGCGCTTATAGCTTCCCTGACGACCAGCCTGTCACCCCACTCAGCACTGAGAACACGGATCAATCCGCCACGGTAGCCAGGGACACTCCGGTCGCCAAGGCACAGGGCCGCCGCTCGCAGCCTGCGCGCGCTGCCACTCCACCCAGCTCCTACGACAGCTTTGCCACCTCGCCTCGCGAGCTGATTATCATCTGAGTCTACAGTCATTCCGACGCATGCCGCCTGTGGTAATCCAGCCAGGACAGGGAGAGCCCCGTCACTCAAAAGACATAATGGGGACAGTCCCCATTATGTCCGATTGTCTACTCTGGCTGGCTTAAGTTCGTAAGGCGATTTTGCGAAGCAACAGGGCTTTGACAGTGCTGCGTAAGCGAGGACTGTTCGTGGGTAGCACTAAACCCTAAAGGAGAGTTTGCACGAGCGATGATGTTGGTGCTTTGCCTGCGGCGGCTCGCCATAACGCAGCGGCCAATGCGGCGCCGTGACAACACGGTATTCTTCTCCCGCAGAAGGGCTTTTAGCGTCCGCGAAGGCAGTCTGTAACGCAACCGCTACCGCTGAGTGCTTATCCCCCGGCACCAGACTTGCTATAATGGAGGTTCGTTTCACTAGAAAGGATGTTTTCGTGGCTATCTCCACTGCTGACTTCAAAAACGGCAAGGCTATCCTGATTGATGGCAAACCCAACGTCATCATCGAGTTCCAGCATGTCAAGCCGGGCAAGGGCGGCGCTTTTGTGCGCACCAAGGTCCGCGACATCCGTACGGGCCGTGTCAACGACCTGACGTTTCGCAGCGGCGAGAAGTTTGAAGAGGTACGCATGGAGACCAAGGCGATGCAGTATCTCTACCATGACGGCGAAGACTATCATTTTATGGACAACAGCAGCTACGAACAGATAGCTTTAAACGCTAAGACAGTTGGCGAGGCTGCCCATTGGCTCAAGGAAAATGATACCGCCACGTTGCAATACGCTGGCGAGGAACTTATCGGTGTCGAAGCGCCCATGTTCGTGGAGCTTGAGGTCACTGATACCGAGCCTGGTTTTAAGGGCGATACGGTGGGAGGGAGTACGAAGGCGGCCACGTTAGAGACCGGAGCGGTTGTACAGGTGCCGATGTTCGTGGACAACGGCGATGTCGTGCGCATTGACACGCGCGATGGCCGCTACATCACACGTGTATGAAAACACGCGTTTGAAACCCAAAGGAGGTGCTATGAGAACACTTCATATCATGGATACTACAATCCGCGACGCCCATCAGTCGCTGTGGGCAACGCGTATGAGCATTGGCGAGATGCTGCCCATCCTCTCTAAGATGGATGAGGTGGGTTATTGGGCCATAGAGTCCTGGGGAGGTGCCACGTTTGACACCTGTCTGCGCTTTTTGGACGAGAACCCCTGGGAGCGCCTGCGAGCTATCAAGAAACATTGCCCGAACACGCCTTTGTCGATGCTTCTGCGCGGCCAGAATCTGGTTGGTTACCACCATTATTCCCAGGAGATAGTCGACCGTTTTGTCAAAGCCTCTCACCGCAACGGCATCGATGTGTTCAGGGTGTTTGATGCCTTAAATGACATCCGCAACATCAAGGACTGCGCCCGTGCCATAACCGAGACCGGTGCCCATTTTGAAGGAGCCATCTCCTATACGATGAGCCCCGTGCATACCTTAGACAGCTATATCGAGTATTCGCTTGAGCTCAAGGAATTAGGTGCCGATTCCATTTGCATCAAGGACATGGCGGGCATGCTCACGCCGTATCGTACTGAGCGTATGGTCAAGGCCTTACGCGAGAATATCGGGCTTCCTATTCATGTGCACTGCCACTATGTGGGTGGCATGGCACCGGCTAACTATATCAAGGCAGCCGAGGCCGGGGCGGCTATTGTTGACACGGCCAGTGCTCCGTTGGCTTTTGGCAATTCGCAGCCGGCCGTAGAAATGATAGTCGCGGCGCTCAAGGAAAGCGGCTATGATACCGGCTTGGATCTGGATACGCTGTTTGAAATCAGCGAGTACTGGGAGGGTGTGCGCCAGCGGGGCAACTACAAACGCGGCGTCAGTTCACTGATCCATATGCAGGTTTACAGTCACCAGGTACCCGGTGGCATGATGAGCAATCTTATCAGCCAGCTGGAGGTGCAAAAGGCCGCAGAGCGTCTGCCCGACGTTATGGAGGAAATTCCGCGCGTGCGCGCCGAGGTTGGCTATCCGCCTTTGGTCACACCGATGAGCCAGATCGTCGGTACCCAGGCTGTGTTCAACGTGCTCACGGGCAAGCGTTGGAGCGTAATCTCTACTGAGATGAAAGACTACATAGCAGGCTATTATGGTCGTGCGCCAGGCCCGCTTGACAAAGAGGTTGTGCAAAAAGTCTTAGGAAGCCAAGAGCAGCTGGATGTTGACACCGCACCCTCCACACTTGTGACGACCACGTACGATGAAGTGGCAAAAGAGGCCGGCGAGTTAGCTAAAACCGAAGAGGATGTGCTGATGTGGGCGCTGTTTCCCAATGAGGCTCGCACGTATCTTTCCAAGCACCGTACTTCTGAAAAAACACCGTGGTTGATGGAGGAAGAATCATCGATCACCAAGGAGGTAGAAACTGTGGATATGAACCAGATCCGCGAGCTTATCCGCATCGTCGAAGAGACCGGTGTAGGCGAGGTCACGGTCGAGGAGGCCGGGTCGAAGGTGACTGTGCGCGCTGCCGGCACGACGCTGGGAGAATTCGACACATCAAAGCTCAGCGGCCCTGCAACCGACCCCGCCGCTCAAACAGGCGCTGCGGCAGAGAAGGCCAGTGCCACAATTGGGGCATCGACAGAAACCGCGCCGCCACCCAAAGGCGCGCCCAACGCTGACGGCACCGACCGACCGCTTACCTGGCTGCCCGTCACATCGCCGATGGTAGGCACCTTCTATGCCGCCCCCGCTCCCGATAAACCGCCTTTTGTGGAGGTGGGCACGGAGGTCACGGCCGGCCAGACGCTCTGTATTGTCGAAGCCATGAAACTCATGAACGAGATCAGCTCCGAGCAGATGGGCACGATCCGCGAGGTCTGTGTGGAAAACGCCAGCCCCGTAGAGTGGGATACGGTGTTGTTCTACCTTGAGCCTGTTGCCGATGAACCCATTGCTAATACCGTGGGAAACCTTACACCGGAGTCCTGACGGTGTTTGCTAAAGTACTCATAGCCAATCGCGGCGAAGTGGCCCTGCGCATTGTTCGCGCCTGTCGTGAACTGGGCGTCATCAGTGTCCAGGCCTACTCTGCGGCCGATGCCGATACGTTGGCCGTGCATGAAGCCGACGAACGTGTACGTATCGGGCCGGCCTCGGCGGCACAGTCTTATCTCGACTTTGCCAACGTTATTTCTGCTGCCACCTCACGTGGAGTCTGCGCCATCCATCCCGGTTATGGTTTTTTGGCGGAGAATGCCGACTTTGCTCGGGCGGTTATCGCACACGATCTGACGTGGATTGGCCCCAGCCCCGACTCTATCGAACTTATGGGCGATAAAAGCCTGGCCAAGCGTACCATGCAACGCATCGGTGTGCCGACTGTGCCCGGCAGTGATGGGCCGGTGGCCAGTCTGGATGAGGCGGTGAGTTTTGCTGACGCTGTGGGCTATCCGGTGCTCATTAAAGCCAGCGCGGGCGGTGGCGGTCGCGGTATGCGCGCGGTCGCCGGTCCGGGAGAGTTGGAGGTGGCCTTTAGCTCGGCAAGCGCTGAGGCTCTGGCGGCCTTTGGCAATGGGCAGGTGTACCTTGAAAAGCTGCTCAAGAGCCCCCGTCATATTGAGATACAGGTGCTGGCCGACAGCCATGGCAACGCTGTACATCTCTGTGAGCGCGACTGTTCGGTACAGCGCAGGCATCAAAAGTTACTGGAAGAGGCTCCCTCGCCGGCACTTTCGCCTGAGCTGCGTACCCAGATGGGCGAGACTGCCCTCAAAGCTGTGCGCGAGGTAGGCTATGTTAATGCTGGGACGGTTGAATTTTTGTTAGATGATGCGGGCGATTTCTATTTCATGGAAATGAACACCCGTGTTCAGGTCGAGCATCCGGTTACCGAGGAGATTACCCGTACCGATATTATCAAAGAACAGCTCCGGATTGCCGCCGGCGAGCGCATCAGCTTCCTTGACAGGGTACCTGTCGAACCGTGTGGCCATGCCATCGAATTTCGTATTAATGCGGAGGATCCCACCAGGGACTTTTTGCCCTCGCCTGGCCGGATTACCGAGCTCAGGCTGCCGGGTGGTCCGGGGGTCAGGGTAGACAGTCATATCTACGCCGGCTATAGTGTGCCCCCGAACTACGACTCCTTGATTGCCAAACTGATAGTGTGGGGAAAGGACCGCACAGAGGCTTTGGCCCGGGGTCGCCGTGCCCTCAACGAGTTTAAGATCGAAGGCATCAAGACCACTATCGGCTTTCACGAGAGGTTGCTTGGCATTGAGGACTTTATCAAAGGAGATGTCCATACCGACTTTTTAGAGAGGTATCTATGAGTGTTCACAGTGAGACAGACAGACAAGAGGTGATCATCGCCCCCGGCGTTGTCGAGACAATCATTGCCCTGGCTATTATGGAAGTCGAGGGTGTGGCCTCGGTGGGTGGCAAGAGCCAGCCGGGGGCTCTTGGCGCTCTGTCCAGGAAACATGCCGTCCATGGCGTGCTGGTCTTGGAAGAGGACGGCGAGATCAAAGTGCAGGCTCATGTGCAGATCTGCTACGGCTATCATCTTCAAGAGGTTGCCGACCAGATCCGCGCAGCCGTCTACGATGCTCTGCTCTCTCAGGTGGGTATCGAAGTTGCCTGTGTAGACGTTACGATAGACGGTATCGTATTTAAGGCTTGACAGGTCATCAAAGATGAGCGGTGTCCACCATGATCGCACGATTGCTCGGCGCAAAGCCCTGCAGATACTCTACCAGGCTGAGCTGACCGGTACCGGCCCGGCTCAGGTACTTGCAGACGGCGAGTTCATTGATGAGTTGGGCATACCTTGTCAGTTCACAGCTCGGCTGGTCACGACTTTACCCGAGCGCAGCGCCGAGATCGACGCCCTGATCGCCTCGGCTTCTGCCAACTGGTCCATCGACAGGATTGCGCTCGTCGATCGATGTATCCTCAGATTAGCCACCCACGAAATGCTTTATATCGACGAGGTGCCTATCAGTGTATCGGTTAACGAAGCTGTGGAGCTGGCGCGGATATTCGGCGGCGAGGATGATTCACCGCGCTTCATCAACGGCGTGCTCGGCAGTATCGCCCGGACACTGGCTGCTGCTCTTGCGTCTGACCCTGTGTCGGTTCTTGTACCAGACTCCGCATCGACTCTTGCGTCTGACCTTGTGCCTGCTCCTATGTCGGACCCTGTGTCTGTAACGATAGTCTGTAACGATAAAGAATGTGAAGCTGAAAGCCTGAGTAAGGAGAACAGATAGATGGACGAACAGAATATATACGGACACCTCAAAGAGCAACTGGAGGAGATCGTTATTCAAGTGCGCTCCAAGGATGTTCCTTTGGAAAAGAGCCTGGACCTCTATGACGAGGCTCTGCGCATCGGAGGCAGGTGTATTGAGAGACTGGAGCAGGGTGGCTTTACGAGCGAGGAGATGGCTACATTAGACGACCACCCCGATATCAGCTTGGAGAGCGCGCAAAAGCCGCCACAGGAATGATGCACTCTGTTCTTGAGAATATTGAGCGGCCTGATGACCTCAGGTCGCTGTCGCCGGAAGACGTAAGGCGTCTGGCCGCAGAGATTCGCCAGCGACTGGTGGATGTCACCTCGAAAAACGGCGGGCATCTGGCTTCGTCATTGGGAGCGGTGGAGATAATTCTGGCTTTGCATAGCGTTTTTGACTTCTCCTATGACAGGCTGGTATTCGACGTGGGACACCAGGGTTACGCCCATAAATTAATTACGGGCCGTAACGCTGCTTTTGATACGCTCAGAAAATTTGGCGGCATCAGTGGTTTTCCTAAACGTGAAGAGTCGATATACGATGCCCACGACTCCGGTCATGCTTCGGACTCCCTCTCGATTGCCTGCGGTCTGGCTAAGGCGTATGCCCTTAATGGGGATACCAACGAGGTAGTTGCGCTCATAGGCGACGCATCCTTGTCTGGCGGTCTGGCCTTTGAGGCGCTCAATCAGATAGGGCACGATCAATATAACATCACGATTGTTCTCAACGATAACGAGATGAGTATCTCCAAGAGTGTGGGGGCGCTGTCGCTTTACCTGGGCAAACTGCGCATGAGCAGACCCTATACCGTTACGCGCGATACGCTTGAAGGCAGTCTTGAACGCATCGGCAAAGCCGGGCGGGTTCTCGTTAACGCCGGCGAGGCGGCCAAAAGCTCATTTAAGAAACTGGTTGTCCCAGGCATGTTCTTTGAGGATATGGGCATCAAGTATATCGGTCCTATTGATGGCCACAATATTTTTGATGTCCTGGATGCTTTCTCGGCGGCTAAAGGCTATAGGGGGCCGATTATCGTACATACGGTTACTCAGAAAGGTCGAGGTTTTGAGCCGGCTGAAAAAAAGCCCGAATTGTTCCATGGCGTGAGCAGCTATGACCCAAAAACCGGAGAGCTGGACCCAAAGAACGGCTTAGCGCCTACCTTTACTCAGGCGTTTGGCTCTAGCCTGCTCGATGAGGCTGAACGCGACGACGCCATTGTGGCACTGACTGCGGCTATGCCCACAGGCACCGGCCTGGACGGCTTTGCAGCTTGCTTTTCTGAGCGTTTTATCGACGTTGGCATTGCCGAGGAGCATGCCGTGGCCATGGCCGCTGGTTTGGCGCTGGCCGGCAAAAAACCGGTTGTCGTCATCTACTCCGCGTTTTTGCAACGGGCCTTTGACCAACTGGCAGTCGATGTGGCCCTCCAACGGTTACACGTGGTGTTCTGTTTGGACCGCAGTGGCCTTGTAGGCGAGGATGGCTCGACTCACCACGGCCTGTTGGACCTGGTCTATCTTCGCGCGCTGCCTGCCATGCGCATCATCGCTCCATCTGATGCCCGCATGCTTTCAGATGCGCTTCACACCGCTCTATCAATGAATGACGGCCCGGTGGCTATTCGCTATCCTCGTGGCGCTACACCCGATGGCGCGGTGCCCGACGACTACGTGCCTCAAATATTGCCATTTGGAATAGCAAATTTACTGCGCAGCGGTGCCGATGTTGCCCTGTTGGCACTGGGAAAGATGATACCACTGGCCGCAGAATGCGCCACGCTGCTGGCTGCGCAGGGCATTGAGGCCAGTGTTTACGACATGATTTGGGTCAAACCCATCGACGAGGATGCGGTCAGAGCAGCGACCGCAACCCGGTTGATTGTCACGCTGGAGGATGGCACGACGAGCGGCGGCTTTGGTTCAGCGGTGCTCGAAACCCTGTCCGGTGTTGCTGAGCGCCCGGTAGTTCTCACCCTCGGAGTGCCCGACGAATTTTGCGGCCACGGCTGCATCGAGCGCCTGTTTGAGTCGCTGGGACTTACGCCTGCTGCCGTCACCGAGCAAATCGTAGAGGCTCTCAATGCCTGAGCGAGCTCATCGGAGCAAACCTGCCACCTTGGCACTGCCGGCCAGACTGGACGAAAGGCTGGTGGATGAGGGGTACTATCCTGACCGTGCCTGTGCTGAACGGGCCTGCCTGGCCGGTCTCATCAGCGTTGATGGCACCGTGATAACACAGGCTGGTACGCGGCTTGCTTCGCCGGGCTCTATCTCTATCAAAGCCGATCGGCGTTTCGTCTCTCGTGGCGGCACCAAGCTCCAGGGAGCGCTTGTGGCCTTTGGATTGAATATCCGGGGGAGGAGATGCCTCGATGTCGGCACCTCCAGTGGCGGTTTTTGTGACTGTCTGCTGCAAAGCGGTGCCGCCGGCGTTACGGCTGTGGATGTCGGCTATGGACAATTTGATTGGAAACTGCGCTGTGATCCGCGGGTTTCGTTGTATGAACGTACGAACATATCCCAGATAGTGCCTGAGCAGATAGGCGCGCCGTTTGACCTCGTGGTTGCCGACCTCAGCTTTACCACAGTGCGCGTTCATTTGCCGCTGTTTTCGACGCTTGTCCGCGTTCGTGGCGATGTCATCATTCTGATTAAACCACAATTCGAACTGCCAAGCTCCTGTGTCGGTAACGGTATCGTTACCGACGCTGCGTTGCAGCGCCAGGCCATACAACTCGTGTTAGACAGTCTGGGCACAAGCGGTCTGCTGCCTCAGGCGCTTCGAGCATCCGACCTTGCCGGACATAAGGGCAATAGCGAGTTCTTTTTATGGTTGAGGCGTGGTGGTTCGGTCGCCGATATTGATGTCGACAGTGCAGTTGCAGCCGCTCAACAAAGAGGAATGGAGTCATCATGCAGGTCCTCTTTGTAGCTCCGACGATCAATGCCACAGCGGTGCAAGCAGCTGAGGAGGCGGGCGAGTGGCTGCGGCTCATTGGCATCGCTTCGGAACTTGTTGATGCCGACGAACTGCTTATCGGTTCTTTGGCGCTTCGCGAGGTATCCACGCGGGTTGAAAGTGGCGACTTTGGGTTGATCTGTGCCCTGGGTGGCGACGGCACAGTCCTTAAAGCCACGCGGATAGCGACTCGTGCCACGCTGCCGTTGCTCGGCGTAAATTTTGGCAGTCTGGGTTTTTTGACCGGCGCGCGACCACAGTCTTTGCAAGCGGCTCTGCAAGCCTTTCTGGCGGGCACGCTCGCAGAGGATCGTCGTGTGATGCTTGAAGCTACCATCCGCTTTGCCGACGAGAGTACGGCTGTCTATCAGGCTTTAAACGAGATTGTGCTCGGACGTTCCAATATGGGCAGGGACATCAACATCGATCTGGCCATCAACGGCAACACCCTGCCGCAACTTCGGGCCGACGGCGTAATTGTGGCCACGGCCACCGGCTCTACCGCCTATGCCCTCTCAGCGGGAGGCCCTCTGCTCACCCCCGGCCATGAGGGTCTGTGCGTTGTGCCGATTTCTGCCCATAGCCTGGGTGTGGCCACGTTTGTCTCGGCACCCGAAGATGTCATCGAGCTGGCCCCCCGACCGCGCCCAGGTCAACGCGCTGTTATCAACATTGACGGACAGCCGCTCAGTTCAAAGGATGCTGACAAAGAAATCCACTCTGTTGAAGTGGGCAAGGCTGCCAATGAATTGGTGCTGCTGAGCTTTGATGCACCGGACTTCTATGTAAAGATTGCCCGCTCCTTGTCGGGTGGTGGCGATGCTACTTGAGTTGCGCGTCAAGGACCTGACGCTCATAGACGCGGCCACCTTGGAATTCTCGCCAGGGCTTACCGTGCTTACAGGCGAGACGGGTGCCGGCAAGACCGCTTTGTTAAACTCGCTAAAGCTGCTCGTCGGCGAACGCGCCGATAGCAGTCTTGTGCGCAGTGGGGCTCAAGAGGCACGTATCGAAGCGCTGTTCACGGCTAGAGCTCCCCGCGTCTTTGTTGCGACTACCGACGCTGATACCGCTCCCGTCGCTTCTGCGACGGCTATCGGTAGTGACAAGACCGCGCCTGCCGCCTCTGACACCGACACTGCTCCTACCTCTACCGGTTTCGACGACAACAATGCCCTCTCTGATGCCGCGCCGACCCAGGAGTATCTGGCCCTGCGCCGCATCGCTACCGACGGTCGCTCCCGGTCCTATCTCAATGATGATCTCGTTACGCTAAAGACTCTGTCTCGAAGTATCGGGCCACTCATTGACCTCTATGGACAACATGAGCACCAATCTCTGCTTGCCACCGCCAATCAACTGACCGCTCTGGACGACTTTGGTGGATTGCAGCTGACCAAGGCCCGGGATGCTTACGAGAAATGCTATCAGGCCTATGGACAAGCTGCGCGTAGCCTCCAGGATATGCAGACTGCCGCTGCCCGTATATCTGTCGAGGTAGAACAAGCCGCTTTTACCGTCAAGGAGATAGACAGAATCGACCCGCAGCTCGGCGAGTATCAAGCTCTCCAAGACGCGCTCCCGGTGTTACAAAATGGAGAAGAGTTGTCGCGTGTGAGCCAGCTGGCTCTCGACATGCTCCACGGCGACGGCATGGCTCGCGATACTCTGTCTGCTGCCGCTACTCAGCTTTGGGCTCTGCGTGGTGTTGATTCCGCGTTAGATGACCTGGCCGGGCAGCTTGATGGGATAGTGGCCGACACTGACGAGTTAACTCACGACCTGCGCGCCTACCACGAAACGGTGGAGTTCGATCCTGACGCCCTTCAGGCCACCATGGACCGATTGGCACAGCTTGAGGGCCTGAGCCGTCGCTTTGGGCCGGGCTTGGAGCAGGTGCTACAGCGCAGGCAAAACGCTCAACAGCTCTTAGAGAACGCGAACAACAGCGACGAGCAACTGCGTCTGGCTACCGACGACCTGGCGACCCGCAGGGCCGATCTTGAAAGCGCGGCTGCAACGCTTACGCATGCGCGCGCGGCCCTGGCAGACGACTTTACCACACAGCTGTCCGCTACAGTAGCTCACCTGGCCATGCCTAAAGCCGCGTTTCGCTTCTCGGTAACTGATTTAGACATCGATGCCTGGACACTGCAAGGACCGCAATCCTTTGAATTGCTCTATCAACCGGATCCCACGTCTGATTTTCGCCCGCTGGCCAAAATTGCCTCAGGTGGGGAGTTGTCTCGGGTCATGCTGGCCCTGAAGAGCATGCAGCAAAAAGACGAATCTGACACGACTCTGGTGTTCGACGAGATCGACGCTGGTATCGGTGGCCAGACTGCTATCACTGTGGCTACTCACCTGCAGGCTCTGGCCCAACACAATCAGGTCATCGTCATTACACACCTGGCTCAAATCGCCGCTGTTGCCACCGATCACTTCGTCGTCAGCCGCGCAGAGACAAAGACCGGACTTACGACGAGCATCAACCGTGTTGAGGGAAAGGACAGAGTGCGCGAGCTGGCCCGGATGCTTTCCGGCTCGACAGATGACGTGGCCATGGAACATGCTCAACGCCTTTTAGACGATGCGCAAAGAGCTACGATCTTTGCGGGTGAGCGCTCATGACGCTATCCGGTATCGCCCTTAAGGGCAAAAAGACTAAGGACTTGGTTAAACGACTGGGCCCGGAAAATATCGCGATTATCGACCATGTCGACATCGATCGAATCTCGGCCGATTCCCTTGTTGCCGCACGGGTTAAAGCCGTCATCAACGCGAGCACTTCTATCAGCGGCCGTTATCCCAACGTTGGCCCCACCATAGTGGTACAAGCCGACATCCCTCTTATTGATGATGTCGGCGAGGCGGTGTTTGCGAATATCCAGGATGGCGATGAGATCCAACTTGACGACGATGGCACGATCAGCTGTGATGGTAAGACCATAGCTCGCGGTACGGTGTTAGATGCCCCGCAGGTCGCCCAACTTATCACGGCCGCCGAGCTGACGATGGAAGGCGAGATGGAACAGTTTGTTCAAAATACGGTTGCCTACCTTAACCGACAGTCGGTGTCTCTCATCTATGACCTTTGGGTGCCGGATATTCAAACTCCGATTCGCGGCCGTCAGGCTCTGGTCGTCGTGCGTGGTTATGAGTATCAGCGCGACTTGCAAGCACTGCGGCCCTATATCCGCGAGGTCAAGCCTGTAATGATTGGTGTTGACGGTGGCGCGGACGCGATTATCGAGGCTGGCTTTGTGCCCGAGATCATCATTGGCGACATGGATTCGGTAAGCGACGCTGCTCTGCTCAGCGGTGCCGAACTCATCTGTCACGCCTATGAGGACGGCACCTGCCCCTCGCTCACGCGCCTGGAATCGCTGGGACTCTCGGCAGTGACCTGGCCACTGTCCTCGACCAGCGAGGATCTGGCATTGCTTTTAGCATGGGAGAAAAAAGCTGAACTGATAGTGGCTTTGGGCACTCATTCGAATCTTATAGAGTATCTGGATAAGGGGCGCAGCGGCATGGCCTCGTCATTTCTTGTGCGCTTGAAGATAGGCACGAAACTCGTGGACGCCAAAGGAGTGAGCAAGCTCTATCGCGCAGCTCCGTCGTATTGGCAGGTCATCATTGTGGCCCTCACGGCTGCTCTTGTGGTCATCACGATCTTTGCGCTCTCAGCGCCGCTCAGGGACTCCTTCAATCTGCTGTGGTTGAATATCCGAGCCAATCTGGGGCTCTAAACGACCGTTCCAGCAAATCGTGCCTTTACCAGCGGTTGACGCGGTAAAAAGGTAGACTTGGCTAACAAAATCCCAGACAAAATCTCACACTCTGGTGTTCCCTTTCAAACAGCCCTTTTTGTGACCAGGAAGAAGCCAGATTATGTTTATGCTTATGAGGGAGTATGAGGTCAATAATAATGACATTATGACAAGTCATCCTCTGGTACAGCGTACTCTTTTCCGTGCTTGAGTAATGGTATTCAATTATTCGATATACAGGGAGGTGAGGAGAGGCTCTACCCTGCGCCTGATGGAGAAGGCTCACTCGGGTTGGATAGCGCGGTCCATGCCCTGATGAGCAGGATGACGCAGGTTTTTTCGGATGCAAGACCCCTATTTGTCGTTCGAAAGATTGGAGGAGAGATGTCTGAAGGTCAAAAGTTCACCGTTTCTGATGTTATTGACCGACTCGGCATTAACAAGTTCACGTGGATCATGTTCTTTTTCCTGGGCTTCGCGATGATTTTCGATGGCTACGACTTCATGGTCGCCAGCCAGACGACATCGAGCGTAGCCAACACGCTGCAACATTTTTCTTTATTGGGTGGTGGCGCCGATTATTCTATAGTCGATGTTGCCCTCAACGCGCAAACCGGTAAGCCGGCCGCCGCGCTTCAGGCTCTGGGTAGCTCGATTTCATCCTGGAGTCTTTTGGGTATGGTTATCGGTGGCGCTCTCGGTGGTATCATATCTGATCGTATCGGTCGCAAGAAGATGCTCGTCTTGGCCATCATCTTCTACGGCGCTTTTACGCTGCCACAGGCCTATGCCACGGATTTCGCGTTTTATGCGGTTACGCGCGTTATCGCTGGCTTGGGCGTTGGTTCTTGTATTCCGGTGGTCACCACCTGCTTCTCGGAGACCATTCCGTCCAAGAATCGCGGTGTGTTCGTTACGTTTGGTATGGCCTTTATGGTCGGCGGCTGGGTTGTCGCCGGTCTGGTGGTTACTACCCTTAATGGTATTCCCGACCCGATAGCGATTCCGTTTGCCTCTCCGGAGATGATCGCTAACTATGATCTGACCGGCTCATCGGGCGAGACCCTGACTAATCTGACTCAGAACTGGCGCCTGGCCTATCTGATCGGTGTATTGCCGGTGCTCTATGGCATATTGCTGGCTCTCTTCATGAAAGAGACCCCGCACTGGTATGCCAACTCTGGCAGGCTGGATCAAGCTGTCCAGCGTCTTACCGAGTTGACCAAGTCCGCTGGTCGGCCTGTTGATGCCAACCTGGTCACGGCAAATCTGATCGTTCCGCCCAAGGTCCCCAGTGCTAACCCCAGGATTCTGTTCAGCAAAAAATTCATTGTGGCTACAGCTGCTATCTGGACCATGTACTTCATCGGTCAGGTATTCGTCTATGGCCTCAACCCCTGGATGGTGCCGATGATGACGGGCTTTGGCTATACTCCCGCTGATGCCTCGGCTATGCAGACCTTTAACAACGTTGCCGCTATATGCTCCAACGTCACGGTAGGCTTCCTTTCCGATAAGTTCGGCAGGAAGAGGATACTTATCTTCTCCTGGCTGTTCTTGATGGTTGCGGTTATCATATTTGCGCTGACCGTCGGTCCGGGTGCTTTCGCTTACAGTATGTTCCTGTTCTTCTTCATCGGTTTCGCGATGAACTTCGCTATCACGGGAGTTCAGCCGTTGATGCCAGAAAGCTATCCGACCCAGGTACGCAATACCGGGGTTTCTTGGTGTCAGGCCTTTGCTCGCTTTGGCGGTGCCGCGGCACCTATTGTCTTTAGTGCTATCACGCCGGTCTTTGCAGGCAACTGGAACCAGATCATGTTCCTGCTTTTGGCTCCTGCGGCCATCGGTCTGCTTTGCACGTTCGTCTTCCTGCGTCGCGAGACTGCCGCTAAGGACCTTGATACACTCGTGACCGAAGTTATAGCGGATTAAGGAGGGATCATGGAAAAGAAAGAGAATGATGTGGCTTTTTGGGTGATGATGCTCATCTTGGCTTACATGTTGATCGCCTGCATTATTTGTCCTATTGCTATTCCCGGTTTTTCGCGGCAGCCTTATGCTTTGCCGATGATGTCGGCGGCTTTGATTCTGCCCTTCATCCACTTCTTTATTTTTGCCGGCGCAGAAATTGCCAAGGGCAACAAGAAGTAAGATTGAGACCGATCGGCTCACACGCATAAAGTGGACAGCACCTGTCTGCTTCGCTCGGCAGGTGCTGTCCCAAGACAAATGGATTCGTCTATGGAGCCTGTAGAAGATTCGTCCAGGTGAGTGAGCCAACGTAGCGCAGTGCCGTTTGGTAATGCGCCCCTCTCAGGCTGGAGCAGTTGGAGAGGAAGGAAAAGGTATTTCAGGTGTTCGGCGAGGCGCGCGCTAGCCTCAACGAACCCAGGAAATAGAGTGGTAGGTAATTGTCCAGAAGAGTCCTAGAAGGAGGAACATTATGGCAATGAGTAGAGAGTGGAAGAAAGAGAACCCTGACGGTTCCGTCAGTGTTCGCACCACCTGCTGGTCACCCCCGGGCGACCACCCCGTTGGCTGTGGTATGTGGCTGACGGTCAAAGACGGCAAGTTGATTGACGTCGAAGGCGACGAGGAACACGCTATTACACAGGGGCGCCTGTGCATCCGTGCGTTGGACTTCCCCGAGATAGTGCACTCCCCTTCGCGTATCGTCTATCCGATGAAGCGTGATCCCAGTGACAGAGGCAAGGACAAATGGGAACGCATCAGCTGGGACGAGACTTTTGATCTGGTCTGCGGTAAGGTCAACTATTTCAAGGAGACCTATGGTGCCGAGTCGATTCTGGTATTTGGTGGTACGGGCCGCGAGGCGTGCATCTACTATTACCCGCTGGCGTTTTCGACCCTGCAGACCCCCAATGTGTGTTATGCGCAGTCCGGTTGGTCCTGTTATGGACCGCGGTGCTCCATAACCGACTATATCCTCGGTGCCGGTTATCCCGAGATCGACTTTGCCGGCTACTTTGAGGATCGCTATGACAACCCCGAGTTTGAACTGCCCAAGTACGTTGTCTGCTGGGGCAAGATGCCCTTGGCCTCCAACGGCGACGGCCTGTTTGGCCACGCGCTTATCGATATGATGAAATTGGGTTCCAAGATTATCATGATTGATCCGCGTATTACGTGGCTCGGCGCGCGCGAAGGCAACATGAACCTGCAGATCAAGCCGGGCACCGACGCTGCCATCGGTCTGGGCATCGCCAATGTCATTGTTACCGAGAATCTCCAGGATCAGGAGTGGATCGATAAATGGTGCTTTGGCTGGGACGAGTTCAAGGAGCGCGTCCTGCAGTACACACCGGAGCTCGTCTCCGAGGTAACGTGGGCCCCCGTTGAGCAAATCAAGAAAGTCGCACGTGCCATGGCCGAGAAGCCTGTCTCCATCGCTTGGGGTCTGGCTGTCGACCAAAGCCCCAATGGCACGCAGGTCGGCCACATCACCATCGCCCTTCAGGCGATAACCGGCAATATCGATATCCCCGGTGGTCTGTGCGTTGGCCCGCCCTCATCGCTTTTGGGTAAGTGGCGTATGGAAACCCGTAAGGACCTGGCCCCCGATCTGTGGGACAAGCGCCTGGGTTCCTCTGAGTATCCGGCACTGTCTAACGCTATGGCCACAACCCATCCGGACTACACACTCGACGTGCTGGAGACCGGTGAGCCCTACGAGATCAAGATGCTGTGGTTCAACAGCTCAAACCTCTTGGCTCCGACCTGCTCGGCAGCTCCGATCCGTTGGCATGATGCCTTCCTCAAGGCTGAGTTCGTTGTGGTCCAGGATCTCGTCATGACCCCCACGGCCATGGCCTGTGGCGATGTCTTTTTGCCGCTGCCTACCGTCTGCGAGCATGACGCTATTGTCATCACCCACTATGGCCGCAACACAGTCTTTTTGGGTGCAATGAATGAGGCGCTGCGCGTCGGCGAGACAAAGTCCGATGTCGAGATTTGCATCGAGTTTGGCAAGCGTCTGAACAACGCCGGCCCTGATGGCACCTCGACTTGGAACGTCTTTGAGGGCGATACGCGCGATAAGTTTGTGCCGGATTTCTTCTCCAAGCAGACTGAGCCGGAGTTAGGCTTTGACTTTGACGAGTTGCGCCGCATTGGTCTGTATCAGCCCGGTTTCACGTATCGTAAGTATGAGAAGGGCCTGCTGCGTTTCGACGGCGAACCCGGCTTTAATACAGTTACCGGTCTTGTGGAGCTGTACTCCACGCTCTTCGATGCGTGGGGCGAGGATCCGCTGCCCTACTTTGAGGAGCCACGTTGGAGCCCGGTGAGCCATCCCGAGTTGGCCGACAAGTATCCGCTTATGATGTGCACGGGTGCTCGTGAGTACAATACGTTCCACTCCGAGCATCGCATGTTCCCGAACCTGCGCCACTTCCGCGAGTATCCCGACATCGAGATCCATCCCGACACGGCTGCCGCCTATGGCATCCAAGAGGGCGACTGGGTAGAGGTCGAGAATCCGTTTGGTCGGGCACGTCAGAAAGCCACCTTGGTCGTTACCATCGACCCGCGCGTGGTACACACACGTCATGGCTGGTGGTATCCGGAGCAGGACGGTGAAGAGCCCAACCTGTTTGGCGTTTGGAAGTCCAATATTAACAACCTGGTACCGCACTTTGACATTGGTCGTCTTGGCTTTGGCGCTCCGATGAAGAGCGTGTTCTGTTCCATCAAGAAGGTCGATGATCTGCATGGCTTGAAAGTTAAGAAGAGCTACGACATCATTAAGGATCTGGATGAACTGGTTGCCGACGAAGGTGTCGATCCGGCGCGTGTACTCGACTACCACAGCACGCACAGACCGGGTGTCGCCGCAGCCCTGGAAACTCAGAAGAACAAGCCGACCTATGTTGCGGATGGCGTAATTCCCGCGCCGAGTGGACTTTCTTTGGAAGTCCAGTACTAGGACAAGTCGCCTGAGAAGGAGGTTATGAAATGGCATACGAGAACTATGGTCTTTTGTTTGACTATAAGTACTGCTCCAACTGCCACACCTGCGAGGTGGCTTGCAAATACCACCTCAAGACAGACCTGGCCAAAAAGCCCGGTATCGTGGTTTTGGAGAAAGGCCCCTATCATCTGGATGAGGATGACCCGGATGCTTGGGACTGGGATTATATTCCCGTTCCTACGGCGTTGTGCGATTTGTGCGCAGACCGTCTGGATGCTGGCAAGAAGCCGTCGTGCGTGCATCACTGTCTGGCGTTTTGCATTGAGTATGGACCCATCGATGAGCTTGCCAAGCGCGCTCAGGAGATTGGCCATAAAGTAAGCATCATCAGGCCGTAACAGGATTTTGACGATGGCCCCGCTCAAGGCGGGGCCATCCACCAAGGTTCGTTGCCGCTGACACATTGCCTGTTTAGGCCCGTGGCAATGGACGCGACTAGGATTTTGAAGGAGGGTACTGCTATGACTTTTGATGAATTTGTTGATTTGAGCACTGAAGAGCAGCAGACTTGGCTCAATGAACAGCTTGCGGCTGGTAAGACACCGGAGGATGTCTATGCCACACTTGGCACAGACAAATCCGGCCTGGGCAAGATCGGCGTGTTTTATGTACCACCGAAGAAAGCATTCAACATCAAGCCGATGCGTGGTTATCAGACCACTCGGCTCAGCGGTAACGAGGCTGAAAGCGAGATTATCAAGGGAGCTGCGATGGTGGGCGATAAAGCCAAGAACGAAAAGGCCATCAAGGGCACGGGTCTCTCTTAAGCGGGCTTTGATCCCCCCGGTTGATTCGTAAAAAGAGACAACTGGGTGTCTTGAGTGACTGTTTGCCGATTAGGCTATAGGCCAACAGAAAGTCGTGCTATAATAGGAGCGTAAGTAGTAGGTAAACCTAGTTGGGAGAACGTATGTGTTTTAGGCCAGCGGGCGTGGACTTGCCCGATCCAGAATGTCCAGAGTGTGGTAAGAAACTTGCGGTAATCGGCGGCGTTGTCATGAAGAAATGCCCGTTTTGTAAAGCCGATTTAAGCAAGTACGAAGAGGAGTACAAGGCTAAGATAGCTGGTGCTATGGGCGGAGGCGCCCCTGGTGCCCCGGCTCCTCCAGGTGCCCCTGGTGCTCCCAAGCCTCCAGGTGCTCCCGGCGCTCCTAAGCCCCCTGGTGCCCCTGGTGCTCCCAAGCCTCCAGGTGCTCCCGGAGCTCCTAAGCCTCCCGGTGCCTGATTGGCTCCTTGGGGCTTGTGGGTAGCCCAAAGCTGATGTCCCCAGTGGGATATGTACAGGGCTCATACGTCTGTTACAGTCGTGTGAGCCCTCGCTTTGAGTAGAAAACGAAGGAGTTATGCAATGTCTTGTGGTTATGGTTGTTCTGGCTGTGGGCGCTGTCAGGGCGGGTTTCAATCCAAGATAGTTCCCCGAGGGTTTTGCAGGCACTGCAATACCTTTAATAGCCCCAGCGCGACAGAGTGTAAAAAATGTGGCGCGCTGCTTGACCCTACTACCGTTAAGCGAGTACGTCCCGGTACCAGATAAAGATAGTGAAGTGTAATATCTGAAGCTGCAGAAGCGAGGCTATGAGGAGGCCAAATGAGTCCAACGGAATTGAGCGTTAGTCAAATCAAGGGCAAGAGGATATTCTATCTCGTATTTGCCACCATTACGCTGTTGGTACTGGGTTTGATTTACGCCTGGTCGATATTTGCCGCTCCCATAGGCGCAAACTATGAGTCTTATAAACCTTTGTTGCCCCAAGTGTTCCAGGTTTCGATGTTTGCGTTTTGCCTCTCGGCCTTGGGCGGTGCACAGCTCATCAAAAAAACCTCTGCCAAACTCACCATTATCGTAGCTGCCATCTTGATGGCGGTCGGCTTTGTCCTGACTGCCTATGGTGCCGGCATGGGTGTGTGGGCGCTGTTTATATTCTATGGTATTTTTGCCGGTTCAGGCTGCGGCATTGCCTACAATGCCATCATCTCGCTCGTCAACCCCTGGTTTCCCGACCGCATTGGTTTTTGCTCCGGTGTGCAGATGATGGGCTTTGGTATCTCGTCATTGGTTTTTGGCTCTGTGGCCAACGCTATGTTCGGCATTATGGATTGGACTGCGGTGTTCATCATCATCGCCATCGTGGCCTTTATCATCATGGTTGTCCTGGCGTTTACCGTCAAGCCTGCCCCTAAAGATATTGCCCAAAAGTTGGGTTTGAGCGGGGCGGCTGCCACCACAAAGCAAAGCTCCACTCAACAACAAGGCATTCTTACGACAAGGGTGTTTTGGCTGTATTCCGTATGGGCAACCATCGTTATAGCCTGCGGCCTTACCCTGATTGGCACTGCCGGTCAGGGGGCCACACTGCTAGGCTTTGATGCCGGTTTTGCCGCTTTGCTGGTGGGCTTGGTCTCGACGATGAATGGCATTGGCCGGATTATCAACGGCTCCATATTTGATAAAGCGGGCCTTTTGCCTGTCATGCTGATAGCTGCGGCGTTTGCTATTGGCACGATGATTTGCCTGGCGGCTGCTTTGGCGCTTAGCATTGGCTTTTTATACGTGGTTGCGGCTATTTTGGTGGCGTTTCCCTACAGTGCGGTGCCGGTTATGGCCTCGGCTTATGCTCGCCAACGTTATGGAGCGGCCGGCTTTGCTAAAAACCTCGGCATTGCCAACTGCAACATTGCTTCTGCCGCCGTTATCAATATCGTCATTGTGGCAGTGTTGGGTTCGCCGGCAGCGGCAAATGGGCCGATCATCTATGGTTTATTGGCCGGTTTAGCGGTCGTGGCCTTCCTTGTCTCATTTGTATTTGGTAAGGTCTACAAAAACGATCTGACCACCATAGCCAAGGAATTGGAATAACGGCTCTGGTGGTGACCGTAGCCTTTGGCAAGGTGTATAAGGCTGATCTTGTCACTATTGCCAAGGAGCTGGAATAAAAGCTCGGTTGACGACCGGCAAAAAACCAACTTAAGTTATGCTGAACAATTAAGGAGGATAGGCATGGCTCAGGCCGACGAATTTACGTATCTTTTAGCTAAAACTGCCTGGATATCTTCGGGCAAATATCTACTCTTGGTTAAAAACCTCATAGACAAATATCATGCGCTTACCACAGGCAGCCTTGACGATATGATGAATGAGGGACGCTATAAGGATTATGTCGAGGCTCATGGTGCCCCTCCGGAGGGTACATCTGATGCCCGCTCTCTCATACCTTTCTTTTATACCATCTATAACAGCATAGAGCAATTTATGTTAGCTTATTATTATGCTGGATTTCCGGATGACAGGCTGGACTTTATACCGAGCTTTGTCAATCTCCAAGCCAAGTTTGACGAGTTTGATTTGGCAAAGGACGCTGCCGTCAGTGCCTATATACATAAGTATACTGACTATGATAAGCTCCCCACTCTTCTTAAAGGCTTGCTGGATGCTTCCGGCTATGACCAAAACTACATTAAGACTACGCGTCGGGCCCTGGAAAATAACAGTCTCTTCAAGGTACTCGACGAATACAAACCCTATTATTATGATGCTAATGCGGGGCGCCGGTTCTTCAGCGAGACTTATGACGATGCAGTCACCATGCTTGAGAAAGCTAATAGCTTGGTCAGCGATGTTGGCGATGACGGTGTCGCGGGCTCGGTCGTATCTGGTTTGCGAATACGCTGATGGCTGATCTCCTGATGGGTATTGGGTACATGAAACGCATACTGATCCGTTGACTATAGATTTCGAAGAACACCGGGCGCCTCATTGTAGTGCTGTGCCCAGATGTGATAGTCTGTACAAGAAAAGAGAATGACTCAGTGTAGGTGCCTGTAGTTGCTTGCCCTGGAAAACACCGGCACAGGGCGGGTTGTCTCATGCAGCCGGTACGAGGAGTTCATGTGGCAACGGAAACTAAAGATACCGTCATAGCTCCAGGCGATATTGAGCGCCCTTCCGCCTTGGATGCCAGTGCATCTCCGTATATCAACATTCGTAATATCCCGACGTATATCCGTATGCTCTCGCCGCCCATGGTCTTTGGGAGCTGCCTTTTGTGGGTCTGGGTCTACGCCATCATTTTTGCTTCGTTTCCTATCATTGATTCGTTGTACACGCCGCTTTTGATTATCAGCAATACCTTAAACCCTCTGCCGACAATCGTTTTTTTGGCTATAGCTACTTGTATGGCCGTTCTCGGCCGCTCCATTACCTATTTTATTCGTATGCGTTCGGTACAGATCTGTGCTGCCGTCATGATGGCCTTTGGTACGGTTGTGCTGTTTCAGTCTTTGCGGCTCGACATCTACCCACTCACCCTGTTCAGTTATCTGATCTTAGGGGCTACGGCCGGTTTCTTTGTTTTGATTTGGAGCGAGGTGTTCCGGCGTCAGGAGACCCCTTCTATCGTACTCAACGCTATTTTTGGTCAGACGCTGGCATTTCTGGCTTTTGGACTACTTAAACAGTTTGTGCCAGGAGACATCAGTGTAGTCATTCTGAGTTTCCTACCGCTGTTTCAAATAGCCCTCCTGCTTTTTGCGCTCCACGGCCTTCAAGCCTTGATGAGCCCCCAGCGCTTCGAGTACGACGCCACGGGTACCCGCGTTGCCGCTCCCGGCCTTTTGGAGATACCGACGTTTCATCGTCTGCGTGTACGACGACCTTTCTTCATTGTGAGAATGGGCGGGCCGTCACTTCTGTTTGGCATAGCTTTTGGCCCTTTGACCTGCTGGTGTTTTTCGCTGCTCTACAACATCAACCGCAACATTGAGGATGGTCTGGCGACAATCACCTTGTTGGCTGCAAGCCTTATTGCCCTTTTGTTGGTCATTTTGTTGCTCAGCGTCAATCGTACCGATGAATACGACTCCTTCTACCGTTTTGTCATCCCGCTGGTCTCAATACTGCTTTTCTTTACCAGCGTGCTCAGCGAGGCCCTACCGTTGACAATGATCGTTTTTATCTGCTTCATCCTCTTTTTGTTTATGGTCTGGGTGGAATTTTGCGAGATGTCGCACCGCTATCGGATATCGCCCATTCTTGTGACCGGCACCGGTATGGGCTTTATGATGCTGGGGATGCTTGTTGGTATTGGTCTCGTTGAGGCACTGCAGGCCGACCGAATCGTCGCCTCTGGCGTGGGCTTTGTCACTACGCTGATGATTATCAGCCTGCTCTTGGGTTACTTTTTGATGCCGCGCTCTAAGGCGATCATGGAAATGGCAATCATCGAAGACCATGGCACTACCGATGTTGCAGGCTCCTCAGACCAGGACAACACCGGCGATAACCGTGGTCGCTTCCTGCGCCGTTGCGAAAAGACCGCTAATACCTACCTGCTCTCCAATCGTGAGATTGACGTATTCTATCTGCTTGCCAAGGGTCGTAATGCGGCCTATATTGCTCAGAGACTGTTCATCGCTGAAGGCACGGTCAACACCCACACCTGGCGTATCTACAAAAAACTCAATGTACATTCTCAACAAGAGTTGATGGAGTTGGTCGATAACATGCAATTGGATAGCGAGTAACGAATAACGAATGGTAGACAATTGATGATGGAGAAGGGTCGACATAGGTTATAATTAACGCCGCTTGAAGACCATTGAAGGGAACACGGCCATGAATACCAGGGTAACATGTGATAAGTCCGACGAAGGCAAGCTGTCGGCTTCCAGCGAAGACTATCTGGAGGCGATCTATCAGCTTGGCGGCGAGTATCAGCCGGTACGCTCAGTCGATCTGGCAACTAAATTAGAAGTTTCGAAGGCCAGTGTGAACAAGGCCCTGGTTACGCTGAAAGCAGCCGGATTCGTGGAACAGCCCCACTATGGCGATATCAACCTGACCAGTCTGGGCCTGGATTATGCTCGGGGAGTCCAGGCTCGCCACGAAGTATTATCGCGGTTTTTAACCGATGTTTTGGATGTTGAGGGCGAGCGGGCGGCAGAGGAGGCCTGCAAGATGGAGCATGCCATCAGCAATCAGACTCTGGATGCCTGGTTAGCTTTCATGGAAAAGTGGGAGGATAAGCATAAGGCTGCGCCAGACACTGCGAAAGCCTGAGCATTGAACCTCTCGGATTACTCTTTGTGCATCTGTTCAAAAAAGCCAAATGGCCCGGTTGGAGGCACCGGACCACTTGGACAAGGAGGGAGTGCGACGCTCGTACACGTCTTTCCACAGCTTTTGCTATGGTGCGTCAAGGTGGAGAAATGCCTTTACGCGGCTCTCATTATGAATAATCGATGTTGAGATATGATGACGGCCAGTGAACAAAGGATGACGCTCAAGCAACCGGCTGGTAACGCTGCTTTACTGAGTGAACAGATTATGCCGATTAAACATGCTGTTCCAGACAGCGAGCAACTCTCTGTCGGCGACAGTGCGTCTGTAGATTGCGAGCAGTTGCCTGCAGCCGTAGTTGCCCTTACCGTTTCTTACAACGGTAAGAGTTTTCATGGTTTTGCCCGTCAGCAGGGGCTTCCTACTATCCAGGGCGAACTGGAAAAAGCCTTGGCAACGGTCTTTCGTCGACAGGTCGTTACCCAAGGCGCGGGCCGTACCGATGCTGGGGTTCATGCTCTTGGTCAGGTGGTCTCCTTTGGTGTGGATGCGGCCGAGATACCCCAAAACCCCGACAAGTTGTTGACCTCGTTAAATGCTCTTGTCTCCGACCAGATCTCGGTGCGGCGATTCGAGTTGCGCGAAGCGGACTTTTCTGCTCGTTTCTCGGCCCAATCCCGGGAATACCGCTACCGTCTTTATCCCAGCCCAACGCCACCCGTATTCATGGCGCCCTATGCCTGGTGGCTGCCGATAAACCGCCCCTTGAACATCAGCGCACTGAAGGCCGCGGCCAAACTGTTTGAAGGTGAGCGTGATTTCCGTTCGTTTTGTGTAACGAAGTCCGCTCAGGATATCTCTACGGTTCGTACCGTTTTTAAGGTTCATGTGTTTGGCGCCCAGCATCTGGGGGAGCAGTGCCTGATGATCCAGGTGTTTGGGAGTGCTTTTTTACACTCGATGGTCAGGGTTATGGTCGGTTCGCTTGTGGAGGTGGCGCGGGGCGAGCGAGAGTCTTCGTGGATAAGCGAGGTGTTGTCGGCTTGCGACAGGCGAGCGGCAGGTGAAACTGCTCCGGCGCATGGTCTGACATTGTGGCAGGTTAGCTATTGAGCCGCGTCTCCGTGCGCGTCGTCGTGCGTGTCCTGACGACAGTCTCATTGCTGGCGTTTTGTCTCTTAGTTCCGCTGATGCTGACTTTGACACCACCGGTGACGCATTATCTCGCCGAGGCTTTTGTCAATACGACTGGCAGTACGCTGGAACATGACTATCTCGTGGGTATAGCCGATGCGGTGCGAGATTTCTCGTTGGGTAACGACCAGGCTGCCGTGCCTGTCGGTCGTGATTATCGCAACGCTCTTACGCCCGATGCTGTAGCGCATCTGTTGGATGTACGAACTGTGTTCATCGGACTGGAGCTGGCTGCCCTTATCGCCAGCTTACTGGTAATTGGCACACTGACAATATCGATAAGGCGCTACGGCCTGCGCTCGATAGCCCTGCCCCTGCTTATAGCCGGCCTTGCTCCTTTGACGGTGGCGCTGTTGCTCGGCCTGGCTGTGCTTATTGACTTCGCGGGTTTCTTCGCGTTTTTGCACAGCTTGTTCTTTGTTGCCGATAGTTGGGTATTTCCTGCTGATTCGCTACTGATAAGAGCCTTGCCCGAGGCGTTTTGGCTCGGCTGCGCTATAGTCTGGCTCGTCTTTTTGGTCATACTGTGCGCGCTATGTATTCTGGTCGGACTGCTTATCCGCCGCCGCTCGCAAGCCAGTGTCTCACAAAAGACATAAAACATATAACGGGGATGGTCAAGACAGAAAGGAGGCGGTCATTCATGTCTCGTTACCCCCCCCCCCCCTTTTTTTTTGTCCCGCGCTCTGTAGTTCAGGATGGCTTTGTGAGTTCCATGCCCAGGTAGTCCTCGGCCGAGTGCCAGAGTACCTGTTCTTGCTCTTGGGCTGACAGATCGTTGAGCATAAAGCGCTCCAGTTCGCGGACCGGATTCCACATCGGAAAGTCTGAGCCAAACATGATGCGCTCGGCGCCATAGTGTCGGATCAACTCGGTCGTGCGCCGTGGCCCCAGATAGACCGAGGCGCTGGAGATGTCCATGAAGCAGTTTTCATCCTCAAGATACTCTACGGCGAGGTCATAGAGCGACCAGCCGCCAAAGTGGGCGCAGTTGGCCACGAGCCCGGGGAATTCCCGCAAGACCCGCTTTGTGCGTTTGGGATGCGAGTTGTCGAAACGATAATCGCCACAGTGCAACATGACGGGTAGGCGCCCTTCGATCAGAGAGTAGAAACGCATCAGGCGTATATCGTCGATATTCACCCCCTGCGAGTCGGGATGTAGCTTAAAGCCATGCAGGCCCAGCGCAATGACGCGCTCCACCTCCGCTTCCATATCCTCAAAGTCCTGGTGCATGGTAGCAAAGCCGATAAAAGAGGGGTATTTTTGGCAGGTCTCGGCAATAAAATCGTTGATCGTGCGTACCTGGTTAGGCTTGAGGGCCACCGAATGCACTACCGAGTAGTCGATGCCGGCCTGCTCTTGCAATGCGCGCAGTGCCGCGGAACTGCCATCGGCAGACATTTCGATGCCATAAAAGCGCCCGACACTTTCCACCGCCTTGGCTGCGATTTTTTCCGGATAGATATGACTGTGGATATCAACTCGCACAGTGCTTGACTGAATGCCCGTTTGGCTGCTTGGCTGCTGCATGTCCCATTGTCCTTCCTTGGTTGCATGAAACCAATATGGTACCATAGGACTCTGCCGCGCGTGCGGGTGTGGCGGAATTGGCAGACGCGCATGGTTCAGGTCCATGTGAGGTTTACCCTCATGAAGGTTCAAGTCCTTTCACCCGCACCAAAAAGGCGTTGGTTCAAGACATAGTGTGAGAGGACTTGAACCTGCGAAGGGCAAACAGTCCAGCGGACTGTTTGCGGCGAAGCGAGCGCAAGCGAACGACAGCCTGCGGATTGCAAGACGCGAAGCGACACAGCAATACGCGCAAGTCCTTTCACCCGCACCAAAAAGGCGTTGGTTCAAGACAACATAATGGGAGGAAGGTGTTGTATGAAAGACTTTGCCACACTGATCCAGGAGCGTTACTCCACGCGCAGCTTCAAGCCAGACGCAATTGATGCTGATAAGGTCGCGGTTTTGCTGGAGGCGGCTCGGGTCGCTCCAACAGCTCATAACAATCAGCCGCAACGTATCAAGGTGCTCAGTAGCCAGGCGGAACTGGCTTTAGTGGATGAGTTCACACCCTGCCGCTTTGGCGCTCCTTTGGTCTTTGTTGTCTCTTTTGACAAACAGACTGCCTGGAAGCGTCCGTTTGATGGTGTGGACAGCGGCGTCGTGGATTCCAGCATTGTTACGACCCACCTGATGTTGCAGGCCGCAGACATCGGTTTGGCCTCGGTCTGGGTGATGTACTTCGATGCGGTAAAGGCCAGCGAACTACTTGGACTAGCGGACGGCCTGCTGCCGGTGGCGGTGCTTCCGGTGGGTTATCCTGCCGACGATGCCAAGCCCTCGCCGTTTCATGCAGAGCGGGTGCCCGTCTTTGACTTGCTCATCTGATGTTTTGCCGCTTTGGTGCCTTGCATGCCTGACGTTTTGCCCATCCGGTGATGCTGCATACATCCCCTCGGCCTACTCATTTGATGCCAGTCCAATCACATGTTAAAGCGTAAAATCGTTCTTTAGAAAGTCGACTATGCAGATATTTACCTCGGATAGCTTTTCCCTCTACGAAGTTGGCGGCGCGCCCGGTGGCGAGGCCTACCTGCTCGTTTCCCCAGAGGGTACGTTGCTTATCGACAGCGGCTTTGCTTTTTCGGCGCTTGCGCTTATAGCCAACATCGAGCAGGTGGTGGGCACCCGTAACCTGGATTATCTGTTTCTTACACACTCCCATTACGATCATGCCTCGGGCAGTGTGTGGTGCAAACAGCGCTGGCCGCATGTTCAGATCATCGCCACGGCCTATACGCAAAGCGTCTTTGCACGCCCGGGAGCGATCAGGGCGATCAAACAGCTCAATTCGCAAGTGGCCACCGAGCGAGGCATTGACTTTGATGACGGGGATAAACTGGAGCTGCTCAATGTGGACCGAGTTGTTCATACCGGCGACCGTCTCGTGCTGGGCGACCTGGCTTTTGAGGTATATGAGGCCCCCGGCCATACCCGCTGTAGTGCCATGCTTTGGTGCGCCGATGAGCATATGTTGTGTGCCTGCGAGACTCTGGGTGTGTATCTTACCGACGATCTGGTGATGCCGGCATTTATGGTGGATTACGAAAGCAGTCTTGCGGCTATAGACCTGGCCATCCGTCTGGCACCTCAACGGATACTGCTGAACCACCGCCAGGTCATAGAAGGGGAGAAGGCAAAGCGCTTCTTGACTCATGCCCGTCGCGATGCCGTCAGGGCGGCACAACTCATACGCCAAGGCAGCCAAAATGGCCAGAGTCAGCAGCAGTTGACAGGGAAACTCAAACGGCTGTTCTATACTGACGAGGCACGGGTGATCCAGCCTGAGATCGCCTTTGATCTTAACATCCGCTCTATGGTGGCACTGCTGGCAGATGCGCCTGTATTCATTGACTGAATACCGCTTTTTTGATACGCTATGATTGCGGAAGTAAAACCTGCCGGCAGCAGAAGTGAGAAGCGTCAAAGCCAAATGCGAATACAGTTTTCCTCATAAGATCGAATGGTATTTCTTCTTACGAATGCTTTTATGAGATAATGAACATTTAGCGCAAGGTCAGGCAAAACCGCTCGCACTTAAAATGCTACGCTAGAATCACGAAAACCGCAGAAAGCCTGAGTGGAGCAGCTAATGCAAGATAATTACAGGGATTTGGAACTTTATGAGCGCTTTGAGACGGTCAATTCCATAGCGCCCGAGTTCTATGAGCGCTTTGAAGTTAAGCGCGGACTGCGTAATGCCGATGGCACCGGGGTTGTGGCGGGGTTGACAAATATTGCAAATGTACATGGTTACACGCTCAAAGATGGTGTCAGGCAGCCCAACGAAGGTCGTTTGGAATACCGGGGCCATGACTTGAATACGCTTGTGGTAGAAAGCGATCCAGATAAGCGTTTCAATTTTGAAGAGATAACGTATCTACTGCTTTTAGGGGAGTTACCCGACAGCCGGCAACTCACGACGCTCATCAGACACCTGGATGCCGAACGCGAACTGCCCGACGGCTTTACTGCCTCGTTGATCATGAAGGATGCGCCGGTCGACCTGATGAATACTCTGGCTCGCTCAATCCTGCTGCTCTACTCCTTTGACGAAGACGCTGAATCGCGCAGTCCCGCACACGAGATCTCTACCGCACTGTCTTTGATCTCGCGGGTGCCACGCATTATGGTGTTAGGTTACTATGCCAAGCAAGCACGCTTCTACAACGGCTCGATGATTATGCATCGTTTTTTGCCCGGGCAATCCACGGCTGAGACCATTTTGTCGATGTTGCGTCCCAACCGTCAGTTCTCAGCCGCAGAGGCACGTACGCTCGACATCATGCTCTGCTTGCATGCCGAGCATGGTGGCGGCAACAACTCCACGTTTACCGTACGCACACTCACTTCCGCTGACACCGATGCTTACAGTGCCTATGCGGCTGCCATGGGCTCGCTTAAAGGCCTCAGGCACGGTGGTGCCAACCATCAGGTGCTGTCGATGCAACGTGACATTAAGTCAAACGTCGCCGATTGGTCCGATGAGGGTCAGGTGGCCGATTATCTGGCTCGGATTGTGCGCCGCGAAGCCTTTGATAACAGTGGCCTGATTTACGGCATGGGCCATGCCGTTTACACGCTCAGCGACCCTCGTGCCCAGATTTGCAAACGTACCGCAGACGCGCTGGCACAGGGGACGGATTTTGAGGCGGAATTTAAGCTCCTTACGCTCATAGAGCAGCTTGCTCCGGAAGTGTTTGCCCGCGAGAAAGGCTCTCGTAAGGCGCTGTGCGCCAATGTCGATATGTACTCCGGTTTTGTTTATTCCATGCTGGGCATCCCTGAGGATCTGTTTACGCCGCTGTTTGCCAGCGCTCGCATGGTTGGTTGGGCAGCGCACCGCTTTGAAGAGAGCGTCTCGGGTAAGCGTATTATCCGTCCGGCGTACAAGTCGACAGCGGGTGTGGACAGCACGGCACTTCTCCCTCCGCTGGATAACCCGGAAAGCTAGGCACAAGCGGACACTGGATATGGCCAAGACGTTTGACAATCCTAAGAAACTGGGCTGGCTGCGTTTTTGGCAGGTTTACTATGGGCTGATAATTACTGTAAACATCCTGTCTTTGGTGCTTTTCGTCAAAGCCAGCTACCAGTTTGATTTTGAGGATTACGTCGATTTTTCTGAGGTTATCGGCTATGGCATACTGTTCTGGCTTATTGTTCAGCGCAAACGAGTGACCAAATACGTCGTCCTCGTCATGACTGTGCTTGTTCTCGGCACCAGTTTCGTAGGCTATTCTATCAATGCGGGTGAGCCGGACTGGAAATATTTCTTAGGCCTTTTTGTTTGGATCAGGATAGCGGCAGCCGTCTATTTTCTACTTTCGCGTCGCGTCAAGGCGCAGCTCACGCAACCATTCAATGTTACCTTTGATAGAGCGCAGCCGACTGAGCGCCAGTGGCTTCGCCGGCTTCGTACCTGGGATTTCTGGCGTAACCTGATTATATATTTCTGTGTGTTCTCGATAGTCGGCCACTGGCTGGAGGCCTTGTACTGCACGTTGATTCGCTTTGGCATCCTGCCGGGCACCTATGACCCCTCCTCGCAGATCTGGAGCGACTGGCTCTATCCCTTTGTTGTTTATGGCATTGGCGCTGTTACGTGTATCCTGTTGTTGTATCCGATCAAGAGTTTTATTCAATCCAAGGTCCATATACGGGCTGTCACCCTACTGCTCAGCTTTGCGGCTAACGCTTTGGCTTGCACGTTGATCGAGCTTGTAATGGGGCTCATCCTCAATCAGCCTGACGCTGCAGGTAATTTGCCGCTGTGGGACTATCGCACTATGGCCTTCAACTTCATGGGTCAGATCTGCCTGCAAAACGCTATCGCTTTTGGTCTGGTTGCCACGCTCATGGTGTGGGTATTCTATCCGTTACTGGAGCGGTTTTTGGCACGCTTCTCCCCTGATGTAATGCAAGTGGCATTCATCATCATCGTATTGTTGTTCTCCGTACTGATGGCTCTGTATTGTGTCAAGCTGTTGATTGTGGACGTTTCTTCAACGAATGTGAACACGTCTTCGGCAGACACGAGCATTTCTGCGGCGTCTGCGAGCGCTTCTTTGGTACCTGCGAGTGTCCCTTCGGTGGATACGGGCTGATCTATGTATGCTAAACCTCCACAACCTGATTCTGGGCAGCCTGAGTCAAGACGGCCCGACGAGGCTACGTTCAAACAACCGGAGCAGCCTGCGTCAAGGCAGCCTGATCTCAGCCAATCTAGGGCGAAACAACCCTATGACCTCAAGCCCGACTCCGGACAACTCCTTTCTGGCCAATCTGCCCCACAACAACCCAATGACGATAAGCCCGACTCTGGACGACTGTATCCTTTGCGTCGACCGTCTTGGCGCAATCTGGCCATATATTTCTGCGTATTCTCGCTCCTGGGACATTGGCTCGAGATTATCTATTCCACATTTATGCGTATTTTCTTTGATGTATATGATCCTGAATCATTGGTGTGGGACGACTGGCTCTACCCATTTTTAATATATGGCATCGGTGTTGTGGTCAACGCGTATATTCTGGTACCTTTCAAGGATCTGCTCAGCAGATTCGTTAAGAGCCAGTCGGCTGCCGTCGCGCTTTGCTTTGCGGCCGCTACCCTGCTGAGTCTGCTCATGGAACTTGTGATGGGGCTTCTGCTCAATCGACCGGATTCCTCTGGCGTTTATCCCCTTTGGGATAATTCTAACCTGCCATTGAATGTTTTTGGCCAGGCTTGGCTCGTCAACGACCTTGCGCTGGGGGCTCTGGCCACGTTTTATACGTGGGTCATCTATCCGTGGAGCGAGAAGTGCTTAAACCGGCTGCCCAAAAAAATAATGAGTGCGGCAACTACGGTTGTGGTTTCCGGCTTTGTGGTACTGTGTTTTGTTAAATTCACATAGCGTCCATTCGCAGGTATCCACTCGTGGGACCGGTACGGGGATATGATCTTTCTCAACAGCATTGATGTCAATAACGCGTCTATGCGCCTGGCGCTTGAATAGGTTAAATTTGCGTAACATCCACCTACGCGCACGTTACTAAAGGATGATGTTCCCGTAACATATGAGACGTATGCTTGACAGTTGTGGTATAACCTGTATATATAGTGATGATTGCCGACAAGGACGGCTGACAAGGACGGTTTCATGGATATACCGGATATATCAGATAGCAACAACCAGCGGGGTGCTTTTGGTAGCAGCCGGGCTGGCTTCCTCCTCGATTCAGCCGTGAATGCTCATAAAGACGGCAATAAGCGTTTGGCCATTCACCTGTACTGTGCGGCCTTTGAAGCTTCTGTTGAGCAGGGGAGTGCCCCTAATGAGCGCGTTCTTACCGGGCTTAGGCAGGCGTGGATGTTGGCCTGCGAGCAGGGTGACCGCTCTACAGCCGAGGCCATATTCAACGATCTTATCCCCTATAACTCCACTGAACAGACCAAGGAGGCCATGGGACAGCTCCAGGGATTGGCCATTGAGCAGTTGGCCGGGCTTGGTCTGGATAAGGCCGATATCGAGGATATGGCTTTGTCTTTGACCAACGAACTAAGAGAGGCCGGTGTGGACTTGGAGGGCATTGCCGCCGGTATCATCGGCCATAACTCGTTGCCTGGCGGGGCAATAGATCTCAACGAACTATCTTCCAAACTTATGGCCGGTGCGCCGGGAGCTAATCTCCAAGAAGCGTCCAAACCCGCCCAACCCGGTTTGGAGCAGGACACTGATGATGCTCACTTTGAGATTCGCTATGGTCAACTGGCCGGTTTTGATATCGCTAAGACCAAGATGCGCGAGTTCGGTATTGTTGACCCCAACGATAAGGCCACGCGCAGTTTTATTGAACAAGCCGAGTCGTTTCATGGCATCGTCGGACCGGTGCTCAGCCAGAATTTCCTGTTCTCTGGCCCGTCGCGCGAGGATAACGGCGTTTTTGCCCAGGCTACAGCAACAGAGATCGGCTGGCCGGTCGTGATGATGATCGTGGATATCAACGACAACGGCGATGGTACCATCAAGGTCATGGCCCCCGTAAGACGCGCGGTCTTTGGCCCACCACGGATACCCGAGCTACCCAATCCCTGCACACTGGTTATTCAAAACATCGACATTCTTCAAAACCTGTTCTGGGGAGAAGAGCAGGCCTTGAGCAACGGCCATGGCCCTATGGGTTTCAAGACCAGCGACGGTAGCACCGGCTTTGGTCATCATCCTCGGCCCCCTTTGGGTTGCGAGCGGCATTCGGGCGGAGGTTGGCGCTCGTTAAAAGGCGAGATATTGAGCTATCTTGGCGCCCTTGAGGCCAGGGGTGGAGTGTTTGTCATAGCGACCTCCGCCAATTCGGTTGAGACAGAGCCGTTGATTCTCGGAGAGGAATTGGACGGTCTGATTGGACCTGTGCGCGAGATCGGCATCGATTTACCCAATCAGGGCGAGCGTATTGATGTGCTCAGACGTTTCTCCCAAGACCACCCCTCATTCCACGATTTGGACCTGTCACTTTTGGCCTCATTGAGTGGTACGCTGTCGCGTTATGAGTTGATCTTATCTTGTCGCCGAGCTGTCGAGTATGCTTATAGCGAATCGCTCAAGCACCAACGCCATCAAATGGTCACGCTTGAAGATGTGCTTAAGCAGTTGTTGGACTTCATTGACCGCGAAAGCACAACGTATAAGCATATTGAGGACTACCTTGTTGAACGCTTTGCCATAAAGCTCGAAGAGGATATCTTTGCGGGTGGTCTGGATCCTAATCAGTTGATTATGGAATTGGACCAAGGTGAGGGGGAGGACGACTCGCAGGTGGCACGACAGTGACGGGCCGTCTCTGGCCCGGTGTCGATTGCCTTGATAATCAGGGAGAAAAATTGGAGATTAGTCGAAGAACCGACTACGCGATCAGGTTGATGGCGGCACTTTTGAAAAATGCAGGCCGCCCTTTGTCGGTAAAAGAGGCCGCTCAGATGCAGGATGTGCCGTATTCGTTTGCCCGCAGCATCCAGCATGAGCTTACCAAGCATGGTATGGTCAAGACCGTGCGCGGAGCCCGGGGTGGTATGATCTTAGCGGTTGACCCAAAAACACTGACGCTGTTGGAGTTCATTGAGGTGTTCCAAGGTCCGGTTTCAGTGGCGATTTGCCTGTCTGAACCCGGCTGGTGTCCGCGTGATGGTTGCTGCGAATTCCATGAGATCTGGGGTGGTGCCTCACAGCTACTCAAGGACTACCTTGGCTCGATGACGTTTTCGGATATCCTGGACGGCAAAACAGTTTTTGCTGGCGGAATACAGCGGGAGAATTAAACACTTCGAGCTGGATTGACGCGCTCCTCAGCGGCGCTCCGCGACTGTCTTTGCTTCTTGTTTCACATGAAGGACGGTATCGCTGAGCGAGGCCCGGTGCATCACCGGCAGATACTCGTCCAACTTTGCTAAAACATCGGGCAGATTTATAGGTTTGCCCACGTGGTCGTCCATGCCGGCCGCTATACAGCGCTCGATGTCCTCTCTAAAGACATTGGCAGTCATAGCGACGATCGGGATGCTCTTGGCCGCTGATATATCCATCGCTCTGATCTGACGGGTGGCTTCAAGGCCGTCCATTTCTGGCATCTGTACATCCATAAAGATGACATCATACTTATAGGGATTTTCGCTGAATATCTCCACGGCGCGTTTGCCGTTCTCGGCGATGTCGATCACCAGGTTAGTGGGTTCTAAGAGAGCGGTGACGATCTCGCGGTTGACCTCCACATCTTCTGCCAGCAATATCTTGAAGCTAGAATAGTCGCGCGCCTCGTCGTCCTCCAGGGTCTCTGTCGTGTTCTCGATAATCGGACTGGCGCCAATGCAGGCATTGATGCT
The DNA here is from genome assembly GCA_031282405.1 of Coriobacteriales bacterium. GTDB lineage: Bacteria > Actinomycetota > Coriobacteriia > Coriobacteriales > UBA8131 > JAITDU01. The sequence goes on along the minus strand of JAITDU010000048.1, from coordinate 8,794 downwards.
GTCGACCAGCGACGAAGGGAACAATGGTTTTTGGATATGATGCTCCACTCCTGCTTCTTTGGCATCGTGTTCGATGTCTGACCAATCGGCAGCGGTTATCATGATGATTACGTTGCGCTCGCCGACACGGGATTTGATTTTTTTGGACAACTCGATTCCATTCATGTCAGGCATCTTGAAATCCACGAAGTAGATGTCGTAACTATCGTTTTCATCGATCATGTTCAGAGCCTCTGTGGCGCCGAGGGCTACATCAATAGTGATCTCGAAGGCTTTGGCAACTTCTCTAAAATAATCCAGAATATCCCGATCATCGTCCACTGCCAGGATACGCAGATTGTTCCAGTTGACACCCTCCCGCAGGCGTGTTGACATCACGGTATCGCGGGGCATGAGGTTGACAACGAAACTGAAAGAAGAGCCCTTACCAATCTCGGAGTCGACCCAGATGCTGCCGCCCATCATCTCGACGATACTCTTGGAGATGGCCAGGCCCAGACCTGTGCCACCGAATTTACGCGAGGTACTGGCATCGGCTTGACTGAAGGAACTGAACAGGTGTTTTTGTTGTTCGGACGCAATGCCTATGCCAGAATCGGTGACCGAGATCTTGATCTGACAGGTATCCTCGCTCAATTCCTGCGCATTTGCACTCAGGGTTATGTAGCCGCCTTCGGGTGTGAATTTATTGGCGTTGCCCAGCAGGTTTGTGATTACCTGAGCCAGGCGTTGGTCATCGCCATACAGCGTGTGAGGGATCGTCGGGTCAATGTACACCGATAGATGCTGGCGTTTTTCCTCGATCTTGAAGTTGATGACATTGATGACGCGCTGTATCATGCCATCGAAATTGAACTCTACCAACGATAGCTCCATTTTGTTGGCCTCAATCTTCGACATGTCTAAGATGTCATTGATGATGCCCAAAAGATGATGAGAGGCGTTTTCTATTCGATTTAAGGCATAGTCTTTACGCTCTGTAGTCGTCGCCCGTTTGCCTATTGTTGTCATGCCAACAATAGCGTTTATCGGGGTGCGAATCTCATGACTCATATTGGAGAGAAAATCGCCCTTAGCCTGCGAGGCCATTTCGGCTTGTTCGCGGGCCTGCTCAATTGCGGTGATGTTGTTTAATACCAAAAGGAAATCGAGGCCATGCTCCTCGTCTGAATACATCGGCGTGAGTGTTGCGCTGTATTGTTCTATGGTTCTTTCTCGCGTTGGCCGACTGTGTAGGATTTGATCGATCGATTCGTGCGATCGAATCGTTTCGACAGCTTTTTCCTGTAAGGCGTTGAGATCTTGTTTTTGGATGAGCCGGGTTAAGACATCATCGTAGAGTCGGCCGCTGACTTCTTTGAAATCTCGATAACCCGCCTTCTCCAAGAAAAAGTCAGTACAGAATACGACCCTTTGATTTTTATCCAGGAATAATATTATTGATGGAGTATTGGCCAACACGAGCCTGAGATAGCGGTCGCGTTCCTTTTGCAGATGGGTCGAAACGGCCTTCTCGTTGAGTCGCTGGATGGCGATAGTGCGTTCGTTGGCTACGGCCTGCTTAAGTCGTTTGACTTCGCGCGTTGCTTTACGCTCAGCTTTTTGGGCAGCCTTTAATTCCCGCTCCAGCTCTTGTGCCTTAAGCTGGTAGTCTACAGCGGTCTTTTGGGCGGCTGCCGTATCCTTTACAGCACACATGCGGTTATCGTGTAGTTATGAAAGCGATTGACCAGGTTTCCGCTTTCGTCTTGCACCGGACATATCTCGCCACCCGAGTAGCCTATCAGTGCCGGTGCTTTTTTTTCGTCCAATTCCTCACGAATCAGTTCTTGCTCGGCGTGCATATTCGGAGACAGCATAAAAAAGCGTGAGCAGCAGGGCAGAATGAGGACACCTTGCTTGTTCGGGACGGCTCTGACGCGTTCCATACACTTTTTGGCCGTTTGTAGTATCCCCTCGGTTGTGATACTGCCAATAGCCAGCGTGGCACCTTCCTCGATGTTGGCAGCCACAAGGAGCGAGCCGTCGTCGAACACGGTGTAAACGCCCAGTGCGACTGGCTCAACGGCTCGTTTATAGTACACCATCAAAGGCGATGTTGCGGGCAGGTTGTCTTTGGTAGCGTTGAGTCCAAAGGAGTTGAGGAACTCAACAGCCGGCCTGCCGTCGATCTCGGCGAGGTGGTAGTCGGCGCTTTTTGTGACCACGCCGCGTACTTCTGATATTAATTCGTCGGGGATGGCCTCAATGATGAACTGCGGCTTGACATCACCATCCAATAGCAGCATTACAAAGCCGTCTTGGACAATGCGGTCGTTATAGATAGTGTAACAATGGGTAAAAAACAAGTCGACACCTGAGGAGCTGGAACCCCAACATGGAGCGCCTTTGCAGGCCAGGTCGAAGACACGCAGCATCTCGGCACCGGTGATGGCTTCTATATAAGACAAAAAGGTAAAGCACAAGGCCGGGTCTTTTGTTATGCGGTCGCGCGCCCGTTCGTAGGTGGCCGTTATAGCGGATTTATAGGTATCGGTTGTGAGGCTCTCGGTCATAGCAGCCGCGAATCCAACGTCATCGCTGGTGAGTACGGCGACACTGAGTCCATACATGTCGTAGTTCTGCTCGGTACCGTTAGAGGTAGATGTCATACCGACCACATCAAATCCCAGACGCTGGTGTAGTGCCTCGATGATACCACTGTCCACGTAGTCATAATGGCAATACAGTATGGCAACACTTTGCGCTTTAAGTGTGTTCAGCTCCAATTCCCGGATCAGCTCATCGACTGCTTCATCGACTTCATCAACGATCGTCGTCCGAGCCGTGCGGATATCGATTCCCATAGTATTCTCCTGTGTCCGTCCTGGATGGTTGGGCACAATACGCCCGTAGTCCTTTAATCTGCCTAGGGTGCCACCTCACACAATTTAATTTAGTAATACTAAGCAGATTATAAAACAAAAGAACACGTTAGGGTAGGGCACATCTCGGATTGGTAGGTTCGATATGTGGTTGGCGCGCTCCCTTTGGCGGTACCATGCGGTACAATAGGGATATGTGGATGCACAATATACCGCTTCAACCCTATGCAAGTGCTGTACCCGGCAATGCGTTGTGTCTAAATACGGTGCGAGTGGTACGACTGCGTATGGCTGTAGGTTTGACCACAAAGCCGCTGTGGAACGGCCAGCCGTGTCGCAGTGACAAGGTCGTAGGATAAACAAAGGGAAGACAACCGTGAGGAAACAAGCATGAGTCTGCAAAACCCTCGAGGGGCGAGTGATCTGCTGTTTGGCGAAGCTTACACCTTGGACAGACTTGTCCGGACAGCCGCCGAGGTGTTTGAGCGGTATGCGTACAAGCTGATCGAGACTCCCTGTTTTGAGAATATCGAGGTTTTTGCCCGAGGTATTGGTCAGGCTACCGATGTCGTCGGTAAGGAAATGTATAACGTGTTCTCGGCCGATGCCACCCTAAGACTGGCCGAGAGCAGACCGCTTAAACCAGAGCAGCGTTTGGCACTGCGTCCGGAGGGTACGGCCGGCGTGGCTCGAGCGGTCGTTCAACATAACCTTGTACCCCCAGGCTCGCCGGCTGCCAAGCTCTGGTACTTTGGCCCGATGTTTCGCCATGAACGGCCGCAAAAGGGCCGTTTTAGGCAGTTTCATCAGATAGGTGTGGAGTGTCTGGGTGCTGTTGAGCCTACGGTAGATGCCGAGGTCGTGATAATGCTCATGGACTACTTCGATGCACTGGGCATACCGCATGCGGCTCTGACACTCAAGCTTAACTCGATGGGAGACGACGCCTGTAGGCCGGCCTATCGCGAGCAGGTGCGCGAATTCATTCTTGCACACAGCGACGCGCTCTGCCCGGAATGTCTACGGCGGGCGGATAGTAACCCGCTCAGGGCTTTTGACTGTAAGAGTCCCGAATGCCAGCAGGTGATGTCCCAGGCGCCGCTCATAACCAACGTGCTCTGCGGCCCTTGCAGAGAACATTATGAGACTGTTAAATTGCTATTAAAATTAGCAAATATTGACTTTGTTGAAGATCCTCGGCTGGTCCGTGGTTTAGATTACTATACAAGGACCGTGTTTGAAGTCCAGGTTGACGCCGGCCTGGGTGCCCAAAACGCTATCGGAGGTGGCGGGCGCTATGACAAGCTCCTCGAAGAGTTTGGCGGCAAACCAACCCCCGGTTTGGGTTTTGCGGTGGGTTTGGAACGGGTTAAGCTCGTACAAGAAGCCCTCGGGATTGTGGAGGAGGACCCACGAGGCCCGGATGTCTTTGTGGTAACTGTAAGCGCCGAGTGTCAACATAGCGCCTTTACGATTGTTGCGCGGCTCAGGCAAGCCGGCATCAGTGCGGACATGGATCATCAAGGACGCTCTCTCAAATCGCAGCTCAAGGTGGCCGATAAGGCTGCTGCTCGTTATGCTCTCATCATCGGCCCCGATGAGTTGGCACAGGGACATTTCAAGCTGCGGTCGATGACGGCACACAGCGAGGAGCTTTTGACCTTTGACGCTCTTGTCACGAGACTCTTATCACCAACCTCGCCCCTATCATCCGTATCGCATGAACACAGTAAGGATACCAGCCAATGAGCGACTCTCTTAACAAGCACAGCATGCACAGCCATACCTGTGGGCAACTGCGGGCACCGGATGTTGGCCGTGCGGTCGTGTTGACCGGATGGGTGGCCCATCGTCGGGATCATGGGGGACTGATATTTGTGGATTTGCGCGATCGCGCGGGTACGACGCAGTGTGTGTTTGACCCTGAATATTGCTCTAATACGGTGTTTTCTTTAGGCGAGAAGATGCGTCCCGAATGGGTGATTGCTGTAAGCGGCCGTGTGCGTGAGCGGCCAGAGGGCACAGCCAATCCGGATATGCCCACGGGTGCTGTAGAGGTTTTGCTCAGCGATTGCACCGTTCTTAATAGCTCTGAGACGCCGCCGTTTCCTATCGAGGACGGAATTGAGACCGATGAGGCCTTGCGTCTGCGCTGGCGCTACCTCGATATTCGCCGCCCGGAGGTCATGGCTGCCCTCAAACTGCGTTCCGACGTTACTGCTGCCCTCCACGGCGCTTTTAACAAGCGTGGCTTCATCGAGATTGAGACACCCGTACTGGGCCGCTCTACCCCCGAGGGTGCTCGCGACTACCTCGTGCCGACCCGGCTGGGCAATGGCCGGTTTTATGCTCTGCCGCAGTCGCCTCAGCTTTTCAAGCAACTTCTCATGGTAGGTGGCATTGAGCGCTATTATCAGATAGCCCGGTGCTTCAGAGACGAGGATTTGCGCGCTGACCGTCAACCGGAGTTCACGCAGGTTGACCTCGAAATGAGCTTTGTTAACGAAGCAGATGTTTTGGGTATGACTGAAGACATCCTGGTTGAGGTACTGGCCGCCATCGGTCTAAAGGCCGAACAGACTGAGCAGACTGGTGTCGACGTTGGCGTTGGCGGGGAGGTCGCTCGGGTTAAGCAGGCCGGCCTTGATGCTGGCGTTGGTGTCAACGAGAATGCGTCTTGTGTGCCTGATCAGGTTATGACCGGGATACAGCCGGGGGTCGAATTTCCGCTGCCACGGATATCATACGCAGAGTCTCTTTCGCGCTTTGGTACCGACCGACCCGACCTGCGCTTTGGCCTTGAGCTTGAGGATATCTCTGCCCTGGTGGCCGACTGTGGATTCAAAGTGTTCAGTCAGGCAGTGGCAGAGGGGGGAGTGGTCAAGGCCATTAATGTCAAAACAGCGGGGGAGCTATCGCGCGGCGAGATCGACAGAATAGCTTCTGTAGCCATGGAGCATGGCGCTAAGGGCATGGCCTGGATAGCCTTTGGGAGGGACGGTACGGAAAAGTCTCCGATAATCAAATTCCTGGGTCCTGAAGTGTTGGCTGCGGTTAAGGCCGCACTTGCCGTTGAGCCCGGCGACCTTGTGGTGTTTGCGGCAGACAGCTTCGACGTGGTAAGCGATGTGCTCGGCGCGGTGCGCCTCTACCTGGCGGATGTGCTGGGCCTTGAGCGCACGGGCCATCGCCTGTGTTGGGTAGTTGACTTTCCGATGTTCAAGTACGACGCTGAAGCCAAGCGTTTTGTGGCCAACCATCACCCGTTCACGCGTATCAAGGATGAGGACGTTGCCAAGCTGGAGAGCGATCCTGCTGCCTGCGGCAGCTATTCCTATGACTTGATCATGGATGGATACGAATTAGGGGGCGGTACGTTGCGTATCCATGATCGCGATCTGCAAATGCGGGTATTTAAGGCCATGGGCTTTAGCGAGGAAGAGGCTACCGAGCAGTTTGGCTTCTTGCTCGATGCCTTAAGATTCGGCGCGCCTCCGCACGGCGGTATTGCACTCGGCCTGGACCGCCTGATAATGCTATTGGGTGGATTCGATTCGATACGGGATGCCATTGCCTTTCCCAAGACATCCAGTGGTACGGATCTGCTCACGGGCGCGCCCGAGACCGTAGAGGCCAAACAGCTTAAAGCACTGGGGTTGCGCCTGAGCTAGAATGTGCTACTCCGTCACCCTGAGCTCTCAGGGGAGTGTGGCAATCCAGGCGCCTCGGCTAAAGGCCGTGGCATACGTGCCTGCACTAACCAATCTGACACGTTGACGTATACAAGCACGAATCTGTGGTACCATTAAGCTTCGTTAGAAGTACGGAGAGTCTGTTGGAAGCACGAAAACTAAGATTGGAGAGGGAAGAAATGAAGTTACAAATTACGCCGTGGGGGGGGGGGCATCACCGTCTCGTACTAGCGCTGGCTTAAGCTCTCGCTTAAATGCTTGTGCTTGCTCTATAGCGCCCCATCCTCACAATTCGAAGTTCAATCACGTTGCCGCCGCTGTTCACTCTGAACAGGCGGTTTTTTTGCGCCCTGCTTTGTGCAAGCGGCATCTTGACTTTCAAGCGCCGTTTGCTCTCACTCACGTATGGCCTATACGCTCGTTTCGAGTAAACAGCTCTTTCAAGCCAATCTGCTCGCCTGCACAAAGCAGGGTTGCTTATGCAAAAAGTGAAACACAAACCCGCAAAGGTTTTACGCTCGTTGAACTTATCGTCGTCATCGTTATTCTCGGCATACTTGCCGCTATTGCTATCCCGGCGCTTACGGGCTATATAAGCAAAGCGGAGGATAAACAGTGGGAGATGCAGGCGCGTGATATAAACATAGCCGTGAAAACCGTCATTGATGAAGCCTGGGCCCGGGGGGATTTTGCCGGCAATGATGCTGCCCTATATTTTGCGCAAGGAGACGATGACTTTTCTTCTCTCAAGCACTCCCAAATCATGAATTTAGATTTGTCTTCCTATGCTTATTCCGATGGCTTCAAACTCTATAGAGAAGCCGCCCGTCTGATCGGCGAGGAGTACGCGGTGCCGACTACCGGTGACGATCCCTTCTGGATGATTGACTATATTGCTCCTCTAGGTTCTGATGCCACAGCCGCCACTGCCGACGCGTTTTACTTGGCCTTTTGCCCCGAAGGCATTTATGATGCTGGCAAGCCACTCATTGGCGTTAGTTACAAACTGACCCGTTTTGATGAAGTGGCGACGGCAAACGATTATGGTGCTGCCATCGAGAGTGGTGACATCGCCTATGATGCAAATGCCGGCTACGAGGTCTATCATCTTGTGCTCTAAACTGAATGCACTAAGGACTCTACGGTACACCATCTCACTGTTACAGTCTTACCCACTCAAAAACTCCAGCGGAGAAAGCACGCGCGCCTCGCTGGGAAAATGCTTTTTGTTTCCGGTTATCAGCACTGCCTCTGCCGTCGTGGCAACTTCGTAAAACTTTCTGTCAGCATCGTCAGAGAATGTATGGTCGGTATGCTCAGGAGCAATCACAAAGCCGTCTCTCTCAAACGTATTCACGAGTGCGTCAATATCGACTTGCTCAAACGGGAACTTGGGGCGCGCAAGTACCTCTTTGTACTCGTGTAGAATCCGAGAGTCATAGCACGCCTCGACTTTGCCATTAAGGAACAGGGAAAGGACGCGGGCGGGAGTTCCATCGGGATTGAGCAGGGCCGAGACGAGTACGTTAGTATCAATGACGACTCTTCTCATCACAGGACCCTGCATGTCATTTGCCTGCTCGCATGGCGGATATTTCTGAGTTAATCTCGTCAAGTGACAGGGTGTCAAGATCTGCTTCAAGCGAGGCCCGTTGCATGCGGGCGACCGCCCGCCTTGCGTTTACCTGTCGTATGGTAGCGAGTACGTCATCAAAATCAGAATCGCCGATAGGGAGTAGTATTGCTGACGGTTTTCCATTGTTTGTAATGATGGCTTCGCGCTTCTCCTTTAGTGTGTTCCACACGACTTTGGGAGAAGTTCGCAAATCCCGTACGGTAAAAAAGTCCATGCCGGTCACCTCCGAGCATTAGTGTACCTAATTGTGTCACAATTGTCAACAAAAATATAAACTCGTGTCAGGAAATTGCAGGAAATTGCTCGGGCAGCTGGACAAATTGGCCACTTGATACGTACACGTAGGGTTGTGGTATGATTAGTCCTGCTCGGAGTACTGAGGGTCTGTTGGAAGCACTACAACTAAGATTGGAGAGGGAAGAAATGTAGTCACACATTACGCCGTGGGGGGGGGGCATCACCGTCTAGCGCTGGCTTAAGCTATCGCTTAAACGCTCACGCTGGCTCTAGCCTAAACGCTCGCTCTGGCTTTGTAGCTGCTCAACTTCACACCCCAAAGCACGACTACGCCGTTGCCGCTCGCGAACCACACAAGCCAGCGG